>JBGATH010000064.1:0-16276 GCA_044229235.1 Usitatibacteraceae bacterium
CCGCCTGCCGGACGCGCGCGCGGCGGCACGCGACGCCGTCCGCACGTTTTGCGAGAGCGCCGCCCTCGATTTTGCATTCGTTGCATCCGGACGCAGGTTTGCCGACATGGGCCTGTTGGCGATGGACATGGACTCGACGCTCATCACCATCGAATGCATCGACGAAATCGCCGACTTCGCCGGCCGCAAGGCCGAGGTCGCCGCGGTCACGGCTGCGGCCATGCGCGGCGAGATCGATTGGCCGGAAAGCCTGCGTCGGCGCGTGGCGGCGCTGGAAGGCTTGCCGGCATCGACGCTGGCACAGGTGTTTGAAGAACGCCTGCGTTTGTCGCCCGGCGCCACCGAACTGATCAGCGCCGCGAAGAAAATCGGCGTCCGCCTGCTGCTGGTCTCTGGTGGCTTCACGTACTTCACCGAGCGGCTCCAGTCACAACTGGGCCTCGACCACGCCTATTCCAATACGCTGGAAATCATCGACGGCAAACTGAGCGGCAAAGTGCTTGGCGAGTTATGCGATGCCAGCGCCAAAGCGCGACATCTGCGCGACACGCGATCAACGCTGGGACTGGTGCGCGAGCAGTGCATCGCCGTGGGCGATGGCGCCAATGACCTGCTGATGCTGGCCGAAGCCGGATTATCCGTGGCCTATCACGCCAAGCCGGTGGTGCAGGCGCAGGCCTCGGTGGCGCTCAATCATGTCGGCCTGGCCGGAATTCTGGCGCTGTTTGCCTAGCGCAAAAAGCCAAAACTCCAGCATTGGCGGGGCTTTCCAGCCATTTTCGCCCTGGAATGCCCGCCAATGCTGGAGTTTTTGTTTCGCGCGGCTGGCAGTTTCTGGTGGCCTGATTACGGCTTCGGCGCCTTGGGCAGCGGAAAATAGGCATAGGGTGCCTTCGGTGCCTCGGACTCCTGCTGGCGCTGCACTTCGTCCAGGTTTATTTTCTTGTCCCAAAGCGTGGCGCGGTTCTTCTGCTGCAAGGCCTTCAACTCGGGATTCTTGTCCATGAGATCGCGCAGGAAGACGGTGATGTCGGATTCGTACATGGCCATTTGCGGCTCCAGCGAAAAGTGTCCGCAGATTTTATCATTGCTATAGTGGGCGCCCGGGGCATTTCCGCGGGGAAATGGCACCTCGCTTGCTCTGCCTCAACCTTCAACGCCTGCCCGCCCCGCCGCGGACCACGCAGCATTCACCAGCCAAAACCTTGATCGCTTCCGCCTGATGTCCACCGACAAGTCCCTGATGGAACTCCGCTACCCGCGCTCGTTCCTCGCGCTGCTGCTGGTGGGGTTCACCATTGTTGCGCTGCCGCTGATTGCCGGACTGGTCTCCAATGCGCTATCCATCGAACGCCTCTCTGCCCAGAGCCAGCGCGCGGTGCAGAACGCCACCAGCGCCACGCAGAGCGCGCGTCAGCTGGCCACCGTAACCCTCGCCATGGAACGCTCGGCGCGCTTCTACGCCGTGTCGGGGGACCGCGACCTCATCGAGACCTACAAGCAGTCGCGTGAGAGTTTCCTCAAGTCGCTTGCGGAATTCATCAACCTGCCGCTGACACCGGAAATGCGCACTGCCGCCGAAGCGATTCAGGCGCGCGAGGCGGCGTCGTTTGCGGCGCTAGGCTCGCGCGGCGCGTCGGCAGACCTGGCCCGCCAGCTCGAACGCGATTTCGCGGTGCTGTCGCAGGAAACGCAGTCGCTGAGCGCCCTTGCCAACCAGCTGATCGACCAGGAAGTTGCCGGGCTGCGAACCTCGGCGGCCAAGTCACGCAACCAGGTGTTCTGGCAGTTGCTGGCCATGGTGCCGTCTGCGCTGCTGTTGATCGCCGGCTTCACCTATCTGCTGGCGCGGCCGATCCGTGACCTGGGCGCCGCCATTAGCCGCCTCGGTGAAGGCAAGCTCGCGCAACGCATCGTGGTGGCCGGACCGCACGATATCGAAATGCTCGGCAAGCAACTCGACTGGTTGCGGCAACGACTGATTTCGCTGGAAGACCAGAAGACGCGGTTTTTCCAGCACGTCTCGCATGAACTGAAAACGCCTCTCACCGCGCTGCGCGAAGGCTCGGACCTGCTCAGCGACGGCGTGCTCGGCAAGCTCAATGATGAGCAGCGCGAGGTGGCGCGCATCCTCAAGCAGAATTCACTGACCCTGGAAAAACTCATCCAGGACCTGCTGACCTATTCGCAGACGCAATCCGCCGACAAGCTCGATCGAAAGGTGGCGCTGGAAACCCGGCCGCTGCAGCTCAAGGACCTGATCGACCGGGTAGTCGACATGCAAAAGATCGCCATCGTCGCCAAGTCCCTTACCGTTGAACGCGAATGCGAAAAAACTTCGTTTCAGGGCGATGCCGAGAAACTGCGCGTGGTGGTCGACAACCTGCTGTCGAACGCCATCAAGTATTCGCCGGTCGGCGGCACCATCGTCATCCGCCTGGGCCGCTATAAGGACAACGCCGTCATCGAGGTCATCGACAACGGTCCCGGCATCCCCGACGAGGACCGCGAGCGCGTGTTCGATCCTTTTTACCGTGGCAAGAACGCCAGCCACCCGGGCGCCAAAGGCACGGGCCTGGGCCTGGCCATCGTGCGCGACTACGTGGAAATGCATCACGGCTCGGTGAAGGCGCTGGCCGGCGAAGGCGCGCATTTTCGCGTCATTCTTCCCAAGGCAAGCGCGGCATGAAGATTCAACTCACGATGGCCAACGGCATGCTGGCCGGTATGCTCTGCCTGGTCGGGGCATGCACCTTGCCGGCAAAAACCAGCACCCCCGTCCCCGAAACGCGGCTGGTGATCCAGCCCGCCCCGCCCTCGGAGGCCGAACAACTGCTCGCCTTCGCTTACAAATTCCGCAAACTGGAAGCGCGCGAAGCCGCCGCCGACCGCGAGTCGTTGCGCGCCATCGCCGCCCGTGAACGCAGCGACTTTGCACGCGTCAAACTGGCAATTGCGCTGACCTTGGCGGTGCCGCCGTCGGCAGCCGACGATGGGGAACTTCTCGCCACGCTGGAGCCGATCGTGGGCGGCGCCCCGGCCGCGGACACGGAACTGCGCGGTCTGGCAACAATTTTGCACGCGGCGGCAGCCGAACGTCGCAAATTGCGCGATCAGGTACGGGAATTGCAGGCAAAAGCCGGCCAGGCGCGGCGGGAGGACACCCGCGAGGCCGAAACCCGCGCGCTGCGCGCCAAGGTGGAAGAACTGGAAGCGAAGCTGCTGGCTCTCAAATCCATCGATCGCAGTGTGAATCGCCGTACGGAGCCGAAATGAACGCAACACTTGCCACATCCGCATTAGCCACAAAGGGAAATTTGCTGCTGGTCGACGACGACGCCGACATCCTCAAGCTGCTGTCGCTGCGCCTCAAGGCCAGCGGCTACCAGGTGATGACCGCCACCAGCGGCGAACAGGCGCTGTCGATGGCTGCCGCCGAGCGGCCGGACCTGGTGGTCACCGATTTGCGCATGGCCGGCCTCGACGGCATGGCGCTGTTCCATGAAATCGAACGCCGCCATACCGGCCTGCCGGTCATCATCCTCACTGCGCACGGCACCATACCCGATGCTGTGGCCGCCACCCGCGAAGGCGTATTCGGCTACCTGACCAAACCCTACGACGCCAACGAATTGCTGGCGCAGGTCCACCGCGCGCTCACGCTGCACGGCAACGCCGGGAAGGCTGGCGGCGGCAGCAAGTTCGACCAGAGCTGGCGCGAGGAAATCATCACCAAGAGCCCGCTGATGGAAGACCTGCTGTTGCGCACCGAGCGCGTGGCGCAGGGTGAGGCGAGCATCCTCATCCAGGGCGAGAGCGGCACCGGCAAGGAGCTGCTGGCACGCGCCCTGCACAATGCCAGCCGCCGTCACGACAAGCCTTTCGTCGCCATCAACTGCGGCGCCATTCCCGAAACGCTGCTCGAATCCGAGTTGTTCGGCCACAAGAAAGGCGCCTTTACCGGCGCGACCAGCGATCACCCGGGCCTGTTCATCGAAGCCGATACCGGCACGCTGCTGCTCGACGAAATCGGCGACATGCCGGTCGCGCTGCAGGTGAAACTGCTGCGCGCACTCGAAGCGCGCGAGATTCGTCCGGTGGGCTCGACCAAGAACATCCCCATCGACGTGCGCGTGATCTCCGCCAGCCACCGCGACCTCAACCAGGCCAAAGCCGACGGCACTTTTCGGGAAGATTTGTATTACCGCCTCAACGTGGTCACGCTGAAATTGCCGGCGTTGCGCGAACGCCGCGAAGACATTCCGCTGTTGCTGGCGCACTTCCTCAAGCGCCTCTCCGAGCAATACCAGAAAGAGGTGAATGCCTTCTCGCCCGACGCCATGGAAATGCTCATCGCCGCGCCCTGGCCCGGCAACATCCGCCAGCTTTACAACGTGGCCGAACAGGTGGTGGCGCTAAGCGGCGGCGGGATCGTTTCGACCAAGGTTGTCGAGCACGCCATGCAACTGGAAATGCAGCGCATCGATTCCTTCGAAGAGGCCAGGCGGCGATTTGAATACGATTACCTCACGCGCCTGCTGAAGCTCACGCAGGGTAGCGTCACCCAGGCGGCCAAGCTCGCCAAACGCAATCGCACCGAGTTCTACAAGCTGCTGCAACGCCACGGCATTGAAGCAGCACACTTCAAATCGACTTCTGCGTGAGCGGGTGGAAGTTTGGCCGCGAATGGGCGCGGATGAACATTCGCGCGTCGCTGATTTGAGACAGCATTAGTTCAATAAAAACAGGGGGTTAACAAATTGCGCCCATGCTGTCGCCAGGTGGCGACAAAAAATCTTTACAACCGCCGCGCCAAGGTCTGCGCGCATTTGCGCAAGCCTCTGATTTAACTGAAAAAGCCAAAATTGGCACGCAGGTTGCTCATATAGCCTCGAATGCTTGTGGATCGCCCCTCCTCCCTGGGCGCTTTGCGATCGGATAGGTCCCCGAAAGTAAAGGTTCTCCTCCACGAGTGTTCGAGAGTGCGCCTTGAGGGGTGATCGAAAGATCACCCCTAATTTTTTGTGCGGTGCCTCCGCTTCGACTACGAACCGCGTTCAGGAGGCCTCGTCAATCCACGCCATCTGAATCGCCTCCAGAATCTTCTCACCTGAGCGCTCCGGCGCGTCGTCAAACTCCGGCAGCGCAATCACCCATTCACGCAGATCAGTGAAGCGGATGGTCTTCGGGTCGACGTCCGGGTGCGCGTCGGCGAGCTGGATGGCGATTTCGAGGCTATCGGTCCATTTCATGATTCACCTGCTCAGTGGTTTTCGCGAGCGTGATTGATGGTGTACTTCGGGATCTCGATGACCAGTGGCTCATCGCGCACCTTGGCTTGGCACGACAGGCGTGACTGGGGGGTGAGGCCCCAGGCCATGTCGAGCATGTCCTCTTCCTTCTCCTCGGCTTCATCGAGCGAATCGAGACCCTGCTTGATGACCACATGGCAAGTGGTGCAGGCGCACGACTGTTCGCAGGCATGTTCAATCGCAATGCCGTGCTTCAACAGCGCGTCACAGATGGTCTGGCCTTCTGGCGCATCGAACTCCATGCCGTTCGGGCACAGTTTTTCGTGGGGCAATACTTTCAGTTGCGTCATGACACTTTCACTTCGTCGAGTTTCTTGCCGCGCAGCGCGTCGGCGATGCTGCGGTCCATGCGGCGTGCTGCAAAATCTTCGGTGGTTTTGGCCAGCGCATCGATCGCCGCTTTCACGGCGCGGTGATCGCTGCCCTGCATTGTGCTGCGCAATGCAGTAATCGCCGTTTCAATTCGCGCGCGATCCTCCGGCGTGAGCATGGCGTCGCCATCCTTGGCCAGCGCCGCCGTCACCGCTTCGATGGTGCGCAGCCCCTCCACCCGCTGTTCGGCCAGCGCGCGCGCATCAACGTCTTCCTGCGCATGTTTGAAACCGGCCTTGAGCATTTCGGCAATTTCCTGATCGGTCAGGCCGTAGGACGGTTTCACCTCGATGTGCGTCACGGCACCACTGGTGGTTTCGCGCGCAGTCACGTCCAGCAGACCGTCGGCATCGACCTGGAACACAACCTGGATGCGCGCGGCCCCGGCCACCATCGGCGGGATGCCGCGCAACTCAAAGCGCGCCAGCGAGCGGCAATCCTTCACCAGTTCGCGCTCGCCCTGCACCACATGAATCGCCATGGCGGTTTGGCCATCCTTGAAGGTGGTGAACTCCTGCGCGCGCGCCACCGGAATGGTGGCGTTGCGCGGGATCACCTTTTCCACCAGGCCACCCATGGTTTCGAGCCCCAGCGAGAGCGGGATCACGTCCAGCAGCAACATGTCTTCGCCGCTGCGGTTGCCGGCGAGCACATTGGCCTGGATGGCGGCGCCCAGCGCCACCACCTTGTCCGGGTCGAGATTGTTCAGCGGCGCCTTGCCGAACAGCCTGGCGATCGCGGCCTGCACATGCGGCATGCGCGTGGCGCCGCCAACCATGACCACGCCATCGATGTCATCGACACCAAGCTTGGCATCGCGCAGGGCTTTTTTCACCGGCGCCAGGGTGCGCTGCACCAGGCCGTCGGTCATCTGGTGAAATTCTTCACGCGTCAAACGCAGCTTCACCGACTGGCCGTACGACAGCGCCAGTTCGGTTTCGGCATGGTCCGCCGTGGTGAGCTGCTCCTTGACGGCGCGCGCCCGCATCAGCAGGCGACGCATATCCTTCTGGTCAGCGGAGGCCATGCTGTGGGTGTGCCGCCAGTGCGCGGCGATGGCCTGGTCGAAGTCGTCGCCGCCCAGCGCCGAGTCGCCGTTGGTGGCGAGCACTTCGAACACGCCGCGCGTCAGCCGCAGGATCGAAATATCGAACGTGCCACCGCCGAGATCGAACACGGCAAAGGTGCCCTCGCTGCCGTTATCGAGCCCATACGCAATCGCGGCCGCGGTTGGCTCGTTCAGCAGCCGCAAGACATTCAGGCCGGCGAGCGTGGCGGCGTCCTTGGTGGCCTGGCGTTGCGCATCATCAAAGTAGGCCGGGACGGTGATCACTGCGCCGACCAGCTCGCCGCCGTCGTTGCCCAGCAACGCCTCTTCCGCTTGCGCGCGCAGCACCTTCAGCACTTCGGCCGAAATATCCACCGGCGACTTGATACCCGCCACCGTGCGCAGCCGCACCATGCCGGGCGAATCTTCGAATTGATAGGGCAGCACGCCATAGCACGCGACGTCGGCAATGCCGCGGCCCATGAATCTCTTCACCGATACGATGGTGTTTGCCGGGTCTTCGGCCTGCGATTCGCGGGCATCGCGACCAACCACGATGCGGCCGTCGGCAAAGTAGCGCACCACCGACGGCAGCAAGGGCTGATTGTGCGCGTCGCGCAACACTTCGGCGGTGCCGCTGCGAACCGCAGCGACCAGCGAATTGGTGGTGCCAAGGTCGATGCCGACAGCGATGCGGTGCTGGTGCGGCGCGGAGGATTCGCCAGGCTCGGCGATTTGCAGGAGTGCCATCGAAACCTAACCGTTGATTGATTCGCTGGCGATATCGATTTCCTCGCCCAGCTTTTCCAGGAAGCGCAGCTTGCGAACGGTCTCACGCGCGTCCGGTCGTTGCGCGGCATCGGCCAGCTGCCTTTCGAGCTGCGATATTAGCGCCGTTTCCGCGTCGCGCTTCTGTCGGGACAAAAGCTCGAGTGCCGGCTCATCCTTGCGCGCCTTTGCATCCACCACGGCTTCGCGCCATTCCATCTGCTGCATCAGAAAGGCAAGCGGCATGGCCGTGTTGGATTCTTCCTCGGTGTCGATGCCGTGAATTTTCAGGATATAGCGGCCACGGTTGAGCGGCGTTTTCAGCGTGCGGTACGCCTCGTTCGCCTGGGTCGCCCATTGCGCGGCCAGGCGCTGCTCGGCGGAGGACGCATTCACGTAGCGATCCGGGTGCACCTCGCGTTGCAGCTCGCGATAGGCACCTTCCAGCGCGCGCAGGTCGAGCTCGAATGCAACCGGCAACTGAAACAGCTCAAAGTGGTTCTTTGAAAAATCGATCTGCATTCGTGGGAAGGGGCGGTTTCCCGCCCCTCGCTGTTATTTTGACGACCTTGCATTGCCTCGCGGCAGCGACGGCGACCGGTGCGGATCGGGCGCTAGATGTTGAAGGACTCGCCGCAGCCGCAGCGGTCTTTCTCGTTCGGATTGTTGAACTTGAAGCCTTCGTTGAGGCCTTCGCGCACAAAGTCCAGCTCGGTGCCATCAATGTAGGCCAGGCTCTTCGGGTCGACAAATACTTTCACGCCGTGGCTCTCAAATGCCTGGTCTTCGTCGCTTACCGCGTCAACGAATTCCAGCTTGTAGGCCATGCCGGAGCAGCCGGTGGTGCGCACGCCGAAACGCACGCCCAGGCCCTTGCCGCGCTTGGCAATGTAGTTCTGCACGTGCTGTGCAGCGCGATCGGTCAGGGTAATTGCCATTTTTCTTCTCCGCGAAGTCTCAGTCTGCTGCTTTTTTTTCGGCGCCGCCGTGCTTTGCCTTGTAATCGGCAATCGCCGCCTTGATGGCGTCCTCAGCCAGGATCGAGCAATGGATCTTCACCGGCGGCAACGCCAGCTCTTCCGCAATCTGCGTGTTCTTGATCTGCCCGGCCTCGTCGATCGACTTGCCCTTGACCCACTCGGTCACCAGCGACGAGGAAGCGATGGCCGAACCACAGCCATAGGTCTTGAATTTCGCGTCCTGGATGACGCCATCGGGGCCGACCTTGATCTGCAGCTTCATGACGTCGCCGCAGGCCGGCGCGCCGACCATGCCGGTGGCCACGCCTTCCTCGTCCTTGCCGAACGAGCCGACGTTGCGCGGATTTTCGTAGTGATCGATAACTTTGGTGCTGTATGCCATTTTCGTTCCTTCAATAATCGTCTGGGGCGGCAGGTTACCGGCTCAGTGTGCCGCCCACTGCACCTTGGAAATATCCACGCCGTCCTTGTACATCTCCCACAGCGGCGACATGTCGCGCAGTTTCTGGATGCGTTCCTTCAGCAGCTTGATGGCGAAATCGATGTCTTCCTCGGTGGTGAAGCGGCCGATGGTGAAGCGAATCGAGCTGTGCGCCAACTCGTCATTGCGACCCAGCGCGCGCAGCACGTACGAGGGCTCGAGCGATGCCGAGGTGCAGGCCGAACCCGACGAGACGGCCAGTTCCTTGATGCCCATGATCAGCGATTCGCCCTCGACGAAATTGAAGCTGACGTTCAGGTTGTGCGGCACGCGATGATCAAGGTCGCCGTTGACGTACACCTCTTCCATGTCCTTGATGCCGGCCAGGAGCTTGTCGCGCAGCATGCGGATGCGTTCGTTTTCGGCAGCCATTTCAACACGCGCGATGCGGAAAGCCTCGCCCATGCCGACGATCTGGTGCGTGGCCAGCGTGCCTGAGCGGAATCCGCGCTCATGACCGCCGCCGTGCATCTGCGCTTCGAGGCGAATGCGCGGCTTGCGGCGCACGAACAGCGCACCCATGCCTTTTGGCCCGTAGGTCTTGTGCGCCGAGAAACTCATTAGGTCGACTTTGAGTGCCTGCAGGTCGATCACGACCTTGCCGGTGGCCTGTGCGGCATCGACGTGAAAGATGATGCCCTTCTCGCGGCAGATGTCGCCGATTTCGGCAATCGGCTGGATGACGCCGATTTCATTGTTCACGAACATGACCGAAACGAGGATCGTATCCGGCCGCAGCGCGGCCTTGAATGCCGCCATGTCGATGAGGCCGTCATCCTTGACATCGAGATAGGTCGCATCGAACCCCTGGCGTTCCAGCTCGCGCACAGTGTCGAGCGTGGCCTTGTGCTCGGTCTTGACGGTGATGATGTGCTTGCCCTTGGTCTTGTAAAAGTGGGCCGCACCCTTCAGGGCAAGGTTGATGGATTCGGTGGCACCCGAGGTCCAGACAATTTCCTTGGCATCACAGTTCACCAGCTTCGCCACTTCCTCGCGGGCGTTTTCGACGGCCTCTTCGGCAGTCCAGCCAAAGCTGTGGCTGCGTGAAGCCGGATTGCCGAACGACTCGGTCAGGAAGGGGATCATTTTCTGCGCCACGCGCGGGTCAACCGGCGTGGTGGCGGAGTAATCGAGATAGATGGGGGTTTTCATGGAAGCGATGGTTCAAACAGCCAAATTGGTAGCGGGCGCGTCGCCGCGGGCGCGGACTTTCACCACGGCGGTGCCGCCGGTAGCGGCATCGGTGCGCTGTTTTTCCAACAGATCCGCAAGCGAAACACCGGAAAGATAATTGATGACCGTATCGTTGAGGCTTTCCCAAAGGTCGTGGGTCATGCAGCGGCGGTCACCTGCACAGTTTTCCCGGCCCTCGCATTGGCGCGAATCGATCGGTTCTTCCACGGCGACGATGATGTCGGCCACTGTCAGCAGGTGCGTGGGCCGCGCCAGGTTATAGCCTCCGCCCGGGCCGCGCACGCTTTCGACCAGGGTGCCGCGTCGCAGCTTGCCGAACAGTTGCTCCAGGTAGGAGAGCGAAATTTTCTGGCGCTCGCTGATGCTGGCCAGCGCGACCGGACCTTTGCCCGAGTGCATGGCCAAATCCAGCATGGCGGTGACGGCGAAGCGGCCTTTGGTGGTCAGTCTCATCCTGTTACCCTCGAAAAAACATGGGTAGCGCCAACCGGCGCGAGTTAAACCCGACTAAAGGACTCAAGTATAGTAAACCCGAGTGGTTTAATCAACTATCTGGTCTATATCTGGGGTATGAGGCATCGATCTCAAGACGTCTGCCGATTTGCCAAACTCCAGCATTGGCGCGGCTTCCCGGCCAAAAATGCCTGGAACTGCGCGCCAATGCTGGAGTTTGATGGTCTGCCTCAGCCGTTGCTGGCTCGTTTGATTTGTGGCGTCGGCGCCTCACCGGCGGCAAGCCGGGACTCGAGTTCCTCCAGTCGCTTCAGCAACTGCGCGGTCCGCGCCTCGGCCAGGTCGGAGCGTCCCGCGAGGGTTTTCAGGATGGCATTGAGCGGATCGTTCTCGTTGGTGGTCACGGCGTACGCCGAAAACGCATGGCTGGCATCACCCTGTTCCAGCCCTTCCACCACGCGCGCGGGAATACCCACCACGGTGGCACCAGCAGGCACTTCCTTTACCACCACCGAATTGGAACCGATCTTGGCACCCGTGCCGACCAGGAACGGGCCGAGGATCTTGGCTCCAGCCCCCACCGTGACGCCGTCGCCGAGCGTCGGGTGGCGCTTGCCCTTGTTCCACGACACGCCGCCGAGGGTGACACCGTGATAAAGCGTGCAGTCGTCGCCGATACGCGCAGTCTCGCCGATGACGATGCCCATGCCATGGTCGATGAAAAATCGCCGGCCGATGGTCGCCCCCGGATGGATTTCCACGCCCGTCATCCAGCGCGCCACATTGGACATGAGGCGCCCCAACCACTTCAGTCCGACGCGCCACAACGGCCCCGCCACCCAGCGATGCCACCAGATGGCATGCATCCCCGGGTAACACGTCAGCACCTCCCACCAGTTGCGGGCGGCAGGGTCGCGTGCGTAAACGCTTTGAATATCTTCGCGCAGTCGGGAAAACATGGATCGGTAACCGGAGTTGTTGGTGAACCAGCAAAGTGCCGCGCAAACAGGCGCGGAAAACAGGTTGGAGCGTAGCCCGTATCGCCACAACGCGCAATGCGGATACGACGAAGATGGGATCGGCTCAGGCAGGATTCAAGCCTGCTATATCCCTGCATGGCGCAGGGTTTCCGCGGCCTGGAGCGCTAGCGCTTTGCTTTCATGAGCGCAGCCAGCACGCCGCGCAGGATGGCCACTTCCTCCGGCTCCAGCCGCGCGCGCATGAACAGGCGACGCATGCGCGTCATGAAGCGCTTGGGTTCGGCGGGGTCCAGAAAATCCGCCGCCACCGCTGCCGCCTCGAGATGCTGCAAAAAGCCTTCGACCTCGCCGATGGCCGATGCCGGCCGCGGCGGCGCGTCGGCCACGGTGAATGCGCCGGCGGCCATCATCACTTCATAGGCGGCGAGTTGAATGGCCTGCGCGACGTTCAACGACGAATACGAGGGATTGGCGGGAATCATGGCAATCATCTGGCAGCGATCGACTTCTTCGTTGGACAATCCGAAGGTTTCGTTGCCGAATACCAGCGCCACCCTGTCGGCAGCGGCGGGATCGGCGACCAGTTCGCGCATGGCCGCGCCCACCGCATCGCGCAACGGCGCCATGCCGTGCGAGAGTTCGCGACGCCGCGCCGTGAATGCCAGTGCAAAGCGGATGTCGGCCAGGGCCTCATCCAGCGATGACAACACGCGGGCCTGCTCCAGGAGATCACCCGCGCCCGAGGCCAGCGCCTGCGCCTGGGCGTCGCCGGCGGGCGCCGCCGTGCGCGGCGCAACCAGCACGAGGTCCGACAGGCCCATGGTCTTCATCGCCCGCGCCGCGCTGCCAATGTTGCCCGGGTGGGAGGTGGCCACCATCACCACGCGCACGCGGCTCAGCAGTTGCGGGGACGGCGTCGCGACGTTCATAGTAAAATGCAGCCTACCTTTCGCTCTTTACAGACAATCCAATGCATCCCATGCTGAACACGGCCATCAAGGCCGCGCGTCGCGCCGGTTCCTTCATCAACCGGGCCACCAATGATCTCGACAAACTCACCGTCGAGCAAAAGTCACAGAACGATTTCGTCTCCGAAGTCGATCGGGCCGCCGAACAGGCGATCATCGAAGTGCTCAAGGATGCGTATCCCCAGCATAGCATTCTGGCCGAGGAATCCGGCCTGTCCGAAACCTCGTCCGAGTACCAGTGGATCATCGACCCGCTCGACGGCACCACCAACTTCCTGCATGGCTTCCCGCAGTACTGCGTGTCGATCGCGCTGAGCGTCAAGGGTGTGGTCAGCCACGGCGTGATTTTCGATCCGACGCGCAATGACCTGTTCACCGCCTCCAAGGGCGGCGGCGCGTTCCTCAATGACCGCCGTATTCGCGTTTCCAAGACACTGCAGCTGAAGGATTCGCTTATCGGCACGGGTTTTCCGTACAAAGAATTCTCGCAGTTCGATCGCTACGTCGCGATGTTCAAGGAAGTGACGCAGAAATCGTCCGGCGTGCGCCGCCCCGGTGCGGCGGCGCTGGACCTGGCCTATCTCGCCTGCGGGCGCTACGACGGCTTCTGGGAAATGGGGCTGTCGCCCTGGGATGTGGCGGCCGGCGGGCTGATGATCAAGGAAGCCGGCGGGCTCATCACCGATTTTTCGGGTGAGGAGGGATTCATGACCAACGGCAACGTGATCGCGGCCACACCAAAAGTTTTTCCCGCCCTGCTGAAGATCATCCAGTCGCACCGCTGACCGGCGGGCGCTACTGCACGGCGGTGGCGGCGCGCGCCAGCAGTTCACGCACCCGCGGATTGGGAAAACGCCGCCCCTTGGTAATCGCGTAAAAACGCTCCTGGATGGCGGGCACGGGACAGTATTCCACCAGTTCCCGCTTGCGCAATTCGTCCCGCACCACCACCGGCGGGACCAGTGTGACCCCGGCAGATTCCCGCGCCAGCAGGCGCAACATGGCCATGTCATCCACTTCCGCCAGGATGATCGGCCGTATCCCGGCCTGGTCAAGCAACAGGTCAAATGCCACACGCATGTTGCTGGCCACGCTCGGCAACAACACCGGTGTGTGCGCCAGGTCCTCGGGGAAGCGGAAT
The DNA here is from genome assembly GCA_044229235.1 of Usitatibacteraceae bacterium. Classification (GTDB taxonomy): domain Bacteria; phylum Pseudomonadota; class Gammaproteobacteria; order Burkholderiales; family Usitatibacteraceae; genus UKL13-2. The sequence continues at coordinate 13,698 of JBGATH010000064.1, forward strand.
TTGCCGCGCTTGCGGCCAGGCTTGCCCACGAGGCTGACGGGAATTTCGGCGAGCAAATGGCTGTGCCGGTTGGATTCCGAATCGCGCGGGACCGGCACGTTGGAGAGCAGCAGGTCCAGCGCGTGCGCGTCCAGCTGCGCGAGCAGTTCGCGCAGGCTGCCGGAACGTAGCACCAGTTCCACATCGGTTTGCTGCAGCATTGGCGCCAGCAGCCGCGCCTGGAAATTGCGCGACATCGTCGCCACGGCGCCCACCCTGAGCACGTCGCGATGCACGTTGCCGCCACCCTTCATCACCGCCAGCAGTTCATCGCCGGCGCGAAAGATGGTTTCGGCATACTCCAGCGCGAGCCGGCCGGCCTCGGTGAGCAGCAGCTGCCGGTTACGGCGCTCGAAGAGCTGATGGCCGAGGCGCTCTTCCAGTTGCTTGAGCTGGATCGACATGGCCGATGCCGACACATGCAGGCGTGCGGCCGCGCGCGTGAGACTGCGCTCGCGGGCAATGACCCAGAAATAGCGGAGGTGATGCAGGTTGATCGAGGACATGGGCAGTGATTTCCGGCAACAGGCTTTCTTTTAGCAAATATAACGGTTCGTTTCAATACATGAACTGGATCGAATCATTGGCAGACCCTAACATGCGCGGCAGTTGCAGCCCTCCCCAAAGAATTCGATACCGCCGCCATGGACCCCGCCCTCCTCAAGAGCCTGCTCGACCCCGCCATCCTGTTCTTTTTCTTCGGCCTGTTCGCCGGCGCGGTTCGCTCCAATCTGGAAATTCCCCCGGCCATCGCAAAGTTTTTCTCGCTTTACCTGCTCATGTCGATCGGTTTCAAGGGCGGCGTGAGCATGGCGAAAAGCGGCTTCACCGAGGCGATGGGCTGGGCTGGGCACTGCTCGCAGCCTGCCTCATGGCCCTGATCGTGCCCGCCTGGTCTTTCCTGGTGCTGCGCCGCAGGTTGAATCCTTTCGACGCCGCCGCCATCGCCGCCACCTATGGATCCGTCAGCGCGGTCACATTCATTACCGCACTGAACTTTCTGGAGCACGCCGGCGCGGCACCCAGCGGGCATATGTCGGTCGCGCTGGTCATCATGGAGTCACCGGCAATCATCATGGCCGTGCTGCTGGCATCGGTGGTCCGCGCCAAGAGCGGCAGCGGCGGCGGCGCCCCGACCGGCGTGTCGATACGCAAGGTCCTCCACGAAGCCTTCACCGATGGCGCGCATCTGCTGCTGCTCGGCAGCCTCGCCATCGGCTTCCTGACCGGCGAAGAGGGCAAGCGGGTGCTGGACCCGTTCAGTGGCCAGATCCAGAAGGGCATCCTCGCCTTCTTTCTGCTCGAAATGGGTTTGCTGGTCGCCCTTCGTTCCCGCGAGTTCAAGGGCGGCAGCTTGTTCCTGGCGGCCTTCGGGGTGGTGGCGCCACTGATCAACGCCTCCATTGCCACCGCATTGGCCTGGGCACTGGACCTGCCCATGGCCGACGCCGTGCTGCTGGCGGTGCTGGCTGCCAGTTCATCGTATATCGTGGTGCCGGCCGTGCTGCGTTACGCGATCCCGGAAGCCAACTCGGGACTCTATTTCGGTATGTCGCTGGTGATCACGTTTCCCTTCAATATCATCGTCGGCATTCCGCTGTACTTTGTTGTGGTGAAGTGGGTGTGGCAGGGCTGATGCCGCGAAGAACACGCAAAGGCGCCTCGGGATGAGTCGTTGTCCGGCGCTCCGCGCCGCCCGCTGCCGCCGCGGGCGGAGGCGGAGGCGCATGCCAAACGGCTGCGTCGCGACGCAAACGATTTACCCATCGCGGTCTCGACTAAAATTGCCAGGTGAAACCTTCCCGCCCCTCCGCTGCCGATACCGCCGGCGCCCACACGCCGATGATGCAGCAGTACCTGCGCATCAAGGCGGATTACCCGGACACGCTGGTGCTGTACCGGATGGGCGACTTCTACGAATTGTTCTTTGACGATGCCGTCAAGGCGGCGCGCCTGCTGGACATCACGCTGACCACGCGCGGGCAGTCGGCCGGGGTGCCGATCAAGATGGCCGGCGTACCCTTCCATTCGCTGGAACCCTACCTCGCTAAGCTGGTCAAGGCGGGCAAATCGGCGGTGATCTGCGAACAAATCGGCGACCCGGCGACGAGCAAGGGGCCGGTCGAGCGTGCCGTGTCGCGCATCGTCACGCCCGGCACGCTGACCGACGCGGCGCTGATCGATGACAAGCAAGACATCTGGCTGCTGGCGATTACCACTTCCCGCAATACCGCTGGGCTGGCACGGCTGAACCTGGCCAGCGGCGAATTCATCCTGACCGAGGTGCCGGTCGAGCAGATTCAGGCAACGCTGGAGCGCATCCGCCCGGCCGAAATCCTCCACCCCGAATCGTGGTCGCCGGACTTTGGCCGCGAGGCGGCGCGCACCCGGCAGCCGGATTGGTATTTCGAATTCGACTCCGCCCGGCGCCTGCTGTGCGAGCAGTTTCAGGTCGCCTCGCTCGCCGGTTTCGGTGCCGAAGGGCTCAAGCCGGCGGTTGCCGCCGCCGGCGCCCTGCTGCAATACGCGCAGGCCACGCA
>JBGATH010000010.1:0-101007 GCA_044229235.1 Usitatibacteraceae bacterium
TAACGTTCTTCCAAGGTGAGGGGCGAACCACTCATAGCGGCTTCCTTTCGTGTCAGAAGCAAAAGGGTACCGCGGTTCGTTACCTCACCCCTCCTTGCGCACGCCCTGAAGTGTCGGGACTCGTGGTTGAATCCGCGTTTATGGCTTGGGAGCCGCGCCGGCGCTGGAGTTCCACTCGCTGGGTATGGCGAACCGCTATTGACCCCTCCACGTACTAGTGACTTAATGGAAGGGCAGCGGCATCACCTCTGCGCTGCACCGCAAGGGGAAAAACATGATCAAGGCGTTGCGTGCCGCAATTCTATCGGGTCTCGTCGTTCTCTCGATGCATGCACCGCCCGGCGCTGCGACCATTCCGGACACCATCAACTACCAGGGCTACCTCACCAGCAGCCTGGGCGTGCCGGTAAACATCGGTGTGCCGATGACTTTCCGGATTTACAACGCGGCGGTAGGCGGCAGCCCCTTGTGGAGCGAGACCCACGGCCCGATCCCCGTCGTTAACGGCAATTTCAATGTTTCGCTGGGCTCGGTCACGCCGATCAACTTGAACTTCGACGTGCCGTACTGGATCACGCTCGAAGTGGGTACAGATGGCGAAATGCTGCCACGGCAGGCAATGAGCACCATTCCCTATGCGGCCGTAGCTGCCGGACTGGACAGCGGGGCCCAGGTACAGGGGTCGCAAATCTCCGGTGCGATATCGACAGCCACGATTGCCGGTTCGCAGGTGACGGGCGTAATCAATGCGACCACTGCCGCGACGGCCACGGCTCTCTCCGGGACCATTACCGGCGCGCAGATCACGGGTGACATCGTTGCGGCAGGCAATCTCAAGCTGGTCAATTCCACCCCGACCGCCGGCAACATCATGAAAGGCACCGTACCCTTCATCCACAATTTCGGCACCCTGAGCACGTACGTCGGCGAAGCAGCCGGCAACTTCACCCTGACCGGATCAGACAACACAGCGATCGGCGCGACGACGATGCAAGCCGTCACCACAGGCTTCGGCAACACTGCCGCAGGGTCTCGTGCGCTCAAGGGCCTCACCACGGGTTTCCAGAACAGTGCGTTCGGCACCTCGTCGCTGATTGCCAACACCGGCGGCAACAACAATACCGCACTCGGGCAGGGCGCGATGCTTGCCAATACGGGCGGAAGCGGCAACCTGGCCGTGGGCCTGTTTGCGCTGCAGCACAACGTGACCGGCAACAACAACACCGCCGTCGGCATCTATGCGCTTGACGGCAACACCAGCGGCAGCGACAACATCGCGCTGGGCGCCAATGCGGGCTCGCTGGTCACTGCCGGCAGCAAGAACATTCACATCGGCAATGTCGGCAGCGCCGCCGATTCCGGCGTGATTCGCATTGGCATTACCGGTGACCAGAATGCGATCTACCTCGCTGCGGTGCGAAGCGTTACCGTTACCTCGCCCTTGCAAGTTGTGATCGGCAGCGATGGACAGCTGGGCACGATTCCCTCGACACGCACGCGCAAGGAAGCGATCGTGGACATGGGCGATGCAAGCGACACGCTGATGCGCCTGCGGCCGGTCACGTTTCAATACACGGATCTCAACACCACAGGTGATCATCCACGCCAATACGGCCTTATCGCGGAAGAGGTGGCCGAAGTCGCACCCGACCTGGTTGCCCATTCCGCCGACGGAAAAATTGAATCGGTTTTCTACCAGCACCTGTCGCCGATGCTGCTGAACGAATACCAGAAGCAGCAGCGCACCATTCGCGCACAGGCCGCCGACCTGGCCGCACAGCGGGCGCGCATGGAGGCGCTGGAGCGCGATCTGGCTGAGATCAGGGCGTTGTTGCGTGCGCGCTAGCCTGGGGAGTCGCTCATGAAATCTTCGGCCAGATTACGGCGACTGCGGCGCGGCATCGTTTGGCTGGGCTGCATTGTTCCGGTCGGGATTGCCTGGGCCGCCGGTCAGGCCAGCACCAACTACCGGATTGCCCGCGACAACATCAGCGCCGGGGCCGCCGTGGCGAACTCGGCCAGCTTCCAGATCGCGAGGACGACGCTCGGCAACGTCGTCACCGCCGGCACCGTGAACAACAACTGCTACATCCTCAAAACCGGCTACGGCGCGGGAGTCGGCCCGACGCCCTTTCCGCTGAACCTGCTTTCAGTGAATTCTGAAAAGACTCATGCCGCCACGGTGTATGCACAGCCCGTCAATTACAACCAGACGCTATGCGGGCGGGTGACGGTGGAGCCGCGCCTCATCGGTACCGGGCACAAGCTCATATTTCATTTCGACAACCCGATCAGCTCTCTTGGTAGCGTCACCGTGCTGGACAAATTCATGAACCCGGCCGCCACCGCCAATGCCGTATTTGCCGGCAACGATGTGATCGTTACCCTCACCGACGTCAATGACAGCACGCGGCTAACCGTTTTATTGAACAGCCTCAATGGATCAATCCCGTCATCAACGTCGATCGGCTTCCTGGTGGGCGATGTGAACAGCTCCGGTTCCGTCACGGCTTCCGACATCGCCGCGGTAAAGGCGCATATTCCCGGCGGCGTCAACGGCACCAATTTCATTTATGACTTGGATGCAAGCGGCGGATTTGAGTCACTGGACAAGACGCTGGCAAAATCGCGGTCAGGAAGGGTCATTCCGTAGGTTGTGATACTGAAAAAATCGGTCGATTGGTGCGACACCCTGGCATCCAGAATTGACGGGGCGTTCAGGCCACTTCCAGCTGGAAAGGCCCGTCAATGCTGTAGTTTTGGCTCGTCATGCCGATGCTGCCGGTACCAACGCCTGCCTACAGGTTGCCTGCAAACAGCTTGCGCACAAACATGTCGCGAAAACTCTTGGCTTCGGCAAGTCCCAGACGTTCCAGGTATGCATGCGGCGCCTCCTTCCCTTCCCACAGGCTCCTTACGGCCATCGTCACCAGTTCGGTCGGGTGGCCGGTTGCGCGCTTGAGTCGTTTCAACGCCCGCACGATGTGCAATTCGTCCTCGGTCAGGTCGGTGCCGAACGGGAAGTCAGGCAGCAGCCCGGCTCGGCTGTGCGGATGCAATTTATCGTCCAGCATCTGCGGCAGGTTGTGGCGGAAGCGCTCGGGGATCTCATAGCGCGCGTCCAGCTTGCCTTTGGCCTTGGCTTCCTTCACCAATGCCGGCTGGAAACGTGAATCGGCAATCGCCAGCAGGCGCTTGATCACTTCGTTGTCGGTCTGGCCGCGCAATTCGGCGACGCCGTATTCGGTGATCACCACATCGCGCAGGTGCCGCGGAATGGTGGCATTGCCGTAGTTCCAGACGATGCTGCTGCAAACGCCATCCTTGTGCTCATGGGTGGCGCGCAGCATCATCAGCAGCCGCGCGTCGGGCAGGGCATGCGACATCGCGACGAAATTGTATTGTCCGCCCACGCCGCTCACCACCTGCCCGGAGTCCAGCGTATCGCTGACGGCCGCGCCCAGCAGCGTGACCATCATGGTGGTGTTGATGAATCGCGCCTTCTTGCGCTGCGCGCGCTTCAGCGCATCGTCGCCATAGAGCTGGTTGATGAAAAGGATGCGATTCATGTCTATCCTGGCCAGCTCCGCCGGCGGCATGTCGCGCAGCGTCTGGTAGAAATCGCGTGGCCCGAGGAAAAAGCCGCCGGTCATGTGTACGCCGCGATCGAGCCGGCCACCCAGCATGTTGCCGGTAATCATCGAAAACGCTTGCGGGTCATTCAGGTCGTTGGCGGCGCGTGCATGCGCGCAGACGACTTCGGTCCCGTCCAATTGCGTCTCCGGCCGCAGGATGCCGTAGTGTTTCAGAAATGCGAGGTCTTCCGCGCTGAGCCGCGGTCCGATGCGCCCGGCGTCGAGCAGGGCGCGAAGCGTGCCGGGCGTCACCGTGCCGGCATCGATGGCGCCGCTGTTGACGAGTTCCTGCAACGTGGCATCGCCATACACCTCGCGGCGCACGATGCCGGCCTCCATGAGTTTGAGGAAGCCGTTCACGAACATCTCGGAGCAGCCATACAGTCCTGTCGCAAAGCGATCCAGCGAGCGTCCCGCCAGGCCGTCGGGGCAGAGCGAGGCGAGCATGTCGCGGTAGGCGGCGCTGTGCCGGTCGCGCACGATCAGGGCCTGCGCGATCGCATCGCCCAGCGCGCCAATGCCGATTTGCAGCGTGCCGCCATCGTCAACCAGGCTGGAAGCGTGCAGGCCGATGGCGTAGTCCGCGGTGCTGATCTTGTTGTTGGGTGGTGCAAACACGGCATGCGTGGCCGCCTGGTCGGTGACGATGACATCGAAGAACCCGGGCGCGATTTCGGCGTCGTTCACCATGTAGGGCATTTCGCGGTTCACCACGCCGATCACCATCAGCGGCTTTTGCGCCGCGCGGATGGCTTCCACCACATCGATGCTGACATCGGTATTGCTGGACAAGGACAGCGTCAGGTCGTCGCCTTCACCGCGCGCCGCAACGGCCTGTGCCAGCACATTCAGGCCATGGCAGGCCATGTCGCGCGCCACAAAGGTGTAGTTGGTGGAAATGTAATGCTGCTGGGCAACATCGTTGTGCAGGTAGTCGCCGGTCTTCATGAAGAACTCGAAGACTTCGATGTTGGGCGGCAATGTGCCAGCACGCAGGTCCTTCACATACTGCAGATCCGGGTAGTCGGCAAACACGCGTTTGACCAGCGGTTCCAGGAAATGGCGTTCGAGGTCGCTCTTGCCTACCGGCTTTTCCAGCGACAGCGCGGTGACGATGCGCATGCGCCGGGCCGGTTCGGACTTGATGCGGCGGTACAGTGCATTGACGAACGGATTGGGTTTGCCCACTCCCAGTGGAATGCCAAGCACGATTTCGCCGGGCACCGTGGCCAGCAGATGGTCAACTGCAGCATCAATCGTATCCAGGAACAGCGGGTTTTTGCGGGCATCCATCACGCGCGGACCTTTCTGCATTCGTCTGTGGCTGGCACCTTACCATGTGCCGGACCGGTGCTTTTCGCCGCAGGAAAATCGAGACTTTGAGCACAAGCACGGACAAATTTTGGGCAAAAAAAAGCGGGCGTGCGGCTAACCCGCAAAACGCCCGCTCAGGGAGGCTACTGGATAGTGATGTGCTTGGTCTGCGCGGCCGCCTTCTTCGGCAACGTCAAGGTGAGGACGCCGTTATCCAGCTTGGCGACAACAGCCGTGTCGTCGATATCGCTGGACAGCGTGAAGGCGCGCGACACCGAACCGAAATAGCGTTCGCTGCGCAATACCTTGCCGTCCTTCTTTTCGTCTTTTTCGACCTTTACTTCACCACTGATGCTGACGTAGTTGCCGTCGACGCTGACTTGAATGTCATCTTTTTTCACGCCGGGCATTTCGGCCTTCACCATGTATGCGGTGTCGTTCTCCTGCACATCCAACTTGATCTGTGGCGCTTGATTCAATCCCTCAAGTCGCACCGGCCGCAAAAAATTGCGGAACACGTCGTCGACGCTATCGACGGCGAATGGGTCATACGTGCGTAAATTGCTCATATTTCTCTCCGTCTCTGGTTGAAGGGAGCGCACGGCACATCACTGTGTTCGGGCGCTGGCACCAATTATTGTGTGCCGGGCGGGAATCAGCGGATTGACGATCGTCAACCGCCAAGCGAATTTCCGCCCGGGACCGTGCCAGTCCAGCGGCGCGATCAGAACCGCCAGCCGATGCCCACGCTGATGAGGTTCGGGTCCACCTGCAGGGTGGTCAGCTTGTTGCCGGCGACCTTGACATCGGCTTCGATATTGACGCGCTTGAAGTCGAGGTTCAGGTACATGTTCTTCGAGATCTCGATATCCGCGCCAACCTGCAGCGCGAAGCCGACGCTGCTCTTGTCGGTGGTGATACCCGAAGGCAGCGAGGCACTCATGAAGCGCGTGTAGTTCACACCGGCACCGACATACGGATTGAAGGTCGCGCCAGGCAGGAACTGGTATTGCAGCATCAGCGCCGGTGGCAGGTGCTTGATCGTGCCGATCTTGCCGCCCTGCAGCGAAACATCGTGGCGCTGCGGGTAGGTCAGCACCAGTTCGGCGGAAACGTTGCGGGTGAAGTTGTAGGCGAAATCAATCTCCGGGAAGGTCTTGTCATTGATGGACACCTTCGCACCGGCAACATTGGGGGAATTGCCGTTATCTACCTGCATGTGGAGCGCGCGCACCCGCACCATCCACGGTGCATCCTGCGCCAGTGACGGTTGCGCAAATGCCACACCTGCCAAGGCTAATATCAGCCATTTCGCTTGCTTCGCTTGCATCTTCAGTCTCGCTTTCTCATCGTCTTGAATGGGAAAGCACATTTTGTGCGACGCAACAAAGTGTGATTTGATGTGAGTCAAACGAGCGGCACACGCGATCGATGGCGACGGGATTTCACGCGATGCGGGCGCGGTCGGCGTGGCAGGCGGTCCCACGGTGAGTCGCGCATTACGCGCCTCCCGGGATGGGCAAATGCGTGGGTGCACTCTGGACTGCGAACGAAATTGCGCGCGCCCGGTCACGCAGGGAGGTGCGCCGGTCGCACCGCACCGAGGTCCTTACAGGCGCGAAGCGGTGCAACGCGCGGTCTTGACTTGCCAGCCTGCTCAGTGGCCGACACGCTGGCCACTCGCAGCGGTTTCCGGAAGATGCCTAAAAAGGCAGCGGGATTGCGGGCTCTGCAGCCGTCAACACTCGCCGAAAATCGGCCTTGATGCGTTCCAGCGCCGCCTCGGTCTCGGCTTCAAATCTAATGACGATTACCGGCGTGGTATTCGATGCCCGCGCCAGGCCGAAGCCGTCCGGGTATTCGACGCGCACGCCGTCGATGGTGATGACTTCGGTGGCCCCCTCGAACTTCGCGCTGCGTTGCAGTTCTTCAACCAGGCGATGCGGCTCGCCTTCCTGTAGCTTCCAGTTCAGTTCCGGCGTTGAAACCGCATCCGGCAGTTCCTTCAACGGCGTACTGGCATCGGCGTAGGCACTGACGATTTCGAGCAGGCGCGCGCCACAGTAGAGGGCATCATCGAAGCCGTACCAGCGCTCTTTGAAGAAGATGTGGCCGCTCATTTCGCCGGCCAGGGGCGCGCCGGTTTCCTTGAGCTTGAGCTTCAGCAGTGAATGGCCGGTCTTGTACATGGTCGGCCTGCCGCCACGGTCGCGAATCCATTTGAACAGGTTGCGCGATGACTTCACGTCGAAAATGATTTCGCCGCCGGGCACGCGCGACAGCACGTCGGCGGCAAACAGCATCAGCTGCCGGTCCGGAAAAATGATCTCCCCGTCCTTGGTGACCACGCCGAGGCGATCGCCGTCACCGTCGAATGCCAGACCAATTTCCGCGTCGGTTTCCTTCAAGGTGCGGATCACATCCTGCAGGTTCTTTGGCACCGCGGGATCGGGGTGGTGGTTGGGGAAGGTGCCGTCCACGTCACAGAACAACTCGATGACGTCGCAGCCCATTTCGCGGAACAGGCGCGGCGCGTAGGCGCCCGGTGCGCCGTTGCCGCAATCGACCACGACTTTCATCTTGCGTCGCAACTTGGCGTCGCCGGTGATGCGATTCATGTAGGCGTCGGTGATGTCCGCCGTTGCGTAGCTGCCGCTGCCGGTGTCGAAATCATCGGCCTCGATGCGGCGCAGCAACACCTGGATGGCATCCAGCGCCAGCGTGTCGCCCTGGATGACCATCTTGATGCCGTTGTAGTCGGGCGGATTGTGCGAGCCGGTAATCATCACCGCCGAGCCGGTATTGAGATGCACGGCGCCGAAATAGGTCATCGGCGTGACCACCATGCCGATGTCGATGACATGCACGCCGGTGCTCTGGATGCCGCGCGCCAGCGCCTTGGCGAAAGCCGGGCCCGACAGCCGGCCGTCGCGGCCGATGGTGATGTGGGTGCCGCCGCGGCGCCGGGCCTCGGTGCCCAGTGCCTTGCCGATCAGTTCGACCGTTTCCTCGGTAAGCGATTTGCCGACGATGCCGCGAATGTCGTAGGCCTTGAAAATTTCTGTCGCAACTTTGCTCATGGTGTTTTCCGTTGAATGTGTAATGCGAATCCTGGCGGCGCGGCGCGAGGCCGGTCGCCGTATTCAGGTGCCGTGGTCAAAAAAATGAAATACCCGCCGCGGCATCCAGGTACCGCTGCCGGGGAAACCGCCCTCGAAAAAGCCGACATGTCCGCCATGCTCGGGAAAGTCCAGTGTCACCATGGCCGAGACCTCGTGCTTGCGCGGCAGCGCCGAAGCCGGCAGGAACGGGTCGTTGAGGGCGTTGAGCACCAAAGCCGGCACCTTAACATCGATGAGCCCCGGTTTGGCGGAGGCGCGTGTCCAGTAGTCGTCGGTATCCTTGAAGCCGTGCAGCGGCGCGGTGACTTCGTTGTCGAATTCGCGCAAGTTGCGTGCGGCCAGCATCACATCTTCGCGAAAAATGCCGGGGTGCAGCCGCAGTTTCGCCAGGGAGTTTTTTTTCATGGTGCGCAGAAAGCGCGCGGTGTAGACCTTGCAAAAGCCTTGCGCCAGGGTGTCGCCGGCGACGGCGAGATCGAGCGGCGCCGATATGGCGGCCACGGCGGTTGCCACTTTCGCCGCCTCGCTGCCCTGTTCACCTGCCCACTTGAGGGTGGCGTTACCGCCGAGCGAAATGGCGGCAACGTAAAGCGGTTGCTCCGGCGATTCGGCCCTGGCGCGCCGCAGGATCCAGTCGATCTCGGCGGCATCGCCGGAGTGGTAGGCGCGCGGCAGGCGGTTGATCTCGCCGCTGCAACTGCGAAAATGCGCCACCATGCCGCGCCAGCCGCGCCGCACCACTTCCTGCATCAGGTTGCGCGCGTACTGGCTCTGCGAGTCGCCTTCTAGCCCGTGGAACACCACCAGCATCGGCTTGTCGGCCGGGCCTGCCACGCGATCGATGTCGATGAAATCGCCGTCCGGCTTGCCATGTGGCGTCGTGTCCCAGCGTTCGCGCTGGTAGGCGATCACCGGCGGACGTCCCAGTTTGGAGGCATAAACCGTTTGCCAATGCGCGCCGAAACTGCCGCGTCCCAGCCACCAGGGCGCGTGGTAGCTCAGTGCCTGGTCGGTTACCGGTGCTCGCATTACCAGTTCCGCTTCACGTCGATGAGCACGCGGCCGTCGCTCTGCGAAACGCCGGCTGACCTGATCGCATTCGCGACTGCCGGGGGCAGGTCTGCCGACAGGCTGGCAGTACCCTTGAAGTTGAACGAGCGCGGTGCCGACAGCGCCAGCGAACCGCTGCCATCGAATTGCAGCGCGCCTTGCGCGGGCAGGAATGCAAAGCTGACATTGCCGTCCTTCGCGCTCAGTTTGAGGTGGTAGTTGCCCAATGCCTGCGGCGCGAACGTGGCCAGGGCAAAATTGCCGGCGCTGAGTTGTGCATTGCCGTCGATAAGCGGCTGGTCGCCGTAGCGCACCACCACCGCTTCGTCGCCCGCGATGCGCAGCGTGCAGGTGCCGCCTGCACCCAGCAGCATGGCCGCGGGCGAGAGCCGATGCCATAGCGCGGCATCGGTGGTGAGGTCGGTATCGCGCAGGGCCAGCGAGGCAAGGCCCAGGCCCAGCGACACGTGACCGTTGGCAGCCGGCGAGGATGATTCGAGGCGCCATCCCAGCCGCAGTCGCATCAGCCAGGCCGGTTCCAAGCGCCACGTCAACGGAATCGACAGCGTCCCCGCGCCGCGGGAGAATTGCAGTTCGCCTTGTCCGGTCCAGATCGTGCCGGCAGTCTGCAGGCGCGCGGCCGGTGCCAGCGCGCGATTGGCAAAACCCTCGACAACTTTTGCCGGCAGAAAGAGGATGACGCCCGCAGCCAGTGCGGCCAGCAGCAAAACAATGCCGGCGCGACGCACTCGCACGCTCACCTCGCGCCTGCGCCAGGGCGCTCGGCCAGCAGCATATCGACCGTGACCTCGTGCGCCGGTCCGGCATCCGCGGTTGGTGTGAGCGTGAGCGACTTCAGTTGCAGGCCGTGCCGGCCCTGGGCTTCGCCGAGGCGGTCCCACCACTGTGCATACGGTATTTTCGCGATCAGCACGCGGAAGGCGCGATCCGGCGCCGCGCTGATGCGCGCACTTGCGCCGAACGTTGACTGCAGCGCCGCGCTATCGAGTGCGGTGCCGGCTTTGGCGTCAATGGCAGGCAGTGCCCGGATGCGCTGGAGCTCATTGGCCTGCGATTGCATCGCCTGCAGTTGCGCTTGCATTTGTGGCAGGCGGGTGACCAGACTATCGTGCTCGCGCATGACGGGCAGCCAGATGAAGGCGTAGGCGACCAGGCCCGCGATCAGCACACCGGCAATGGTGCCGATGCGTTGTTGTGCGCCGGGCAGGGCGCTCCAGCGACGCCGCAGCGGCAGCAACAAGGGATCCAGTGCCGACAGTGCGCTCATGTGCCGGCTTTGACTGAAACGCGCGCCACCAGCTTGCCGGCGGCATTCTTCTCCGCCTTCGACAGCCCGCTGTCAGGCAGCTTGTCGAGGGCGCGTTGCAGGGCGGCGTGTTGTTCCATGCCGGTCAATTCGACATCGATGGTGGTTATCCCCGCGCTCAGACCAAGCGCGGCGATGGCGGGGGCCGGTGAAACTTGCTGCAACGCCCGCGACGCGGCGGCAATGGAACGACGCGCATCGTCATCCGCCGCCAGGCCACGCTCGCGCTTGGCCTGCTGCAGGTTGCGGCTCATTTGCAGCGGCGCATCGACCACGGCCTGCGCGGCCGGGAACGACTGCTTGAACAATTGCGTCATCTCGCCTTCAAGCGCTGCGCGCGCGCGATTGAGCCGAAAATTGTCGATCGCGGTCAGGCCGACCTGCACAATCAGCAATAGCGCAACCAGCATCAGCGCCGGCTTCAGCACCGCCACCGACGACATGCGGCTGTCCGCCGGTGCGAATTCACCCGTCAGCAGATTTGCGGACTTTGCGGCCGCCAGATAGCCGGCAATATTTTCGCCATCGCCCTTGCCGACAGCGACCGGCAGGCCGAGGGCCTCTGCCCAGGCCGCGGCCAGTGCGGCGGCGTTGTGCGCTGCAAATAGGGTGAGCCGCGCCGGGGCCTGGCCGCGCTCGCGCGCTTCCTTCAGGGCCAGGCTCAGCGCGAACGGCGGCGCGCTGCCGTCGGCGACATCGAAGTTGTAGGTAAAGCCGTCGGCGCGTCTGGCGATGCCGTGCGGTGCCTCAAGCTGCACCACCCATTCGCCGTCCGCCACCGCAATGCCAGCCGCCTGCGAAATCAGGCTGTGCGGCAAAAGCGCGGCCGGCTTCAACCACGCCAGCACCGCCTGCAGCCAGGCGCGATCGATGGCCACCACCACATGCTCGGTGCCGGCGCGTTTGCCCAGTACCACGGCATGCACGGTGGCTGGGTCGATGGTGAGCTTGTCCTCAATCGCATAGCGCAACAGCGCGTCGCGCTTGGCCGGCGACACTGCCGGCAGCGGTGTTTCCAGATTAAGCAAACGCGCGGGCGGCGCGATGGCGATAACGCGTTCCGCGCGGGGAATGTCGGCGAGCGCCGCGACGCCGTTTCTCAGTGGTGCGCCCATCGCGTCGAGCAGCGTCCACCCGGCAGGCGTGGCGGCATCGAATCGCGGCAGGTCGGGAATGCGGAGAAGTAGGGTCAGCGGCAACGGGGCGGGCTCAGTCGGTTTTGACCCAAATTATACTGGGCCACTTTTCGTTGCCGCGGAACAGCAACGCCGACTGCCGCACCTGGGTGCCCGCGTAATCGATGGCGATGCTGGCCGTCATGAATGCGCTCTTGGTGTCGAGCATGGCCAGGGCCGGTGCAGGCGTCTTGCCCAGCACCCCGGCAAGGCTGTCGTCCCCATCCACTTTCACGAATGGTTTGGTGACGCGGATTCGCACCAGGTTGGCAAGCTCGTCGGGCGGCAGGTCCGGCAGAACGGCGGCCAGCACTTCCTGCGGCGCCGTATTGAAATTGAGCTTGCTGCGGGTGGGCAATGCCGTCACGAAGGGACGCAGGCGGTTGACAGTCTGGGCGTCGAAGCCGTGCACGCGAATCAGTTCATCGACGAACACCAGCTTCTGGTTGGCCGCGCGGTACGGCGTGGGCATCGAGAAGTAGGTGCCGTTCTCCGCGCCGCCGGTGCGCGGCTCGTCGTCGCTGTCGATCCAGTCGGTGACGGTGTTGGCGAGGTTGGGGTCCAGCTTCAGCGCTGTCAGCAGGCGCGCAAACACCAGCACGTCCGGCTCGCTGGCCTTGCCGTCCACCTTCACCAGGTTGTTGAGGTTGAACAGGCCGCCCTCATCGCGAAGCAGGCCCGAGGCCATGGCACCATCGACCGGAATCGCGCGCAGGCCCTGCACCCAGGGCTGGCTGAGGTCCACCTGGTCCTTGGAAAGCTTTGCCACCAGCGATCGCGCGTAATCCAGCGTGGGCGGCGCGAACAGCATCGCCTGGGCGCGCTCGGTGGCGCGCGCCGTGCGTGTGAGCGCGTGGCTTTGCTGTGAAATCAGGAACACGGCAACGCTGGCCGCGAGCATCACCACCAGCAGCGCGGTGATGATGGCCACCCCTTGCTGGCGCTTAAGGTCCGGGCGCATCGGCCGACCTTTCCCGCAGCGCAAACACGCGCCGGTATTCTTCGCCGCTGGCCAGTGTCAATACCAGTTCCAGCGCCAGCGGATAGGCGCCGGGCCGGATGCTGTCACCCACCGGCGTCGTGCGCCAGACGTTTTGCCAGTTGCCGGCGCGGTCCAGCGCGCGCCAGCGCGCATCGCGAATGTCGCTGAGTGCCACGTGGGCTTGCGGTGCCGTGCGCGGCGCGGCATCGAGGCTGGGCCAGATCAGCAGTTCCAGCTTGCCCTCGCGCAGGCGATAGCCGATGCGTTGCGGCGCGGCGGATTCGCCGCTGCTGCCGGCGAAGCCGCTGCGGGTGAATACCAGCGTCGCATCGTTGGCGCCCGGCAGCAGCGCGGTCAGGCGCAGCGAATCGTCGAGCAGGTTGTCCACGGTGCGCGCGCGCCGGTCCAGCAGCGACGCGAAGTCGTCATCCAGCCGCGCGAACAGCAGCGCCACGTCACGCAGCTTCGCCGCCTCGGTGTTGAGCTGGCTGCGGGTCTGGAACAGGGTATCGAGCGTGCGATACGACATCACCGCCATGATGGCGAAAATGGCCAGCGCAATCAGCAGCTCGATGAGCGTGAACGCGTGCTGGCGATGGCGGGACTGGTGCAGGGCGCGCATCTCTCAGCTCCCCGGCGGCCGCACCAGGTACGTCGTCATGTTCACCAGCGCATCGGCGCTGCCGGGCTGCCCGATGCGCAGCTCCACCTTGCGAAACGCCGCATTCGGTGTGTCCGAGGTCTTCTGCTTCCATTCGAATTCGGTGCTGCCCATCGTGGTCTTGCCGGTCAACTCGCCCACCGCGGGGATGGCGTTCATGGCCGTCATTTCGGCGATGCGGTTTTGCGCGGCCCAGGTCGCCAGGGTACGCAGGCGCACTTCCAGGGAACTGTCGGTGGCTACACTGGCCGCGCGCACGGCAGCAGCCAGCGCCACGCTAAGGATGACCAGCGCCACCAGGATTTCGACGAGGGTAAAACCGCAACTGCGGCCCCGGCCGCGTTGGATGCTCATGCTGGATCCCGGCTCAGTTTGAGGTTGCCGATCGCGTCGCCGGCGATGTGACGCGAACCCGTGGCGGAACGGAGGGTGAGGTCGAACGGTGCCGCCACACCGACCGGCAGGAAAACAATCTGCGAATTTTCCGCGCTGGCTGCACGATCCTGCTGGGCCGTTTGCGCGCCCGTCTGTGCGCCAATTCGCAGCTGCGCGCGCAAGGTCTCGGGCAGGGCGCGGGCGTGCAGATCGTCCAGCTTCGAGGCCTGCCAGCGGGTGATGTCCGCGACATCGCGCTCGAGGAATTCAATGCGATCCGCGGCCACCGCCACACCGATCACGCGTCCGCCGAACACGGCTTCGTCGCGCGCACGCTGCAGCAGCGACAGCAGACGTTCGCTTTCCAGTTGCAGCTTTTCATCTTCGCTGGGAAACAGGTTGGCGGACGCCAGCGCGGCAGTGATGCCGATGATGACGATGACGATCAGGATTTCGAGTAGCGTGAACCCGCGTGGCAAAGTCGAGCACTGGCGCCGCTTCCAGGCCATTTTGCCGCCGGAAGCCGCGCCAGTGCTGGAGTTTGATGCCTGCATGCTGGCTGAGGCTAAAACTAAAGCCCCCAGGAACCGATGTCGGCGTTGGCACCTTCGCCGCCGGGCTGGCCGTCTGCGCCAAGGCTGAAGACGTCGATCTCGCCGCGCAATCCCGGGTTGAGGTACTGGTAGGGGCGACCCCACGGGTCATTTGGCAGCCGCTCGAGATAGCCCCCCTGCTTCCAGTTTGCCGGCACCGGATTCGTGGTCGGCTTCACGGACAGTGCTTGCAAGCCCTGGTCGGTGGACGGATAAAAAGTGTTGTCGAGGCGATACAGCTTGAGCTGCTGCATGATCACGGCGATGTCGGCTTTGGCCGCCGTCACGCGCGCCTGATCGGGCCGGTCGAGGATCCGCGGGATCACGACTGCCGCAAGAATGCCGAGGATGACCACGACGATCATGACTTCGATGAGGGTGAATCCGCTTTGCTTTTTCATAGGTGCTTCTTCAGGTTGATACCAAAACGAGAAATGGGTTGATGGCTACTTCACCAGCTGGTTCAACTCAAAGATCGGCAGCAGCACGGCCAGCACAATCATGAGCACGATCGCCCCCATGACCAGCATCATGCCCGGCTCGATCACCGCGGCCAGTGCGGCGGTGCGGTTCTCGACATCGCGCCGCTGCTGATGCGCGGCGGCCGCCAGCGTCTGTGGCAGCCGGCCCGAGGCTTCCCCTGAGGCGATGAGGTGAATCAGCACCGGCGGAAACTGCCGCCCCTGCGCAAGCGACTGCGACAGCCCGGCACCTTCCCTCACCGCATTGGCTGCGCGTTCGACTGCGGCACGCATGGGCAGATTGCCGACCACGCCGACGCCTGCATTCAGGGCATTGAGCACTGGCACACCGCTGCCGACCAGGATCGACAGTGTGGCAGCCAATTGTGACGACTGCTGGGCGCGCAGCAAACGCCCGATGACCGGCAGCCTGAGCAGGCGCGCGTGCCAGCGAAAACGAACCGCCTCGCGCCGCAGCGCGACGCGCGCGCCGATCACGCCGCCGGCGAGGGCGATCAGCCAGAGTATCCAGGTGGCCTGCAGGAATTTGGAAAACCCCAGCATCAATCGCGTGATCAGCGGCAGCGTTTGCTTGGTTGATTCGAACACCCCCACGACCTGCGGCACCACATAAATCATCAGGCCTGCCACCACCAGGATGCACACGACCATCACGATCACCGGGTAGATCATGGCGATCATGAATTTCTGCTGCACCGCTTGTTGCTCCTCGACATGATCGGCAAGACGCGAGAGCACATCGGGCAATTTTCCGGAGGCTTCGCCGGCCGTGATCAAGGTGCGGTACAGGTCGGAAAATGTTTCCGGATAGTTTGCCAGCGCCGCCCCCAGCGACTGGCCTTCAAGCACTGCCCCGCGCAGGCGGGCAAGCAGTTGCCGCTCCTTTTCGGTCTCGGCCTGCTCAATCAGCGCATTGAGCGTTTGCTCAACCGTGAGCCCGGCGCCCAGCAACGTGGAAAGCTGGCGGGTGATGCGCGCCAGCGCTTCGGTACCCAGCCGCACCTTGCCGCGACCGAACAGGTTGCCCCCGGCGCTCGGATCATTCGCCGCCTCGATGAGCGTGACATCCAGCGGGAACAAACCCTGCTCGCGCAACTGCGCACGCGCCAGCCGCGGGCTGTCGGATTCCAGCACGCCGCGCTGTTCGCGTCCGTCGATATCGTAGGCGGTGTATTGGTAGCCGGGCATTTGTGGTTTAGTCGGAACGCAAAGGATGCGTCCGAGAGTAAATCAATTTCCTCTGCAATGACATTTCCCCCGCTTTTAGAGGCGGACTGGGTGGGATTTTCGTTGGCCAGATCGGGTTGGGCCAAATTGCGAAGACCGAGAAATCCCCCTACGCCCCCCTTTAGGAAAGGGGGGGAAACTTGCTGCAACCCGCCGTAATCGGTCGGGATCTGTCACTACGCACTTCCCCCTTTTTTAAAGGGGGACTGAGGGGGATTTTCGGTCGACAGAACTCGTTGGTGCCGAATTGCGAAGACCGAGAAATCCCCCCTCCGCCCCCCTTTAGGAAAGGGGAAACCTTGCCGCCCCCTTTTAAAAGCGGGGAACCAAATCTCAGTCCCGCGTCACCCGCAGCACTTCTTCCTGCGAAGTCACTCCCGCAGCCACCCAGCGCTGGCCATCTTCACGCAGGCTCACCATGCCGTTGGCCATGGCCGCCACGGCAATGTCGCGTTCGGAAGCGCCGTCGTGAATCAGCTTGCGCAGGCTTTCATTCACGCTCAGCAATTCGTAAATCCCGGTGCGTCCCTTGAATTCATCTTTCTTGCCCGGCACCAGCTTGCGCACCAGCCGCTGGGCAAGCACGCCGGACAGCGTCGAGGCCAGCAAGTAGGGTTCCACCCCCATGTCCACCAGGCGCGTGACGGCGCCGGCCGCCGAATTGGTGTGCAGCGTGGCCAGCACCAGGTGGCCGGTGAGCGAAGCCTGCACCGCGATCTGCGCGGTTTCGATGTCGCGGATCTCGCCGATCATGATCACGTCCGGGTCCTGCCGCAGGATGGCACGCAGGGCGCGGGCGAAGGTCATGTCGATCTTGGGGTTGACCTGGGTCTGGCCGACGCCGTCGAGGTCGTACTCGATCGGGTCTTCCACCGTCATCATGTTGCGGGTGGTGGCATCGAGCCTCGACAGGGCCGCATACAGCGTAGTGGTCTTGCCGGAACCGGTCGGGCCGGTGACGAGGATGATGCCGTGCGGCTGCTGGATCAGTTCATCCAGCGTGGCCAGCATATCGGCGGCCATGCCGAGGCCGTTCAGCGTCAGGCGCCCGGCCTGCTTGTCGAGCAAACGCAGCACCACGCGTTCACCGTGGCCGGTGGGCAGCGTTGAAACCCGCACGTCCACCGGATGCCCGGCAATACGAAGCATGATGCGGCCGTCCTGCGGCAGGCGCTTCTCGGCGATGTCGAGTTCGGCCATCACTTTGACTCGCGACACCATGGCGGCATGCAGCGAGCGCTTGGGCTCGACCACATCGCGCAGCGTGCCATCGACGCGAAACCGCACCAGCGAGCGGCGTTCAAAAATTTCCAGGTGAATGTCCGAGGCGTTCTCGCGCACCGCCTGCGTCAGCAGCGCATTGATGAGCTTGATGATGGGCGCATCGTTCTCGGTTTCGAGCAGGTCGGTGATCTCGGGCAGCGATTCGGTGAGTTGCGCGAGGTCGGTGGCGCTTTCAATGTTGCTGGCGATTTCCTGGACGGCGGCATCACCGTCGGCATTGCCGGCCGCATCGCCCCCGGCATAGGCCCTGGCCAGGCGCGAAGTGAATTCTTCCCGGGACAGCAGGACGGGTTTCAGGCTCTTGCCGGTCATGCGGCGCACTTCCGAGAGCGTGGAGGAGGCCGGGTCTGGCGCCAGCCAGACCTCGATCTCGCTGCCCGCCTGGCGTGCGGTGATGACGCCCTTTGACTTGGCGAAGTGATACGGCAGCAGCCGCACCGTTGCCGGGTCGGCAGCCGCCATCACGTCGCGTACGTCGGAGGCGCCCATGCCTATTTCTTGTCCGGTGCCGGAGCAGGGACCGGGGCGGACACCGGTGCCAGCGGCGGCAGCTGCGCCGAGCCGGTCGGCGGCAATAGCGACTCGCCTTCCCTGACGAACGTTCCCTGCTCGTTGCGGATGAAGTCGTAGCGCTCGCCGGTGAGATGGTTGGCAGATTGGCCGTCGCGCAGCACGTAGGGGCGCAGGAACACCATCAGGTTGGTCTTGTCGCGGCTCTTGCTTTGGTACTTGAACAGGTTGCCGATGACCGGCAGGTCGCCCAGGAGGGGGACCTGGCTGTTGTTGTTCTTGGTGTCGTCGGAAATGAGGCCGCCGATCACCACGATCTGGCCGTCATCGACCAGCACGGTGTTTTCCACCGAGCGCTTGTTGGTGATGAGGTCGGCAGACTTGACGCTGCTGGTGGTGGGCACCACGCTGGAAACTTCCAGGAACGTCTTGAGCTTGACCGCGCCACCCTCGGCCACCTGCGGCGTGACCTTGAGCGTGATACCGACGTCCTTGCGTTCGATGGTCTGGAACGGGTTGCTGGAGGCGTTGTTGGTCTGGGTGTAGCTGCCGGTCACGAACGGTACGTTCTGGCCGGACACGAATTTGGCTTCCTCGTTATCGAGCGTGAGGATGTTGGGCCGCGACAGGATGTTGCCTTTCTGGTTGTCTTCCAGGGCGCGCGCCAGCATGCCGAGGTTGATGACTTCGCCGACGCCGGGGATGTTCACCCTGCCACGGACGATGCCGACGTTCAAACCGCCGCCGACCGTGCCGATGCCCTGCGCGGCGGTAATGATGTTCTGGCCGGTGGTGCCGAAGTTGGTGCCGCCGATGACCTGTGCGCCGCCCGACTTGTTGATGCCGGTGAGGTCTTGCCACTGGATGCCGAACTCCGACGACACCGAGGCGCTGACTTCGACGATGAGTGCATCGACGAACACCTGCGCGCGGCGCGCGTCGAGCTTGTCGATGACGGTGCGCAGGGAGTTGTAGACGTTGTCCGGGGCGATGATGACCAGCGAATTGGTCGCTGGGTAGGCCTGGATGGTGCTGGGTGTGGCCGGTGTTGCAGAGGCGGCGATGCTGGCCGGGGTGGTGGTGGCGGTCAGCGCGGCAGGCGTGGATGACGCCGGCGTGCCGGAGGCGCTCATCAGCGCGCGCAGCGTCTCAGCGAGTTTGATGGCCTCGGCATTGCGCAGGTACACCACATGGATGTTGCCGCCGGCAGCGGTCGGGGTATCCAGCCCGGCGACGAAGGCCTTGACCCGTGAAATCAGCGCCGGCGTGTCGGCGCGGATGATGAGGCTGTTGGTGCGCGGCTCCACACCGAGGTTGACCTTGGGCGGCACGCCGGGCGCGGCCGGATTGATGGTGGCTTCGGGCATCACGCCCTTCAACAGGCTGGCGACGTCTACCGCGCTGGCGAACTGCAGCTTCATCATCTGCAGTTCTGAGCTGCCCTGCACGTCGAGATAGGAAATGATCTTGGCGATGCGTTTGACGTTCTCGGCATAGTCGGTAATGACGATCGAATTGCTGCCCGGGTAGGCGCCGATGAAGTTGTTGGGCGGCACCAGCGGACGCAGCATGGTGGCCAGCTGCGCGGCATTTTCATGCTGCAGCACCAACACTTCGGTGACGACACGGTCGCCGGAAATGCTCGACTTGGGGTCCACCACGGTGCCGTTGGTCTTGGCGTCGGACTCGGGCACGATTTTCACCACGCCGCGCTCCTCGATGGCGGCGTAGCCGTGCACCCGCAGCGCCGAGAGCAGGATCGGGTAGGCCGCGTCGCGCGGCACCGGCGTGTTCCACAGCAGGTTCATGTTGCCTGTCACGCGCGGATCGATGATGAAGTTCTTGCCGGTGTGCTTGCCGATAGCCTGCACCACCGAAGGAATGTCGGCGTTGACGAAATTCAGGGTGACCGTGTCCTGCGCATGCGCAGGCAGCGGTGCGGACAGCAGCAGGGTGGCGGCGGTGCCGAGGGCGGCGATGGCGCGGCGCAGGTCGAGCGAGGTTCGGTGCATCACATTCCCAGTCGTAAATAGCTCGGGGGATTGTACGTCATGCATGTTGAAAATGTATGCCTGCACACGCCGGGAGCCGGGTCGCGGCGATGGGCAATCTCAAGCACTGGCGCGGCTGACAGGGCAAAAATGGCTGGAAACGCCCGCCATTGCTCGCTTGCCTGCCGAGCGAACTTCCAGAAACCGTCGCGAGCGGCCAAAGTTCGTGTCGAGGAGCGGACACGTACGAGAGTACGCAGAGCACCGGAGGCGCGAAATTTGGCCGCGCAGTAGGTTAATGGAAGTTCCCCCAAGTTTCGGGGCGTATGCGGAATGTGCTGTAATGACAGCAGTAATCCGCCCTCCTGCAACGGCTCCGCTCATCATGACGCCCTACGATCACGGCCTGGACAAGAATCCGGCCAACCACGCCCCGCTCACGCCCCTGTCCTTTCTGCCCAAGACCGCCGCGATCTACCCGGAGCGGGTGGCCGTCATCCATGGCGATTTGCGCCGCACCTGGGCCGAGGTCTATGCGCGCTGCCGGCGGCTCGCCAGCGCGCTGCAACAGCGTGGGGTGGCAAAGGGCACCACGGTCGCGGCGATGCTGGCTAACACCCCGGAAATGGTCGAAATGCACTTCGGCCCGGCCATGATCGGCGCCGTGCTCAATACCCTCAACACCCGGCTCGATGCCGAGGCCATCGCGTTCATGCTGGATCACGGCGAGGCCAAGGTGCTGGTGACGGATCGCGAATTCGCGCCCACGGTGGAACGCGCGCTGGCGCTGTGCGCCAACAAACCGCTGGTCATCGACGTTGACGACCCGGTGTACGACGGCAGTAACAAAAAAGTCGGGGAACTCGATTACGAAGCCTTCATCGCCGGCGGCGACCCGGCGTTCGAATGGCAGATGCCCGGCGACGAGTGGGATGCCATCTCCCTCAATTACACCTCGGGCACCACCGGCAACCCGAAAGGCGTGGTCTACCACCACCGTGGCGCACACCTCAATGCCGTCGGCAACATCCTCGAATGGTCGATGCCGAAACACGCCATCTACCTGTGGACCCTGCCGATGTTCCACTGCAACGGCTGGTGTTTCCCGTGGACCGTGGCGGCCAATGCGGGCACCCATGTCTGCCTGCGCCGGGTGGATCCGAAACTCATTTTCCAGCTGATCCGCGAACACAAGGTGTCGCATTACTGCGGCGCGCCGATCGTGCATTCGATGATCATCAACGCACCAGCGGAATTGCGCGCCGGCATCGATCACAAGGTGAGCGCCATGGTGGCCGGCGCGGCGCCTCCGGGGGCGATGATCGAGGGCATGGCGCGCCTCGGCTTCGACCTGACCCACGTTTACGGCCTGACCGAGGTGTACGGTCCTGCCGGCGTCTGCGCGAAACATACCGAGTGGCAGTCACTGTCGATCGAAGAGCAGTCGCGCCTCAACGGCCGCCAGGGCGTGGCCTACCTGCTGCAGGAAGGCATGACGGTGCTTGATCCCGTCACCATGAACCCCGTGCCGGCGGACGGCGAGACCATGGGCGAAATCATGTTCCGCGGCAACATCACCATGAAGGGCTACCTGAAAAATCCGCAGGCCACCGCGGATGCATTCCGCGGCGGCTGGTTCCACTCGGGCGACCTGGCCGTGCTGCACGCCGACGGCTACGCCAAGATCAAGGACCGTTCCAAGGACATCATCATCTCCGGCGGCGAGAACATTTCCTCGCAGGAAGTCGAGGATGTCATCTGCCGCCATGCGGCGGTGATGCTGGCGGCCGTGGTGGCCTTGCCCGACGACAAGTGGGGTGAAGTGCCGTGCGCGTTTGTCGAGCTGAAGGACGGCGCCGTTGCGACCGAGGCGGAACTGTTGGACTTCTGCCGCGAACGCATGGCGCGCTTCAAGGTGCCCAAGCGCTTTGTTTTCCGTCCATTGCCCAAGACATCGACTGGCAAGATCCAGAAATTCGTGCTGCGGGAATGGGCGCGCAGCGCGGCGGCGATTGAGTAAGTCTGAATCCGTGCTCGCGGAAACAAGAAGAAATCAGAGGCCCCCGCCTGCGCGGGGGCGACAATTCAGAGAGTACGTATCTTTTTGTCGCCCCCGCGAAGGCGGGGGCCTCTGATGTTTCAACCCTGTGTTTCAATCCGGCCAGGAAAAAGTGCTCTCGTTTTTTTGTCGCCCCCGCGAAGGCGGGGGCCTCTGATGTTCCAACTCCATGTTTCGAACTGGTAATGCCCTACTACGTCTACCTCCTCACCACCAAACGCGACGGACCGCTTTATTGTGGTGTCACCAACGATCTCGTGCGGCGGACCTGGGAGCACCAGGAAGGATTTGTTCAAGGATTCACCAGCAAATACCAGATCAAGAAGCTTGTCTGGTACGAAGTACATGAGGATGTGAAAGAAGCCATCACGCGCGAAAAACGCATCAAGAAGTGGAACCGCGCATGGAAATTGCGCATCATTGGCGAGATGAACCCGTACTGGAATGATTTGAGCAAGGAAATCGCGTGACCGAACCCCGACACCACACCTGCCTCGGCCTGTCGCCGAAAGGCTTTCACAAGCTGCACTACGTCGAGTGGGGCGATCCCGCCAACAGCAACGTCCTCATCTGCGCCCATGGCCTGACGCGCTGCGGCCGTGACTTCGATACGCTGGCGCATGCCATGAAGGATCGCTACCGGGTGATTTGCCCGGACGTGGCCGGTCGCGGCGAGAGTGAATGGCTCGCCAACAAGGCCGACTACAACTACCTGCAATACATGAATGACATGGCGGTAATCATCGGCCGCGTCACCGCCGGCGGCGCGACCGGCGTGCACTGGGTGGGCACCTCCATGGGCGGCATCATCGGCATGTTGCTGGCCTCGGAGCCGGGGACACCCATCACGCGGCTGGTGATGAACGATGTCGGCTCGTTCATTCCGAAGGCATCGCTGGAGCGTATCGGCATGTACCTGGGTGCCTCGCCGCGTTTTGCCGATTTCGATTCGGTGGTGATGGCGGTGCGCGCGGTCAGCCCGTTCGGCGAGATGTCCGACGAAACCTGGAATGCGCTGACGGTGCCGCTGGTCAAGCAGCAGGCAGACGGCAGCTGGAAATTCCGCTACGACCCCGGCATCAACGAGGCGTTTCGCGAAGGCGCGGCGCAGGACGTGGACCTGTCCGCGTTCTGGAACAAATTGACCTGTCCGGTGCTGGTCACGCGCGGTGCGGATTCGGACCTGCTGCTGCGCGAGACCTTTGACGCGATGTGCCGAAAGTCGGGCGTGCGCGGGGTCGAGTTTCCGCACGTCGGCCACGCGCCGATGTTCCAGGACGACTCGCAGATCGCCCCGGTCCGCGAGTTCCTGCTGGCCTGAAGCGGACCGGCTATTCGCTCCACTGGAAGCGCCACAGCGCCACGGCAAACATTACCGCGCTGAAGGCCAGCAGCACACCCACCGGTGCTACCGCCGCGTCGATGCCCAGGCCGCGCCAGGTCATGGCGGCGAAACCGTCGATTGCCCACCGCGTTGGAATGGCCAGCGAAGCGCTTTGCAGCCATTCCGGGAACACGAACGAGGGCACCCAGGCGCCTCCCATCATGACCAGGATCAGCGTCGCAAAGATGGCAATGCCGCGCGTCACCTCGGGGTTGTTGCCGATGGCCGCCAGCAGCAGGCCGAAGCTGGACGTGAGCAGCGCGAAGGCAATCATCACTGCCGCGAAGCCGATCACGCTGCCTTCGATGCGCACGCCGAAAAACAGCATGCCGGCGGCGAAAATGCCCGACATGAGGATGATGGCGATGAGCGAGGTGCTGATCACGGTGCTGCCCAGCAGGGTGGCACGGGTGACGGGCGCCGCGCGCAGGCGTTTCCACAGGCCCATGCGCCGCGCCAGCAGCAGGCCGATGCCGATGTCGATGCCCATGAACATCAGGAACTGCACGGTCATGCCGGCGAAGGAATGCGTGTAACTGTTGTAACGGGTCTCGCGGCTGGAGGTAACTTCGGCGGCCTTTGTGCTGAAGGGCATGTCGAAGCCGCGGCCGGGCGCGGCCGTGGCGCCATTGTTGGCAGCGGTGGCAGTGGCGGCGTCGCGCTGCTGCACACGCTCGATGCTTTCAAACATGTTCAGCAGGTCGCGCTTACCCGCTTCGCCGATGTCTTTTGATGTGGCCACCTGGTCGCGCAGGTCCGCGAACAGCGGGCTGTTGGCGGTGAACATGGATTGCGTCACGGCTTTCATGACGTGCTGCGTGAGCAGGCCGCGCACCATCGGCATGACCATCGATTGCGACGGATCGTAGTGCACGGTGATTTCCGGTTTGGCGCCGGGGCCGAACAGCGCGCGGCCCGCGTCCTTGCCGAACTGCGGTGGCAACACCACGGCGGCGCGCAACTTGCCGCGCTTGACTTCTTCCAGTGCCGCGCCGGCCTCCATGACCTGCACCTTGAAGGCGGTGTCCGAATTAAGGCCGGCCAGTATCTGTTTTGAAACCGCACTGGCATCCTGGTCAACCACGGCGATCGGCACGGCCGAGGGCTTCTTGTCGCCGCTGCCAAACATGGAGCCAAAAAATGCCGCGATGGCGATGGGCGCCGCCAGGGTGACGATAAGCGCGCGCCGGTTGGAGAAATACAGCGTGAGGTCTTTGCGCACCAGCGCGAAAAGTGCCGACGTGTTCATGATTGTTCGTCCCGCAGTTGATGGCCGGTCAGGGTGAGGAACAGCGATTCGAGACTGACGCGGCCGGAGCGCAGGCTGCGCACCTCGTGGTGATGCTCGCCCAGCCATGCCAGCACCCGTGCCGCCGAGCCGGAGAGGGTATCCAGGGCGACGTCGATGCGGCCGTCCTGCTGGCGGGCGCTCTGCACGCCCGGCAGTCGCTGCAGTGCGGCGATGTCCACCACGCCGTTCACCTCGATCGCCAGCGACGCCGCGGCCGGCACTTGCCGATAGAGGCCGGCCAGCGTGTCGTTGGCGATGACCTTGCCGCGATCCATGATGACGATGTGATCGCACAGCCGCTCGGCTTCCTCCATGTAGTGGGTGGTGTAGACCATGGTCTTGCCGCGCGCCTTCAGGGTTTCGAGGTTTTCGAAGATGGCATTGCGGCTCTGCGGGTCGATGCCCACCGTCGGCTCATCCAGCAGCAGGATGTCGGGGTCGTGCACCAGCGCGCAGGCGATGTTCAGCCGGCGCTTCATGCCACCCGAAAACGTCGATGGCTTGTCGCCCGCGCGGTCGGCGAGGCCCACCAGTTCCAGCGCAGCCACGGCGCGATCGCGAAGCAGTGCGCCGGACAGCCCGTAGAGCGCGCCAAAGGTTTCGAGGTTGGCCAGCGCGGGAAGGTCTTCGAACAGCGCCAGGTCCTGCGGCACGAGACCGATTTTCTGCTTGGCCGGGCTGTCGTCACGCTCGATGCGCGCGCCGCCCAATGTGACGCTGCCGCCATCGGCCGGCGTCAGCCCGCAGATCATGGCGACGGTGGTGGTCTTGCCAGCGCCGTTAGGCCCCAGCAGGCCGATGATCTGGCCTGCCGAGGCGCTGAACGAGACGCCCTGAACAACGTGGCGCCCCCCGTAGGATTTCTGTAGTTCCTGCACCTGCAGCATGCCCCGCTCCCCGAATGAAGATGACGGCATCGTATGGCCGGGACGGACGCACGGCGCGGAGGTTGCGACGAATGCGGTCGTGGCCGGCGCCAGTGGCTGCCAGTCAGCGTGAACCGCGGGGCTGGAGAGCGATTATTTCGCGATCGAGGCTGAGTGCAGGCCGATAACGCCGATGACGATCAAGCCAAGCGATGCCATTTTCATGGCGGTGGCCGGTTCCTTGAAATACAGGATGCCGATGGCGGCGGTGAGGGCGGTTCCCACGCCGGACCAGATGGCGTAGGCAACGCTGAGCTCGATGGTCTTGGTGGCTACCGTGTTGAGGGCGAACGCGCAGGCGTAGAACACGAAGATCATCACGCTGGGCACGAACTCGGTGAAGCCGCGTGACAGCTTCATGCAAGTGGTGCCGGCGACTTCAAACAGGATCGCGCCGGCGAGGAAGAACCATGCTGTATTCATCAGTCGAGTCGTGGATTCGCGGGGGGCGGTGCGGAGACGGCATTATCCGTGAAAGATACCGCCGGTTGCGCGCAGACTCGGCAGGAGGCAGCAAAGGATGAAACTCCAGCACCGGCGCGCCTTCCCGGGAAGAAATGCCTGAGAAGGCGCGCCAATGCTGGGGTTTATCGTTCTGGTGCGGGCCGGGGACTAATCGGCGCGGCGCGGAATCAGCAGGTTCACCACCAGCAGCAGCACCACAAAAATGGCGCCGAAGATGGCCGCAATGCTGGTCAGGGTGCGCTTGGCAGCGGCGTCCTGCTCGAAGGCCGGCACCACGATGATCTGCGCGCCGACGATCTGGTTGAGTTTCCAGCCGTAACCGCCCTTTTCGCCGTAGATGGCGCGCATGGTGGCAGGCGCCACGTCCGGGGTGTTGTGGCAGGCGAGGCAGGCCGGGTTCTTGATCTGGATGGGCCGCGCCACATAGTAGTAGCGGCTCTGATTGCGATACAGCTCGCCGGTAGTCTCGGTGAGCGCAGGATCATCGGTGAAGCGGCCGATGATGCCGCGCTCGGTTTCATCCGCCAGGTCGCGCGGGTTGGTCGGGTCGAGCACGGCTTCCTTGTATTTGAAGTTGCTGAATTTCTTGCGGAAGCGTTCAAAGGTTTCGGTGGCGGCAAACGCCGGCACCGTCTGCGGCAGGAATTTTTGCTCCAGCATCGGGTCGAGCTGGGGCTTGATCTGGTCCACGGTGTAGCTGCGCACCGCGAGGGCGCTTTCCATGAGGATGCTGGCCTGGCGTACCACGTGTTCGTTGTTTTCCCTGCGCACGACACCTTCAAGGTACCAGCCGCCGCCGGCGGCGAAGAGCGCGAACAAAAGAATGAGGACCAGATTGATTTTGAGTCGTGAGTTCATGGTGTGAGGTTCGGTTTCTCGGAAGTTGAAATCAGTGCAGCCTGGCGGCGGCCGCGCGACGCAGGCAAACACCTACGCAGGCACGGTCCGGTTGGATGTGCCGCGAAAAGCTGCGCTTTTTCGGGACTTCAGGAGTACGCGGCGACCAGCATTTCCACGAAGCGGCCGGGGGAGATGAATGCTTTGCCCCACTTCTCGTCGTATTCCGCCGACGGGTTGGCGGCCTTGATCTCTTCCAGCTTCTTGCCCGCTTTCATCAGCGCCTTGATGCGGCCGGTGACGGTGGCGAGCATGTCGCGGTATGCCTTCAGGTCGGCCTTGGTGGCCACGGGACCGTGGCCGGGAATGATTTTGGTGTTGTCGTCAGCCACGGCAAGCACTTTTTCGGCCACGGCGATGACGCCGTCGGGATTGCCGCCGCTGGACACGTCAATGAACGGATACCAGCCGTTGAAGTAGGTGTCGCCCATGTGAATGACATTGGCTTTGCGGAAATGCACGATGGTGTCGCCGTCGGTGTGGGCGGCCGGCACATGGAAGCCGTTGATCTCGTCGCCATTCAAATGAAAGGTCACGTCGCTCGAAAAGGTGATGACCGGCAGCGCTTCCTTGGGCGAGGGCGGCACTTTCGACTGCAGCAGCTTGATGAACTGTTCGCTGGACATGCGCTTCCTGACGTTGTCGTGCGCCACGATGATCACGCCCTGCTTGCCCATGTTTTCGTTGCCGCCGGTGTGATCGCCATGCCAGTGCGTGTTCAGCAGAAACTTGACCGGTTTGTCGGTGATGGCTTTAAGCGCGGCCAGGATCTTGGGGGTAACCGGTGCGTACTGGTCGTCGATGAGAAACAGCGCGTCGTCACCCACCGAGACGCCGATATTGCCGCCGGCGCCAAACAGCACATAGGTATTTGCCCCGAGCTTCTCGGTCTTGATCTCGACCTTGTCGAAGTTTTGCTGGGCCAGTGTTGAACCGGCGAACATTGCACAGGCGACGAACAGGGCTGACGTGAATGGTTTTGATAAGGACATGGCGCGCTCCAAATTTTTCGGGGGCAACAGTGGCGGAGGGGGTGGACTCGATCAACCGACGAATTATGCAGGATAGGCGTCAGAAATTTGCGTATGGTCAAGTTTCACAAGAATCCTTCATTTCTTCACCGCAATTTTCGTGTTTTCGGTGGGCGGAATTCGCCCGATACGATTTTGTCTTTGGGCTGGGGGCAACATGTTTACCGCGTCCGTTTTGCGATTGGTCAAGAATGGCGATCCGACGCTGAAAGGCGGGTGTCGGAATACTTTACAGACGGTGCATCCCGGGGAAGGGGAAAGCACGTAAGTATTTGAATGGCTGACAATAGTTCGTGGTGGCACGGCAATTGCTGCTACCATGTAGCGATGCATGTTGTCGATCCAAATTCTTTAAGTCGCAACCATCGCGCAACCTTATCGGAATCTGAACATGAACACGCTCACAAGAAAAATCGCCACACTCCTCGGTACAGCGGTCGTTGCAATGTTTGCTACGGCGAGTCAGGCAATCCCGCTGACTGCATCCGGTAACACGTATAACTTCTCCTGGGCCAATACCAGCCCGGCGGGTCCGGTAACCGGCTACGGAACCATGACGGTGACCGGTGGCTGGAATAGCTCCCTGCTGTCGATCCTCATCAGCCTGACCAACACGTCTCCGTTGACCAACGAGCGTCTCACGTCGTTCGGTTTCGGCATTAACCCGAATGCCACTGGGGTGACAATAGTCGATGCCACTGACGGCGGCATCATATCCGGTTCCTTGAGTTCCATTCCCAGCCTGGCACTGATCGAAGTCTGCCTATGGGGTGGCCAGAACTGCTCCGGCGGCAGTAACGGCGGCATCTATGGCGCGGGCGGCACGGATACTTTTATCGCCAACATTACGGGTACCTGGGGCAACTTGGTCGATATCAATCCGATCGGTTTCAAGTACCAGACTGGTGCCGGCTCGGTCGAGTTCTATACGCCGGGTAACAGTGTGCCGGAACCCGGTTCACTGGCGCTGCTCGGTTTGGGCCTTGCCGGATTGGGGTTTGCCCGTCGCAAGAAAGCCTAGGGGAGTAATCCTCTGATACAACCCCGCTTCGGCGGGGTTTTGTTTTTCCAGCATCGAAAGTGACCACCGGCGAGTACCTTTCAATGGCGAATGGCTTGGCCTAAACCCCCGGTGGCGGATCGGGCTCCCCCTTCGCCTGCCGCCACAGCCTCTCGATGGCGGCCTGCAGGACAAAGCTGGCAAATGCCACTTGCCGGGCGGGGTCATCGGCCGCGAATCTGGTTTTCCATTCCGCCAGCGTCACGCGCCGCTTCGTTTCCTCGAGGGTGGCGCCATCCGCCACGGCTGCCTTCACTTCCGCTACCAGCGCCTGCAGCAGGGCGCGTACCGATCGCAGCGCCACGTGATCGCGCTGCAGCGGGCCGTGTCCGGGCAGCAGCGTGTCGGCATCGAGCGCATCCACCTTGCCTAGGGTCTCGGCCCACTGCTCGTAATAGGAGCCGAAGGCAAACGGGATCGGCAGCACCAGCAGGTCGCCGGTGGCGACGATGTGCTCTCGGGGCAGGTACACCACGACATCGCCGCGCGTATTGCCCAGGCCCAGCCAAAGCAGTTCGATGCGCCGTTCGCCACGCTGCAATACCAGCTTGTCGGTGAAGGTGACCGTCGGCGGTGCTTCGCGCAGCGCGCGAAACTTGGGCAGGTCGGACTGGAAAAAGGTGACGATGTCCTGCACGCGCTGGCGGCGCCCCTCATCCAGAATCTTGCCGTCGTCATCCTTGCCGGCATCGCGCCAACGCTGGTACTTGGCCAGGCTTTGTTCCATGCCGGCGATCGACTTCGGCCGCGCGGCGTAGGTTCGCTCGAGGATGTCGGTGCGCGTGTCGCGATGGGCGATGATCTCGGCCTGGGGCCACAGCTCGCGATAGGCTGAGTTGCCGCCATGGTGGTCGTCGTGCCAGTGGGTGTTGATGACATAGCGTACCGGCAGGGGCGTGAGCTTCTTCACTTCAGCCGCCATCAGCCGGCCGGTCTCGGCAAAGATGCCGGTGTCGACCACCACCACATCGTCAGCATTGATGATGAACAGCGCGTTGCTCTCGATGGGATTTTCCAGCGGGTTCTTCCAGACGAAGGCATGTATGCCGTCGGCGAGGCGAATGACCTCGTAGGCCTTAGCTGGTGAGGCGGCCTGCGCGAATGCGCAGTGGCCGGGCATCACCGACAGCAGGCCGCAGAGGAACAGTCGCAGCAGGGATTGCAGGCGCGGGGCGCCGGGCAGGTACCGCATGGTGGTTGCTCCCGCTGGCATCGATGGGTGATGCCGCGACGATACCCAATCGGCGCGACGCCGGGTGCCACGGCACGAAACGGTTTGTGGCGCTGTGTTGCCGGAACGCCGTTCAGGAACTGCAGGACAGCGCCGAGCAGCCGGGTCGGTTGCGCGCCCACTCGGGCCTGCGCGCGGCGAGCTCCTCATGTTCCGGCTGGTCATCGTAGGGATGCTCGAGCACCGTCATGAGCCGCTGCAGCACGCTGGCATCGCCCGCCGCCAAGGCATCGATGGCCTGTTGCGCGAGGTAATTACGTGGCACGTACTTCGGGTTAGTGCGGTTCATGACCGCGCGGCGCTCGGCAGGGTCCATGGCGTCGCGACGCACGCGCTCGCCGTACTTGCGCAACCACTGCGCCAGCCGTTCGCGGACGGCGGACTGATGGGCGTTGTCGTCGTACCAGGCCTTGGCCAGCGGCGCGACCAGCGCGATGTCGCTGGCGTCGGCAGCCACGGGTACATCGGCAAGCCCGCGAAAGAACAGCGGCATATCGGTTTCGGTTTGCTGCAACAGTTCGAACAATTCGCCAAGCAGGGGCTCATCGCGTTCAGCCTCACCGCCGGACTTGAGTTCCAGCTCCCGCCAACCCAGCTTGTCGGCCAGCATGCGCCGCGCCTCACGGTGGAAAGTCTGTTCGAACATCTTCAGCCCGCGATAAAGCGGTGCCTCATCATTGAGAAGTGGAAACAGCGCACTTGCCAGCCGCGACAGGTTCCACCGCGCAATCTGCGGCTGCGCGCCGTAGGCGTAGCGCCGGCCCTCAGCGTCGGTGGTGTTCGGTGTCCAGTCTGGTTCGAAGCCTTCCAGCCAGCCGTACGGACCGTAATCGATGGTCAGGCCGAGGATGGACATGTTGTCGGTGTTCATCACCCCATGCACGAAACCCACCCGCATCCAGTGCGCCACCATCACCGCCGTGCGGCGGCAGATTTCCTCGAACCACAGCGCGACGCCATTCTCCTCCCCGGCCAGTTCCGGGTAATGCATGCGCAGCACATAGTCGACCAGCTGCTTGAGCAGTTCGGGCTCCTTTTGTGCAGCGAGAATTTCGAAATTACCGAAGCGGATGAACGAGGGCGCGACCCGGCAGACGATGGCGCCGGGTTCGGCCTCGGGCCGGCCGTCGTAGAACATGTCGCGGATCACCGCCTCGCCCGTGCCCACCAGCGAGAGGGCGCGCGTGGTCGGCACACCCAGGTAGTGCATGGCCTCGCTGCAGAGGAATTCGCGCACCGAGGAGCGCAGCACCGCCCGACCGTCTGCGGTGCGCGAGTAAGGCGTGCGACCGGCGCCTTTGAGTTGCAGTTCGCGGCGCTGCCCGTCCGGGCCGATGGTTTCGCCGAGCGTGATGGCACGGCCGTCGCCGAGTTGTCCCGCCCAGTTGCCGAACTGGTGACCGCCGTAGCGCGCCGCGTAGGGCGACATGCCGGCCAGCACGCGATTGCCGCCAAGAATCTCCGACGCGCCTTCTGCGGATGCGAGGCCGAGTTGGCTGGCCACCGCATCCGACCAGGCCAGCAATTGCGGCTCACGCACCGGCGTCGGTGTGACCGGTGTGAACAGCGCGCCGCGTACCTGGCGAACGACATTTTCTGTTATCGGATCGGCGGGGAGGTCGCGGACGAAGGAGTTGTCGAAGCGGAGGCTGGCGAGGTTCATGATTTCGATAAAGGCCGCAATGACGGGCGGGTGCGGAAGCTTGAGATCGGTTAGGTGAGGGCCGGCAACGGGACTTCAATCTTGCAGTAGTCGCAAAGTAATTTCGCTTCCTTCCCCGGCGCAGGCCGGGGCCCAATTTTCTCTTAAGCGCACGAACTTGGACCCCGGCCTGCGCCGGGAAAGGCTACTGCACCGATTCTTGTTGCCTCCATGAAGGCCGCAGACGAGTTGCGGAATCAAGCATTGGCGCGCCACCTGGGCCATTTGTGTCCGGAGAGGCGCGCCAATGCTTGTGTTTTGAGGTCGGGTGCGGGCTAACGCGTCAACGCATCACGGAAAGCCTGCACCACCGCCTTGCCCGGCACGGTCCACGGCGAAATCAGTTCGAAATGGCCTGCGTCCGGCAACACCACCAACTCGATGCTTTCACCCTTGGCCTTGGCCTGCGTCTGATAGCGCATGCCCAGTGCCGGCGGCACGATGCCATCGTATATGCCGTGAATCATGAATTGCTTCACGCCGATCGGCAGCAGTTCCGAAGGTGACGTGTCGCGAAACGGCGCGAGCTTGTCGGTGCTGCTGCGTTTTTTCTGGTCGACCAGCAGTTCCACCGTGTCGTCGCCGCAGGCGTGGGCGCCGGCCTTGGCGAAGTGCGACAGGTCGCTGATGGCGGCGATGCCGATGACCCTCTGTATCGGCAGCGGCGCTTCGGTTTTGAGGATGCTGCCGGCCGGCAATTTCGGCCGCGCGGCCAGCCACAGGGCCAGGTGCCCGCCGGCGGAGTGGCCGGTAGCGATGACGCGATCAAGATCCAGATGGTACTTGCCGGCGATGCTGCGCAGGAAGTCGGTAGCGTGCGCGGCATCGAGAAAGGTGCCTGGATAGCCGCCGCCTGGATGGCCCACGCGCCGGTACTCGATTTCCCAGACGGCAAAACCGGCGTTGCGGATCGCATCGGCAAGGTAGTGTGTCAGCTCGACACCGGGGTAGATCGACAGCCAGCAGCCGCCGTGAATCAGCACCACCACCGGATGCGCGCCGCCGTCCTTGCGCGCCGGCGGTAGCCACAGGTCGCCGAACTGCAGCGCGTCGCTGCCGTAGGCGATGCGGGCATCCGCCTTGGGAGCGGGGTGCTTCATGACTTCGGTGAAGGTGAGAAGTTGCGCGTCGGCGGGCGGGTTGCACATCAGCAGCGTTCCGGTAAACAGGGAAAAGACGAGCGCGCGAAGCTGCTGAAGCATGCTCAGCGCCCGCGCTTTCGGCGTACATCGGTTTCGTATTCCAGGCGCAGCAGCAGTTTCTCGGCTTCGCGTTCCGCCTCGCGGTGCAGCTCCGGGTACGCGCCCTTGAGCACGTTCCACTCGCGGTGCGCGAAATGGCTGCGCAATTGTTCCAGCGCCGCCACGCTGTGTGCGCGCCGCAGTTCCAGGACTTGGCCTTCCATGAGCTGACGCAAACGCAACTCGGCCGCGATATCCAGCTGGTGCAGGGCGCGAATTTCCTGCATTTTGGGGCGCAGCACGTCGGGCACCATCACGTCCTTCAATTGGATGACGTCCTTCATGTGGCTGTTCTGCCGGATCTTGGTCATGCGCATGCTGCACTCGGTTTCCAGCAGCTCGAGCTCCTTGGCGATGCTGGCGTCAACATCATGAATGCGTTGCTTGCGGCGTTCGACAAATTCGGGCATGGGAAAGGGCGCGAAAGAATCGCAAAGTGGGGTATGGCAGGAGTAGACCATCGGGCGCGCAAACAATTCCCACCCGGACGGGTGGGGCGCAGACGTAAAATAAGTGTACTCCTTCTTCTCGCCGTTCCGTCCGGCAGCCGCCATGAACCTCCCCACCCTGAACAGCCTGCAACTGACCATCGACGGCGCCATCGCCGAGGTGCGCATCAACCGTCCCGCCAAGGCCAACGCCATGAGCCGCGAAGTGTGGGAAGAGTTGCGCATCGCCTTCGACTGGATCGACGCGGAACCGACATTGCGCGCGGCGATTCTGGCCGGCAATGGCGCGCACTTCTGCTCGGGCATCGATCTTGCGATGATGGTCGGCATTGCCGATGAGGTCGACGGTGACTGCGAAGGCCGCAAGCGCGAAAAACTGCGGCGGGTGATTCTCGACCTGCAGGACACGCTCACCAGCCTGGAACGCTGCCGCAAGCCGGTGCTGGCGGCCGTGCACGGCGCCTGCATCGGTGGCGGCATCGACCTCATCTGCTGTGCCGACATGCGTTACTGCTCGGCAGACGCGACGTTTTCAATCAAGGAAGTCGACATCGGCATGACCGCCGACGTGGGCACCCTGCAGCGCCTGCCGAAACTGATCGGCGAAGGCCTGGTGCGCGAACTGGCCTACACGGCGCGCAACTTCGGCGCGCAGGAGGCACGGGAAGCCGGGCTGGTGAATCGGGTGTTCGACAATGGTGAGGCGCTGCTGGCCGGCGTAAGGGAAATCGCCGCGCTGATTGCCTCGAAGTCGCCGCTGTCGGTGCGCGGCACCAAGGAAATGATCAGCTACGCGCGCGACCACTCGGTGGCCGACAGCCTCAATTACATCGCCACCTGGAATGCCGCCATGCTGATGTCGTCGGACCTCACCGAGGCGATGATGGCAGGGATGCAGAAGCAGACACCGAAGTTTCGCGACTGAACACGCCGACGATTCGACGCTACCGGCGCAAATAGCCGAGGGCCCCCGCCACGACAGCGTCCGGTGCCTCGATTTGCGGGTAGTGCCCGATCCCCGGCAGTTCGACCACGTCCGGCGAGGGCACCAGTTCGCGATAACGCGCCACCATGTGCGCGCCGGAAACCGGATCATCCAGGCCATTGATGAGACGCAGCGGGATGGGGCTCTTCTGCAGCGCCCCGACCCAGCGTTCGCGATGCCGGCGCCGCTCTTCCATGTAGCCGATGAGCTTGGGCAATACTGCAATCCCCTCATTGCTGATGAGCAATTGCCACATGCCGTCCACGTCTTCATCGGTCAGCGGCTGCGCGCAAATGCGGCGCATGTTGGCGATGAACTTGTCGCGCGTGGTGAGTCGTGCCACCAGCGGCCCGAGCCGGCTGGCCAGCAGTTTTTGCAGCAACACCGCCTTGTGCGTTTCGGGAAACAGGCCGCCGTTGAGCAGCACCAGCCGGGTCATGCGCGTCGCGCGACGAGGATCGTCACACTGGCGCGCCAGCAGTTCCTGCGCCACCGTATCGCCGAAGTCATGGGCGATGCAGGCAAATTCGCCGATGCCCTGGCCGGCCAGCCACGCCTCGATCAGGTCGGCCTGCAGTGCGACGCTATAGGCCATCCGGCGCGGCTTGGCGGAAAAGCCGAAGCCGAGCATGTCCAGCGCGAGGCAGCTGAAATGCGGCGTGAACTGCGGCCAGAGCTTGTGCCAGTCCCATGAGGCCGTCGGGAAGCCATGGATAAAAAGCAGCGTCGGGCCGGTGCCTTCGCGGCGCGTGAACAGAGGGCCGGCAGGGCTGTCGAAGGTGCTGCCCGCTTTTTTCCAGGCGGCGAGGGCGGTCATCGCGTCCCCTTGGTGCGGTACATGGCCTGGTCGGCGCGCACCAGCAACTGGTCCGGGTCATCGCCGTCCTCGGGGTAGCGCGCGATGCCGACGCTGGCGCTGCAGGAGAGGGCAAGCTCGCCGATGGTGAACCCCTGCGCCAGGCCGTCGCTGATGCGCTGGCGGATGAGATCGGGCGTGGGCATGCCGACATCGGTGTCGAGAAACACCACAAACTCGTCGCCGCCGATGCGCGCCACGGTATCGACTTCGCGGGTGCATTGCCGCAAACGCTGCGCCACCGCCTTGAGCAGTTCATCGCCCACCTGGTGGCCGTGCGTGTCGTTGATGGGCTTGAAGCGGTCCAGGTCGATGAACAGCAGTGCCAGCCGCTCGCCGGTGCGCCGCGCGCGGGCCACCGCGTGTTCCAGTCGTGCCATCAGCGACTGGCGGTTCTGGAGGTCGGTGAGCACATCGTGCACCGCCGCGTGGCGCAGCTGTTCCTCGGCCTCGACGCGCAGCGTCACGTCCTGCGCCAGCGACAGGATGGCCCGAGTGGCGCCGCCAGCCTCGATGAACGCCGAGTTGAACCATTCGCAATAGATATACTTGCCGCTCTTGGTGCGGTTGCGGCTGATCATGCGGTTGCGGCCCGAATCGCCCTCGAGCAGCTCCAGCGTGGCCGCGCGTATGGTCGGCACCCAGTCTGGGTGCACCAGCTCGATGTCGCGCGATCGCAGTCCCAGTACTTCGTCGGCCTTCCAGCCGAAAATGCGTTCCGCCTGTCCCGACCAGCGCCGCACGCGCACCTCGGTATCCCACTCGATCACCGCCAGCGGCGAGTTCTCCATGTGGAAGGCCTGCACCTGCAGGGCCTTGTCGAGCGCGTCGTGGGTGCGCTTGAGGTCATCGACTTCCAGCGACGAGGCCAATACCCCCAGCACCTTGCCTGACGCATCGAGATGCGGATTGAGCGAAATCGAGATCCATGCCGCGGTGCCGTCGGGTCGCGCCAGCTGGCGCTCGTAGCGCACGGTCTCACCGGCCATGGCGCGGGCCATGCGCGGCGAAAATTCGGCATGGGCGGCAGCGCCATAGAGATCGATGAGCGTGCGGCCGATGAGATCGGACGGCCGCAGGCCAAACCAGCCGGCAAAGGCGCGGTTCGCCCAGCGGATGTGTTCGGTGGTATCGATGAACTGCACCATCGCGCCCATCGAGGACGACAGCGCCGCAAGCAGGGATTCTGCGGACGCAAAGTCGAACGGCGCATCCTGCGATGGGTTCATCGGTCGATGTTGTCCGTTGTTCTGGTGGGAGCGACGCGTCAGGCGTCGACCAGGCCCTTCTTCTTCAGCATCGGCCGCACGTTCGGGTCGCGGCCGCGGAAGGCACGGAAAGCTTCGCCGGGCTCGCGCGAATTGCCGGTCGAATAGATATTGTCGAGGAGCCGTTTCGCCACCGTCGCATCGAACGGGCTGCCGGCCTCGATGAACGCGTCGTAGCCGTCGGCGTCGAGCACTTCGGCCCACAGGTACACGTAGTACTGCGAGGAATAACTGGAACCGGCGAACAGGTGGCGGAAGTGGGCGAGGCGATGGCGCATGACGATGTCGGCGGGCATGCCGATGCGCTGCAGTTCCTCGCGTTCAAAGGCGGCGGCTTCGAAGTCGCGGAAGTCGGTTTTGGCGTGCAGCGCCAGGTCCACCAGGGTGGACGCGCAGTACTCGACGGTGTCGAGGCCCTGGTTGAAGTGGCGCGCGGCCTTGAGCCGGGCAATCAGGTCGTCGGGAATGGCTTCCCCGGTCAAGTAGTGGCGCGCGTGCCGCTTCAGCACTTCCGGCTCGGCGATCCAGTGCTCGAAAATCTGCGAGGGCAGTTCGACGAAATCGCGCAGCACCTGCGTACCGGACAAGCGCTCGTATTTCACATTCGACAGCAGGCCGTGCAGGCCGTGGCCGAATTCGTGAAACAACGTGCGTGCGTCGTCGAAACTCAGCAGCGTCGGTTCGCCCGGCGCGCCCTTGGCGAAGTTGTTGTTGTTGAGAATGATGGGCAGAACCTGTTCGCTTTGCGAGCGTCCGCCCTGGCGGCTCTGGATGCGCAGGTAGCTCATCCAGGCGCCGCCGCGCTTGCTGGCGCGCGCAAAATTATCCTGCAGGAACAGGCCGATGGTCTGGCCGGCTGTGTCGTGCACTTCGTATACCTTCACGTCCGGGTGATAGCCGGCCAGGTCAGGCCGCGCGGCGAAGCGAATGCCGAACAGGCGATGGGCGCAGTCGAACACCGCTTCGACGATGCGCTCCAGCGGAAAATAGGGTTTCACCGCGGCGTCGTCGAGGTCGTATCGCGCCTGGCGTACCTTCTCGGCAAAGTAGCGCCAGTCCGACGGCGCAACCGGCGCACTGGCTTCGCCACGGCCCGCGGCTTCGGCGTCGGCCAGCGCCTGCACCGCTGCACGCTCGTCGTTGGCGCGCGCCAGTGCCGGACCCCACACTTCCTTGAGCAGGCCCGCGACCGCTTCCTTGCTGCCGGCCATGGTATCGGCCAGCGCGTAATCGGAATAGCTGGCGTAGCCGTGCAGGTTGGCCTGCTGCAAACGCAGCGCCATGATCTGGCCGATGATCGGCAGGTTGTTGTATTTGCCGGGAACATTCACGCCTTCGCCGCGCGATATCCAGGCCTGATGGGCGATCTTGCGCAGGTCGGGGCGCGTGGAGAAGGTCAGGAAGGGTACGATCAGCGAGCGCGACAGGGTGATCACCCAGCCGTCCGCAACGCCGCGCTCCATGGCCGCCTGCTTTGCCGCAGCGCGCAGGTAATCGGGCAGGCCGGCGAGGTCGGCTTCGGCAGTGAGGAGCAACTGGTATTCGGCCTCGTCGGCCAGCACGTTCTGGCTGAATGTGGTGGTGAGCTCGGCGAGCTTTTCGGTCACCTCGGCGTAGCGCTTTTGCGCGTCGGCGGAAAGCTTGGCGCCGGCCCGCACGAAGTCGAGGTGGATGCGTTCCAGCAGGCGCGTCTGCTCGGCGTCCAGTCCGAGGGTGTGGCGCTGCTCGTACAGCGCGTCAACGCGTTTGAACAGCGGCATGTGCATGTAAATCGCATTGCCATGCGCGGCCAGCGGCGCGGCCATCTCGCGTTCCACCGCCTGCAGTTCCGGCGAGGAATGCGAGGCAGTGAGGTTCGAGAACACCGCTTCGATGCGCGAGATCAGCCGGCCTGAGCGGTCGAAGGCTGCGATGGTGTTGTCAAAGGTGGGCGCATCCGTTGCGGCGGCGATGGCATCGATTTCCTCGCGGTGCAACTTCAGGGCCAGCGC
Source organism: Usitatibacteraceae bacterium (assembly GCA_044229235.1). Taxonomy (GTDB): domain Bacteria; phylum Pseudomonadota; class Gammaproteobacteria; order Burkholderiales; family Usitatibacteraceae; genus UKL13-2. The sequence continues at coordinate 38,565 of JBGATH010000010.1, forward strand.
CAGGGCCGGGGCGAAATCGGCCGCAGAAAATTCGGCAAACGGCGGCAGGCCGAAGGGTGTGTCCCACTCGCGCAGCAGGGGGTTGGAGAGCAGTTCGGCAGGCAGTGGGGCGTTCATGGCGGCGTCCGGAAAATGAGTGCGCTCGATTTTACACGCGCGCCTGTCAGAGCATCTGCGGCCGAAACACCAGCACTGGCGCGGCGTTCCGGGCATTTTTGGCCTGGAAGTCGCACCACTGCTGGCGTTTCATGTTATGTTGGCATGCCCGCTTTGACGCTCCCGGCGCGAGCCCGTAAGCTGCGCTGAACGCGGCCGTCCCGGCGCGCACCCACAAGGACACCCGATGAACTCAGTGACAATTTGCCGATGCGCCGTGGCCGGCGGTCTGCTGCTGGCGGCATCCACCGCGCGTGGCGAAGTCAAGGCATTCTTCGCCGCGGACGCCGCCTGCAAGCCTGCCACCAGCCTGTCGTTCTCGATCGGCAAGCCGCTCAATCTGGCCGTGTGCATGACCTCCACCAAGGAAGCGGTGTGTGGCTATTCGCTGCGGCTCGAGGCCGCCGATGCCAGCGGCAGCGGCCGCTTCCAGATCAAGTCACGCGAGCTCGGCAAAAACTACAACGACCCCACCACCGGCAAGATTCCGCCGGGACTGCTGGTGAGCCTTCCCGCGTCCGGTCCCGACCTGGGCGCCACCCGCGACAACCCGCTGCCTGCCGCTGCCAACCAGCTGCTGGCCGCGATGGTGCTGGTGCCGCTGGCCGACATGAAACAGGATGAATACCTGCTGCGCCTGGCGCCAAATTCGGTGGCGGGCATCAGCAGTGCCGTGACTTGCGCCGATGCCACCGACGCGCCGCTCAACGCCGAGGTGACCTTGCGCGTTGCCGCAAAGCCGGCAAAAAAATAACCGCGCACTCCGACGTCCGGCGGTGTTCGGCAATAAAAAAAGCCCGGCCATGCGGCCGGGCTTTTGTTTGCGGATGCCCGCAGTCTAGAACTTCGCCTTGAACTGCAGGCCCCAGATGCGCGGCTCGTTGACGAAGCCGGTGTTGTTGTTGAAGTCGATGCCACCGACGATGCGGATCTGGTTGGTGATGTTGCGGCCGTACAGCGCGGCTTCGTAGTTGCCGTTGCCCCAGATGTAGCCAATGCGGGCGCCGCCTTCGGTCAGCTTCTTGCCGGTGAATTCCTTTGATTCATACAGGAAGAAATTGACCTTGCCGCGATACACCCAGTCGGTATGCGCATACCATTCGCCGTCCTTGGTGGGGATGCTGTAACGCAGCGAGCCGTTGAGGTTTTCCTTCGGCGCCTGCGGCAGCGGGTTGCCGTCGATTTTTGCCAGGCCGCCGGCAGTGCGCGGGTCGGTGACCGTGCAGGCGGCACAAACGGCAACCGCCAGGTTCGGGTCCTTGATCTTGGTGTCGTTGTAGGCGCCGCCGAGCGTGGCCAGCAGGTTCGGCGTGAGGTAGGCCTGCAAGTCCATTTCGAAGCCCTGGCCCTGCGTCTTCTTGGCATTGAGCAGGATGTTGGCGTTGGCCGCACCACCGACGGCGGTCAGCTGCTGGTCCTTGATGTCGTAGCGGAATACGCCGAAGGACAGCCGTGCCTTGCGGTCAAACAGGTCCGCTTTCACACCGGCTTCAAACGAGGTGCTGGTTTCCGGCTTGGCAACGGACTGGTTGTTGAACGCGCTGGCGCCTTGCACGGACGATGCACGGAAGCCGTTGGCCACGCGGGCATACAGTTTCATGTTCTTGTCCAGCGCATAGGTGGCGCTGACGTCCCAGCTGACCTTGTTATCCTTCGGGTTGGCGCTCAGCGGGCCGGCTGCGCCCAGCGCGGCCAGCGTCGGCAGGGTGCCGAACACATCGCTGGTATAGGCCTGCACGTTGAACGACTTCTTGTCCTTGGTGTAACGCAGGCCGCCGCGCAGTTCCATGGCCGGGCTCACCGCGAAGGTCACGGCGCCGAACACGGCATAGGCATCGTTCTTCTGCTGCACGCGCTCGTAGCCGTTGCGGCCGCCGGCGGAAAACAGCGAATCGTAGCTGAAGCTCTCGACCGTGTAGTCCTCGCTGAAGTAGTACAGGCCGCCCTGCCATTTCGTCGGGCCCTTGGCGTTCGATTCCAGGCGCAGTTCCTGCGTGAACTGGGAGTGCTTGGGAATGCCGTCGGCCGTCTCCGAGGAGAACGGGATGAAGCCGGGGCCTGATGGCGGCGCGAACACGGCGCCGAAGCCGCCGTCAATGTCGCCGCGGTTGAAGGTATCCAGCGACTCGTAGCCGGTGATGGAGTACAGCGTGTAATCCTTCAGGTCCCATCGCAGGCGGATGCTGCCGCCATTGGTGCGCAGCCGCGATTCGTTCTTGCCGTCGAAGGAAACCTTGCGGATATCGAAACCATCGACGAAGTCATTGGTGCCAGGCTTGATGATGTTGGCGCGGAACAGGCGTGCGCTGCCCTTGAGGTCGCGTGCGTGCACATTGAACAGGGCGCTGAAATCCTTGCCGGGTTCGTACAGGAATTGCAGGCGCGCGGCGTTGTCGTCATAGCCTTCGAAATTTTTCGTCGGGCCATTGACGGTATTGGTGACCCAGTCATCGCGATGCTGAGCCTGGACCGAGAAGCGCATCGCCACGTCCTTGTTGATCGGCACGTTGACCGCGCCTTCGATGGCGTTGGTGGAAAACCGCGCGACGGAAAGATTCAGGTAGGACTCGGACCGCTGGCTGGGCTTGGCCGAATCGAACTTAACCACACCGGCAGGCGAGTTGCGGCCGAACAGCGTGCCCTGCGGTCCGCGCAGGACTTCGATCTGGTCGAGGTCGAACATCGGGAAGCCCTTGAGGATCGGGTTTTCCTGCACGACGTCGTCGTACACCAGCGAAACTGGCTGCGAAGCGTTGAGGCGGAAGTCGGTGTTGCCGTAACCGCGCAGGTAAAAGCGCGGGAAGGCACGGCCGAAGGAGGATTCGATGTTCAGGCTGGGCACGCGGCCGGCGAGGGCGCGCACGTCCTGGCCGCTGGAATTGATGATGTCGAGGGCTTCGCCACTGACGGTGCTGATCGAAACCGGCACATCGCGGATGTTTTCCTTGCGGCGTTCGGCGGTCACCGTGATGGTTTCCAGCACCCCGGCCTCGCCCTTGGCGGCGGGCTTGGCGTCGGCAGATTGGGCAAAAGCGGACGGTGCCGCCAGCATGGCGGCCAGGGACAAACCCAGTGCCAGCGAATGCGGCGTGCAGGCCGCGGCGATGATTTTCTTTTTCATGGACAAACCCCTGGAAAAAAGACTGTTATTCGGACGGTTCACCGAAGCGGACACGGCGTTCTTGGTCTGGGTGCAAGCCGATGCGAGATTCTAGCCTTTTGATCGTCGATCAAATTTTGTTGTCGCAAAAATGCAACAGGGGCTGATGGCTGTCTTATTTTTGTCACCGGGGACGGTCGACAGGCGACGACGCCTCTGCGAAGAGGCTGAATTCGGCACCGGGCGCTGCCTCACGGCGCGTCATTGAAGCGAAAAAAAACCCCGCGGATGCGGGGTTTTTCAAAGCGGACCTCAGGATGGGCGATCAAGCCAGGTCGAACCGGTCCAGGTTCATGACCTTGTTCCATGCCGCCACAAAGTCGCGCACGAACATGGCCTGCGCATCGCTGCTCGCATAGACTTCGGCGAGGGCACGCAGCTGCGAATTCGAACCGAAGACCAGATCCACAACGGTGCCTGTCCACTTCAGCTCGCCGCTTGCCCGGTCACGCCCTTCCAGCACGCCTTCGGCGGTCGCCGACTTCTGCCACTTGGTGCCCATGTCGAGCAGGTTGACGAAGAAGTCATTGGACAGCGTTTCGGGGCGCGTGGTGAACACGCCGTGTTTGACCTGGCCAACGTTGGCATTCAGGGCGCGCATGCCGCCGATCAATACCGTCATCTCCGGCGCCGTGAGCGTGAGCAGGTTGGACTTGTCCAGCAGCAATGCCGCGGCGGAAGCTTCCTGTCCCTTCCGAACGTAATTGCGGAATCCGTCGGCACTCGGCTCCAGTAGGGCAAACGATTCCGCGTCGGTCTGCGCCTGCGATGCGTCCATGCGTCCGGGTGTGAACGGAACCTTGATATCCTGCCCGGCTTTTTTCGCCGCAGATTCGACTGCCGCACAACCGCCCAGCACAATCAGGTCGGCCAGCGAAATCTTCTTGCCGCCGGATTGTGCGCCGTTGAATTGCGCTTGGATTGCTTCCAGATTTGCCAGCACCTTCGCCAATTCCGCTGGCTGGTTGACTTCCCAATCCTTCTGCGGTGCCAGGCGAATGCGCGCGCCGTTGGCGCCGCCGCGCTTGTCGCTGCCGCGGAAGGTGGAGGCCGATGCCCAGGCAGTCGTGACCAGTTGCGAGATGGTCAGGCCGGATGCCAGCAGCGTGGCCTTCAGTTGCGCGATGTCCTGCTCGTCCACCAGCTTGTGATCGACCGCGGGAATCGGGTCCTGCCAGATCAACTCCTCCTTTGGCACCAGCGGGCCGAGGTAGCGGGCGACCGGGCCCATGTCGCGGTGCGTGAGCTTGAACCAGGCGCGAGCGAAGGCGTCGGCGAGTTCCTGCGGGTTGGCCATGAAGCGGCGTGAAATCTTTTCGTAGGCCGGATCCATGCGCAGCGCCATGTCGGCCGTGGTCATCATCGGCGCGTGGCGTTTTACCGGATCGTGCGCGTCGGGCACGGTGGTCTTTGCTGCCGGGTCCCTGGGGGTCCACTGCTGCGCACCGGCCGGGCTCTTGGTGAGCTCCCATTCGTAACCGAACAGGGTCTCGAAATAGCCGTTGTCCCACTGGATGGGGTTGGGGGTCCAGGCGCCTTCGATGCCGCTGGTGATGGTGTGAACGCCCTTGCCGCTGCCGAAGGAATTGCTCCAGCCGAGGCCTTGTTCTTCGATGCCGGCGCCTTCCGGTTCCGGGCCGACAAATTTGCCCGGATCGGCGGCGCCATGCGCCTTGCCGAAGGTGTGACCGCCGGCAACCAGCGCCACGGTTTCTTCGTCGTTCATGGCCATGCGCGCAAAGGTCTCGCGGATGTCGCGTGCCGATGCAATCGGATCGGGCTTGCCATTCGGGCCTTCAGGGTTCACGTAGATGAGGCCCATCTGTACCGCGCCGAGCGGATTTTCCAGCTGACGATCACCCGTGTAGCGCTTGTCGCCCAGCCACTCGGCTTCCGGGCCCCAATAGATTTCTTCCGGCTCCCACACATCCGCGCGGCCACCGGCGAAGCCGAAGGTCTTGAAGCCCATCGATTCCAGCGCGACGTTGCCGGCCAGGATCATCAGGTCAGCCCAGGAAATCTTCTTGCCGTATTTCTGCTTGATCGGCCACAACAGGCGGCGTGCCTTGTCGAGATTGCCGTTGTCCGGCCAGCTGTTGAGGGGGGCGAAGCGCTGCGTGCCGGAACCGGCGCCGCCACGGCCATCGGCGATGCGGTAGGTACCCGCGCTATGCCATGCCATGCGGATGAAGAACGGCCCGTAGTGGCCGTAGTCCGCGGGCCACCAGTCCTGCGAATCGGTCATCAGGGCATGCAGATCCTTGATCACCGCGTGCAGGTCGAGGCTCTTGAATTCCTTCGCGTAGTTGAAATCCTCGCCCATCGGATTGGTCAGGGGCGAATGCTGGTTGAGCAACTTGACGTTGAGCTGGTTCGGCCACCAGTTTGCATTGGTGGCTGCGCCCGCGAGGGCTTGTTTGCTGGCACCGCCCGAGAACGGGCATTTGGCTTCGTTTGACATGCGTTTCTCCTGTGTTTGTTTGCTGTGTGCAGCTGGTTTGAGTTGCGGATGCGGGATCTGGCGATCAATAGGAATGGACAATCGTGTTCAGCAGCGGGATGAAAATTTCCCAGCGCAGGTCGCCGTCGGCGGTGTTGCCGGGTTCGATCAGAACTTTCGTTGTTTTCATGGACGTTTTTCCGTGCGGCGGGCCGCGTTGGTGAATTCGATGGACGCAGGTTACCGATGCAGGGTTCGCGTGTGAAATCGTTTGATTGCATGTTTTCGATTGAGAAAAGCTATCGGTCGCGCGGCGGGTGGCACGCGGCGGCTAAGGGCCAAAGTCAAGCACTGGCGCGGCTTGCAGGCCAGATTGCCGCCAGGAGGCGCGCCAGTGCTGGGGTTTGGGTGTTTTGGCAGGCTGGCGCGGATTTGGATTCGTGCTTCGCGAGCGGGTAGTGGTGACTGGCTGGGCGCCGGGAAGTCCCCCTCGGTCCCGCGCCAGTTTGGGCGCCCGAAATCCCCCTCAATCCCTTGCAGGGCGCGCCAGGCACTGCATTGCCTGGCCGTTCAGCAGGCGCGAAGCGTACTTCGCGAATTCCCTGCTTCACCCCTTTAGAAAAGGGGGAAGTGCCTCGAATAGGCAATGCGCAAGAGACAGGCGCGATAAACCTCCCCCTTTTCTAAAGGGGGAGAGCGAAGCGAGGGGGCCGAGGGGGATTTCCCGGTGTTTATTGCGAAGTACCGCTGACTCTTTGCCACGCGTGAGGCTATCGCATGGCGAGCTACCGCATCCCCGCCAGAAACCGATCCAACTGATTCGCAAACGCCTGTCGGTCGGCGTGGTTGAATGCGGCGGGACCACTGCCTTCCATGCCGGAGGCGCGCATTTCCTCCATGAAATTGCGCATCGCCAGTTGTTCCTGGATGTTGTCCTTCGAGTACAGCATTCCACGCGGATTCAGCGCTGCCGCGCCGCGGGCGATGATCTGCGCCGCCAGCGGGATGTCGGCGGTGATCACCAGGTCGCCGGGCTGCACCATTTCAACGATGCGGTCATCAGCAACATCAAAGCCGTGCGGTACCTGCATGGCCTTGATGTAGGGCGAAGGCGGCACGCGCAGCAGCTTGTTGGCCACCAGCGTGGTGGAAATCTTGGTGCGTTCGGCCGCGCGAAACAGGATTTCCTTGATGACGCCGGGGCAGGCGTCGGCATCGACCCAGATGTTCAAGCGGTACTTTCGGTCTGAGAAGTCGGGAAGGATTGAACCACACAGGGACCTCATGTGAGAAATGCCAAAAATAAAGCCCGCGCCGGCGTTACCGGCGCGGGCTTTCAGTTACCCGTGCTTCAGGGCAGCGGTGCGCGGAACACGCTACGGCCGTGGGTGAATGCGTAAATGTAGCGCGGTGCGGTGTTCTTGATCACCAGCGCTTCGACGATCACATTTGCAAAGCCGGTGTTCTCACGCGCCCAGTTGGCACCGCCGTCCAGCGAGACAAACACGCCGATATCGGTACCCACATAGAGCCGCTGGGTGTTGGCCGGGTCGACGACAATGGTGTGAACCGGTACGTCCGGGATGCCGGTGGCACCCGCGCCGTCAATGTTCGTCCAGGTTGCGCCGAAGTCTGTCGATTTGAAGACGTGCCCGCTGCCGGTCGCGTCATTGAACGTCGAGATCGTGGCGTACACGGTGCTGGCGCTGACCGGGTCAGGTGTGACCCATGAAACGTAGTTAATGCCGGGGCGCGGCTTGCTGCCGGTCCACACGGTGGCCGAGGTGGCCGTGGTGCCGGCACCAGTGGTGTACACCACGCCGGAAATCGCAGCGTTGCCGGTGATCGCCTGGGTGCCGGCATAGACGCGATCGCTGGACAGCGGTGATACGGCCACCGCACTCACGCGTGCGCTCAGAAACTGGCTCGCGTTGATCCAGATGTTGCCGACGGTCGGATTAGCGGTGGCCTGTGCGGTCCGCCACAGGCGCGCGCCACCCGTCCACATCCGTGCAGCATTACCTGGGTCTTGCGCAAACGGTGCAATGAACAGGAAGTTGCCGCTGGCTTCAGTAATGCCGCTGGTGAAGGCGGAAAAGCTGGAGCCGCCATTGAGGCTGCGTCGCATCGAACTGTTGGTGTTTTCGGCCCACAGCATGCTGGTGTTGGCCGGGTTTACAGCCACGTAGCCGCCGTCGCCACCAAGGATCGTCTGCCAGGCGTTAGGTGAGCCGGTCACACCGCGAAGCGTGCCGTTGTCCTGTGTACCGCCGATAAACGTGTCACCGTCGGGGTACACCGCACCATGGTAGAACTGCGTTACTTGGTAGCCGTTGTTCTTTTCGCCCCACGCAAGGCCACCCGGCGCGGTATTGCCGCATACCGGCGAGGTGGGCGTGATCGGGTTCGGCGACAAGGCGACCGGCGCGCGGGCGTCATTGGTATAGAACACACCACCGTCGCTGCCATTGAACATGATTTTGTTGGTCGTACCGTTGTATTGCGGATGGAACACGATGGCATGGTTGTCGGCGTGCGCATACTCCGGGTCCACGCCGCGCGTGAACCACCAATGCGAAGCCTGTCCCCAATTCTGTCCGCCGTCATTGGAACGGAACAGGTCGATGCCGCCGGCCCAGACTATGTTCGCATCGGCTGGATCGACGGCCAATGCATTGTCGTACCAGCCCTGGTTCAGAAATTGTGTGGTTCCAAAGCCACAATCCGCCAGAACTCCGTATACGGGGTTGGACAGCAGCAGTGTGTTCAGCTTGTTGGGGCTGGTGTTGGAGACTTGCGTGTTCCAGCTGCCGCTGGAGCCCGAGGTGGTTGAGCGGTAAACCGCCAGCAGACCGTTGTTGTAATTGCCGGTCTGATTGCTGGCAGACATGGCATAGATGATGTTCTGGTTGGACGGGGCGATGGCAAGCGAGGTGCGCCCCATGTTGGCCGGTGCGTGGACGGAAGTCCACGTTTGTGTGCTTGACGTATCGAGCGCGCGGTAGATGGCACCTTGGGTAAACGTGCCGCAGGCAGCAAACACCATGGCCAATGCCCGGTCTGTCTGGATTGCCATGTCCATGCAACCATTTTTTGCGGTGGCATCCAGGACCTTGGTCCAGGAGCCGCCGGCGTCGAGGCTGCGGAAGACGCCCGTGCGCGTGGCGGCGTAGAGTCGCTGGCTGGAGCCGCGCGACATGACGATTTTTTGCACGTAGAAGAAATCGGAATTGGCGGTACTCGCCAGTTGCGACCAGGTCTCGCCACCGTCGGTCGACTTCAGGATGCCGGCGCCGCGTACCGCATCACCGTTGAAGAATCCCTCGCCGGTGCCGGCGTACAGAATGTCCGGATTGCGTGGATCCAACATCATCGAATTGACGGCTATGTTCACCAGCAGGTCCGCCTTCGGGGACCAGGAGGCGCCGCCGTCGGTTGATTTCCAGATGCCGCCTGCAACACCGCCGATCCACATGGTCGTCGACCTTGTAGGATGGATCAGAATCGCCCGCGTGCGACCGCCGATGTTGCCGGGCCCCATCGCGGTCCATGCACCGCCGAAGCCGGCGCTGACAGGCGACGCGACACCGCCGGGACCACCGGTCGGGATCTGCGGGGTGGTGTCGGAAACGAACCGGCTCTGGAAGGTCGAGTAGACCGGCATTGTCGCCGCCTGGTCCAGCGCTTCCGTGTAGTCAGAAGGGCCGATCGTGGTGTTCGAACTCGCGGAGAGGCGCTTTTCCAGGAAGTGGGTCAACGCACCTTGCGGCTGGTCGAATGCTGCTGAGGCGTTGCGGTTACCCCACGCGTCTTGCCACTGTGCCACCATGCCCATGCGCTCCAGCAACGGTTTCCTGTTCTTCTTGGCTTCAATCCGCTTCATGAGGCCGGCGATGCGCTCGTCAAGCCGCGTGCTGTCGGCGGCAACCTGCTGGCTGTCTACCAGCTGGGGCATGGACTCCAGGATCGGTTCGGCGGTGTTTGAACCTGTTTGCGCGCAGCCGGCCACCGCGATCGCGATTGCCGCATACGCTCCCAACTTGAATCTATTCTGCTTCATGAGCATCTCCCTGGGACGTCGATTGATTCGGTCAAAGTTGCTATACCAACTGAGGTACTGCGGCGTTTCACGGCACTGCGGGTTTGCCTTGCTGTGCGGGCGCCGGGCCCGAACGGATCGATTGCGTGGCGGGCCGGCAACCGGGTAGCGGTGGCTGGCTGGCGCGCACATATGTAAATTCCACTTCCAACTTGCCTCCAGGCATGCCCGAAGGCGGCCCGGTCATCGCGCCTGGCATCAGGCCGGCCGCCTGCGCAGACTGCACAATGGGCATTAGCGCATAGGCCTCTTCAAGTGCGGCCAGTTTTGAAAGCTGTGGCGGCGTGAGAATGGCGCGAGACTCCTGCAACAACTGTTGCTGTCGTGCTTTCGACTTTTCGCACACCACCGTCAGCTCTGCATCCGAGCGGTTACTTTGTGCGGCGTCAGGTGGCGTGCGCTTTGCATCGAGCGCCTGCCGGGTTTCAAGCTCCTTCGCACGTACCCCGGCCATAGCGAGATACGACTGCCAGGACGCCTGGAGCGTGTTCAACGTACGCGCCTGTTCAGTGGATAGGTCGAGGTAGTGAAAGGCATCACGCGCTAGCAAACGGTTGGGGATCCCGGTTTCCGGTGTGTTGCTGAAAACCACCCCGGGCAGCAGCAGCGCCAATAGCCAGTGCGCTCTGCCACTCCCGCCCAAGTCAGGCAACCCCTGATTGCCCGCTGCGACTGTCAGCGCGTGGCGCGGTCGTCGCGGCGGCGGCGGATTGCCAGGAATGCCAGCGGGCCGAGCAGCAATAGTGTGGTGGACGGTTCCGGCACGGTTGCCGCGCTCAGTTGATTGATGCCGGCGCCGTCACCGAAGCCGTCGAATTCCAGACGGCTGATGTTGGCGGTATCGCTGATGATGCCTGCGAAGACGGCGGATCCGTCACCGTTGCCGTTGTTGGCACCGCTGACATTGAAGAAGCCAAGCAGGATATTCGAGGCGTCATAGGCGCGGATCGAACCCGAGAATGTGCCGAAGCCCATGCTTTGGATTTGGGCGCCGGCGGATAGCACGGGATTCAGGAAGTCGATGCGAAACAGGCCGGAGTTCGGGTTGAACGCGTTGATATCGAACAGCGAAATGACCCAATCGGCCGGGTTGAAGTCGCCGTTGAAGGTCGACGCATTGAACAGGGTGAAGGCGTTGGAGCCGCTGACGCTGACATCGCCCTGTGTAAAGCTCGAACCCAAGTCCGTCAGGTCAGCCGGTGCCGGGGCGCCCCAGTTCACGGTGTAGCCCGGGCCGATGGCGGCGCGGCTGCTGGTAAGCATGACGCCGGCATACGCGGCCTGTGATGTTGCCGCCATCGCCAGCGCTGCGAACGCCAGCGACTGCAAGAGCTTGGTGGACCAGTTACCGAATCTTTTGCTCATTTTCTGTCTCCCTGAATTTCTTGTCACCCGGCAGTTGCCGGGGCCCGTTCGCTTCGTTCGCGTCTTGATGGAGGGAGATGTGTCGGTGACCGCACCCACAGATGAGTCGTGGTGGCAGTCATCGGGTGAAACTAAAATCCATCCCCTCGCTTTGCAGCGATGGGAACTGAATGAGCACGAACCGTGCCTGTTTGGAAGTCGCGTTTGAAAACAGGGCAGTAGCACTTTTGTGCGGTCGCAGCAATTCTGGAATCGTCAAATTTTGTAAAATTTACCGACAATCAAGAAATTAAGGTTACCCCGCCGGGGCGCGTGAGCCAGGCTTCCTGGCGGGGAACGGGCGGCTTCAATGAAAGTCCCGCGAACTGAAATCGAGCTCGGACAACATGTCTGTCTGGTCGATGAGCCGCCCGGCGATGAGGTGCACGACTTCCCCCTGCCGCTCGACGCGCCCGGCCACGCAGAGCATTTTGGAAAACACCAGTTCCTTGCGCTGGCGCTCGGCCACGTGCGACCACACCACCACATTCACGTAGCCGGTCTCGTCTTCCAGCGTGACAAAGGTGGTGCCCTTGGCGGTGGCGGGCCGCTGCCGGCAGGTGACGAGGCCGCTGGCGCGGATCAGCTGGCCGTGGCGCGCGTTGCGCACGTCGTCGGCGGAACTGATGCGGATTTTTTTCAGATCCGGTCGCAACAGCGCCATCGGGTGGCGCCGCAGCGTGAGGCCGGTGGTGCGAAAGTCGGCGAAGATGTCCTCGACTTCGGTGGGCGGCAGCAGCGTCGCTTCATCCGGGTCGGCGGGCGCCATGAACAGCCTGGTGTCGCGCTCAAGCCCCAGCGCCTCCCACAGCGCCTCGCGGCGGTTGCCGGTGAGGGTGGCCAGCGCATCGGCGGCGGCGAGCGCGGTGATATCGCTGTCCGACAGTTCCGCGCGGCGCTGCAGGTCGGCCACGTCGTCGAAGTGATGCAGGGCGCGCGCCGCGACCACGCGCCGCGCATCGCTTTCCTTGAGTCCCGCGATCATGCGCAGGCCCAGCCGTATGCCTGGCTGCACGTCTGGCTTGCCGGGCGGCCCCTCCAGCGTGCAATCCCAGTCGCTTACCGTTACGTCCACCGGCAGCACGCTGACGTTGTGCCGCTGCACGTCCTGCACCAGCTGCGAAGGCGAATAAAACCCCAGCGGCTGCGCGTTCAGCAGGCCACAGGTGAAGGCCGCCGGATGGTGGCACTTCAGCCAGCACGACACGTACACCAGCAGCGCGAAGCTGGCCGCGTGCGACTCGGGAAAACCATACTCGCCGAAGCCCTGCATTTGCCGGTAGATGGCCTCGGCAAACGCGGGCAGGTAGCCGCGTTCAAGCATGCCGTTGATGAGCTTTTCGCGAAACGGCTCCAGCCCGCCTTTGCGCTTCCACGCCGCCATGGCGCGGCGCAGGCGGTCGGCCTCGCCCGGCGTGAAGCCGGCCGCCACCACCGCGAGCTGCATCACCTGTTCCTGGAAGATGGAAACGCCCAGCGTGCGTTCCAGCACTTTCTTCACCGCCTCGGAGGGATAGTTCACCGGCTCCTCGCCGTTGCGGCGCTTCAGGTACGGATGCACCATGCCGCCCTGGATGGGGCCGGGACGGACGATGGCAACTTCGATGACGAGGTCGTAAAAACATTTCGGCTTCAATCGCGGCAGCATGCTCATCTGCGCGCGCGATTCGATCTGGAACACACCCACCGTGTCGGCCTTCTGGATCATGCGATAGGTGGCCGCATCCTCTGCCGGTACATCCTGCAACGCGATGTCGCGCCCCTGCCAGCGTCCCAGCACATCCAGCGTCTTGCGGATCGCCGTGAGCATGCCCAGCGCCAGGATGTCCACCTTCAGCAGCCCGAGTTCGTCGAGGTCGTCCTTGTCCCACTGGATGACGGTGCGGTTTTCCATCGCCGCGTTCTCGACCGGCACCAGGCGCGTGAGCTTGTCGCGGGCGATCACGAAGCCGCCCGAGTGCTGCGACAGGTGCCGCGGAAAACCGACCAGCGCATGGGTGAGCGTCAGCAGCGTGCGCATGTGGGCGTTGTCCGGGTCGAAGCCGGCCTCACGCAGGCGGTCGGCGGCGATGTTGCGGCCGTCCCACCAGACGATGGCCTTGGACAAGGCATCGACCTGCGAGAGCGTGAGGCCCAGCGCCTTGCCCACGTCGCGGATGGCGCCCTTGGGCCGGTAGGTGGAGACGGCGGCGGTGAGCGCGGTGCGGTCGCGGCCGTACTTGTTGTAGATGTACTGCATCACCTCCTCGCGCCGTTCGTGCTCGAAATCCACGTCGATGTCGGGTGGCTCGTTGCGTTCCTTCGAGATGAAGCGCTCGAACAGCACCTGCATGCGCGAGGGATCGACCTCGGTGATGCCGAGGCAATAACACACCGCCGAGTTGGCCGCCGAGCCGCGGCCCTGGCAGAGGATGCGCTGGTCGCGCGCGAACTTCACCACGTCGTGGATGGTGAGGAAGTAGGCCTCGTACTGCAGTTCGGAAATGAGCGTGAGTTCTTTTTCCACCAGCGCACGCACATGTGCGGAGATGCCCTGCGGATAGCGGCGGTCGGCGCCTTCGTAAGTGAGCTTGCGCAAATAGCTCGCTGGCGTTTCACCCTCTGCCACCACTTCCTTCGGGTACTCGTAGCGCAGTTCGTCCAGCGAGAACGTGCAGCGCGCGGCGATGAGCAGGGTCTCGGTGAGCATCTCGGTCGAGTAGCGCCGCAGCAGCTTCGGGATCGGCTTGAGGTAGTGCTCGGCGTGGGCCAGCAGTTCGGTGCCGAGCTCGGCCACGGGCTTTTTCAGGCGGACGGCGGTGAGCACATCCTGCATCGGCTTGTCTTCTCGCAGCGCGAACAGTACCGGGTCGCAGGCGGCGACGGGCAATTCAAACTGTTCGGCCAGGTCCAGCAGCCGCGAGAGCGCGCCTTCCTCGTCGGCGCCGTAGCGATGCGCGGCGCCCAGCCAGCAGCGTTCGGGGAACATGCCGCTGAGGGTGGCGATGTTGTCTTCTGCGTGCGGGCGATGCACATGCGGCAGCAGCACGGCGAGGCAGTCGGGCAGATGGGTGAGGTCTGCCGTCATCAGTCGGTATTTGCCCTTGGCCGTGCGCGAACGCGCCAGCGTGATGAGCTCGCACAGGTCGCCATAGCCGTTGCGGTTTTGCGCGACCAGCAGCAGCCGGTCGATGCCCGGCGCATCGTGCATGGCAAACTCCGCGCCAACGATGAGCTTGATGCCGCATTCCTTCGCCGCCACATGCGCGCGCACCATGCCCGAGACGGAACATTCGTCGGTGATGGCGATGGCGGTGTAGCCGAGCTTGGACGCCTGCGTGACCAGTTCCTCCGCGTGCGAGGCGCCGCGCAGGAAGGAAAAGTTGGTGAGGCAGTGGAGGAGGGCGGCGGAGATGCGCATGATGGTTTGGGTGGCTTGGTTCAGGCCGGGAAATCCCCCTCGATCCCCCTTTAGGAAAGGGGGAGGTCTGCGTGTGCCAGCAGCTCCTCTGCGCATGAGGTGCCGCGCAGGAGGCTGAAGTTGGTGAGGCAGTGGAGGAGGGCGGCGGAGGTGCGCATGGTGGTTTGGGGCGTACTTTTGGCGCTGTAAATCCCCCTCGATCCCCCTTTAGAAAAGGGGGAAGTCCTGGTGAGACATCACGATTTTCCAATTGAGAGTCGCGCTCTCCAATGAACGTCCTCCCCCTTTTCTAAAGGGGGATCGAGGGGGATTTACGGTCGTTGATGACTTGATGAATCCGTTCCAACACCGACGATGTCTCTTTCAGCACTTGCAGGTTGTCAAAACGAATGACATCGATGCCTTGCGTCGTAAGCCATGTGGTACGTCGACCGTCCCGCGCCAACCCATCCGCATCAAAGTGCTGCCCCCCATCCACTTCAACAGCCAGCCCGATCGACGGCGCATAAAAATCGAGGATGACTTCACCCACCGGCCGCTGGCGGAAAAACTGCACGCCGTCCATTTGCTTGCGGCGCAGGTGGAACCAGAGCAATTGCTCGGCATCGGTCATGCGAGCGCGAAGAGCGCGAGCTTTTTGTTTCAGGTCCGGGCGATATTGCAGTCTCTCCTGTTGCAGGCTGAGAAATCCCCAAAGCCTTGATGCATTGTCGATCACGACGGGCTTGCCCCCTTTAGGAAAGGGGGCGGTATCGTGCATGGCTTGCGAGTTGTTGTTGCCGGAATGGGCTTCGGAAAATCCCCCAAGCCTTGTTTCATTGACGATCACGACGGGCTTGTCCCCTGTAGGAAAGGGGGCGGCATCGTGCATGGCGCGAGAGGGAGTGCAGTGCTTCTGCATTGCCCGGCTGTACACCCACGAAAACCCCATGCCGCTCATGCGAAATACCCCTGCAGGTACCAGCGTTTCTCCTGCCGGTAATCGCAGAAGATCCAGCACACTTCCTGCGCCGGATTGCGGGCGACGAAGTAGTCGCGGGCGACGAGGTGGCCGTCCCACCAGCCGGCTTCGATGCGCTCGGGGCCGGCCAGCAGTTCGAGGTTGCCGTGATGTTGTGGCGAGCCGCTCATGGTGACCAGCGGTTTGGGTTCGGTGAGCAGCAGCAGCGGGCGCGGTTTTTCGTTGCTGTAGCCGGTGGTGTCGCTGCGTTTGGCTGCGCCTTCCTGCCACGCCCGCTCCGGGCGATGGTCTTCACGCACCGCCACGCCGAATACGCTTTTCGGGCCCAGCCGCGAGGTGATGCGCGCCAGCAGCGTCTGCCACTGTTCGTTGCGCTTGTCCGGCGTGGGCAGCCAGCTTTCGTTTTGCGCTTCGTAGGCCGCCAGCTTGTCGGCCGCGAGCGTGAGCGCGGTGACGGCCTCGGGCAATGGCGCGGCGGTGAGGCGTTCGCGGATCAGGCGCATCCAGTCGTCGGCGCTGCGGATCGGCTGGCGCGCGGCGAAACGGTGCGGCGTGGATTGGCTGCGACTGTGGTGCAGGATGAGTTCGATCTCGGCCACGGCCGCGCTGCGCGCGCGCAGGAAGCCCTGCAGCGCATTGACCAGCATGCAGATGGGAATGGTCAGGCGCTCGGCGTCGATGATCTCGAACAGCAGATCCATGTGGCTGCGAAATGTTTCCGGCGGCTGCAGCGGCTGACGCGGATCGGGCACGCGGCCCAGCGCACGGTCGAGGTCCGCCAGCAGCGCATCGCCAAAGCGGCGCTTCAGCCCCGCGCGCGGTTGGGCGAGCAGGTCGCGCACGCGCGTGAGGCCCAGCGTGGCCAGCGGCTGTACCACTTCGTGCGGCCAGCCGAACAGGGCCAGCGGAATATCGCGCAGGCGTTCCTCCAGATGCGCCGATTCGCGGCACATGCGCACCCCGGCCATGTAGTGCGAGGCCTGCGCCAGCAGATAGGCGCCCAGCGGTGTCGGGGCGATACCGATGACGGCATGAAAGCCCAGGCTGGTGATGCCGGTGCGGATGCGGTTGGCGATGGCGGCGATGCCGCCGAAGAGGCGCAGCGTGGTCGAGACTTCCAGCGAGGCGCCCGCGGGCTCGCGGCAGGTCATGGGTGTGAACTGGGTGAGCCACAGCGCAATCTGGGTGAGGGCAGCTTCTTCCTTGGCGGTATCGCGCGGCACCACGATCACCTCGGCCGTGCGTGCCTGCGCCGCCACCACCGGCATCATCGGCGTGATGCCGGCTTCGCGGGCGCGGGCGTTGGCCGCGTGCACATGCGGGCGGTTGGCCACGCCGTCGCTCAGCACCAGCGGCAGGTCGGTGAGGTGCGAAAGCGCGCCCCGGCAGTGGGATTGCAGGGACAGTTCGGGCAGGAAGATGGCAATCCACAACATGTCGGGTGCCTAGCGATCACTGTGGAGGGGTCGGTCGCGCACCAGCGGCGCGGCCGGCGCCTTGCTGGCCAGCAGGCTTTGCAGCCACTGCGCGGACTGGCGCGCGCCTTGCGCGAGCCGTGTGGTGCGTGTCTCGCGTGCCGGGCGCGACAGGCAGGCCAGCGCGCGCGGCGTGAGCGTGAGCGATTTTCCCGGCGGCAGGCCGCGGCGTTTAAGAAGATCGAGCTGCAATGCGCCGTGCGCCTCGGGCCGCAGCGCGATGCGCAGGCCCGCGGGCGAGGGCGAGCTGGCGGCAATGGCCGGGCGGATCACCCAGGCCATGGCCTCGCCGGCGATGGCGGCTTGCAGCAGGCGGCGCAGCGACAGCGGGCTGCAGTAAGCACCGCCCAGCCACAGCAGCACCGCGCGACAGGCCTTGCTCTTCAATCCCTGCTCGGCGGCCCACAGCGCGGCATCGGTGGATTTGGGCCGCACGATGGCGAGATGCTCCAGCGCGATCCCCGCCTGCGCGAGGCCCGGCGCATAGGGAATCCACGGCTGGCTGGCGGGTAATACCCACAGCAGGTGTGGGGCCTCGCCAGCCTGCGGCATGCCGGTGCCGGCGCGCAAGGCCTTCAGCAGCAGCGAGACTTCGCCGATGCCGACGTGATCGCAAAGGATTTCAGTCAGCCCCGGCTTGGGCCATCCCCCGCCGGCCAGTTCGGCATCCAGCGCCGGCCAGCCGCTGCCCACCCTATGATCCGCCGCTCCCGAGCCATGACCACCTTGGCCGCCATGTCCCCCATGTCCCATATCGCCAATGCGAAACACCCGCGGGTGGTCGATGACCGGGGGAACGTGGGCCGGGCGCGATGCGGCGGCATCCTGAGCGGCAGGAGTGGTCGGATCGGCTATGAATGGGGGCGCGACTTGCATAACTGTATATTCATACAGTTTTTGCAGTTTGGCAAGATGCTACGTCCAATCTGGCCCCGCCGCCTGCCGGCGCGCCCCGCCCGTCCATCCGCCGTACCGTCTGACTGTCCGCGTTGACTTGTCCCCGACGGCTCGCTACCTTTACTCGCCATGCCGCACCGGCACCCGTTGCCCAATGCCGTACCGACCCGGGAATACACATCATGCGTACGCTTGTCTCCAGCCTGTTCATCGCCATCGCATCGCTGCTGATCGCCGCCCCCGCAGGCGCGCAGCCGCCGCCCAGCCCGTATGCCGCCAGTGCCGCGCAGAAGTCCGCCGCGGGCAAGCGCATCATCGGTATCGCCAAGACCGAAGCCGCGCTCGGCTTCAAGCCCTATCCCGGCGCCATGTTGCAGATCTCCGATTCGATAGACGACTGCGCCGACGCGAAAAACGATCGCACGACATTCATCTACAGCACGCTCGATACGGTCGCCAAGGTCAAGGAGTTCTATGGCATGGGACCGCGCGACAACAAGCTCGACATGCCCGAAGCGGGCCGCAGCCTCACCGTCTCCAGCGAAAGTGGCGGCACGCGCATCGCCATCCGACACTTCCCCCCGAAGGCACCCAAGGAAGCCAAGGCCGCCAAGCCGGGCAAGAAATAGCCCGCGATAAAGGCCGAAACTCCAGCATTGGCGCCGTGTTCACGGCATTTTCGGCTTGGGAGGGGCGCCAGTGCTGGAGTTTGCTATTTCTGCTTCATCAGCTCGGCAATTTCCGCCAGCCGCCGGTCGATGGATTGCAGCGCTGCAAGCTGTGCATCGCCCCCGCCGGCTGAGGCTGCCTGCGCCGGCTGGCCCTGGTTGCGCTTTAGCGCGTCGCGCGCGGCGAGGATGCGGTTGCGGAAATCGTGCGCGTCGATGATGCCGGTGAGGTGCATGTCGTTGGCCTGGCCCGCGCCGCTGCCGGCGGTTTCAAACTTCAATGTGCTCAGGTGAAAGTGCCGCAGGATCGGCCCTTCGATGAAGGTCACGTCCTGGATGTTTTCGAGTGGAATGGTTTTTTCCACCGTCACCAGAATGCCTTTCTTGTAGCGCAGCTTGCGGTCATCCAGGTGGCATTCGAGCTTGGCGAAGTAATGCCGCGCCCACCACTGACCCACGCCCAGCACCCAGATGATGGCAAGTGGAATGCCGACGATGGTCATGGCGAGAATCAACGCGCCCTGCATCACCAGATAGGGGCGAATGAGGGGGTTGAATGCGGCGTTGGTGGCGCTGGATGTGATGGGGGTGTTGGGGGTAATGGCAGTCATGGGATGTGTGCCGGTTGACTAGACGATCGGCTTCAGGAACATCCGGCCATACGCAACGAACGCCATGACGAGGCCCAGCACGCCGCTCATGACAATGGACCCCATCTCGTTGTACTTGACGTGCACGCCGATGAACACCAGGCTCTCGATCGCCAGCGCGGTGGCGGCCACCACCGTAAGCGACGGCTGCCAGCGGAACGCGGAGGGGACGATCAGCCCGACTACGCAGACGAGTTCGATGATGCCGAGCGCCATCCAGGCTTCCCGCGGCAACGCGCCAAAAGACGGCACCTGCCCGCTGATCTTGTCGAACATGAATATCTTCATGACACCAGATGCGCTGTACAGAAGCGCGGCCAGGACCTGCAGGACCCAGAGCAAAATATTCATGGTGTACCTCTCAGTGACCAATAGCTGGTTGCTGCAATTCGGAAATCAAAAGGGCCAGGGAGAAGTTGTTTGCCTGCACGAAAGCAAATCACCCCGGCTGTTTTCCTTGCGATGTTCCGGAGAAAATGGTGTCTGAGCTAGCCTGACTTTTCCGGACACTTTTGAAGGTAGACAATACCTGAGGAGGTGTCAAATGGCGAAAGCCGAGAAGAAGAACCCGGATCGCATTCGCGTCCGGCACAGCAAGGAATTCAAGCTGGAAGCGGTGAGGCTTCTCAAGCTTGGCCAGAAGCCGGGTACCGAGCTCGCGCTGGAACTGGGCGTGCGGCGTAACCAGCTCTACAAGTGGGCGGAGCAGCTGGAAGCCAAAGGCGGCGATCCGGCGGTCACTTTCAACGGTCCCGGCCGCCCATCCAACGACCAGCTATCGGAGATTGATCGCCTCAAGCGCGAACTGAAGAAAGTCACCGAGGAGCGCGACATCCTAAAAAAGGCCGCGGCGTACTTTGCGAAGGAGCTGTCGTGAAGTACGCCTTCATCCGTGATCACCAGCGCGAGTTTCCGGTCGAAGCCATGTGCCGTGTGTTGCAGGTAGCACGCAGCGGCTACTACGACTGGCGTGACCGGCCCGAGTGTTCGAGAGTGCACCAGGATCGACTGCTGCTTGAACACGTACGCCGTGTTCATCGGCAATACCGCGAGACCTATGGAGCCAGAAAAACCTGGCGGGCGCTCAATGACGAAGGTATCGTCTGTGGCCGGGATCGTATCGCCCGATTGCGTCGGGTAAACGGCATTGAAGCCCAGCGGCGCCGGCGCTTTCGTGCCACTACGGAGTATCACCAGAAGGTACCGGCCGCGCCAGATCTGCTTGAGAAGCAATTCAACGCCATCGAACCTAATCAGATATGGGTAGGCGACATCACCTTCATCCGTACGCGGCAGGGCTGGCTGTTTCTGGCGGTGCTGGTGGATTTGTTCTCCCGGCGCGTGGTGGGCTGGTCGATGGGAGGACGGGCGACCGAAGTGTTGGCGCTGCAGGCACTGGACATGGCACTGAACCGGCGCGCGCCAAGCGGCCAGATCATCCACCACACCGACAGAGGTTCACAGTACAGCGCCAAAACGTACCGTGCGCGCATGGCCCAGGCAGGCATGCGGCCGAGCATGAATCGCGGCAAGAACCCACGAGACAATGCGGTGGCAGAGAGCTTCTTCTCAAACCTGAAGAACGAGCTGGTTCATCATCGCGACTTCCACAACCACGCAGAAGCGCGGGCCGCGATCTTCGACTACATGGAAGTGTTCTATAACCGAAAGCGCATTCATCAGACCCTGGGATATAAAACCCCAGAGCAGTTTGAGCGAGAATGGTGTGACTCTTAATTAACCCGTCCGTGAAAGTCAGGGCAGCTCAGACACCAATTAAAGCAGCCGCGCCGTTTCAGGCGATTTTGGCCTGAAAGCCGCGCCAGTGCTAGAGATTGGCGACCAGTAGAAAACAAACTGCAAGGCCTGTTTCGTGTCTAGCCTCTCCCACTTCGCACCCTGTCCCACAGGGACTCCCTACGGTCGCAGCGCCCTCGGATTTGTATGGCACAGGACATGCCGCAGGCCATGTCCTGTGTCTTTACTCATCCACACATCCCCACCCACCCACACGCGCTGCAAAAATCGCAGCCGTCCTTGCGAATGACAGTGTGGTTACCGCATTCGCGGCAGAGCGAGCCTTTCATCACGCGCGGTTCATCGCGTTGGCGGGGGGCTTCGAGGATGCCCATCTCGCGCGTGGGGTAGCCGTCCTTGGTCAGCACGCCCAGCATGTTGTAGCGGTGGATTAGCAGGCGCGCGACGTAGGCGACCGTCGAGGGCCAGTTCTGCTGGCGGCGCTCGCCGGGCACGAAGGCCATGAAGTCGCCCAGCGGTTCGGCGTAGTTCAACAACTTGCGCAGCTTCATGCCGATCCACGCCGGGTCCAGCACCCGCATGTCGAGTGACAGGATGCGCGACAGGCCATCGAGCGCGCGCGGGTAGTTGCCCGAAAGCCACATTGAGTAGGGGCGCGTGACGCCGTCGGGCAGGGTGATTTCTTTCAGGCCCAGCACGAACTCATCGCCCGCAGCCGGGTTGACGATGTCCACCGTCCACGACAACGTGCCGTCGGCACCAGTGCGCGGCTCGTCGATGCTGAACATGGCGTCCATCACCGGCGTGGTGCCGCCGGCGTCAAACACATGCAGCCGCTCGCAGCGGTAGCGGATCACCTGCGCGATGGCCGAGACCACGCCGGGCATTTTCTTTTTCTCGCCGGTGGGCGGGAAACGCATGTCGAAGGCTTCTTCGCCGGCGGTGCGGGTCATGGCGTCAAGTTTCAGGGCCAGCCAGCCGCGGTCGTTGGTACGCAGGTCCATCGAGAGTGTCTTGGCCACGGCGCCCAGGCCGCGCGGTTGCTCGAAGCCGTTCACCCACACTTCAAACGGAAATACCTTGCCCTGGTCTTCAATCTGCCCGACGAACAGTGCGAAGCGACCTTGCGGCGATTCGATCATGTAGGTCCAGGCATCGTTGCCGTCGGTGAGCTCCGGGCGGCCCGGCCAGCGTAATGAAGCCAGCACGGGAGCCGGCAGCGAATCGATCGACAGGCGCGGATTGTGGTTCAGCACCGGCGCTTCCGGTTGCATCTTGGCCGGCTCAACTGACAGCACCGAACCCAGCACGCTGTTAGGACGGTAGGTGGCGAGGCCCTTGAGCTGCGATTTCCAGGCGTCGAAATACAAATTCTCGAAGTCAGGATAGGGATAGTCCTCGGGCACGTTCACCGTCTTGGAGATGGCGGTATCCACATAGGGCGCCACGGCCGCCACCATCTGCATGTGCGCCGAGGCGGAGATTTCCAGCGCCGTCACGAAGTAATCGGGCAGCTTGTCCACGTTGCCGCCCAGGTGCTTGAACAGGCGCCAGGCGTGATCCTCCACCGAGTATTCCTTGTGCGTGCCCTCGGCGGTGCGCTTCTTGCGCTGGTAGGTATACGAGAAAGGTGGCTCGATGCCGTTGGAGGCATTGTCGGCAAAGGCCAGCGAGATGGTGCCGGTGGGGGCGATCGACAGCAGATGCGAATTGCGGATACCGCTCTTGCGGATCGCCAGACGCAACGCATCCGGCAGGCGCGACGCGAAGTTGCCGGCGGACAAATACAGGTCGGCATTGAACAGCGGGAAGGCACCGCGCTCCTCGGCCAACGCCACCGAGGCAGCGTAGGCACGGTCGCGCATAAAGGCGGCGATCTTGCCGGCCATGTCGCGGGCGGGCTGCGTGTCGTAGCGCAGGCACAGCATCGCCAGCGCATCACCCAGCCCGGTGAAGCCCAAGCCGGTGCGCCGCTTGGCGCGGGCTTCTGCATGCTGCGCAGGCAACGGCCACTCAGTCACGTCGAGCACGTTGTCGAGCATGCGCACGGCGCTGTCCACCACCTCGCCAAAAGCCGTGAAATCAAAGGTGGCCTGCGCACCGAACGGGCTGTCGACGAAGCACGTCAGGTTGATGGAACCGAGGCAGCAGCAGCCGTAGGGAGGGAGGGGCTGTTCGCCACAAGGATTCGTAGCGGCGATGGTCTCGCAGTAACCGAGGTTGTTGTCGCGGTTGATGCGGTCGATGAACAGAATGCCGGGCTCGGCGTGGTCATACGTGGACTGCATGATCTGCGCCCACAGTTCGCGCGCCGGTAGCTTGCGGTACACCCACAGCCCGTCTTCGCGTTGATAGCCGCCGCCCTCGATCACGTCGGCGGCCGGCTCGGCGCGGTGCACCAGCTCGATCGGCTGGTCGGCCTCGACCGCGCGCATGAAGGCGTCGCTTACGCCGACCGAGATATTGAAGTTGGTCAGGCCGCCCGTGTCCTTGGCATGAATGAACGCTTCGATGTCGGGGTGATCGCAGCGCAACACACCCATCTGCGCGCCACGCCGGGCACCGGCCGATTCGACGGTTTCGCAGGAGCGGTCGAACACGCGCATATACGATACCGGCCCGCTGGCGCGCGAATTGGTGCCGCTGACCCAGGCGCCGGCCGGGCGGATGGCGGAGAAGTCGTAGCCCACGCCGCCGCCGCGGCGCATGGTTTCGGCCGCTTCGGCCAGCGCCGTGTAGATACCTGGGGTGCCGTCGATGACTTCGGTGATGGAGTCGCCCACCGGCTGCACGAAACAATTGATGAGCGTGGCGGAAAGATTGGTGCCTGCCGCGGAATTGATGCGCCCGGCCGGCACGAAGCCGCGCTCCTGCGCTTCGAGGAATTTCTGTTCCCAGTGGGCGCGTTTCTCGGGCGCCTCGATCGAGGCCAGCGCCGTGGCCACGCGCATTTGCACCTCGCGGACCGTCGTCTCCTGTCCCTTGGCGTATTTCTCCAGCAGTACTTCGCGGGAAATGGACTGCGCGGGCAGCTCGGTATTGACGGCGTTGCCGGTGCTCGCAGATTCAAAAGTCTGGTTCATGGCCTCAGTCTTGTTTAGCGGTGAAATAAATGTGGGCTGGCGGTTGGATACAACAAACCGCAGCTTATTGTGCGCAGCCCGTCTCCTCCGGGTTTGATGCGGCGCAACCTCGCTTGAGTTTACGCCCGACAAATCCGGCCGGTGATGCAATTTCCAAGAGCGTGATATGCATCAAGGTAGAATTCAGGCGTACTTCACGAGGTAGCGGCGCGCCTCCTGGTCCCGCCCGCCTTGCTCAGGATGTTGCCGCCACGCGCCGCCTTGTCCGCCCCACCGATCTCCTTCCCATTTCCTATGCGCGTTTTCCGCTTCATCAAGATCCTCTCGGTAGTGATTCGTTTCGGCCTGGACGAGTTCCTTCCGAAGGGGTTGGCGCGCTCGCTCATCGGCGGCGTGTTTTTCTGGCGCGCATTCACCGAGCCGCGCGGTGTGCGCCTGCGGCTGGCGCTGGAAAGCCTGGGGCCGATCTTCGTCAAGTTCGGGCAACTCCTGTCGACCCGGCCCGACCTGGTGCCTGTTGACATCGCCGAGGCACTGACCGGCCTGCAGGACAACGTTCCGCCATTCTCGTCCGAGGAAGCGATTGCCGTACTGGACCGTGTCTACAGTAAAAGCATGGGCGGCGTGCACCATGAAGTGTTTCGCGATTTCGACCCGATCCCGGTGGCCAGCGCCTCCATCGCCCAGGTGCACTTTGCGACCATCGCCTGGGGACCGGCGACCGGGCGTGAGGTCGCCGTCAAAATCCTGCGCCCTGGCATCGACGAGGTCATCGGCAAGGATGTCGGCTTGCTGTACGTGCTGGCCGACCTGGTCGAGTCGCTGCTGAAGGATGGCAAGCGCCTGCGCCCGCGCGAAGTGGTGGTGGAGTTCGACAAGACCATCCACGATGAGCTCGACATGGTGCGTGAAGCGTCCAACGCCTCCACCCTGCGACGCAATTTTGCCGACGGCAAGCTGCTGTACGTGCCGGAGGTGTTCTTTGATTACACCCACCGCGAAGTGCTGGTGCTCGAGCGCATGGACTTCATCCCCGTCAACGACCTGGAGCAGATCCGCGCGCACAACATCGATGTGGCGCGGCTGGCCGCGGACGGCGTGAAGATCTTTTTCACCCAGGTGTTTCGCGACGGTTTTTTCCACGCCGACATGCACCCGGGCAACATTTTCGTGCTGAAGAACGGCGTCTATTCCGGCGTGGATTTCGGCATCATGGGTAGCCTGTCGGATGCCGACAAGAATTACCTGGCGCGAAACTTCGCCGCATTTTTCGAGCGCGATTACAAGGCAGTCGCCATCGCCCACATCGAGGCGGGCTGGGTGCCCAAGGAAACGCGCGTCGAAGAGTTCGAGAGCGCCATCCGTACGGTATGCGAGCCGATCTTCGACAAGCCGCTCAACGAGATCTCCTTCGGCAATGTGCTCCTGCGGTTGTTTGAGGTGTCCCGCCGCTTCCAGATGGAGATCCAGCCGCAGCTGGTACTGCTGCAAAAGACCCTGCTGCAAATCGAGGGCCTGGGCCGGCAACTGTATCCGCAGCTGGACCTGCGTTCGGTGGCCCAGCCGATTCTGCAACGCTGGATGTCCGAGCAGATCGGCTTGCGTGCGCTCAGACGCACGCTGCGTCACGAGGGTCCGCAGTGGGCGGCGATCCTGCCCGAATTGCCGCGCCTGATGCACCGCGCCCTCGCCAACGACCCGGCAGCGCGCCTGGCCGATATCGAGCACGCCATCAAGCAGCTGGACCGTACCCAGCGCTGGCAGTCATCGGTACTGTTTGCGCTGTTCATCATGATGGCGCTGATCTGCACCATGTACGTATTCCTGCTGTTTTTCTACTAGGTTACCGGCGGCAATTTGTTGCAATGGCGGCAGGTCATTTGACGGCCTGATTTGCTACACTTTCGCGTCTTTTATTGCCGGCGCCCTGCGCCCGAGGATCTTCGCGACATGAATGCCCTGCTCGGTTTTGTGGTGCTGTATCTGCTCGGCACGCTTGCCATCGGCGTTTACGCCGGCACCCGGGTGAAAAACTCCGCCGATTTCGCCGTCGCCGGCCGCAGCCTGCCGCTGGTGATGATCATTACCACCACCTTTGCCACCTGGTTCGGTGCGGAGACGGTGCTGGGCATCAGCGCCAAATTCGTCTCCGGCGGTCTCAACAGCGTGGTCGAAGATCCGTTCGGCGCATCCATGTGCCTGGTGTTTGTCGGCATATTCTTTGCGGCCAAGCTCTACCGCATGAACCTGCTCACCATCGGCGACTTCTACCGCAAGCGCTACGGCAAGGGCGTGGAGATTTTCTGCTCGATCACCATCATCCTGTCGTATCTCGGCTGGGTGGCCGCGCAGATCACCGCGCTGGGGCTGGTGTTCAACATCGTTTCCGGCGGGGAAATCAGCGCCGAGACGGGCATGTTCATCGGCACCCTCTCGGTACTGGTGTACGTGCTGTTCGGCGGCATGATGGCAGTGGCCTGGACCGACTTCATCCAGATGATCGTGCTCATCATCGGCCTGTCGATCATTGCCTGGATGGCCAGCGATATGGCGGGCGGCACCGACAAAGTGCTGGCGCTGGCGCAGACCAACGACTGGTTCCGGTTCCTGCCCGAGCCCAAGTTCAAGGACGTGATGTTTTTCATTGCTGCCGGCATCACCATGATGCTCGGTTCCATTCCGCAGCAGGACGTGTTCCAGCGCGTCATGTCGGCCAAGGATGCCAAGACCGCCTCGCGCGGCGCCGTCATCGGCGGCCTCTGTTACCTGGCATTCGCGTTTGTGCCCATGTTCATCGTGGTGTGCGCCATGCTGATCATGCCGGCCGAGGCCAAGGACATGCTGGCCAATGACGCGCAAAAGATACTGCCCACGCTGATCCTCACCAAGATGCCGTTCATCGCGCAGGTGATTTTCTTTGGCGCGCTACTGTCGGCCATCAAGTCCTGCGCTTCTGCCACGCTGCTGGCGCCCTCCACGGCATTCGTCGAGAACATCTACAAGCAGCTGCGGCCGCACATGACCGACAAGCACGAGCTCAGGGCCTTCCGCATCAGCCTGGCGGTGTTCACCGCCAGCGTACTGGCCTATGCCATCGCCATGAAGGGCACGCCCATCTACGAACAGGTTTCCAACGCTTATCAGGTCACGCTGGTGGGCGCGTTCATTCCGCTGGTGTGCGGCCTGTACTGGAAACGCGCCACGCGCCAGGGCGCGATCACCTCGATCGCGCTGGGCATCACCACCTGGCTCATCCTGCTGGCCACGCCATTGAAGGAAGATATCCCGCCGCAACTGGCCGGGGTGCTGATGGCGGCCATCGGCATGGTGGTCGGTTCGCTGGCGTCCAAGCCGCACGAGCACCATGCGCATCCGGTACCGCCGGCAGACGGCGCGCATCCCGCAGCCCACCACGGCTAGCCCGGCGCCACGCTGAACGGCAGCCGCAAGGCTGCCGCGCCGTCCCGATCGCCGTTCGGCAAGCGCTGCGGCAAAGTTTCCGCACACGTTCACTGCGGCTTTTGCGCGCCTTGGTCCGCGTTTTTTGCGTTTCGTCGCTTTCCGGTGGAGCCGCAAGAACCGGAACCTTAATCTTCGTTCCAAGCAATACGACAGACGTCGATTGCAGGCAACAAGGAGAAAGACCATGAAGACCCGAACCAACACCAGTAAAGACAACACCCTGATGAGCACACTGCTCGCCGCCGGCCTGCTGATGGCCCTGGCCGCACCGCTGGTCAGCGCCGATGAGGCGATGAACGACGCCACCAGCCATGCGGTAATGGATTCCGCCCGCCGCGCGACCGATGTGGTGGTGCCCGGCGCAATGCGCACCACCGTCGAACTGCAGCCCGCCATCATTGTGTCCGCCCCGCGCCTGGTGCGCACCGCCTGAACCAGACCTGCCTGCCGCTGCTGCCCGAAGCGCTGGCAGCGGAGCCAATCTCTCCCTAGTCGACCCTCCCTCGACTATTTGCCCGGGCGCTGAAAGGCGACCGGGCATTTTTTTACCAACGTAGCGAAATCACCACTTTGTCATTTTGTTTTCACAACCCGCAGGCAACATCCATCGTGTTCCCGGACTGACCATCGAGCCGACCATGACCGCAAGCAACCCGCCACGTTTCAGCAACGCGCCTTCCAACCCCGCTGCCAGCGATGGCTTCAGCTCGCGCTGGGTGCAATTCAACCGTGCGCTGGCCGCCAGTGCGGCGGTTACGCTGCGCCCGGGACTGCAGGGGCGCTGGAAGCCGTCGGACCGCGTGGTCATCGCCACCGGCGCCTGAACCTGACTCCTTGCGCGCGGACCGGTTCCGCGCCAGCGTGACGCGCCGGCGCGCTCCGGCCCCGGCTTTCCGCGCCCTGTCGCAGCAGCACCCCGCCCCGCGCCGACTGGCGCTATCCTTCGGGCATGAAATTCGCCCTCGCCTTCTTACGCAGCTTCACCGTCCGCCGGATCTTTCTGGCCATGGTGCTGACCACCGTCGCGTGCGCCATCATCAAACCGTACTTCTCGATGGACGTGACCTTCTATGCACTTTGGACCCGCCTGCTGATCGTGGCGCTGGTGATGCTGATCACGTTCGTCGCCACCGAGACGGTGTATCCGCTGATCGAGCGGCCGCGCATCAAGCTGATGCATGCGCAGTTCATCGCCATGACCATCGGCTCGGTGATCGGTACCATTGCCTCGGGGCTTGCCATCGGCCGCTCACTGGAACAGATGGTGACGATCGAGCCGATCCTGTGGGGCATGATGTTTTTCACCGGGACCGGCATCGCGCTCGGCGTGTTGACCGCGACCGTGCTGGTCTACCGTGAGCAGGCGGCGCGCGCCGAAGCCGACATCGCCCGGGCGGATTCGCAACGCCAGCAGCTTGAAAAGCAGGTGCTTGAAGCGCGCCTGAAACTCATGCAGGCGCAAATCGAGCCGCATTTCCTGTTCAACACCCTGGCCAATGTGCAACACCTGGTGGAAGCCAATCCGCCGGTGGCGGCGCGCACCCTTGAGAGCCTGATCACCTACCTGCGCGCCGCGCTGCCGGAAATGCGCGAGGGCGGCACCACGCTGGGCCGCGAGGCCGACATGGCGCGCGCCTATCTGGAAATCCAGCAAATCCGCATGGGATCGCGCCTCACCTTCAGCGTGGACATCCCTCCGCACATGCGTGACCAGAGTTTCCCGCCGATGATGCTGATGACCCTGGTCGAAAACGCCGTCAAGCACGGCATCGATCCGCTGCAGACCGGCGGCGACATTCGCGTCTCCGCCACGCGCGCCGGCGACGGCACGCTCGATGTGCGCGTGACCGACAACGGCCAGGGGCTGTCGCACTCGCATGGCATGGGCATAGGACTGCAGAATATCCGCGAGCGGCTGACTGCCTTGTTTGGCAAGGACGCGAAGCTGCTGCTGGAGGAAAATGCCCCGCGTGGCCTGGTGGCGCGCATCGTCGTGACCCAGCCGAAGGAGTGAATTGTGCCCACCGCGATCATTGCCGACACGGGAGCGGGGGTTTCGCCCGATGTGACTGCGCACATCGGGTGCCCGCGAGCGAACAAGCGCCCTGGCGGGCGCGCGTGAGTGCCGAATTGATAGCTGATTTGAGCGCAGACATGAACGCCAGTGCATTGGCTGCCCCATTTCCGCAGGAGTGAATTGTGCCCACCGCGATCATTGCCGACGACGAACCTCTCCTCCGCGATCAACTGAAGCTGCGCCTGGGCAAACTGTGGCCCGAGCTCAAGCTGGCCGGCGAAGCGGTCAACGGTGCGGAGGCGCTCGCGCTGTTTGAAGAACTGGAACCGGACGTGGTGTTCCTGGATATTCACATGCCGGTCATGAACGGGCTCGAGGCGGCGCGCATGATCGGCCGCGGGCGCAGCAAGCGCGCCCACATCGTCTTCATCACCGCCTTCGATGAACATGCCGTGGAGGCGTTCGAACGTGGCGCGATTGACTACGTGCTCAAGCCCTTCAACGAAGCGCGCCTGTCGGAAACCGTGGCGCGCCTGCAGGAGCGATTGGCTGCCGGTGAACCGCCTGAGGAGAACGCCGACGATGACGTGGCCCGTGTCCTCAGGCAGCTTTCCGCGCGCATGGGCATGCCCGCGGAAAGCTACCTGAAATGGATCAAGGCCAGCGTCGGCCAGACCGTGCGCCTGATCCCCGTCGATGAGGTGCTCTACTTCCAGTCCGACGAAAAGTACACGCGGGTGGCGCTGGACGATGGCGAGGTGCTGATCCGCAAGCCGATCAAGGAACTGCTGGAAGAACTCGACCCCGAGCAGTTCTGGCAAATCCATCGCGCCACCATCGTCAACACCCGCGCCATCGCCGGTGTCGTGCGCGGCCTGCGCGACCAAGCCGACCTGAAACTCAAAGGCCGCCCCGAAACCCTAACCGTCAGTCGCAACTTCACGCATTTGTTTAAGCAGATGTAAGACCTCTAAGGGAGGAGCAGGGGCCCCGCTCGCGGGGATGCGACCCCGCAGAGGGCTTAGGCGAGCGACTCGCAGTCGATGTAGTTCGCGAAACAGTTCAGAGCGAGCGGCTTGAAGGGAAGAGCAGGGGCCCCGTTCACGGGGATGCGACCCCGGAAAAAACTTAGGCGAGCGACTCGCGGTCGATGTAGTTCGCGAAACAGTTCAGAGCGAGCGGCCGTAGGGAATTTTTCGTAGCAACAAAGTTAATCGTCGCATCAACACTGGCCTGCTGCGCGGGCAAGCTCCGCGCCTCCGGTTCCAAGCGAGTTCACATTAGTGCACTTCCCTCTTTTCTAAAGCGGGTGAGGCGGGGATTTCGCGAAGCATGCTTCGCGCCCGCCAAACGGCATTCCGATGCCGCGGAATGCGCGACCTGCAAGGGGGGAGGGAGATTTTCGGTGTTCACCACCATTCAGTCGCCCCAAAATCCCTCTCAGTCTCCCTTTAGGAAAGGGAGAAGTGCCTTGCGATGAGCACGAAAAAGCGCGTTCGCCTGGGGATTTTAAGAATTTCCTGAAAACCCCCCATCTGGACTCCGGTACATGCGGCAGCGGAACCAGTGGAACAAGCCCCCAAGATTGCTCATCCTCCAGGGAATGGAATTTTTCGCAGCAAAGCAACAAATCGCCGCATCAATAGTCCTTGATCAACCGCCAAACTCAAGCACCGGCGCGCCTCCCAGGCCAAAAAGCCCTGAAGACCCGCGCCAATGCTGGACTTTTGCCGATTTCACACTGTTTTACACTCTGAAAACGTAAATTTCGCCGCGAGTCCGTCCGGCTTGCCTGCAATCCGACCCGCGAATTCTGCGTTTCCACCGCCCGCGCCTTGAGGGTGATGGCGCCCCCCCCTATTCTGCAAGCATGAAAAGAGGCCGGGCGAAGCCGTCCGGACCCTCGCGTAAACTGCGGAAAAATCATGTTCAAGGCAATTGGCGACTTCATTCATCGCACCCCCTGGTGGGCGATGGTTCTGCTGGGATTCTCGGTACTGCTGCTGCTGGTGGCGTTCTCGGCGCCGGTCCACGTGCTGCGGTTGTCGGAAAGCGGTGCGACGCCGCAGGAACGCCAGGCCATCAAGCGCGAGATTGACCGCGCGTTCGGCGATAACGCTCTCAACATCGCCGAAAACATCGTTGAAGCCATCAAGGACCGTTCCGCCGATCCGGCGCGCAAGGCGGAGATGGAACGCGCGCTGAGTGAAATCGCCCAGGCACGCAAGGAGATCTTCAAGGCGCAGCGCGATGCCACCGCGTCGGCGCGCGACGCCATGCGCGAAGCGCAGGACAATGCCCTGGAAGCCGCTGTCAACGCCGCCGAAGGCGCGCTGGATTCGGCTCGCGAGGCGCGCGAAGCCGTTGAAGAGGCAAAATCCGAGGCGGCCGACAAGCTCAAGTCGACCGGGGCCGATTCGGCCGCGGCGCTGGCAGCCTTCGACGAAATGATCAAAACCGCGCGCGCCAAGGAAGCCGGCGCGCGCGAGTCCCTGAAGAAGCTTCAGGCGACGCGAAAGCGCGGTATCTCGATCGGTGTCGACATGGGCGACGCCTTCAAGATTGATGCCCAACCCGAATCCAGCGGCAAGGCCAGCGCCAGCGTCAGCATCGATGAAAAAGGCGTAAAGAAGAAGTTCGTCATCCCCTTGCCCGATGCACCCGGTGCCCCTAGTGCACCAACCTCGCCCGCTGCCCCTGGCGCTCCCGGCGCACCCAAGGCGCCGTCCGCGCCAAAGGCACCCCAGGCCATGAACGCCCCGGCAGCCCCGTCGGCGCCCGGCGCGCCTTCGGCTCCCGGCAGCGACAAAGGCGTGGACTTCGACGGCACCATTGCCGGCAGGCGCGTCAAGGGCAACATCAACATCGACGACAACGGCAAGATCGGCATCCACCTGCCTTCCATGGCACCGATGCCGCCGCTGCCACCCGAGTTGCGTGAGGACATCAAGAGCGGCGTGGCTTCCGACGTGCGCCGCATCGGCATCGGCTCGGCCATGGTGCTGGCCTTCATCCCGATTTTCATCATGATGCTGATCGCCAAGTACTTCATCGACCGCTCGCGCCGTGCCCAGGCTTTCGCCGAACAAAAGAAGCAGGAAGCGGAAGTCAGCAATGTGCATCGCCAGGTCACCGAGGCGCGCCTGCAGGCGTTGCAAGCGCAGGTGGAGCCGCACTTCCTGTACAACACCCTGGCCAATGTGCAGGCATTGACCGAAGTCGACCCTGCGCAGGCCAACCAGATGACCGGCCACCTTATCCAGTACCTGCGCTCCTCGCTGCCGAAAATGCGCGAGAACACCTCGACGGTTGGCCAGGAACTCGAGCTGGTGCGCGCCTACCTCAACATCCTGAAGATGCGCATGGGTGCAAGGCTGGAGTTCGCTATCGACTGCCCGGCCGACCTCATGAGCAAACCGTTCCCGCCCATGATGCTGCCCTCGCTGGTGGAGAACGCCATCAAGCACGGACTGGAACCGCAGAAAGAGGGCGGACGCATCGACGTCATCGTCATGCCGGTCATGACCGCGGCGGGCGAACGGATTCGCGTGCTGGTCAAGGATACCGGCCGCGGCCTGACCGATGCGCCGGTCCAGTCCGGCGGCGGGGTGGGCCTGTCCAATATACGCGAGCGGCTCATCGCCCTTTACGGCGAAGACGGCAAGCTGAGCCTGGAATCAAACGAACCCCGGGGCGTGATCGCCTCGATCGAAATCCCTGCCGAACCGATGGTCGCCGCCGGCACCAGCACCTTTAACGGCAACAATGGCAAAACACCCAGCGCCGCCAAGCCGCCGGTGCCGAAGGGATGGTGGGGCAAGACGCGCTACGCCATCGCCACCACCCACGGGGTATGGGCCAAGATCATGTCCACCACCTTCGTCGCGATGATGATCGGCCTGGCCATCATCTTCGGCCTCGCCATCGCCGGGCTCTACACCGGTCTTCTGCCGATGAACATCGGCAACTCGCGTATCGAAGGCCTGGAGGGAATGGCGCTGGGCACACTGATGTTGGTTGCCGTATTCGGCGTGGTCGCGCTGATATTGCTGGTTGTGGTTGGCGTGCTTTACGGCCTGGGCCTGCTGTTCGCCGGGTTGTTGATCATCATCCCGCTGATCGTGGTGATCGCCGCGTTCCCGGCGCTGGCACCCTTCATCGTGATCGGCTTCCTGGTCTACTGGTTCTGGTTCCGGAAGCGGCGCAAATCCACCTCGACCGATGGCGCGTAGGGGCAACACCATGATGCGCCATCCCCTTGCTTCGCTGTTTTCGCCGCTGGTGTTGTTCGGCTGGTTCCTGTGGCCGGATCCGCTGGCATTCAGCTTTACCGGCATCTGCCGCGCGCTGTTCAGCGCCTACGCCTTGTTTTACACGGCGCTGGCGGCGACCGGCCTGGTCCTGGCCAGCCTGGGCAAGCGCGGCGGCCGCTGGGAATTGGCCGGTGTGTTCCTGTTCGCGACCATGGTCAGCCTGAGCATCGGCCTGGCCTGGCAAGCCGACGCGCCGCTGGCCGCGCTGAATTTGCTGCCGCGGCAATTGGGGGATGCGCTACTTGATGCGGTTTGGTGTACGGTATCGGCTTTCGTGCTGATACGCTTCCGGGACACGCCGCTGCGCGCATGATGCTTGTCGGCGCTGGATGCCCAGCTGGCGTAGCAACCGATAGAGAATAAGCCGCTGCCAGTTACCGCCATCATTGCAACGTGAGCGGGGGTTTCGCCCGGTGTGCCTGCGCACACCGGGTGCCCGCGAGCGCCCAAGCCGCATGCAGGCGGCGCGGGAGTGGTCAAGTAGGTGTTTTTGCCAATAACAGAGAGATCTGCAATGCCGATTACTGCCATCATTGCTGAAGACGAACCCATCCTTCGCGCCCAACTCAAGGCCAAGCTCACCAAGCTCTGGCCCGACCTGCAGATCCTCGCCGACGTAGGCGATGGCGAGGCGGCGCTGGAAGCCATCACCGAGCACGAGCCGCGCCTGGCCTTTCTGGATATCCAGATGCCGGAGATGACCGGTGTGGAAGTGGCAAAGAGCCTCGCCGCCAATCGCGAGCTGAAATGCCATGTGGTGTTCGTCACCGCCTTCGATCAATATGCCGTGGAAGCGTTTGAAACCGGCGCGATCGACTACGTATTGAAGCCGTACAGCGACGAGCGCCTGCAAACCGCCATCCTGCGGCTTCAGGAGCGGTTGGGCGGCAGTACCGGCGACGCTGCGCCGGTGGGCGCGCCGCAAAACCTGGAGGCGCTGGTTGCCCATCTGTCGGCGAAGCTCAATCCCAAGACCGAACGACTGAAGTGGATCAAGGCCAACATCGGTTCCAACCTGCGCCTGATCCCGATCGAGGACGTGCTGTTCTTCCAGTCCGATGAAAAGTACACACTGGTCGCGACCAAGGAATTCGACGCACTCATCAAGACGCCGATCAAGGAAATCCTCGACGGCATCGACCCCGAGAAATTCTGGCAGATCCATCGCTCGACCATCGTCAATGCCACGGCCATCGAAGCGGTATCGCGTGATTTCCGCGGCCAGGCCACCGTCAAGGTCAAAGGGCGCAAGGAAAACCTCACGGTCTCGCGGCCGTTTTCGCACCTGTTCAAACAAATGTAACCCGGGGACCGAGTCAGAGCGAGCGGCCTGGACATTGAGTGCGGCCGCGCCGACGGAACTGACGACAGGGGCGCGGCTACAATCGCAGCATGCGCCTGTCCATCATCGTGCCTGCACTCAACGAGGCCGCGAATATCGTTTCCACCTTGTCGCCGCTGCAGGCCTGGCGTGCGCGCGACGTTGAAATCATCGTCGCCGACGGCGGAAGCAGCGATGCCACGCGTGAGCTGGCGCAGACGCTTGCCGACCACGTCATCGACAGCGCGCCCGGCCGGGCGCGGCAGATGAATGCCGGCGCGGCCGCGGCCAGCGGCGAAGCCCTGTTGTTCCTGCACGCGGATTCGCACCTGCCACCGGATGCCGACCGGCTGGTTATCGCGGCGCTGTCAGGTGCGGCATGGGGCCGCTTCGATGTCACCATCAGCGGCCGGCAGCGGATGCTGCGCGTGATCGCCTGGTTCATGAATCACCGTTCGCGCCTCAGCGGCATCGCGACCGGCGACCAGGGCATCTTCTTGTCGCGCGCCCTATTTGAACGAGTCGGCGGATTTCCGGACCAACCACTTATGGAAGATGTTGAAATCTGTTCGCGATTGAAGAAATTCTCGCCGCCCACCTGCCTGCAAGCACGCATTGAAACTTCAGGCCGCCGCTGGGAAAGCAATGGCTTGTGGAAGACGATCATGCTGATGTGGTGGCTGCGGCTGCGCTACTTCCTCGGCGCCTCGCCTGCCGAACTTCACCGCGCCTACTACGGACGCCGCCGTGGACACTAGCGCCTGCATCATTGTCTACGCCAAGGCGCCCGTGCCGGGCCAGGTGAAGACGCGCCTGGCGCCCGGCCTTGATGCCGAATCGGCGGCGCTGCTGCATGCCGCGCTGGTCGAACGCGCGATCGAAACCGCGCAGTCCTGCGATGCGGCCGGCGTGGCGCTGTGCTGCGCACCGGATGCGGGCCATGCGTTTTTTGCCACCTGCGCGGACGATTTCGACGTCGACCTGACCGAGCAGGGCGAGGGCGATCTGGGCGAGCGCATGCTGCGCACGCTGCGCCACGCGCTTGAGGCGTATGACGCCGCCATCATCATTGGCGCCGACGCGCCCTCGATCACCGCCCGGCACCTGCGTGACGCTGCGAAGGCACTGGCCAGCAGCGATGTCGTCCTGTCGCCCGCGGAGGATGGCGGCTACGTTCTCATCGGCGCTCGGCGCACGATGCCGGCGATGTTCGATGGCATCGCATGGGGAAGCGAAACGGTTCTTGCCCAGCAGCGCCAGGCACTGAAAGCGTGCGGACTCGGCTGGCATGAGCTCGAAACGCTGTGGGATGTGGATCGCCCTGAAGACCTGCCTCGCCTCAAGGCACTCAATCCCCCGTTGGCGTTTTTCTGGCCATGAAGCGTTTACTCGTGTTGTTGGCATTGTTGCTGGTCGCGCTCACCGGGCTGGCGCAGGTCGTTCCCTTGTTCTCCACGCTGTCGCCCGGCCAGGCGTTGCCGCCGGCGTATCGCATCGTGACGCTGCCAAAGATCGCGCCCAACCGGTTCTCGCTGGTGGGCGATGAGGGCAAGACGGTATTGCGGGTCGATTCCGACAACAGCGCCGGCAGCGTGGCGCTGCCGCTGACCGCCACGCTCGCGCAGGGCAACACCACGCTGGAGTGGCGCTGGAAAGTCAGTCGCATGCTGGAACACGCCGACCTTGAGCACAAAACCGGCGACGACTATGCGGCGCGCGTCTATGTCTTCTTCGACGTGCCGCTGGAGTCGCTGCCGTTCATGGAACGCAGCAAGATCAAACTCGCGCGCATGGTGGCCGGCAACGACGTACCCACCGCCGCCATCTGCTACGTGTGGGACAACAAGCATCGTGTCGGCCTGCGGGCATGGAGTCCCTACTCCAACCGGGTGCGCCAGATCGTGCTGCAAAGCGGCCCGGATTTCATCGGCCAATGGAAGTCCGAGGCGCGCGACGTGGCCGCCGATTTTCGCGACGCGTTCGGCAAAGAGATGCCTGCGGTCACCGGCGTGGCGGTGGGCAATGACACCGACAATACCGACGACAAGGTCACCACCTGGTTTGGTGACATGTGGTTTCGCAAATGAAAAAATTGCTGCTTCTGGGCGGCGGCCATGCCCACGTGCATGTGCTCAAGACGCTGCACGACGCGCCGATCCCGGAGGTCGCGGTCACGCTGGTCACGCCGTATGCCCGGCAGGTGTACTCGGGCATGTTGCCGGGATGGGTGGCTGGACACTATTCCATCGACCAATGCGTGATTCCGCTGCCGCCGCTCTGCCATCAGGCGGGCGTGAACTTTCGGCAGGTCGCCGCGACCCACATCAACCTGGCCGAAAAACAGGTGACCTGTGCCGACGGTTCCCGGGTCGCGTTCGATATCCTCTCCATCGACACGGGCCCGGTGGCGGACTTGTCGATGATTCCCGGCGCGCAACAGCATGGCATCTCGGTGCGGCCCATCGAACAGTTCATCGAGGCCTGCACCGCCGTATTGAAAGATGTTTCCACACGCAAGGCGGCCGGACGTGACGCGCACATCGCCTTTGTGGGCGCGGGTGCAGCCGGAGTGGAACTGGCGCTGGCGATGCAGCAGGCCATCACGCAGATGCCCGGAAAGGGCCGCGCGGAACTGACCCTGGTCTCGGCCGCCAACACCCTTCCCGGCAGCGTCGGCCCGCGCCTCGCCCGCATCATGCGCGCACGCGGACTGCGTGTGATCCCAGGTCAGGCGGCCACGCGCATCGATGCCGGGCGGATTGAACTGCAAAGCGGCGAGATCGTCACCGCGGATTACATCATCGTCTCGACCGGCGCCACCGCGGCGAAATGGCTGGGCGACGCCGGACTTGCCTGCGATGCGCGCGGATTCCTCGCCATCAACACGCACCTGCAATCGACGTCGCATCCGTTGGTGTTCGCGGCAGGCGATTGCGCCGGCATGCAGGAACACCCTCGCCCGAAGTCCGGTGTGTACGCGGTACGTGCCGGCCCACCGCTTGCGGAGAACCTGCGGCGCGCGCTGCGCGGGGAATCGCTGCTTTCATTTGTGCCGCAGGAGAAATCGCTGTACCTCATCAGCACGGGCGACAAACATGCAATTGGCTCGTGGGGCGACTGGGCGTGGGAAGGAAAGTGGGTGTGGTGGTGGAAGGACCGGATCGATCGGGGTTTCATGCGCAAGTATGTTGTTGCGGATGCCTAGGGTGGCGAGGCCAAAGTCCAGCATTGGGGCGGGTCCTGGCGGCTTTTTGGCCTGTGAGGCGCGCCGGTGCTGGAGTTTGGCATGCCTCCTGCTGATCCTGCGACACTACAGTCCCTCCCTTTTTTAAAGGGAGGCTAGGAGGGATTTGCGGTGGTCGCAAGAAGGTGGCGATTCAGCCTGCGAAGGTGCCGGGCTACACCGGGCACCGACGTCGGCCGGCGATTGAAAATTGGCACACAGAACGTTACAGATTTCTGAGCAGAAATCTCTCTGCCGCGAAAGCGATGACGGCTACAACCACCACCAGAGCCCAGCCCACCCACTCGCGAGTGGAAAAGTCCTTTCGCCCTTGCATCGCTGCTTTCAAAACAGGGTCCTCCAAAGAGAGCCCCAACATCGACTTTATCCAAGCGGATTCAATGCGATCGCGATTGAGGAACAGCAGCCACCACAATGCAAATAGCACGATGCCGAAAAAGGCATACCAGTAGCGAACGAAGAACTCCATCTACCCCAACCGCGTCCTCGCCCGCTCCACCGCCGCCCTCACCTGCGTCGGCGCCGTCCCCCCGATGTGATTGCGACTCGCCACCGACCCTTCCGGTGACAACAGCGCATACACATCCTCGCCCACCAACTGCGAATAGCCGCGCAGCACGTCGATGGGCAGTTCCGACAAATCCTTGCCGAGCTTCTCGGCATCCCGCACCGCGCGCGCCACCACGTCATGCGCATCGCGAAACGCCAGCCCCTTCTTCACCAGATAGTCCGCCAGATCCGTGGCAGTGGCGAAGCCGCGCTTGACCGCCGCCGCCATGCGTTCCGGTTTTACTTCAATCGCCGCAGACAGGTCCGCCATGATGGTCAGCGAATCGCGCAGCGTGTCTACGGTGTCGAACAGCGGCTCCTTGTCTTCCTGATTGTCCTTGTTGTAGGCCAGCGGCTGGCCCTTCATGAGCGTCAGCAGGGCGACGAGGTGGCCGTTGACGCGGCCGGTCTTGCCGCGAATGAGTTCAGGGACGTCCGGGTTTTTCTTTTGCGGCATGATCGAGCTGGAATAGCAAAAGCGATCCGGCAGGTTGATGA
Source organism: Usitatibacteraceae bacterium (assembly GCA_044229235.1). Taxonomy (GTDB): domain Bacteria; phylum Pseudomonadota; class Gammaproteobacteria; order Burkholderiales; family Usitatibacteraceae; genus UKL13-2. Next base: position 78,120 of record JBGATH010000010.1, read on the forward strand.
AGGCCACGCTCTGGCTCATCCAGATGATGAGTTCTTCAGAGAAGCGCGAGAGGTGCGTCATCACCAAGGCGGCTGCCGAAGCAAATTCGATGGCGAAGTCGCGATCGGAGACCGCGTCGAGCGAGTTCTCGCAGACGCCGTCGAACCCCAACTCCTTGGCGACAAATTCGCGGTCGATCGGATAGCTGGTGCCGGCCAGCGCCGCCGCGCCCAGCGGCAGTCGATTGACGCGCTTCCGGCAATCTATGAAACGCGCTTCGTCGCGCGACAGCATTTCCACGTAGGCCATGAGGTGATGGCCGAAGGTTACCGGCTGCGCCACCTGCAGGTGCGTGAAGCCGGGCATGATGGTGCCGGCGTGTTGGTCGGCCAGGTTCACCAGCGCGCGCTGCATGGCGCGCAGCAGCAACACGAGTTCGTCGATTTCGCCGCGCAGCCACAGGCGGATGTCGGTGGCGATCTGGTCGTTGCGCGAGCGGCCGGTGTGCAGGCGCTTGCCGGCATCACCGATCGCGGCAATCAGACGCGACTCGATGTTCATGTGCACATCTTCGAGATCGACGCGCCAGTCAAAGCTGCCGGCGTTAATGTCGGCTTCGATGTTTGCCATGCCGCGCTGGATGTCGGCCAGATCCTGGGCGGTGATTACGTTTTGCTTGGCCAGCATTTTCGCGTGCGCCAGCGAACCCTGCATGTCCACGGCAGCGAGGCGCTTGTCAAAGTTCACCGATGCCGTGAAGCGTTTGACGAGCTCGCTGACAGGCTCGGAAAACCGCGCGGAAAAGTGCCCGGAAGGGTTGCCGGCGGGGGATGATTGGTTGTTCTGGTCGGACATGTGGCGTTGTATTTCGCAGGCGATTTCACTCACAATCGAGTCATGCCGAGTATAAAGCATCCCCCTGCAGACCCTTCCGCGCCGGGACCGACCGCGCGCCTGCCCAACTTCTGCAACCTGGGTATCACGCTGCGCCTGCTGATCATCGTCAACCTGCTGTGCCTCGCGGCAGCCGTGGTGCGGGCCGAAGGTCCCGACGCCTTGCAGCAGTACCTGCGCATCTCGGCGTTCGCGCAGCCGTCGATCATCCTGTCGATGTTGCTGACCTGCGCGTTCCGGCGGGTTCTGTCGCGGGTGTCGTACTGGCAGGGCGTGGCCTTGATCTTCGCACTGGAGGCGGCCATCGGCGTCGCTTCCTGGTACGCGCTCAACCAGTTGCTGGTGGGGTCGCAGCCGGCAAGTTTCTGGCAGGTGATGTTTTTCTTTGCCTTCGCCACTGGCGTGGTGCTGCTGTATTTCGACATGCGCTCGCGCGCCTTGTCGCCGGCGCTGATCGAAGCGCGCCTGCAGGCCCTGCAAGCGCGCATCCGGCCGCACTTCCTGTTCAACAGCATCAACGCCGTGCTGTCGCTGATCCGCGCCGAGCCGCGGCGCGCGGAACGCATGCTGGAAGACATGTCCGACCTGTTCCGCGTGCTGATGGCCGACAACCGCAAGCTGGTGCCGCTGGCTGACGAGATCGACCTGTGCCGCAAATATCTGGAGATCGAGTCGATCCGGCTGGGTGACCGCCTGATGGTGAAATGGAATGTCGACGCCATGCCCAAGAACGCCATGGTGCCGCCGCTGATCCTGCAGCCCCTGGTGGAGAACGCGGTGTACCACGGCATCGAGCCACGCGAAGGATCAGGCACGCTGAGCATCGACGTCGTGCCGAAGTCGGACCAGGTGGTGATTCGCCTGACCAACCCGTTCCATAGCGGCTCCACCCACGTCAGCGGCAATCGCATGGCCATTGCCAACATCAAGGAGCGCTTGCAGTTACACTTTGACGCCGAGGCCAGCCTGAAGGCCGATGTCAGCCGTGACCAGTACGTGGTCACCATCACCATGCCAACTGAAAAACAGGAAGTCTGACGGATGACGACACCACCACCAGCCCGTATCCTGGTTGTCGATGACGAGCCTCCCGCGCGGCATCGCGTGCGCGACCTGCTCGACGACTGTCGTGAACAGTTTCCGCTGGTGATCGCCGATGAGGCGGCCAACGGCGTCGAAGCCCTGGAAATCATCGGCCGCGGCGGCATCGACATTGTCCTCACCGACATCCGCATGCCGGTGATGGACGGTCTGGAGGTGGCGAGACATCTGGCGAAAATGGAGCATCCTCCCAAACTGATTTTCTGTACCGCCTACGACCAGTACGCGCTGCAGGCGTTTGAACTCAACGCCATCGACTACCTGTTGAAACCCATTCGCGCCGAGCGCCTGTTGACGGCGCTGGGAAAGGCGGCAGTGGTAAAGGCGGCACAGGCCGAGGCGGTTGCCGAGGCAACCAATTCGCGGCGCCGGCATTTGTCCATCCACGAGCGCGGCAAGATCGTGCTGGTGCCGGTCGACGAAATCCTCTATCTCAAAGCCGAGCTGAAGTACGTCACGGTCCGCACCCAGCAAAAGGAACACCTTCTGGAGGAATCGCTGACCAAGCTGGAAGAAGAGTTTGCCAGCCTGTTCACGCGCATCCATCGCAATACGCTGGTGGCCACCAAGGCGGTCGCCGGCTTCGAAAAGGCGCTCGGCGGCGAGGATGGCGAGTCCGGCGGTTCGCAGTGGCTGACGGTGATCCGCGGCATTCCCGAGAAGCTGCCGGTATCGCGACGCCAGCAGCACGTGGTCAAGGAGTTCTAGTTCCGTCCTCATCCGCGCCCGGGCTGCTGCGCCCGCGGCGGCGCGTCGGCGCGCGGCTCAGGCACAATGCGCCAATTCCTTGCGGCAGACCGACGCCATGAGTCAGTCCATCATCACCAACCTGCTGCTGCCGGTCGCGCTCGGCGTAATCATGCTGGGCCTCGGCCTGAGCCTGACACTGGCTGATTTCGTAAGAGTCCTGCGTTATCCCAAGGCGGTGCTGATCGGGCTGTTCATCCAGATGTTTGTGCTGACCGGTGTGTGCTTCGGTATTGCCGTGGTATTCAAGCTGCCTCCCGACCTGGCCGTGGGCATGATGCTGCTCGCGGCTTCGCCCGGCGGCGCCACGGCAAACATCTACAGCCACCTGGCGCACGGCGATGTCGCGCTCAACATCACCCTGACGGCGGTCAATTCATTGCTGTCGCTGTTTGCCCTGCCGGTGATTGTCAGCCTTGCCCTGAACCATTTCATGGCCTCCGACCAGCTGGTCCCTCCACCCTTCGGCAAAGTCGCCGAAGTCGGCATCATCATCCTGGGTCCGGTGGTGATCGGCATGTTGCTGCGCACCCGCTTCACCACGCTCAGCGAGCGCATGGCCAAACCGGTGAGGATTTTTTCCGTGCTGCTGCTGGCCGCCGTCATCCTCGCCGCCTTCGCGCAGAATGCCGAGGTACTGACCCGGTACTTTGCCATCGTCGGTGGCGCCTGCCTGCTGTTCAATGTCCTGTCGATGGCGATCGGCTTTGGCGTGCCGCTTGCGGCCCGATTGCCGGACCGGCAGGCGATCGCCATTGCCATGGAGATCGGCATCCACAATGGCACACTGGCCATCTTCATTGCGCTCAATGTGCTCGACAATGCCGCCATGACCGTGCCGGCCGCGGTCTATTCGCTGTTCATGTTTGCAACCGCGGGCCTGTTCGCGTGGTGGTTGAATCATCGCCATGGCCATTGAGCCGTCCAAAGTCGCCACGGCTTGAATTTGCCGCCCGTTCCCGGCACGATGCCGGATTACCCGCAAATAACAAGAAACCATGCCGACTCCTCACATCAACGCCCAGCCGGGTGACTTTGCCGAAACTGTACTGATGCCCGGCGACCCCTTGCGGGCGCAGTTCATTGCCGAGAACTGGTTGAAGGATGCAAAGCAGGTGAATTCGGTGCGCAACATGTACGGCTACACGGGGACGTTCAAGGGGAAGCGCCTGTCGGTCATGGCGCACGGCATGGGCATTCCCTCCTGCAGCATCTACGCCACCGAACTCATCAAGGATTACGGCGTGAAGAATGTCATCCGCGTCGGCTCCTGCGGCGCACTCATGGCGGAGATCCGGCTTGGCGAAATCATCATCGCCATGGGTGCGTCCACCGACAGCAAGGTGAATCGACTGCGCTTGATGGACCACGACTATGCCGCCATCGCCGATTACCACCTGCTGCGTACCGCCGCTGATGTGGCGGCCGAACAGGCCAAGCCGGTGCGGGTCGGCAACGTTTTCTCGGCGGATCTGTTCTACACGCCACAGCCGGAATTGTTCGACAAGCTGGAGAAGATGCAGGTGCTGGCGGTGGAAATGGAACTGGCCGGCATTTACGGCCTCGCCGCCGAGTATGGTGCGCGGGCGCTGGGCATCCTCACCGTCTCCGATCAGATTCGCACGCACCAGCACATGAGTGCGGAGGCACGCCAGACCAGCTTCGGGGAAATGATTGAACTGGCGCTGGAAACGGCGGTGCGCCTGTGAAACAGGTCGCAAGCGCAGCATCGGCTTGGCAAACCCCGGCACTGGCGTCCCACGGGGATCATTCGGGCCCGCGCGCGAGCCCTCAAAGACGCCTTGCGGGGCCTGCTGTCGCGCTCATGCTGGTCATCGCCGGCCTGGTGCCCTCGCCGGCGTCCGCCCAGGCCGACGCCGTGCGCGGCAAGAAGTCATACGAAACCACTTGCAGCATCTGCCACTCGCTGACGGCCAACGGCATCGGGCCGAGCCACAAGGGCGTGTACGGCCGCAAGGCCGGCAGCATGGCCGGATATGACTATTCTCCCGGCTTTGCCAAGGTCAACCTCGTCTGGGACGAGAAGAACCTCGATGCCTGGATCGCCTTTCCCGAAAACCTGGTGCCCGGCCAGAAGATGGGCTTTTACGTGATGGAGGCCGACGTGCGCGCCGATATCATTGCGTACCTCAAGTCGCTCGGCGGGCCGACCAGGTAGCGGCCCCGGCTGATTTGCTGCACCGCTTCGCTACGCGCCGAAGCGGTATGCATCCATCGCCAGCGCGCTGCCTTCGAAGCCATCGAACACGCGTTCGACCTTCGCGTCTTCACCGGCTGCACCCAGCGCCACGAACAGCGGCAGGAAGTGTTCCTCGGTCGGGTGCGCGCGCGCCGCATCCGGGGCCTGATCACGATAGTGCGTCAGCGCATCGACGTCGTGCGCGGCGAGGTGCCGGTAAACCCATTCCTGGAAATTCACGGCATAGGGCGCGTGCGCGACCTGGCCGCGCGACATCATCCAGTCGCGCAGGTTGTGGGTGAGATGTCCCGAACCGACAATCAGAATGCCTTCCCTGGTCAAGGGCGCAAGCGCACGCCCCACCTCGAAATGATGGCGCGGATTCAGCGCGGTCTGTACCGACAGTTGCACGATGGGCACGTCCGCGTCCGGATACATTTTCAGCGACGGCACCCAGGTGCCGTGATCGAAGCCGCGACAGCCATCGACGCCTGCTGTGAAGCCGGCATCCTTGAGCAGCGACTGCGCGCGTGCCGCCACGCCGGGTTCGCCCGGCGCGGCATATTGAATCTTGTAGAGCGCGTCGGGGAATCCGCCAAAGTCGTAAATCATCGAAGGCCTGGCGTTGCCCGACAGCATCGGCAGGTTGGTTTCCCAATGCGCCGTGACCATGAGGACCGCCTTGGGCGCGGGTAAAGCCGCCGCCAGTGCAGCCCAGACCTCTCCCGCCTTGCCGGCCTGGATGGCGTGCATCGGTGAGCCGTGCGACAGGAACAAGGTGGGTAGCGTTCTCATGATGGTCTTTCAATTCGCATTCGTTGTTGCAATGACAGCGTGACGACCGGTGATCGTCAACGCCTGTGGAAACTTCCCCGGCCCGCTTGCATGCGCCGGCCGGGGAAACGGGCTGGATTACTTGATGAGGCCTTCCGCCTTGAGCGCGGCTTGCACCGCCGGGCGTACTGCCACGCGTGCCTGGTACGCAGCCAGCACCGGCCACTTGGCCAGGTCGATACCGACCCACTGTCCCCAGTTGAGCGTGGTGAACAGATAGCCGTCGGCAACGGTGAACTGATCGCCCATCAAGTATTGCTTGCCCTCGAGTTGAGACGAGAGCCAGTCGAAGCGCTTGCCCAGCTTGGCCTTGAAGCCTTCTTTCACGTCAGCCGAAAGTGCGGGGTCGAACAGCGGGCTGAACCCCTTGTGGATTTCGGAGGTGATGAAGTTGAGCATTTCCTGCAGGCGATAACGCGCCAGCGTACCGGCTGCCGGGGCCAGTCCGGACTCGGGCTTCTGGTCGGCGATGTACTGGACGATGGCCGGGCCTTCGGTCAGCACTTCGCCGTTGTCCAGTTGCAATGCCGGTACGTAGCCCTTGCCGTTGATGGCCAGGAAATTGCCACCCCCGATCATTTCCTTGGTCTTGGTATCGACCCGCTGCGTGTCGAACGGCAGGCCGGCTTCGGTGAGGGCGATGCGCGGGGAGAGTGAGCAGGCGCCCGGGGAGAAATACAGTTTCATGGTGTTTCCTTTTGGCGTAAGAGGGTCAAGTGATCAGTTGGCGGCGTTGCGGCTGGAGACAAGAGCGAGCTTGCCGTCGCCCAGCAGCGCGGTCACCAGTGCCGCGATCGTCAGGAATGCAGGGTATTCCCAGCCGCCGTTCGGCGCCGAGAAAGTCCAGCCGTTGCCGGCATGCGCCCAGGTGGCGCCAATCAGCACCGGCACGAGGGCCAGCGCCACCCAGCGGGCGTATACACCGCCGAGGATGAGCAGGCCGCCGACCAGTTCCGCGATGAATGTGACGTAAGCCAGCGGACCAGGCAGGCCCAGCGACTCAAAGAACTGCACGGTACCCGGCAGCGTGAAAACCACGTACTTGAGTAGCGCGTGGGCGATGAACATGACGCCGAGGGACACGCGCAACAGCGTGGCGGCGTAGGGAGCGGTACGGTTGTCGATCATGAGAATCTCCAGAAAAAGGTTGGTGAGGTGTTTGCTTGAACAGCGCGAGCTGGTGAGACGAATTCTGGTGGTTGCTTCAATCGGGATAAAGAGCTCAAATAGCAATTAATTGTCCCGAAATACGCAATAATTCATCCATGGCTCTCGACCGCTTTCTCGCAATGAATGTTTTCGTGAAGGTCGTGGAGTGCGGCAGCTTTGCGCGCGCGGCGGAGCGCATGGACCTGTCGACGTCGGCCGTGTCGCGGCATGTTGCGGATCTCGAGTCGCACCTGGACACGCGGTTGCTTAACCGCACCACGCGGCGCATTTCGCTCACCGAAAGCGGCCAGGCGTATTTCGAGCGCGTCTTGCAGTTACTGGCCGATCTGGAGGAAGTCGAAGCGGTCGCGGGCAGCAGTACCGCCAAGCCCAAGGGCACCATTCGCCTCACCTGTTCGGTCAATTTCGGTGCGCGGCATGTCGCGCCGGCCGTAGGCGCGTTTCAGGCCGTGCATCCCGAGGTGCTGTTCGACATCTCTGTCTCGGATCGCTTTGTCGACCTGGTGGAAGAGGGGCTCGACCTGGCAGTGCGCATCGGTGACCTGGGCAACACCAATCTCATCGCCCGCAAGATCGGCCAGATGCAGCTCACCACTTGCGCCTCGCCTGCCTACCTGAAGGCGCACGGTACGCCGCGCAACCCGGGCGACCTGGTCCATCACAACTGCCTGACCTATGAATACGCGCCGGTAAAACACCAGTGGGCTTTTCGCGAGCACACCAAGGGAAAAGTGCATGGCACGGGAGAAGAGGTGAAAGTGCGTATCGCCGGCAGCGTGCACGGCAACAATGGTGAATTGATGGCGGCGGTGGCCGCTGCCGGTGTGGGTATCGCCTTTGAGCCTGATTTCATCGTCAACAGCTTCATCGAGTCCGGCAAACTGGTGCCGATACTGAAGAGCTGGCTGCCCGAGCCCTCGCCCATCTACGCGGTGTATCCAAGCCGCCGCCACTTGTCCGCAAAGGTACGAACCTTCGTCGATTTCCTGGCGGCGTATTTTGCGCAGCAACGCGATTGGCGCTAACGCCACAGCCCGGCTAGCGTGAGCCCTTGTCCCCGTGCGTCGCCACCGCGGTGAGGATGCCCTGCAAAATGGCCAGCGGCGCAGGCGGACAACCGGGCACTTCGACATCGACCGGGATCACGTTCGACACTCGGCCGCAGCTGGCATAGCTTTCGCCAAACACGCCGCCATTGCAGCCGCACTCGCCGATCGCCACCACCAGCTTGGGCCCCGGCGTTGCTTCGTAGGCGATCTTCAGTGCCCGCTCCATGTTGCGCGAGACCGGGCCGGTCACCAGCAGCATGTCGGCATGGCGCGGGCTGGCGACGAACCTGATGCCCATGCCTTCGATGTTGTAGTAGGGATTGTTGAGCGCGTGGATTTCCAGCTCGCAGCCATTGCACGAGCCGGCATCGACCTGGCGTATGGCCAGCGCGCGGCCGAGCTTGCCGAGGATTTCATCGTGAATCTGCGCGGCCTGTGCCTCGGGCACCCGCAAATTCTCGCGTGCCCCCGGGGCGGGCTCGGAGACGATGCCGGTATTGAGAATCTTGAGCAAAACAGGAATCATGAATCGTGCCCGCTGTAACTCAGGTTGAACGACTTGTTGATCAGCGGGAAATCAGGAACGATGTTGTCCATGACCGCGTGTTCCAGCAACGGCCAGTTTTGCCACGACGGATCATGCGCATGGCCGCGGCGAATCATGCCGCCGTCACCGGCTTCCAGCGCCACCAGTATTTCCCCGCGCCAGCCTTCCACCCAGCCGAATCCCATCGCACCGGTCCGGGCCGCCGGCAGCGCCACACGCAGTTCCCCTGCGGGCAGCCGGTGCAGGATGGTGCGGATCAGGCGCAGCGACTCAAACACCTCGTCGAAGCGCACCGCTACTCGCGCCGCGGCATCGCCGTTGCGGCGGCACGCGCCCTTGACGGCCAGTTCGTCGTAGGGCGAGGCAGGATGCAACACGCGCAAGTCCCGGTCCTGCCCGCTGGCGCGCGCGGCAAGCCCGGTCATACCCAGGCGATTCGCCAGTTGCTGCGTGACGCGCCCGGCGGTGATGAAGCGGTCCTGCAGCCCGGCATGTTCGTAGTAGATGTGGCGCAGTTCCAGCAATTCGTTTTCCACGTCGTAGGCCAGCCGCGCCAGCCGCTCGGCATCTTCCGCGGACAAATCGTGGCTGACGCCACCCGGCACGATGCGATCCATCATGAATCGGTGGCCAAAGGCGCTGCCGGCCCAGCGCAGCCAATCCTCCTTGAGGCGCGAAAACTGCGAGAGCCCGAACGCGAACGCAGCGTCATTGCCCAGCGCGCCAAGATCGCCAAGGTGATTGGCGACTCGCTCGCGCTCCAGCATCAACGCGCGCAGCCAGCAGGCACGTGCGGGGGGCGTGATCGCCAACAGCGACTCGGCCGCCTGCGCGTACGCCCAGGCATAGGCGACCGTTGAATCGCCGGAAACGCGTCCCGCCAGGCGGCCACCATCGGCGACCGCAAATGACTCAAAGCGCTTGTCGACACCCTTGTGCGTGTATCCCAGCCGCTGTTCGAGCCGCAATACCTTCTCGCCAACGATGGAAAAGCGAAAGTGGCCCGGTTCGATGATGCCGGCGTGGATGGGGCCAACCGGAATCTCGTGCACACCCTCGCCCTCGACGCGGACGAAATCGTAGTGCTGCTGCGGATTGTCCAAGACTTGGTTAACGTCGAAATCGCGCCGCAACGGAAACATGTTTTCCGGCCAGGCGCCGTGGCGCAGCCATGGTCGCTGGTCGGCATCGCTCTCCGCGCGCAGTCCCAGCAGGTCGAACAGCGCCCGCTGCATGCGCACCGCGACCGGAAACAAACCCGCCAGGCCCGGATAGGTAGGTGCGCCCTGCGCCGCAGAATCCGGCACGGACAGCGCCACCACCGCCAGGCCCTGCTCGACGGCATAGGCGGCGTAGACGACAAAGGTGTCATCGCGATCGCGATTGTCGGTGCCCCAGAGCGCCAGAAGCTTGCGATCCGCTTCGTGGACGACGCGCGCCGCCTCGTTCCACTCCTCGCGATCGACGCTCGCCAGCGCGACCGGGGCGGCACCGGGCAGGCGCTGGAATTGCAGGGAAAGTCCGGGAATGCGCATGGCTATGGTCCTTGGTCTCAGCCGATCAGCTTCGCCGCCTGCTCGTACCAGCGGGCGAGATAAGGGGGAATGTACAGACCCAGCATCAAGCCCAGGCCCAGATGCACGAATACGGGCAGCAATGCCGGCTGATGCGCCAGCGGCTTCACGCTTGAGTCGCCGAATACCATCGGCTGCACGCGGCCGAACACCGCCGCAAAAGCGACGCCCAGCGAAATCAGCAGGAACGGCGTCGCCCAGGGGTGGTCACGCATGGCAGTGGTCAGAATCAGGAATTCGCTGGCGAATACGCCGAAGGGCGGCATGCCGAGGATGGCCAGCGTCCCCAGCATCAGGCCCCAGCCGATGGTCGGGCTCTGCTTCATCAGGCCACGGATGTCGTCCATTATTTGCGTGCCGGCCTTTTGCGTGGCGTGACCGACGGCGAAGAAGATGGCCGACTTGATCAGCGAGTGCACCGTCATGTGCAGGAGCCCGGCGAAATTGGCGATCGGCCCGCCCATGCCGAAGGCGAACGTCATGAGGCCCATGTGCTCGATCGAGGAGTACGCAAACATGCGCTTGACGTCTTTTTGCCGCGACAGGAAGAAGGCCGCGACCACCACCGACAGCAGGCCGAAGGCCATCATCATGTTGCCGGCGAAGTGATTGCCCAGCGCGCCATCGGTAAGCACCTTCACACGGATGAGGCAGTACAGCGCGACGTTCAGCAACAGGCCGCTGAGCACCGCGGAAATCGGCGTCGGGCCCTCTGCGTGCGCGTCCGGCAGCCAGTTGTGCAGCGGCACCAGCCCGACCTTGGTGCCGTAACCGACCAGCAGGAACACAAACGCCAGCGAAAGAATGGCCGGTTCCAGCTGTCCCTTGACGACATTGAGATGCGTCCATAACAACGCATTGCCCTCGGCGCCCAGTACCCGCTCGGCAGCGAAATACAGCAGGATGGTGCCGAACAGCGCCTGGGCAATACCGACACCGCAGAGTATGAAATACTTCCACGCGGCCTCGAGGCTGGCCGCCGTGCGATACACCGACACCAGCAACACCGTGGCCAGCGTTGCGGCCTCCATGGCAACCCAGAGGATGCCGAGATTGTTGGTGGTGAGCGCCACCAGCATGGTGAAATTGAACGCCTGGTACATGCTGTGATAGAGCCGCATGCGACCCGGCGTCATGCGGCCGTGGTCGCGCTCGACGCGCATGTACGGCCGCGAAAACAGCGAGGTGGTCAGCCCGACAAACGCGGTCAGCGCCACCAGGAACACGTTGAGCGGATCGACGAAGAACTGCTGGTCGAGCAGCAGCACGGAGCCGCCGGAGATGATTTCGGTGGTCAGCCAGACCGCCGCGACGAATGTGGCGAAGCTGAAAGCGACATTGATTTCGGGCGCGCGATTGCTTGCGCCGGCCACTGCCAGCACCACGCTGCCGACCACAGGGCAAACGAACAGCAGTGCGAGCGGTGCGAGTGCGTCCATCAATCTTCTTTCAGGTTTTCGAGATGATGGATGTCGAGCGAATCGAACTGCTCGCGGATCTGGAACATGAAAACACCGAGTATGACCATACCGATCAGCACGTCGAGGGCGATGCCGAGTTCGACCACCATCGGCATGCCGTAGGTGGCGCTGGTGGCGGCAAAAAACAAGCCGTTTTCCATCGCGAGGAAGCCAATCACCTGCGGCACCGCCTTGGAACGGGTGATCATCATCAAAAACGACAGCAGCACGCAGGCCAAGGCAATGCCCAGCGTGCCGCGCGCCACCGAAGTCGAAAACTGCGAGATCGGCAGCGCGAGGTTGAAGGCGAAGATGACCAGGCCGATTCCCACCAGCATCAGCGTCGGGATGTTGATCAGTGTTTCCACATCCCACTTCACGTTCAGGCGGCGGATCAGGCGATGCAGGATGTAAGGCAGCACCAGCACCTTGAGAACAAAGGTGATGGCGGCCGAATACAGCAGATGCTTCTGTCCGGTGGCAATCGCCACCGTCAGGGTCGAGCCGACCAGGGCCAGCCCCTGGAAGGCGAACAGGTTGATCAACGACAGGATGCGCCGCTGCGAAAGCATGGCAAACGCGATCAGCAGCAGGATGGCGGCGAACAGGTTGACGATCTGGCCGGTCAGGGTGCTCATCTCAGGCCCCCAGCAGCAAATGGACCAGCAGCGCGAGCACTCCCAGCAGGAATGCTGTTGCGAGGAATTCCGGGACACGGAAAATGCGCATCTTGGCTGAAACGGTCTCGATCAGCGCCATCGCGAATCCTCCCGCCGCCAGCTTCAGCGTGAGCACCGGCAGCGCGAACAGCAGCGCCAGATGATCGCTGGCCGAGGCCACACCCCATGGAATGAACAGCGACACCCCCGCGCAGGAATAAGCGAACAGCTTCAGCGCCGTTGCCCACTCGATCAGCGCGAGGTGGCGGCCTGAATATTCCAGGATCAGTGCCTCGTGAATCATGGTCAGCTCGAGGTGCGTGGCGGGGTTATCGACCGGCACCCGCGCGTTTTCGGCCAGCGACACCATGGTGAAGGCGACGCCGGCAAAAGCCATGCTCGGCAGGATGGTCAATTCGATGCCGCCGAGGTAGCCGACGATGGTGGCCAGCGAGGTCGAACTCGCGATCAGCGACACGGTGAACAGCACCATCAACAGCGCGGGCTCGGCGAGGAAACCAAACAGCATTTCGCGGCGCGCGCCGAGGGAGCCGAATGCGGTGCCGATATCCATGGCCGCGAGCGAGATGAACAGCCGCGCCAGACCGAACAGGCCCACCAGCGCAATCGCATCGGCCGCGGGAGCCAGTGGCAGGTTGGTTGAAATCGTCGGGATGATGGCGCAGGCCAGCAGCATGCAGCCAAACACGATGTAGGGCGTGATGCGGAAGATCGGACTGGCGTTGACGGCGATCACCGATTCCTTGTGGAACAGCTTGTTCAACAGCAGAAACGGTTGCCACAGCGGTGGCGCTCGCCGGTTCTGCATCCAGGCGCGGCACATGTTCACCCAGCCCATCAGCAGCGGCGCGGCCACCAGGGCGACCAGCATTTCGGTCAGTTGGGCAAGTATGCCTTCGAGGTTCATTTGTTGTTTGCTGTCAGGTCTGGGTGAAGAACAGAAGCGCCACGAGCGTAATGAAGCTGTACAGCAGGTAGATCGAAATGCGTCCCTGCTGCAGCCTGCCGATTTGCCGCGAAATCCTTTCGGTTAGCGATGCGATGCGAAGATAGACCCATTGCCAGAGTGGATCTTCAACGGTGACCTGATAGCGCGGCGCGGCGTCGAACGGCGTCGGCAGGTGCCGGGTCAAGCGAAAAAATGGCTCGAAGATTTGCCGGATTGGCTGGCCAAAGCCCTCCGCCGAATCCTGCATGCGCGCGGTTTGCAGCGGGTAGCCGCAATCCCACGCGCCGGCACGCCGCACCCGCGCGTGATACAGCCGATGGACCAGCACGATGGTTAGCACCACGACCAGCGTGGTGACCAGCAGGAAGATGAGCGGACTGTAGGAGGCGCGCTGCGGTGAAACCGGTGCGAGCAGCAGCCAGTTGCCGATGCGGCCGGTTTGCGACAGGCTCTGGCCGAGCAGCTGGGCGGCGATCGGGTCGATCACCTCGATGACGGTCACCGGAAACACGCCCAGCAGCACGCAACCTGACGCGAGCCATAACAGGCCGATTCGCTCCAGCGGCCCGGCGTCATGTGCCTGCGCGAGTTTGTCGTCGCGCGGCTGGCCGAGAAAAATGATGCCGAAAAACTTCACCATCACGTAGCCCGCCAGCGCGGCCACCAGCACCACGCCCGCCGCGAAGATGGGCACCAGCATGCTCAAGTAGGGACTGGGAATGGTGGTGGTGAACAGCAGGCTTTGCAGCAGCAACCATTCGGAAACGAAGCCGTTGAGCGGCGGCAGGCCGGCGCTGGCGATGCTGCCGATCAGCATGGCCCAGGCCACCCAGGGCATGGTGCGCATCAGCCCCCCCAACTTGCCCAGACTGCGCTCGCCCGTGGCGTGCAACACCGCGCCGGTGCCGAGGAACAGCAGGCTCTTGAACATTGCATGATTGAGGCAGTGGTAGAGCATCGCGATCAGCGCCAGCGCAGCCAACGCCGGCATTTTGTACGTCGCGAATATGAGCGTAAGCCCGAGGGCAATGACGAGCAGGCCGATGTTCTCGATGGAGGAATAGGCCAGCAGGCGCTTCATGTCGGTCTGGACTGCCGCGAACACGGCACCGAACATGGCGGTCAACAAGCCCAGCGACAGGGCAACCACACCCCACCACCAGATCGGCGATGGCAGCAGGTCCAGGCTGACGCGCAGCAGTCCGTAGATCGCAGTCTTCAACATGACACCGCTCATCAGCGCCGACACCGGCGACGGGGCAGCCGGATGCGCCTCCGGCAACCAGATGTGCAATGGCAGGATGCCCGCCTTGGCGCCGAAGCCGAACAGCGCCAGCAGGAATGCGGCCGACGCCCAGAACGGCGTCAGGGTCTGCGCGCGCATGCTGGCGAAGGTGTAGTCGCCGGTATTGGCCTGCAGAACGCCGAAGCACAGCAGTATGGCGATGGCGCCGATGTGCGCGACCAACAGATAGAGGAATCCGGCGCGACGAATTTCCGGAATGCGGTGGTTGGTGGTAACGAGGAAGAAAGAAGACAGCGCCATCGTTTCCCACATGACCATGAATGCGTAGGCGTCATCGGCCAGCATCACCAGCAGCATGCTGGCGAGGAACACGTGGTATTGCAGGCACAGTTGCCCCGGTGGCGCGCCCTCGGCGCGGCGAAAATAGCCGGCGGCAAAAATCGAAATGCCGGCGCTGGCGAGGCCCAGCAGCGTCAGAAAAAACGCGGCCAGCGCGTCCAGCCGGAAATGAAACGGCAGGTCCGGCAGTCCAAGCGGAAGAATCGCAACCTGCGGGGTTTGAACAACGGCCGTCAACCCCAATCCGGTCAATGCGACGCTGACGAGGCTCGACAGCGGGAACAGCACGCGCGCGACAATCCGGAAGTCTTTGAGGAAGACCAGGCCACATACACCGAGCAACAGCCACGCCGCTGCGACCAGAAAAGCCCAGTCGAGGGAAAGTAGCGCGCCGGGAAAGGACATCGTCGAACCGGGACTATGTTTGGCGGAGTTTAAAATTGAAGCAGCCGAATCCTGATTATAGTGTCGGGCGACGGCAATGTCCGGTCGATCATCGACCAAACGGTCGGAACCGGGGGTTGTCGCTGGGAAAACGCGATTCGCGCGACCTGGTGCCGCGCCGCAGAACGCGTCAGGCCACGGTCACATCGGCATCGAGGAAGTAGCCGGCGCCGCGCTCGGTGCGGATTAGTTTTGGTGTGTTCGGGTCATCTTCGATCTTGCGCCGCAGCCGCAGGATCTGCACGTCGATGGATCGATCATAAATATCGTCATGCAGGCGGCTGCCTTCAAGCAGCTGGTCGCGCGACAGCACGCGGCGGGGTGCCTTCAGGAATGTCACCAGCAGCGCAAACTCGCCGTTGGTCAATTCCACGCGCGTGCCGGTCGGCGCGGTCAATCTGCGGGTGCCTGTGGACAGCTCCCAGGCGGCAAAGCGGTAGCTGCGAACTTCCGATTCACGCCGCGAGACATTTTCCGGGTCGGCCGGGGCGTAGCGTCGCAGCACGGCTTTGATGCGCGCGAGCAATTCGCGTGGACTGAACGGCTTGACCAGGTAATCGTCTGCGCCAAGTTCCAGGCCCAGCACGCGGTCGACTTCATGTCCCTGGCCGGTGAGCATGATGATCGGCACCTTGGAGGTCTGGCGCAGGTTGCGCGCAAGCGTGAAGCCGTCTTCACCCGGCAGCTTCACGTCGAGCAGCACCAGGTCGACCTCGCCCGCCGCCATCAACCGGCTCAGTTCGGCACCGTTGGCCGCCGTCGAAACGCGCAAGCCGTTCTCCGTCAAATACTCGGAAATCAGCTCGCGAACCGATGCATCATCGTCAACGGCGACTACGTGCGTCATGATGAGGCGTCCCAACAATTTTGTTATGCGCCAAGCATACAATAGCCAGAAGATTTAACAATAGTGATTTTTGCCGAGACAATGCGGACACGCGGTAACTGCCCATGACCGGACCCGCCCAGCCACCTGCGCTTGCGGAAGACCCGGCACGGCCAGCCTGGCAGCAGGCGCTGTGGGTACTGGTGTTCGGCGCGGTCTATGTGGCGCTGTTTCACTTCGCTGTCTCGCTGCCGATTCGCGCCGGCCTCGCGGCCTGCGTATGGCCTGCCGACGGGTTGGCGCTGGCAGTGTTGCTGCGCGTGAGTTATCGCCAGTGGCCGGCCTATGTGTGCATGATCCTGGTCGCCAATGTCGTGGGCGGTCAATTGGCCGGCTACGCGCTTCACCTCGATGGGTTCGTCGGCATGAACGCCATCCAGCCGGCGGTGGCGGCGTGGCTGATGCGTCGCTACCTGCACCTGCCGGCGCGGCTCGATACGGTACGCGGCATCATTGCCTTCACGCTGGTGTCGACTGCCGTGACGCTGGTGATTTCGCTGATTGGCGCCAACGATAAGACCCTCTCCGACGGCGAGCCTTACCAGGTGCTGTTCGGTGCGTTGTTTGTGGCCGACATGCTCGGCATCCTCTGCGTCGGGCCGCTGGTGCTGGCGTGGTCACGCGAGAGCCGGCGACACGTCGGCGCCATGCTTTCGGGGCGGTCGCTGGAAGCGGTGCTGTTGTTTGCCGCACTGATCGCCGTGGCAAACTGGGTGTTCAGCCTGGCGCCGGATGCGCGCGGCTGGGTGCCGCAATACCAGCACTTGACGATTCCCCTGCTGGTCTGGGCGGCGCTGCGCTTCGGACTGCGGGGCGCGTCGCTGGCGCTTGCCAGCTATGCTGCGCTTGCCATCTGGAAAACGACGAATGGCCTCGGCCCCTTCGTGGCCGCGAATTCTGATCCGCGATCCGTCCTGCTGGGTTTGCAACTCTATCTGGGCCTGGTGAGCATCATGGTGCTGCTCGGGGCCGCCTTGATGACGGAGCGTCGCGATGCGCTGGCCGACAGCGAGTCGTGGCGCCGGCGGTTCGAGGCGGCGATAGAAGCCAGCGGCAATCTGGTTTTTGAAATCGATGCGGTCAGTGGCCGCGTGGTGTGGGCGGGCGACACGATGAAGGTGATGGGCTTGCCGGGCAGCGCAATCAATACCACCCGCCTGTGGACTGCGCGCATCCACCCCGATGACCGCGAGAACCTGCTCAAGGTGCGCCGCCGCATGGTGCGCGGTGAACAGCACGCGGTCACGCTGGAGTACCGCGTCCGCCGCGGTGACGACAGCTGGATGCTGGCCGGCGTGCGCGCGTATGCGGTGGAAGCGCCGGCGTCGCCGCTGTCGCTGGGCCGGTCGCGGGGGCGCCGCATCATCGGATTCGTCGAGGACATCACCGAGCAGCACCACAATGAGCAGGTGCGCAAACAGCTTGAGGCCGAACTTCACCAGGCACAAAAAATGGAAGCCATCGGCCAACTGGCCGGCGGTATCGCCCATGACTTCAACAACATCCTCGCCTCGATCCTGGGCTATGGTGAACTCGCACAGCAACGTGCCGGCGGCGACCCGAAGCTGGCGCGCTACCTCGATACCATCATGAAGGCCGGGGATCGGGGCCGCACGCTGGTCGGGCAGATCCTCACCTTCAGCCGCAAGTCCCCGGTACAACGGGTGAACGTGCGCCTCAAGGACGTGATCGATGAAGTGGTGATGCTGATCCGTGCGTCCAATCCGCACGCGATTGAATTTGATGTATCGATCGCGGAAAGCGTGGCGGTGGAGGGCAACCCGACCGAGCTGCACCAGCTGTTCATGAACCTTGCCACCAACGGGCTGCAGGCCATGCCCGGCGGTGGTGTGCTGGCCTTCAGGCTCGAGCGCGTGGTTTTCGACGCTGCACACACCGTGCTGCAGGGCCAGCTGCCCGCGGGCGAGTACGCCGTCGTTCGCGTTCGCGACAGCGGAACAGGCATTGACGAAATGACCCGCCAGCGCATGTTCGAGCCCTTCTACACGACCAAAGCCCTCGGCCGCGGTACCGGGCTAGGCCTGTCGCTGGCCCTGTCGGTCGCCAAGTCGCATTCCGGCGGAATTGACGTCGATACGGCCGTTGGCCAGGGCACCGCGTTTTCGGTTTACCTGCCGCTGGCTGGCGCGCAGCCGGGTGCGGTCCGGATGGTAGCCGACGTTCCCCGAGGTCGTGACGAACGCATCCTGTTGGTGGACGACGAGCCGGCGCTGCTGGATCTGGCCGAAGAATTGCTGGTCGGCCTCGGTTACCAGGTGGCGCGCTACACCACCAGCGAGGCGGCTTTGGAAGCTTTCCAGCAAGACCCGGATGGATTCGACGCGGTGCTGTCGGATGAAGTGATGCCCGGCATGACCGGCACGCAACTTGCCACCCGCATTCGTGAAGTGCGTGCCGATATTCCGCTGCTGATCATCACCGGCTACGGGGGCCCCGGCTTTGAGCTGCGCGCGCAACAGGCCGGCGTGACGGCGGTGTTGAAAAAGCCCTACAGGCAGCGCGAACTGGCCGAAGCGCTGGCGCAGGCAATCATCCGGTCCGGCAGCTAGGCGCGCAAGACACAATCGTTTCGAATTGGCAAAAACGCCCGCGGCAATCAAGTGAGTGCGTGCGCTTACAGTCGTTCTTGACCTGAACTGTAAACGCTTGCCGACAACCGACCTGCATCCCGCTGAGCCAGAAAACGGCGCGAATACCGGCCTGCGTGATGCGGGCCATTACAGGCGTAACTTGATCCATCGGTCAGGAAATTCTTTTGTAGTTTGACTACATCAGAATCCGCTTCATTATCGATTTCGCGGGATTCTCATGCGGGCAACGGTTCGAAAGCTTACTTCCAGCGACGCCCAGATCGGCGCGCGCGCCACGCTGCACGCCGGGTTTGATCGCATTTTCGCCGGATTGCCGCTGGGCGACGGCTGGGAATCCTGTGCCTTCAACGGACTGCGGCTCGGATCGCATTTCCAGCCCATTTTCGATGTGGCACAGCAACGCTGCGTTGCCTACGAGGGCCTGCTGCAGGCGACGAACTCAGCCAGCCAGCGGGTAAACCCGGAGTCGGTATTTGCGCTCTCGGCAGGCCATCAGGAAGAGTTGTTCCTCGACTGGTTGTGTCGCGCGCTGCACCTGCGCAACTTTCGCAACCTGGCGGACGCGGATGCGCTGTTGTTTCTCAACGCTTACCCGGCTGCAGCCATCGAAGACCCGCATCACCCACTGGTGTTCCGGGAAATGATCGATTTCTACGGCATCAGTCCGCAGCAGGTGGTGGTTGAAATCCTCGAGACCGGCACTTCCGACGAGGCCAAACTGGTCGACGCTGCGCGACTCTACCGCAAGCTCGGCTGTCGCATTGCCATCGATGACTTCGGCATCGGTTACTCCAACTTTGACCGGCTCTGGCGCCTGCATCCTGACTACGTCAAGATCGACCGCAGCGTAACGGCCTCGGCCGTGCGCGAAACGCATGCGCGCCTGGTGCTGGCAAATCTGGTCAAGCTGATTCACGAATGCGGCTCGAAAGTGATTGTTGAAGGCATCGAAACGCGCGACGAAGCACTCACCGCGTTGGAGGTCGGCGCCGACTTCGTCCAGGGCTATTACTTTGCGCGCCCGGGTCTGGCCGCCGTGCCGGCATCACTTTGTGCGGGCATGTTCGGCGGCCTGCAGGAAGGCGGCCCGTTGCGCGGCCGCATCGGCGTGCGATCGAACAGCGGCAGCGAGAATCTGGATGTCTATGTGAGTGCGTTAAGCCTTGCCATCCTCGATCTGCAGCGCGGTGCCTCGTTCGCGCACGCTACGGCAGAGTTCCGCGCGCTCACCAATGTGTTGCGCATTTACCTCGCCACCAGCGAAGCCGTGGAGCCGGGCGAGTCAGATAAATCGGGCAACGCAGCTCGACTGGTCCTCGATATGATCGAAACCAGCCTCGGTCAGGCAAACGGGTTCACGGGCGCCGGTAACGACTCCGCCACCGCGCGCTTGCGCGAGTTGCTGCAGGGGGCCCTCGACGCGCCGCAGCGCATGCAAATCGCCATGCCGCCCGCTGCCGACACGGCATCCGAAAGCGCGGACCAGATCATTACGTTGTCGTGTGCATTCGAACTCGACAGCCGGCCGGTGGTGCTGTGCGGCGATCTGCGCGATCGCCGCGCGCCGCCGGGAATGCCACCCGTGGCCGAACGTACGGCAGACCGCCCCTCTCCCGCGAGTCCAGCGAGCGTGACGCGCTTGCATTTGTAGCCATATCGATCCCAACGGTCGCGCGCCGAACCAGCACGCGACCCTTCACCCGCCCGGGGCGACCTGCGGCGGGTTTTTTTTGCCCTGCACGCCTGGCGAACCGGACAGGCGCAACGGGGTCACCACCACCGATGGTTGCGTGTACACCCAGTTGAGCAGCGCATCCTGTGCAGCCTGCACAGAATTGGCGTTGGCGTGATTGACCATCATCACCATCACCCACCGGCGGCCATTCTGGTCGAGCAGGTAGCCGGCCACCGCCTTGGCTTCAGTCAGCGTTCCGGTCTTGAGGTGCGCCTGGCCGGCCACCGAGTCATTGCGATTGCGCCGCCGCAGGGTGCCATCCACGCCGGCCAGGGAAAGCGAAGACATGAACTCGGGCATCACGCTCGATTTCCATGCCGCGTCGAGCAGCGCCGCCAGGGTGCCGGCGCTGATGCGCTCATTGCGCGACAGTCCGGAGCCGTTCTCGAGCACCAGTTCCGGCGCGGGAATACCCTTCTTCGCCAGCCACTCGCGAATGATCTGGGTGGAACGCGCGACACTGGCCGGCTCCTTGGCCAGCTCGCCCGACAGCGTCAGGAACAACTGGCGCGCCATGACGTTGTTGGAAAACTTGTTGATATCGCGCACCACATCCGACAGCGGCGGCGACTCGATGGTGGCAATGGGGCGTGCATCGGCCGGCGCTGCCGAGAGCTTGACGGCGCCATTCCACGAACCGCCGAGGTCGCGCCAGATTGATGCGAACACGCCACCGGTGAAACGCGGGTGATCCAGCAGCGAAATGCTCCAGGCGCGCTCGCCGCAGCTCCTTGGATAGTTTCCCGTGAAGGCGACACGCAGCTGCGTTGCGGTCACATTCTGCACGTCGAGCACGATGCGGTCGCGCCACTCGCCGCAGGGCGCATCGTTGAGGCGCATGCGGTTGATGATGTCAAGTTGCGTCGGCCTCACGTCCGGCGATATCGACACCGTGCGTCCATCCACGCTTGGCGCGAACTGGAAGCGCACGGTCTTGAAGTTGAGCATCAGCGCATCGGGACCCACGTTGTACGCCTTCAACGGCTCGCCATCAAACTTGGCGGGATCGTGGTCCACCGGTTCAAAGAAGCCGCGGTCCAGTAGCAAGTCGCCCTTGATGCTCGACAGTCCGCGATCACGCAGCGACTTCAGCGCCTGCCCCAGGCGCTCCACCGTCAGCTTGGGGTCGCCTGAACCCTTGAGCACCAGGTCGCCGTTCAGGGTCGATCCGCGAACTTCGCCCGCGAACAGGATTTCCGTCTTCCAGGAATAGGCCGGGCCGAGCAGCTCCAGCCCGGCATAGGTCGTCACCAGCTTGATGACCGACGCCGGGTTCATGGCCTTGTCGGCGTTATGCGAAACCAGGGTGGTCGGTGCGCCGGCTTCCTTGACGACCACACCAACGCTGTCCAGCGGCACCTGGGCGCGGCCAAGGAATTCGACGATGGCCGGCGGCAAGCGGCCGGCAGTCGGGTTCGTATCCTGGGCGGGAGCCGACAGTGCCATGGCTGTGGCCACGCACAAGCCAATGCCGCGCGCTGCGCGTGCAGGTGACCGCATGCGCAGCCGGGCCGTGGCCATCACGCCGCCAGTTCGCTGATGGTCTGTCGCGTGGCGTCGACCAGTTCAGCGAACTCAGCATCCGTGACGACATAGGGCGGCATGAAATACACCGTCCTGCCGATCGGCCGCAGCAGCATTCCATGCCGCAGCGCCGCGGCAAAAAACTCACGCGCAAACTGCGGCCGCGTCGCGCGCACCTCGAATGCCCAGATCATGCCGGTCTGCCTGAAGTTCTCGACGCGCGGATCGGACAAGAGCGGCGCGCACAGCGATGCAAATCGCCGCGCCGTGTCGCGGTTGACGGCGAGGATGTCATCGTCGGCGAAGATCTCCAGCGTGGCCAGCGCCGCGCGACAGGCCAGCGCGCTGCCGGTGTAGGAGTGCGAATGCAGGAAACCGCGCGCGGCTTCATCGTCGTAAAACGCCGCATACACCGCTTCTGTCGTCAGCACGCAGGACAGCGGCAGGTAGCCGCCGGTAAGGCCTTTGGACAGGCACAGGAAGTCGGGCCGTATGGCGGCCTGTTCATACGCGAACATGGTGCCGGTGCGGCCGAAGCCAGTCATGATTTCATCGGCGATCAGATGCACGCCGTACTGGTCACACAGCGCGCGTGCGCCCTGCACGTAGCCCGGCGCGTACATGCGCATGCCGGCGGCGCCCTGCACCAGCGGCTCGATGATCAGCGCGGCAATGTCCTGGTGCTGCGTCGCGAGCAACTGTTCCAGCGCTTCGAGGGCGCCGGGCCGGGTGGGGAAGGGCACGCGCAGGTTGTTGTTCAGGAGTGGCCCGTAGGCATCGCGAAACACCGCCACATCGGTCACGGCCAGTGCGCCCAGCGTTTCACCGTGATAGCTGCCCTCGATGCTGACGAACTTCTGCTTCTCCGGCCGTCCGGTGTTTCGCCAGAAGTGAAAGCTCATTTTCAGCGCGATCTC
>JBGATH010000011.1:0-98370 GCA_044229235.1 Usitatibacteraceae bacterium
CAGCTTGAATTCCTTGCTGTGCCGGACGCGAATGCGATCCGGGTTCTTCTTCTCGGCTTTCGCCATTTGACACCTCCTCAGGTATTGTCTACCTTCAAAAGTGTCCGGAAAAGTCAGGCTAGCTCAGTCTGACCCCATTTGTTCTCGAACGCGAAAACGACCAATGCCACTGGTGAACAATAGCCGCCTTCAACGCCAAAATTGACTCTTCAATCGCACAGGTGAACCTATGGAGTATTCGCCGTTTCAAATGTTTCTGAATTCCTTCCTCGGGGTCGCCTGCGCGATGACGGTGGTCGCGAAACGCATTCGCACACCAGCCAAACACATCGTACTCTTTGCAGCGATTTTTCTATTTTTCTTTTTCGCCAATTTTTGGTTTTTGCAGGCCAAGTATTCGCTTTGGGAGGCGGTGTATAGGGGGGGCACAATTGCCGCCTTGCCATTCCTACTTGGCTTTGGCTGGTCATACGTTCTACCAAGCGTTGAAAAAAAACGCTCGCGGTGAGTTTCATTACAACTACCATCGAACCATCGAGGCTTGCAATGTAGCAATGCAGGACACGCTCCCAGTTGCACTTTCATTGGTTGGCAAAACATTGGGGTCAAGTCTTGCCTTTTGCCCGCACAAGCGAAAGGCAAGATTTGATGCCGAAGTTCCCTCACAGGCAGCTCGACCGTAGAAATGACATCGATAGGGGCACTCGCGCAAAATGGGAATGGCAACCGATCTAACACGTCATTCCACACGGACGCCCCGATGGCAGCGCGCCTGTGGACTAAGTCGTTAGACTCCACAACTCGCCACATTTGTCCGCGGCACCTGAACCCAATCCCACGACTCTTCACAAACATCGGGGTCAGTTACCGTCTTTAAAGTCAAGTTTTAGCAAGGCCAACTTCATGTCGAATGGCCTGCCCGACTTGATCACACCGTAGATGATATGGGCAAGCTTTCGCATCACCGCGCCTATCACCGCTTTCGGTGCCAATCCATTTTCCTTCAGTCGATCACCAAATACTCTGAGCGCCTGGTTGTGCCTTCTTGCGCACAACATCCAACATCGGGGTCAAGTCTTGCCTTTTGCCCGCACAAGCGAAAGGCAAGATTTGATGCCGAAGTTCCCTCACAGGCAGCTCGAACGTTGAAATGACATCGATAAGGGCACTCGCGCAAAATGGGAATGGCAACCGATCTAACACGTCATTCCACGCGGACGCCCCAATGGCAGCGCGCCTGTGGACTAAGTCGTTAGACTCCACAAACTGCCACATTTTTGCGCGACCCCGTAACCCACTCCCACAACCCTTCCCACCTCCCCATGAAAACACCCGAACACTTCAACACCCTCGGCCGCGAGACCCTGCCGGGCCTGCTGGGCATGGTTTTCACGGTGGTCAGCCCGGAAGAGGTCAGGGCAGAACTGGAAGTCCGGAAGGCGCTTATGGCGCCGAACGGGTTTCTTCACGCAGCGTCGGTGGTCGCGCTGGCCGATACCGCCTGCGGCTACGGATGTGTCGTCAACCTACCGGCCAATGCCGGAGGCTTCACCACCATTGAGTTGAAGTCCAACCACCTCGGTACGGCCAAGGAAGGCACCATCGATTGCGTCGCGAAGCCGGTGCATATCGGCAAGACAACCCAGGTCTGGGATGCCGTCGTCAGTCATCGGGAATCGGGCAAGAAGATTGCACTCTTCCGCTGCACACAGATGGTGCTTTACCCGAGTGAGGCCTGAGGAATCGAAGTGATGGGAGTGGGTTGTTTTGCAGCAGGCGAAGAGCAAATCACGCCGCCCCCTTTGTCAAACTATCAAACCAAGCCGATGAACGCGAATTCGGCGACCAGCGAAGAAAGCACAGTGATATCGAGAGTCTTTGGCGGGCGTACCCTGCAGTTCAGCGCGCAAGTCGCGCCCGGTAGGCAATGACGTTTCCACGCATCATCCTCTTGGCACTCTGCGTTGCCGTCGGCTGGGCAGTCGGCTTCGTCGGTGAACTGCTGTCCGGCAGTCAATCGTGGTACCTGGCAATACCGGGCGCAATCGCGGCCGGTTGGTTTGCCGTCGCCAATCCGGAGCGTTGCACTGCCAAGGAACCGCCTCGCAACAATGATGGTGCGGCCTGAAATGCCGGCCACATTCATTCGCGGCGCTTTCGGGCACACGCCCTTTGCCTGCGATGCATCCTTCCATCAATCTTCCACCCACTCCACAATCGCCATGAAGTCACTCGTCGCCACTCTCATTGCCGCCACAATTTCCGTCCAGGCCCTCGCCGCCACCGACCCCGCGCCCAGCACACCTCTGCTCGGCGCCTGGTCAGTCGATATCTCGCGCCTGCCGATGGCGCCGCAGGCGCGGCCCAAGTCGGTGACGATCACTTTTTCCAGCGCAGGGGCCGGCAAGCTGGCAACCAAGGTAGAAGTGATCGACCCGACCGGCGCGCGGCTCGAGGCCGATGGCGTCACGCCGCTCGATGGCACGGCGACCGCGGTGAAATCAAACTTCGAGGCCGACATGTCGGCTACCACCATGCCGATCCCTGAGGTGCTGATCATGCAGCTCGCCAAGGGCGGCGCGCCGGCCTCCACGCGCATCTACACGGTTGCGGCCGATGGCAAGTCCATGACCGAGACCGTGGCGTACTTCAGCGCGGACGGGCAGCCGCTGTTTCGCAAGAATTACTTTTCGCGCAGGCGCTAGTCAGGCGGAAAGCGGCGCGGCGGGCCGCTATGCCTTCCGCACAAACTCCGACTTCAGCTTCATCGCACCGATGCCATCGATCTTGCAATCGATGTTGTGATCGCCGTCCACCAGCTTGATGTTTTTCACCTTGGTGCCGCCCTTGACCACTTGGGATGAGCCCTTGACCTTCAGGTCTTTGATCACGGTTACCGCATCGCCGTCGTGGAGCGCGTTGCCGTTGGCATCCGTGACCACCAAGCCGTCCGGCGCCGCCGCCTCGGCGGTCGCGCTCCACTCGTGCGCGCACTCGGGGCACACGTAGCGGCCGCCGTCTTCGTAGGTAAACGTGGATTTGCATTCGGGGCAGGCGGGAAGGTTGCTCATGGGGGTCTCGACAGAAGGGAAATGGTGCGCGCCGGCGGCGGATCAGCTGGTGCCGCGCGCAGGCATGGCTGCCACTGTACCAAAGGCTGGTGGGCCGACCGGCTTCGAGACGGCGCGGCGGGTCAGTTTTGATCCGGCGGATGAACAGGTTGAGAACGACAAAAAGGGGTCTCCTTCCCCGGCGCAGGCCGGGGGTGAGGTGGGGAATTCGCGGAGCATGCTCCACGCCCGACGAACGCCAATCCAGTGCATTGGATTGGCCCAATTTCGCCTTTCCGCGGGTTACAACTTGGGCCCCGGCCTTCGCCGGGGAAGGGAAATTTTTTCGCGGCAATATGTTTGGCTGGCATGCCTTCAGAAGCACCCGGGTGCCAAACTCCAGCATTGGTGCGGAGTTCAGGGCATTTTTGGCCTGGAAGGCGCGCCAATGCTGGAGTTTGGCCCTCTTTACGAGCCGAATCATCCACCGGCGACTCGCGCCCCTTGTGCAGCGCAATATTTATTTGATGAAGATCACAGGTCGTGCGCCTTTTGCCGCATGTGTCCGGCGAAAGCGCTATCGTGTCCATACAGCTTCTCGGAGTGTTTGACCCGAACAATAAGCGGCCGGACCACCGGCCAAAACGAGCGTCGCGCACCGGTAACCAGCGCGGCGCAAACTCTCCCTGGCTTGCAACACGGACCCGACGCATGAACACCAACCTGCTTACCGAAAACTGCCTCGAAAACGTCACGTTTGATGAACTGCGCGTCGGCCAGAGTGCCCGGCTGCTGCGGACCATCACGCTGGCGGACATCCAGGCTTTTGCCGCCGTTTCCGGCGACACCAATCCGGCGCACCTCGATCCCGGCTACGCCAACGACACGCTGTTCCACGGCGTGATCGCGCACGGCATGTGGGGCGGCGCATTAATTTCCGCGCTGCTGGGCACCGAGTTTCCGGGCCCCGGCACAATCTACCTGGATCAGGAACTGCATTTCACCAAGCCGGTGCGCATCGGCGACACGCTGGCGGTGACCGCTACCGTGATGAGCAAGAACAACGAGAAGAAGAGTGTCGAACTCGACTGCCAGGTGGTGAACCAGAAGGGCGACCGGGTGCTGTTCGGCACCGCGCGCGTGCTGGCACCCACCCAGAAGGTCAGGCTGCCGCGGGTAACGGCGCCGCAGATCCAGCTATTCGACCCCGAGGCGCGCTTCAAGGAGCTGCTGGCGCTGGGCACCAACATCCCGGCGGTGCGCTGCGCCGTGGTACATCCCTGCGACGTCGATTCGCTCAGCGGCGCGATGGATGCCGCGCGCCACGGGCTGATCATTCCGGTGCTGATCGGCCCGGAAATCCGCATTCGTTACGCCGCGCGCGAAGCGGTGATCGACCTTGGCAACACCGAGATTATTTCCATGCCGCACAGCCATGCGGCGGCCGAACACGCGGCCGGGATGGCGGCGCGCGGCGAAGTGGAAATGCTGATGAAGGGCAGCCTGCACACCGATGAGCTGATCCACGCGGTGCTGGCGCAGCCGGCGTTGCGCACCAAGCGGCGCATGTCGCATGTGTTCCGCTTCGATGTGCCGCTGTACCCCAAGCCGCTGCTGATCACCGACGCCGCGCTCAACATCCATCCCACGCTGCCGGAGAAAGTCGACATCATCCAGAACGCCATCGACTTCGCGCACATGATGGGCGTGAAGGAACCCAAGGTCGCCATTCTTTCGGCGGTGGAGACGGTCAACCCCAACATTCCCTCGACGCTGGACGCGGCAGCCCTGTGCAAGATGGCCGATCGCGGGCAAATCACCGGCGGCGTGCTCGATGGTCCGCTGGCGTTCGACAATGCCATCTCGCTGCACGCCGCGCAGATCAAGCAGATCAATTCGCGCGTGTCGGGCGATGCCGACATCCTCGCCGTGCCCGACCTTGAAAGCGGCAACATGCTTGCCAAGCAGCTCGAATACCTGGCCGGCGCCACCGTATCCGGCCTGGTGCTGGGCGCGCGTGTGCCGATCGCACTCACCAGCCGCGCCGACGGCCCGATGGCCCGCGTCGGCTCGGCGCTGCTCGCGCAACTGGTGGCTTTCAATGCGCGCCGCGACCATCCGCGTGAGGCGTGGTCGGAAAACGACGACTGACACGCGGCATGGCCATCCTCGCGGTCAACGCTGGCTCATCCACGCTGAAGTTCTCGCTGCATCCGGTCGACCGGGGCGCGGTGCGGGCGTGTGTCCTGTCGGGCAGCGTTGAGGGACTGGAACCTGGAGGGGCGCCTGCGCTGCGCTGGACAAGCCACGGCACCACCCGGCACACCACGCTGCCGGCCGCCGGCGCGGATGCGTTCGACGCGGCATTGCGGAGCCTGCGCGATTTACTGTCCAGTCAGCCGGGCCTGCCGTCGATTGAAGCGGTGGCGCATCGCGTGGTGCATGGTGGCCGTGCATTTCGTGCCAGCGTGGTGATCACCGATGAAATTCTGGTCGCACTCGCCGGCCTCAATTCGCTGGCGCCGCTGCACCAGCCGCACAACGTTGCGGGCATCCGCGCATTTCGCAAGGCCTTTCCGCAGCTGCCGCAGATCGCCTGCTTCGATACCGCCTTTCACGCCACGCTGCCCGAGCTTGAGTACACCTTCGCGCTGCCGCGTGAACTCACCGAGCAGGGCGTGCGCCGCTATGGCTTCCACGGTCTGTCATACCAGTTTGTCATCGAGTCACTGCTGGCCTGTTCGCCGCAAGCGCGCGGGCGGGTGCTGATGGCGCATCTGGGCAATGGCGCCAGCCTGTGTGCCGCGCGCGACGGACGCAGCGTGGCCACCACCATGGGTTTTTCGGCGCTCGATGGCCTGATGATGGGCACACGCACCGGCGCGCTCGATCCGGGGGTGCTGCTGTATCTGCTGGAGCAGGGCTGGGACCATGATCGCTTGCAGGCGCTGCTGTACAGGCAAAGCGGGCTGCTGGGCGTATCCGGCATTTCCGCCGACATGCGCCGGCTGCGCGCCGACGATAGCGCCGATGCCCGGCGTGCCATTGACCTGTTCACGCATCGCATCATCCGCGAGTCGGGTGCGCTGGTGGCGAGTCTGGGCGGGCTGGATGTGCTGGCCTTCAGCGGCGGCATCGGCGAGCACGATGCGGCGTTGCGCGCGCAGGTATGCGGCGGGCTGGCGCACCTGGGCGTGGCACTTGATAGCGGGCTCAACGCGCGTGCCGATGGCGAACGCATCGAGGCCATCCACGCCGCCGACAGCCGTATCCAGGTGTGGGTCGTCCCCACCGACGAAGGCACCGTCGCCGCGCGCGAGACGCTGGCGCTGATCAAACCGTAACCGGCAAACGCGGCCTAGTCGGCGTAGCGCTCTTTCACGTATTCACCGGGCGCGGGGCCGAGGCCTTTGGTGTGCGGGACGGCGCGTGCCGCGACCTGCTGACGTGAGCCGTGCTTCACCATCCAGGCTTGCCAGGCCGTCCACCAGCTGCCCTCCTGCTGCTGCGCGGTCCGCAACCATTCGTCCGGTGTCTGCCGTGGCTGATGCACGCCGGTGGTCTGGATCTGGTAGCGCCGCCCGGCATGTCCCGGTTCGGAAACAATGCCGGCGTTATGCCCGCCGTTGGTCAACACGAAGGTGATTTCGCCGCCCACCAGCCGCTGCACCTTGAATACCGAGCGCCACGGCGAGACGTGATCCTTGACCGTGCCCACCACAAACACCGGCACGCGAATGTCGTGCAGCGACAGCGGCGTGCCTTCGAATTCGTAGCGGCCCTCGGCCAGTTCATTGGCCAGGTACATCTTGCGCAGGTATTGGCTGTGCATCACCGCCGGCAGGCGCGTGACGTCGGCATTCCAGACCATCAGGTCATTGGTGAACGCCGGTTCGCCCAACAGCAGCGTGCGCGTGCGGTTCGACCAGACCAGGTCGCGCGAATGCAGGAACTGGAACGATGCGGCCATCTGCTGGCCGGTTAGGAAACCCTTTTCGGCCATCATCGCCTCGAGCATTTCCACCTGCGCTTCGTCGATCAGCACGCCCATTTCGCCGGGCTCGGTAAAGTCGGTTTCGGCGGCCATGAGCGTGAAGCTCGCCAGTGCCCGGCCCTTGCCCGCAACCTTGGCGGTGCCTTTCTCCACTGCGGCCGCGGCCATGGCGGCGAAGGTGCCACCGAGACAGTAGCCGGCCAGATGCACCGGCTGGCCACATTCGCGGCGCACATAGTCCAACGCGTCGAGCACGCCGTTGCGCACGTAATCGTCCATGCCCAGCAGCGCGTCGCTCTCGTCGGGGTTGTGCCAGGACACGATGAACACGGTGTGGCCCTGGCTCACCAGCCACTTCACCATCGAGTTCTTCGGCGACAGGTCGAGGATGTAGTACTTCATGATGCACGAGGGGATGATCAGCACCGGCTCCTTGCGCACCTGGCGCGTGGTCGGCGTGTACTGAATGAGTTCGATCAAACCGTTCTTCATCACCACGCGGCCCGGCGTCATCGCCATGCCGGCACCGACATGAGGGTCCTCGGCACGGCTGTGCAGCGGCTCCTGCCCATGACGCAGCCTGACCTCCTCCACCGCCTGCTGCGCGCCTTGCCACAGGCTCGCGCCGGCCGTCTTGATGGCTTTCTCCAGCACCTGCGGATTGGATGCGACCCAGTTGCTGGGCGACATCATGTCCAGCATCTGCCGCGTGTAAAAATGCATCTGCTCGCGGCTGTGGTCGGACATGCCGCGAATGTTGCAGGCACTCTGCCACCACAATTCCAGCGCCTTGTTGCCGGCGGCCAGCGAGCTCCACGGCGCCTGCTTCCAGGCCTCATCGGCAAACCGGTTGTCCTGGGTCAGCGCCTCGTCGAGGGCATCCGGCGGATCCTTTTCCACGCCGGCCTTGCTGCTGCCCGGCAAGCGCGCCTTCATCTCGTGCTTGATGAGCTCCATGGCCTTTTCCTGGGCCTGCTTGCCCAGGCGCATTTGCGTGCCTGGGGAGGTGATCAGGTGCAATGCCCAATCGGTGTAGGCCAGCGCCAGCGAGATCGGCGACAGCCCCGAGTTCATCTTCGCCATCGCGGCCTGCGCGTGCCGGTCCAGGGCGGTGGCGGCCTGCTCGGCGGGGGACATGCCGGGATTGGCGGCGGCGATGATGTCGGTATTCATGATGATCCTTAGTTCAGCGAGCCATGCGCGCGGCGCGCGCCCGAAGTCTGTTGCGGATGCGGCAATGGGCCACCTCTGCCGTCACGACGGCCGGGATGACCAGCCATTCCCTTGTTGGCATTTTCGCGCACGTTGGCGCGGGGAATTTGCGGGGGATCAAGAAAGCGGCACCTGCCATCGAAATATGCAGGCTAGCCAAACTTCGCCCGCCACCATGCCTTCATGGCCTGTTTGATCTGTTTCGACAACAGCTTGATGCGCTGGTACGCCGGCAGGGCACGCACGTAAGCGTAGAGCCGCTCTTTCCAGCCGATGACGGCCGTGTACGCGCGACTGAACCAGCCGATGGTGAGCAGCGCCGGTTTGGTGAGCGCGAAGATGCGCGCAAGAAAGGCGGTGCCGATCACCTTGGCGATGACAAACACCCACATACCGTACACGCCGTGCCCGTGGGCGATCAGCCAGAACGCCGCCAGCTTGAACGGCAGCAGGATCGCGCCGGGAATGATGAAAGCGATGAGCGCGGCGTACGGCGGCAACTTCGACAGCTGTGTCTCGACCCAGTGCACCGGCGGCACCTTTCCCAGCCAGGCCATGAAGGCGAGCATGGAATCCCATACCCACTCCTCGAGAAAAATCCAGATCGCCAGCGGAATGGTGACCAGCGTCCGCATGAAGCGGCGCGGCCAGGTCTGCGGGGAGTCGGGTTCGGTCATGCCGCCCTCGCGCGGCACTTGCCGCATGAACCGTGAAACTCCAGCATTGGCGGGCGTTTCCAGCCATTTTTGGCCTGGAAGCCGCGCCAGTGCTGGTGTTTAGCCTTGGTGATACGCCACCACGCGCTCGACTTCGCGCTTTGAGCCGAGCACCACCGGCACGCGCTGGTGCAAGCCGGTGGGCTGCACATCGAGTATGCGCGCGACGCCGGTCGAGGCCGCGCCACCGGCCTGCTCGACGATCATGGCCATGGGATTGGCTTCGTACATCAGCCGCAGGCGCCCGGGCTTGCCGGGGTCCTTCAGGTCACGCGGGTACATGAAGATGCCGCCGCGGGTGAGGATGCGAAATACGTCGGCCACCATCGAGGCCACCCAGCGCATGTTGAAATCCATGCCGCGCGGCCCCGACTTTCCCGCCAAAAGCTCGTCGATGTAGCGCTTCATGGGCGGCTCCCAGAAGCGCATGTTCGACATGTTGATGGCGAATTCCTTTGTTTCCTCGGGAATGCGAATGTGCTCCTGCGTGAGCACGAACGAACCCAGCTCGCGGTCCAGCGTGAAGACGTGCACGCCGTTGCCCAGCGTCAGAACCAGCACGGTCGACGGGCCATAGACGGCGAAGCCCGCGCAAACCTGCTTGCTGCCCGGCTGCAGGAACGCCTCGGCGCTCGGTTCGGTCACGCCCTCCGGACACTTCAGCACTGAAAAGATGGTGCCGACGCTGACGTTGACATCGATGTTGGACGAGCCGTCGAGCGGATCGAACAACAGCAGGTACTCGCCCTTGGGATAGCGGTGCGGAATGGCATGCGGTCCCTCCATTTCCTCGGAGGCCATGGCGGCAAGGTGCCCGCCCCACTCGTTGGCTTCGAGCAGGATTTCGTTGGCGATGACGTCGAGTTTTTTCTGCGCCTCGCCCTGCACATTGATCGCGGCATCGGCGCCGGCGGCGGCGTGTTCGCCCAGCAGCCCGGCCAGCGCGCCCTTGCCGACGTTGATGGAGATGGCCTTGATGGCGCGCGACACGACTTCGATCAGCAAACGCAGGTCTGCCGGCACCGCCTGGTGCTCGTATTGCTCGTCGATTAGGAAGCGGGTGAGTGTGGCGCGTTTCATGTCGATGTCGTGGTGGGTGGATGGCTGATCAGATCGAGGCGCGCTTCCAGCCGCGCGATGTCGTCGCGCAAGGCTTCATTGGCCCGCGCCAGCGCGTCGAGGTCCTGCGTGGTGATGAACGCCCGGCGCTCTTCGGTGAGGTATTCGGCGAGGTTGGCGCTAAGGCGATCTTGCGCCTCCTGCTGCCATGCGTGCGTGCTGCGCGCGGCACCAGCGATGCGGTGCGCCGCAATGTCGCCGACCACGCGGCTAAGATCCTCCTCGAAGTCCCACTCCAGGTGGCGCGACAGGTCGGCCAGCAGTGCCGCCAACTCGCTGTCGCCCTCAAACTTGACTTCGCGCATCGCCGCCTCGTCCTTCGCGGCAAGGCGCGGCAGCAGCCGCAGCGGCACGCCGAAACTGACATCCGCGGCGCCCGTGCCGCCGACGCCCACCGGTTCGACCTCGCCCGCCGGCGTGATGCGCACGCGGCCGGCAGCCGGGCCGATGCTGAGCGCGATTTCCTTGTGGGCGTGGCGGCCCAGCTGCTCGCGCGCCAGCGGATAGTCGGCGAGTACGCGATTGAGTGCCTTGCTGAAGAAAAAACCGACGGCTGGTGTCGCCATGCCGCCGTGCCTACCTGCTGAAACGCACGACGTAGTTGAGTTCCACGTCGGCGTCGGTGCGGTTCTCCCACTGCAGGCAGTACTTGTTGCGCGACCTGGCTTCGAACAGGCCCGACTCGCCCAGCGTGCGATCCAACTTCACCGGGTGATAGACCTGGTCGGCGCTGAGGCGATAGTTGAGCTCAAAGTTGATTTTCTTGGCCGCCTCAAAACGGTACTCCAGCTTCTGCCCGGCCTCCATCTGAAAACATTTCTCGAAGGGCTTGCTGGGCTTGAGCGCCACCGGCTTGGCGGCCTGGCCGCCGGCCTGGGCCAACGCCGGCGGGGCCAGCATGGCGAACAGCATTGCCGCGCAGATCTTTTTCATGGCTTCACTCCTTTGTGCACCGCCACCACCCCGGCCGTGAGATTGAAATATTCGACGCGCGTGAGGCCGGCCGCTTCCATCATGCCTTTGAGCGTGTCTTGGTCGGGGTGCATGCGTATCGATTCGGCGAGGTATTGGTAGCTGGCCTCGTCCTTGGCTACATATTTACCGATCTTGGGCAGCAGCTTGAACGAGTAGGCGTCGTATACCTTGGTCAGCGAGGGGTGCACCTTGGAGAATTCCACCACCAGCAGACGGCCGCCGGGTTTCAGCACCCGCGTCATCTCGGCCAGCGCCCGGTCCTTGTGCGTCATGTTGCGCAGGCCGAAGGCTACCGTCACCAGGTCGAAGTGGTCGGCCGGAAAAGGCAGTGACTCGGCGTCGCACAGCGCCCCCGGCAGTACCAGGCCGGCATCGATGAGCCGGTCGCGGCCGACGCGCAGCATGGCTTCGTTGATGTCGGTCTGCCAGACCTGCCCCGTTGGCCCGGCCAGCTTGGCGAAGGCGATGGCCAGATCGCCCGAGCCGGAGGCCACGTCGAGGATGTTTTCGCCCGGCTTGACGTTGGCCAGATCCACCGCGAAGCGCTTCCACAGCCGGTGCAGGCCGCCCGACATCAGGTCGTTCATGATGTCGTAGGACGGGGCGACGGATTTGAATACGTCGCGCACGCGCGAGGATTTCTCCTCTTCGCGTACTTCCTGAAAACCAAAGTGGGTGGTCTTGTCCGTGCTATCCATGATCGATCCGGGTGCGTGGTTCTTCGTAGGCCGTGACACAGGCAACCTTCCAGCCGCCGGCGCGGCGCGCCAGAGCATACGAGGTATTGAATTGGCGCGGGGCCTTACCGGTGCGGGTAATCGTCCAGGCGACATCGGCAACACAGAAGTCGCTGCCCTGGGCGACAAAGGCCCGCGGCGCAAAATCGGCACGCACGAATCCGTCGTCGGCGTACTGCGCGCAAAGCGCCACGTTGTTCGCGTCCAGCGCCGCGGCATCGACGAACACGCCGTTGCCACCGGCGTGCACGATCATGGCCGGCAAATCGTAATGGGCCGACACCGCCGGCCCGTCGAGCCGGTTGAAGGCATCGCGGTAGCTTTCAAGAAACTGGCGGATTTCAGCGGGCATGGCGGGTGCGTGCGTTATTCGCGGGAGGCCTTGGCCGCCTGCATGCGCGCGAGATAACTGTTCCAGTATTCGTCCTGGCGCACGCCGAGGTCGAAAAAATAGTCCCAGGAGTAGATGCCGGTATCGTGGCCGTCGGAAAACACCAGCTTGACGGCGTAGGTGCCGACCGGCTCGATGGCGGTGATGTCGACATTTTTCTTGCCGACCTGCAGGACTTCCTGCCCGGGGCCGTGGCCGCGCACTTCCGCCGAGGGCGAAAACACCCGCAGGTATTCGCAGGAAAAGCGAAAGGTACGGGAATTGTCGAAACTGATTTCGAGTTCGCGCGACTTCTGGTGCAGCTTGAGTTCGGTGGGGCGCGGGGTTTGGGCAGTGAGACCGGCCATGGATTTGCGTTCTGTCTGGAGTTGGTCAAGATGCATTTTACTCTCCGCCTCCCTGCCGGCACTGCCATCGCTGTCACAGAAGCTTCACAATGCTGAAATATGATGGCTGCACACCCACAGAGGCTGTTGCCCAGATGAACCCGACCATCCTCGTTGTCGAAGACGAACCCGCCATCCAGGATCTCATCCAGGTCAACCTGGAAATGGGTGGCTACCGGGTGCTGACCCATGACAACGCCGAAGCCGCGCTCAAGGGCATCCAGCACGAACTGCCGGACCTGGCGCTGCTCGACTGGATGCTGCCGGGCATGAGCGGCGTCGAGCTGGCGCGCCGCTTGCGCGGCGACTCGCGCACCAAGTCACTGCCCATCATCCTGCTCACGGCCAAGGGCGAGGAAGAGGACAAGCTCAAGGGCCTGGACTCCGGCGCGGATGACTACATCACCAAACCGTTTTCGCTGAAGGAACTGGAAGCGCGCATCAAGGCGGTGCTGCGCCGTCGCGCGCCCGAGCTCACGCAGGACGTGATCGAATACCACGGTCTCAGGCTCGACCCTGCCTCGCACAAGGTGACGGGTCATGGCCAGACCTTGTCGATGGGGCCCACCGAATTCCGGCTCCTGCATTTCTTCATGACGCACCTCGAGCGCGTGTACAGCCGCACGCAGCTGCTCGATTTTGTCTGGGGCGATCATGTGTTCATCGAGGAGCGCACGGTGGACGTGCACATCCGCCGCCTGCGCAGCGCGCTGGCGCCATCCCGCCACGACGATTTCGTGCACACCGTGCGCGGCAGCGGCTATCGCTTCGCCAGGGACTGAGCAAGACTGGCGCCCGGGCGGACGCCGCGTAGCTCGACAATGCCGCTGCGGAGTAACATGAGGCCGTCATGACCCTCACCCAAAAATCGTTCGCCACCATCATTGCCCGCGTCGGTTCGCTGGCGGCCGTGGCGGGCCTGCCCGCCGGCCTGATCGGCGGTGCGGCATGGGGGCTCGGGCTGGCCTGCCTGGTCGTCGGCCTGGCGTTTATGTACTACGCCTGGAAACTCGCCAGCCTGCATAGCTGGCTCGATGATCCAAAAGCGGCCACGCTGCCCGACGCGGGCGGGCTGTGGGGCGATGTGCTGGGCAAGCTCTATCGCCACATCAAGCAGGAACGCATCAGCCAGCAAGCGCTATCGGCCGCGCTGGATCGTTTCCAGCGGGCGGCCGAGGCCTTGCCGGACGGCGCGCTGATGCTCGACAAGCAGAACAACATCGTGTGGCTCAACTCCACTGCCGAGGAACACTGGGGCATTTCGCTGGCCAATGACCGCATGCAGACGGTCACTTATTTCATCCGTTACCCGGAATTCGTCGCCTATCTGGATGCGCGCCAGTTCGGCGAGCCGCTCGCGCTCAAGACCTCGCGCAAGGATGCGGGCGGCGCGACCAAGGAAGTCTCGCTGGCCGTGCAGCTGGTGGCATTCGGCGAAGACCAGATTCTGCTGCTGTCGCGCGACGTCAGCGAACGCGAACGGCTGGAAACCATGCGCCGCGATTTTGTCGCCAACGTTTCCCATGAGCTGCGCACGCCAATCACGGTCATGGCCGGTTTCCTGGAGACCCTGACCAACGTCGGCGCCGGCAATCCCGAACTGCTGCAGAAATCGCTGACGCACATGACCGCGCAGGCAACGCGCATGCAACGGCTGGTGGAGGACCTGCTGACGCTGTCGCGGCTGGAGGACCACGCCGCGCGCAACGTGCCCGCGCCGGTGAACGTGCCCGAGCTGGTCGCTTCGCTGGTCATTGATGCCGGGCAGCTGTCAGGCGGACGCCACCAGATTCACACGCAGATTGCCGAGGCATGGCTGCTGGGCAATCGCGACGAGCTGGCCAGCGCCTTCGGCAACCTGATCAGCAACGCGGTGCGCTATACACCGGCAGGCGGCGACATCACCATCACCTGGGCAGTGGCGGACGGCGCGCCGCTTTTTTGTGTGCACGACACCGGCGAAGGCATCGCGCCGGAGCACATCCCGCGCCTGACCGAGCGCTTCTATCGCGTCGACCGCGGCCGCTCCCAGGCCAGTGGCGGCACCGGTCTGGGCCTCGCCATCGTCAAACACGCTCTGATCCGGCACGATGGGCGCCTCGATATCCAGAGCACGCGCGGCACGGAGCAACACGGCAGCACCTTCACCATTCACTTCCCGGCGGCACGGTTGTGCGCGGCGCAACCCCGGCTGCAGGCGGTGGCGTAGGACTGCAGGTCAGGGCATGACCGCACCGGCACGACCCGCCATTGTCTGGCGCACCGTGAGCGGTGACATCGTCGCCTGCGTGGAGAAGAACAAGGTCATGCAGGAGAATCTGGCCGAGGTCCGCCAGATCTGCCAGGACGCGCTGGACGACGCCGTCCTGATGGGCTGCGCCCCTGAGCAGGTGCGCGCGGTTCTTCTGGAAATGATCCGTGGGCTGGAGGCGGCGTATCCACCGTCGGACTGACCGCGAACACCCATCGGGTAAAATGGCCCTGTCATTTTCCCCAAGCAATTTTCATGATCGGTATTCTCATCGTCGCGCACGGCGCCCTGGGCGAAAGCCTGATCCACTGCGCCAGCCATGTCATGGGCAAACGCCCGCTCTATCTGCGCCAGTTGGGCGTGACGGTACATGACGACCCCGATGCCATCCTGCCGCAGGGCCGGGACCTGGTGCGGTTTCTGGACCAGGGCGACGGCGTGCTGATCCTCACCGACATCTTCGGTGCCACGCCTTCCAACATCGCCTGCAAGCTGCTGGTACCCGGAAGAATCGAAGGCATTTCCGGCATCAGCATGCCGATGCTGATCAAGGCGCTGACCTACCGCGATGGCACCATGGAAACGCTTATCGAGAAAGCGCTGACCGGGGCCGTCGAGGGCACCATTCGCATGCCGCACGGTGCCGCATGCTGAGTCGCGAAGTGGAAATCGTCAACAAGCTGGGCCTGCATGCGCGCGCCTCGGCCAAGCTGACCCAGACCGCCGCCAAGTTTCAGAGCGCCGTATTCATTGCCAAGGCGGGCAAGCGGGTGAACGCCAAGTCCATCATGGGCGTGATGATGCTGGCGGCCGGCAAGGGCACCAAGGTCATGCTGGACACCGATGGCG
This sequence comes from Usitatibacteraceae bacterium, assembly GCA_044229235.1. GTDB lineage: Bacteria > Pseudomonadota > Gammaproteobacteria > Burkholderiales > Usitatibacteraceae > UKL13-2. The sequence goes on from JBGATH010000011.1 coordinate 15,681, forward strand.
CCGACGAAGCCGAAGCAATGGACGCCGTCGTCGCCCTGATCAACGACAAATTTGGCGAGGGCGAGTAAGTGACCAACCTAAGAAAGTCCAGCATTGGCGCGGTTCTCCGGGCATTTTCGGCCCGGGAGCCTCGCCAATGCTGGACTTTGGCTGTGCCGGCGGCACCGCGATGAGTTTTGTCCTGCACGGACTGGGCGTATCCGGCGGCATTGCCATCGGCCATGCCCACCTCGTCACCAGCACCTCGCTGGAAGTGGATCATTACCAGATCCCCGCCGAATTCGTCGCCAGGGAAGTGAAGCGGTTCGAGCGCGCCGTGAAGCAGGTGCGCGGAGAGCTTGACCAGCTCGAGACCGACATTCACGGCTCGCAGCGCGGTGACGCCACCGCGGACATGGCCGCCTTCGTCACCGTGCACCGCATGATTCTTGAGGATCCCTCGTTTACCGAGGCGCCCAAGGACATCATCCGCCGCGATGCCTGTAACGCCGAGTGGGCGCTGCGGCTGCAGCTCGATGAAATCCTCGCGCACTTTGCCGAGGTGCAGGACGAGTATCTGCGCGAACGCAAGACCGACGTGCGGCAGGTGGCCGAGCGCGTCGTGGCCGCGCTGTCAGGTGAAGGCGGCCAGGGCAGCGCGGTGCCGGAGAAACTGCGGGCGCGCGCCGAAGACACCATCCTGGTCGCCAAGGATCTGTCACCGGCCGACGTGATCCTGTTCAAGGACCACCAGGTGGCGGCGTTTGTCACCGACCTCGGCGGTTCGACTTCGCACACGGCCATTCTTGCGCGCAGCCTCGGCATTCCGGCCATCGTCGCACTGCACACCTCCCGCGAACTGCTGCGCGAGGACGAGCTCATCGTCATCGACGGCACCCAGGGCGTGGTGATCGTCGATCCGGATGAAACCGTGCTGGCCGAGTACCGGCTCAAGCAGCACCAGTGGAAGCTCGAGCGCCAGAAGCTGGCGCGCATCAAGACCGCGTCGACCGAAACGCTCGATGGGGTGCGCGTGGAGTTGCACGCCAACATCGAGTTGCCCACCGACCTCGACGCCGTGCGGCAGTCCGGTGCCGCGGGCGTGGGCCTGTTCCGCTCGGAATTCCTGTTCATGAACCGCAAGGACTTGCCGACCGAGGACGAACAGTTCGAAGCGTATCGTGCGGTCGCCGAGGGCATGAAGGGCAAGCCGGTGGTGATCCGCACGCTGGATATCGGTGCCGACAAGGAACTGGACCACGGGCCCGACCAGCCCACCCCGACCTCGGCGCTCGGCCTGCGCGCCATCCGCTACTGCCTCGCCGAACCCGGCATCTTCAATACGCAGCTGCGCGCCATCCTGCGCGCCTCGCGCCACGGCGATGTGCGCATCCTCGTTCCCATGCTGGCCTCCTGGACCGAGATCAAGCAGACGCTGGTGGCAATCGCCCGTGCCAAGGAACAGCTGAAGGACGAGAATCGCAAGTTCAATGCGGAGATCCTCGTCGGCGGCATGATCGAGATTCCCGCAGCCGCGATCGCGCTGCCGATGTTTCTCAAGCAACTCGACTTCCTGTCGATCGGCACCAATGACCTGATCCAGTACACGCTGGCCATCGACCGCACGGATGATACCGTGGCGCATTTGTACGACCCGCTGCACCCCGCCGTGCTGCACCTGGTGTCAACGGTAATTCGCCAGGCGAACATGGCGGGTGTGCCGGTGGCGGTGTGCGGCGAAATGGCCGGTGACGTCAACATGACGCGCCTCCTGCTGGGATTCGGCCTGCGCCATTTCTCGATGCACCCGGCCAACCTGCTGCCGGTCAAGCAACGCATACTCATGTCCAACCTTCCGGACATCGATCCGGCCGTCGCCAAGATCCTGCGCGCCGACGACCCGGAGAAGTTGCGTGCGATGGTGGAAAAACTAAACCTTTGACCGGCGCTTCAGACTAGCGCCGGGCGACGCCGAGGTTGGATATGCTCAATGAAATACGCGACGTCACGCAATACGAATCAGGCCAACACCGGCGCTGGTTTCACGACGATTATTTCGACCTCTACACTTGGGAAAACTACGACGGCGATCTGCTCGGCTTCCAGCTTTGCTATGCCAAGCTGGGCAAGGAGCGGGCGTTGCGGTGGTCGGCGAAATCGGGCTATCGCCATGAGGGTGTCGACGCCCCGGAGGACAAACCGGGCCGCGCCATGAGCGCGTTGTTTGTGGCCGATGGTGTATTTGACCAGGATGGGGTCGGCCAGAAGTTCGAGGCCGCGGCGATGGCGCTGCCGGAAAAGGTACGCACGTTTGTGCTCGAGCGCATTCGCGGATACGCACCGCCGGAGCTCTAGGAACACCCGCAAGTTACGCTCAGCTGTTCTTCGCCGCCCTGCCAAATCCGGCGTCAGTCATGGCGCCGATGCAGGCCTGCAGGCAAAGGCGGCGATGAATACAATTCGCCGCATAAACTTCAAGCTAGCGCGTGCGTGACACCTGGGCGATGCCGCGCGCCAGGCTCGGCGCCGTGCGCGCCGCGACGCAGATCTCGATGCTTTCAAGTGACTGGCGGTAGCGAAACTCGCCGCCGGTGATCTGTTTGCTGCGCTCGGCAAAGAACTGGGCAAAGGCATCTCTTTGGCCTTCGGTGCAGGCGCCGGCCAGTGCAACAATCAAATTGCCCGCAGTATCGGGCGGCAATTTTGCGGTGATGGCTGCGTAGTTCTTGCGCAGGAATGCGAACGCCCACATGCGGTTGGTCTCGTCGCTCAAAGCCTTGCGCAACATGGCGAGTGCGTCGCGACCGTTGACACGCGCATCCAGAACCAGCTCATGGGCACGCTCGCGCAAGGCCGGCTCACGCGCCAGCATCAACGACTCCAGCAGCCGGGTGCGGTCGGCGCGCTCGGTTGCGGCCAGCGCAGCCGCATGCAGCCTGGCGAACATGGCGCCATCGGAGAACGCCGCCGCGACATTAAGCGCCGGCTCCACGATGCCGGCAGCGACCGACTCGCGCTGGTCGAGCCAGCGGCCAGCGATAGCCGCGGCCTCGCGCCGCAACGCGAGGTCGCCGCCTTGGTCGGCTGCCAGCGGCAGCAACACGGCGCGCAGGGTGCTGTTGCGGCGCTCCTCGGCGGGCCGCTCAGTCCAGCCGACTTTCCTCGCCTGCGGCAGCACCTGACTCTTCAGCAGGCGCTGCATGCGGCGCCGGTCCTGCGGTCCCAGCCAGTCGAGGTGAATGCCGGCCAGCAAGTCCATCACTGCAAGCCTTACCACCGCGGCAGCGTGTGGCGCGAACCGTTCTGCCAATATCAGCGCATTTTCCACAGGCATCAGCCCCGCCTCCGTCATCAGGCCGGCGTCGCCCAACAAGGCGACGGCTTCGGGGGCCGGCATTTTCAGCGCGTGCGGCAGCTGGCGTTTCTGCAGCGCGTCGTCACCCTGAACCACGTAGTAGCCACGGCCACCGGCGTTTCCCAGCACCCAGTCCGGGCAGGTCGCGGCGTCCGGCAATACCAACGTACTGTTTCCCGTCGGCACTGTTGCGCAGGTCTCCAGCAAACGGCCCTTTACGCTGTAGCGGAAACACGCTGGTGTCGACCAGCGCGGATCAACGCCCGCCTTTACGCCCACCGGGCGCAGTCGCTGCTGATCGAGGCGCAACGCAGGCGCCCCTTTGCATTCGAGCGACGCCTTGATCAGCGGCACCCCCGGCTGGGTGATGAAGGCCGAAAACTGTGCCGGCAAATCGCTTCCCGGGCCGGCCGCTTGCGCCAGTGCGCCGATAAAATCGCTGGAGGTCGCATTACCCCGCGCATGTTTCACCAGGTAGCGCCGGACACCATCGCGGAACCGCTCCTCGCCCAGCGCCTGCTCAAACATGCCGAGCAGCTGGCCGCCCTTCTGGTACGTGATGGAATCGAATGCCGCGCCGACATCACCGATGGTTTCCACCGCGTTTTTCACGCGGCGCGTTGCATTCAGGCGATCGATGCGCATCGCACGCTGCCTCGCCTGCGCGCGCTCGTAGCCGTCATCCCAGCCCGGCTCGAGACGATAGACCGCCTTGTTGCCGGCCCAGGTGGCGAAGGATTCGTTGAGCCAGGTGTCGTCCCACCATGCCATGGTCACCAGATCGCCGAACCACATGTGCGCGATCTCGTGAGCCGCCGTACCGGCATAGCCGCGCCGGAATGCGTGGGTTTCCTGTTCCGGGGCAGCCAGCATGCGTGTGCCGACGTAGGTGATCATTCCGGGATTTTCCATCGCACCAAAGTTCACCGTTTGCGGAATCACCACGCTGTCGAGCTTTTCGAACGGATAGGGCGTGCCGAAATACTCCTCGAGGATTTCCAACAGCCTGGGCGTAACCGTTTGTGCGTAGCGCGTCTCGGCACCGCGCCCCTTTGGCACGATGTAGCGCAGGCGCGTGCCGTTCCGACCGGCCACGCCGCCGTCCACAACGTCGAACGGCCCGACTGCGAAGGCAACGAGATACGACGGCAGCGCCTGCGTGCGCGCAAACTGCACGCGCTTCATGCCGCTGCCGGCAACACTTTCTTCCGCAACCGGCGTATTGCTGAACGCGCCGTGGCCTGCCGGCACATCCAGCGTGATTTGCCAGGGCGTTTTCCAGCCGGGTTCGTCAAAACAGGGAAACGCTCGCCGGGCGGAGAGGGCCTCAAACTGCGTGACCACGTACCACTCGCCGCGCTCCTGCTGGCGGAACACACCGCGTGTGCCCAGCGGGTCGATCCTGCCGCGATAGCGGATGCGCAGGGTGCCGTCGCCGACGGCCAGCGGCGCGGGCGCCGTGAAGCCGAGAAATTGCCGCCCTTGAACCGTGGTGCTGAGCGCGACTGCGCTGCCGGTCGTTTCCCAGGATGCCGCTTGCACCTCGAGTTCAGTGCCATTGAGCCAGATGGTGCTTGCTTCACGATTGATCGTCAGATCGATGGCGACCTCACCTTCGAAACTCTCCTTGGCCGGGTCAATCACCAGATGCACGCGGTATTGGCGCGGCGCGGCCGTCTCGCCAAGACGGAAGGCGGGCGGTGCATCGGCAGCCCGGGAGGCCTGGGACAGCAGAATCAGCATCAGCAACGCGGCAGCGGCGGCAAGGCGTGAGAACATATCGGCAAGGTAAGTGTCAAAGAAAACAACGCCGCAGTGTAGCAGTTGAAAAGCGGCTTCCTGCCCCGGGTCGCATTGCAATCTCCAGGCGATCCGCTGCCGTCCGTTTTCGCGACTGCGCAATCGCATCTCTTGAGGAATCTTCTTATGTCCGCAACCATCATTCGCTGGACGACAAGCCTGTTTCTTGCCGCAGCCCTTGCCGGCTGTGGCACTTTTCCCTTTGTTTCCGGGGAAGTCCGCATGTCTGCCGACGAGCTGACGGGCAAGCTGACAAAACGCTTTCCGATGGAAAAAAGCGTTGCCGGCCTGCTCGATGTCACCCTCGCCCAACCGCATGTCGTGCTTTCCGAGGCCAACAACCGGATTGCCGCCGACTTTTACGTCAACGTGAAATTGGCGCTGACAAGCAAGCAGGTGTCTGGCACCGTTACGGTTTCGGGCCGCCCGGAATACGTGCCGGAGACACGCGCGCTCTACTTGCGCGATGCGAAGATCGACCGTGTCCGCATGGAAAACATGCCCGATGCGCTTTCGGCCGGGCTGGCCAAAGCCGTGTCGGCAATCAGCCGCGAGGTGCTTGAGGACAAGCCGCTTCACACGTTCAAGGACGAAGACTTCACCAAGTACGGCGTACGCTACACGCCGGAACGCATCGTGGTGCGCGGAAACTACCTGGTGCTCGCGCTCAAGTGAGCGCGATGGCCGTCGCGGATACGGCGGGCACACCCGTATAATTCGACGCTCATCAGTCTCCCCGCGCAGGGCACTTCTTGGATATCGTGCTGTTATTAAAAGCGGTGGTACTCGGCATCGTCGAGGGCCTTACCGAGTTTCTTCCGATCTCATCGACCGGCCACTTGATTCTCGCGGGTGAACTTCTCGACTTCAACGATGACAAGGGGAAGGTATTTGAAATCGTCATCCAGGCCGGCGCCATCCTCGCCATTTGCTGGGAGTACCGGCAACGCATCGCGTCTACCTTCGCCGGGTTGACCCGTGATCCGGTCGCGCAGCGCTTCACGATCAATCTCCTGATTGCCTTCACGCCGCTTGCGGTGTTCGGCCTGTTGTTCCAGAAGGTCATCAAGTCGGTGCTGTTCAAACCCGTGCCGGTGGCGCTGGCTTTCATCATCGGCGGGATCATCATCCTGTTCGCCGAGCGCTGGTATGCGCAGCGCGGCGCCGTGCGCACCAAACCATTGATCGACTCCGTGGACGCGCTGACGGCGCTGGATGCCCTCAAGCTGGGGCTTGCGCAGTGCGCGGCGCTGATCCCCGGAACGTCGCGCTCGGGCGCCACCATCATCGGCGGCCTGTTTTTCGGGCTGTCGCGCAAATGCGCCACGGAGTTCTCGTTCTTCCTGGCCATTCCCACACTGATTGCGGCCACCCTTTATTCGCTATGGAAGGAGCGTGCGCTGCTGTCCGTAACCGACATTCCGATGTTCGGCGTCGGCTTCGTCGCGGCATTCGTTTCGGCCTTCCTGTGCGTGCGCTGGCTATTGCGCTACATCAGCAGCCACGACTTCACGCCTTTCGCCTGGTACCGCATCGTGTTCGGGCTGGTAGTGCTGGCGACTGCCTACAGCGGCGCGGTGAACTGGGCCCACGCCTGACCGCTTTCCGCCGGTAGCCGCGCGAGGAGGGACTCCCTGCGGGAGGCATTCGCGGTCCCTGAGGGATTGTCGCTGCGAGCGTGAAGGTCACCGGTCGCCTTGCGCGACAGGCATTGGACTTGGCAAATTACGTATGGCCGCAGTGCGCGGCGGGTCGTTACGCGGCCGTGATGTGCCGCGTGTATTGCCGGATCATCGCCAGCAGCTGCTCTTCCTGATACGGCTTGCCCATGTACTCGTTCACGCCGAGTTCCAGCGCGTGGTTACGATGTTTGTCTGCCGTGCGCGAGGTGATCATGATGATCGGAATATGCTTGGCCTTGGCATCCAGCCTCACATTGCGCGCGAATTCAAATCCGTCCATGCGCGGCATTTCGATATCCAGCAGGATGATGTCCGGCTCGATATCCTGCAGTTGCTGCAGGCCATCCACGCCGTCCTTGGCCGTCGCGACTTCGAATCCTTCGCGCGTGAGCATGCGGCTGGTGATTTTGCGCACGGTGAGCGAATCGTCCACCACCATTACCAGCGGCACGGTACGCTTGAGCGCCACTTCCGGTGTCGCGGTTTGCTCCGGTGCAGCCGCGGCAATGGCTGCCGCCAGCGACTGGCCGACCGGCGCCTCGAGCATCGGCTCGGCGGTCGTTTCCATGGTGCTTGCGCCTGCCGCCTGGGTGGAGGCGTCATTCGGCGCCGTGCCACCTTGATCCGCGGACCTTTCGAGGCTGACCGTCGCCGTCTCACGAAACACCAGTTGCACCGGGTTCATGATCAGCACGATCTGACCCGAACCAGTCATGGTGGCGCCAGCCACACCGACAAGGCGCGCGAGCTGCGGACCGATGGTCTTCACCACAATTTCGCGGTTGCCGATAATGGAATCAACCTGCACCGCCGCGCGTTGCTGACCGCTCTTGGCCAGGATCACTGCCGCCTTGCGTTGTACCGAAATCGTGGGTTTGCCGCCCAGCAGGGCTTCCATGGATCTGAGCGGGTACTTGTTGCCCTTCCATTCGATCTCGGTCATTTCGAGGAATGGCTCATAACGCTTGCCTTTGTACTCCTGCACCTGCTCGATCATCACCGAGGGAATGGCGTACATCGTCTCGCCAACCATGACCATCACCGCCTGCGTCACGGCCAGGGTCAGCGGCAGAGCAATGGTAAAGGTGGTGCCTTTTCCCGGCGTCGAGGCGATATCAATGCGTCCGCCCAGCGAAACAATCTCGCTGCGAACCACATCCATGCCGATGCCGCGCCCGGCGATCTGCGACACCGATTCCGCGGTGGAGAAACCAGGCATGAAGATAAACTGGGTGAGCGCGGCCTCGGTAACCTCGGCTGATGCATCGAGCATGCCCTTCTCGATCGCCTTTTCACGAATGCGCAGGAAGTTCAAGCCGGAACCATCATCGGCGAGAGTCAGCACGACTTCATTGCCAACCTGCTGCGCGTCAATGGAGATTTCGCCGATCTCCGGCTTCCCTTTGGCGACGCGTTCAGCGGGCATTTCCAGCCCATGCGCCACCGCGTTGCGCAACAGGTGCTCAAAGGGTGCCGTGATTTTTTCCAGCACCGAGCGGTCGATCTCCACGCGCGTTCCGCGAAACTCGAGGTTGGCCTTCTTGTCGAGCTCCTTGGCCGTCTGGCGCATCAGGCGGTAGAAGCGATCCTGCAGGTTGCCCAAGGGCACCAGGCGCACGCCCATCAGCCCTTGCTGAAGGTCTCGATTCAGGCGTGACTGCTGCAACAGTGCCGCTTCGGTTTCGTCGATGTTCTTTTGCAGCGACAATTGCAGCGTCACCACGTCGTTGAGGCTCTCGGCGAGGAATCGCGTCAGTTCCTGCGTGCGTGAGAAACGGTCGAACTCCAGCGGGTCGAATGACTCACCGTGCACCTCGGCGTCCTTGAGGCGCGACTGGATCTGGGATTCAGCCTGGATTTCAATTTCCCGCAGCTGGGTGCGCATGCGATTGACGTTTTCCGTCAATTCCACCAAGGACTGCTTAAACACCATCATTTCCTGGTCGATCCGCGAACGCGCGATGGACAACTCACCTGCCTCGTTCACAAAGCGGTCGATAATGTCGGCGTTCACGCGCAGCAGCGACTGGCGCTCGCGGCCCTCCAGCTTTTCGCCTTCGGCGATGATTTCGTTGCGCGCCGCCGCCATGACCGCGAGCGGCGTGGGCAAATCCTGCGATACATCGGCAATGATCGGGATCTCGATCGGCTGCATCGAGAAATCACCTGCCGCCAGTCGATTGATGGCCGCGTTGAACCGATCCAGCCCCTCATCGACTTCTTCAAACTTGTTGGCCGGTGGCTCGGCCAGCCTGTCCATGCCGATAATGCGTTCTTCGATGACGTGCGCGAGTTCACCGAGGCGCATCAAGCCGGCCATGCGCGCCGAGCCCTTCAGCGTATGCAGGTGGCGGGCAAGTTCCGTGACCGGAGCATGATTGCCGGGGGCCGCGCGCCAGCGGCGCAAAGCATCCCCCACCGGCGGCATGATTTCCTTGGCTTCCTCGAGGAAGATGGGCAGCAGGTCCTGGTCGACGTCGTCGACCATGCTGCGTCGATCCTTGCCCGTTTCGAATGCGGCCGGTTTGTTCTCAACAAATGCCGGCGCCGTCGGTTCCGCTGGTGCTGCTGCCATCGCCGGTGCAGCAGGCATTGCCGGAAGAACTTCTTCGACAACTGCGGCGAAGGAAATATCTGCGGGCGGCATCTGGGGCGACACATGAACCGCGGCCTCAACCGTTGATGGTATTTCGGCAGCGGGCCCGGTCTCGAGCTGCCAAGTCGGCATCCGTTCCTCCGGCGCGGCAGGCATGTCGGGCGGCGCGGCAGTGCTGTCGGCGCCAGCCACGACTGCTGCAGCGCTCGCCGCTGCAAAGGTGACGGCTGGATCAAATGTCGATGTGGGTTCGGTTGCGGTCGGCGCTACCGGTTCAGGCTCTGCAAGCGGCGGCAGATCAAAATCGATTTCCGGAACCGGTACCTCTTCCGCGGTCATGGCCACAGGAATTGCCGGCGGTTGCGCGGGTTCGGGCTCAAACGCCATGCCCGGGTCGAACTCCACCGGCTCGGCGGCCGGGGGCTGCAATGTGGCCAATTCAGGGGGCGGCAGCGTGTCGAGTGATTCTGGCATGTCGGCATGCAATGCCGGCATCTTCAAGTGCGTGCCCTCGCCCGTGCGTTTCGACTCTCGCAATCCACTGCGCAATTCTTCAAGCGCCTCCACAATCTCGGGGCGAGCGTCTGGCGGCTCGTGAGTGTGAAGGCCAAGCACCATCGACGACAATGCATCGACTGCACTGCGCGTCACCGACAGGCGGTGCTCGTTGAACTCGGGCGGAAATTCGATCGCGTCCTGCAGCCATTTTTCCATTGCGTGCGCGACATCGGCAATGGCGTCAAATGCGGTGGTGCGCGATGAGCTCGTCAGCGTATGGGCGGCGCGCATGAACTCGTGGGAAACCGGTTGCAGCGGTTTTGCCTCCAGACTCGACATTTCGTTGTCGAGCGTGGAAATGTGCGCATCGGCCTCGCGCAAATAGATATTGAACAACGCATGTGGAACAGAGATCGGCCCCACCCGCACATCAGGTTCATCATCGCTGCCCGGCAGATCGCTGTCGTCGCCCTCCAGGATCCCCGGATGGGCGCTCTCGACCGACACTTCAGTTTCGACAGCTTGCAGGCCGGGTGCGGGCTCCGCGGCGGCCACTTCCACGGCCGGCAACGGCAGTTCCTCAAACGCGGGCAATGGCGGCGGTTCGCCGGCGGGCTGTTCCATCGCCGGCAATTGTTCGACGGCCAGCTCCGGTGCAGCGGTCGTGAGCTCGGACGGCGGCGAAAAATCGATCGCCGGCGGCTCTTGAGTTGCCGGCAGCGGGGCATCTGCTTGCGCCTCGGGCGGCGCAGCTTCGACAGGGGCTGCTGCCGCTTCCGGCGGCGGCTCGGCCAATGGTGCCGCGGCCCGCGCAAATTCCGGCTCCTTGTTGTTCTTCAGCATTTCGGCCGCGCGGGCAATCTCAGTCCCGTCGATCGACGTCGTGCCCTGCGATGTCAGGGCATCCACCCATTGCCCGAACGCCGCCGAGGAGTGCTCAATGAACCCGATCAGGCCGGGCGAGGCGGGCTTCTCGTCCTTGAGCCATTTGTTCAGTACCTGCTCGCAGTTCCAGGCAACTTCGCCAAGGTCAGTCAAACCCACCATTCGACCGCTGCCCTTGAGAGTGTGATATCCGCGACGAATTGTGGTGAGTGCTTCCTTGTCGAGCGGGCTCTGGCGAACCGACTCCAGGTTTTCACGGATTGTCGCCACGACTTCCGTGGCTTCCTCGAGGAATATTTCCAGCAGCTCCTGATCAACTTCCGCGGCGGGTGCGTCAATGAGGTGCACAACCTGTGCGGTCGGCGCCTCGGCAGGCTTGTCGGGCACCATCACGGCGAGCGCCTCGGTCACGCCGGTCTTGTTCGGATCAAACGTGGCGTCGATTGCCTTGAGTGCGTCTTCACTCTGCCGCGCGGCAGCGTTGTCCGCCACCAGTTCGGCATCGACCCGGAGTTCCTTCACGGCTTCGCGCAGTTGGTCGCGGGTCGCGGTTTGCTCCGGCTGTTGCTTCCAGTCCTCGTACAGGGCCTGAACTTTTTGTTTGGCAACATCGATATCGCCCCGGCTGACCGGCGATTTGATGAGTGTTTTCTCGGGTTCGGCCGGCTTGGCTGCCAGCCCGAACCGTATCAGCGCGGGCAACAGCGCTGCGCGCGCATCCGCGGTCCCCTGCTGAAGGGCCGCAATATAAAGGCCAAGTGCCGAAACACCTTCCGCCACCGATTCGGCATCTTCACCGGTACCCTTGATTGCACCGGAAGCAAACTGAAGCACGCGCTCACGCAACAGTTGATTGAGTGCCGCCGCCTCGTCAAGCTCCAGAATCGCCAAAGCCCCCTGTACCTGCGAGAACAAAGGCGGCAAGGTGTTTAGCTCCGACACTTTTTGCGAATCACGGAAGAAGCTGTCCAGCGCGCCCTCGATGGTGGTGAGGTTTACCTGAACTTCCTGGCCAACCTGAAACATGAGCATACGCTCTTGCGCGCGCTTGCTCATGTCGTCCATGAGCGCATTGCCGGAGTCGATTGCCGCCAGGCGGGCACCCGTCATGGCACCTTTAAGGCGGGCGACGATGCTGTTGGCCTGCGTCGAAAAGTCAGGGGTCAGGCGGAAGTAGTTCTCGAGCGATGACTCCAGGAACAGAAAGGCCGTGGCCACTTCGATGGACTGGATTTCCGATGGCGCACTTTGTGTCTTGCGCAAGTGCACGCCGACGGCACCAAGCGCCTGAATCAATTGCGCGATATCTTTGTTTGGCTGCTGTTGCGCGACCTTGTGCAGCGCTTCGGCTTGGGTGACGTATGGTTCGATGGCGGCGCGGTTGCCGCTGGTGAACTTGAGCCAGTTGTCCTTTTGGGCAACAACCTGATCACGCAGATTGCGCAGTACCACAGTGAGTTTCTCGTCCGCCGGCTGCCCGGCAGCTTCGGGAATCGCCAGCAACTCATCCAGCCGATATAGTTCGCGCAGCTTGCGCACCCGTTCGGTTTGCGCCTTTGACTTTCCGATCACCAGCAGGATGTCGCGAAATAATTTCTCCGGAACCTTCTGCACACCTTCAATCAGCAGTTTGATCTGCTGGTCGATCTTGCCGAACAGCTGCACAGCAAGTGCACCGGACTCTGCTGGATTAGCGGCCACGGCATCGAAAAACCCGCCGGCTGCATACCAAAACGTGCGCGTCGGCGACGTGACCTGCAGGGCTTCGATCGCAAGCGTGGCATTGCGCATATCGCGCGCACCGCTAACCATATCCTTGTCGCGCAGCAACTTCAGCAACCCGGCCTGGTACATGCCCCGTCGCTGCTTGATCGCTTCGACCAGCATCTCCGGCTTTGGCAGAGCCACGGTATCTTCAGGCTGCGGAAGCGAGGCGCCCAGATCCGGCGAGAACAGGTCGCTTTCACCCGCATCGTTCGCTCCGCGAACCTGATTCACACGCATGTATGCGGATGCCAGCATCATGGGCCGATCTGGCTCGCCTGCCATCAAGCTGTCGAGATAGCTTGACAGGGTATTGGTGGCTGCTTTTGCCACCGAGATTCTCTGCGCCGCCGTCACCCGGGCATTTGGATCGCTTTCCAGGGTTCCCGCCAGCTTTTCGATTTCCTCGTTAAACCGCGCGGCCGCACCCAGACCGACCATCGACAATGCACCCGTCACCTGATGCAGGTGGGTCGCAACATACTTTGCCGCCTTGGCATCACCGGGATTCGCGCCGAGCAGATCGAGATGGGTGCGCGCCTCGTTGAGCGAATGCTCGATTTCGGCCTTTACCCACGACAGGGGGCCGATGTCGAAACCGGATGGAGGGGTGGCTGACATGTGGGGCTGGTGTCGCGGTGTACTGGCTCAGGCTGGCTGGTGAAAGGGGCGTGAGTGTCCGGGTTACAGCTTGAAGCCCGAAACCGAGGCCTTCAGGTCCGAAGCCACTTCCGCCAGCTCTTTAATGGAACTTGCCGTCTGCTGGGTGCCGGCCGTGGTTTGCCGGTTGATCTCCAGAATGTCCTGCATGTTGCGGGCAACCTTGTTCGCCGAGGCGGCCTGTGCCTGTGTATCAGTGGAAATCTTCTGAATCAGCGAAGCCAGGTTCTTCGTCACCGAGTCGATTTCGGACAGCGCCTGCCCGGCAGCGTCAGACAACTTCGCGCCCTCGACCACACCCGCGGTGGACTTTTCCATGGCCGCCACGGCGTCCTGGGTGTCTGCTTGAATGGTTTTCACAATCGCGCCAATTTGTTTGGTCGCCTCGCCTGAGCGTTCCGCCAGGCGCTGCACTTCTTCCGCCACCACCGAGAAGCCGCGTCCGGCTTCGCCGGCCGATGCCGCTTGAATGGCAGCGTTCAGGGCCAACACGTTGGTCTGCTCGGTAATGTCCGAAATCAGTTCCACGATTTCACCGATTTCCTGGGAGCTTTCACCAAGTCGCTTGATCCGCTTGGAGGTTTCCTGGATCTGTTCGCGAATGTCGTTCATGCCGGAGATCGAGTTCTGCACCGCCAGGCGCCCTTTGTCAGCAGCCGCCAGTGAGCGCATGGCCACCTGCGAGGATTCTTCCGCGTTTGAAGAAACCATCGCCAGCGTCTCAGCCACCGTCAACACGTCCTGCGTTGTGTCCTGAATTTCCTTTGACTGCTTTTCCGCAGCATCGAGGAGTTGCACCGAGACCGCCTGGGCCTGCTGCGATTTCACCGACACCTGGGTCGACGCGTTGTTGACCCCTGTCACAAGTGTACGCAGCTCGTCGATCGTATAGTTCATCGAGTCGGCGATGGCACCCGTGATGTCCTCGGTCACCTTGGCGCGAATGGTCAAGTCGCCGTCAGCCAAATCGCCCATTTCGTTCAGCAGGCGCAGAATGGCCTCCTGGTTTCGCTTGTTTTCCGCCTCCGACTCGGCGGCGCGTTTGCGGGCATCCGACAGGAACACAACCGCGATCAGCGACAGGAAAAGCAGGGCGAGAACACCAAAAACGATCGCCAGTATCAACGGCAAAGTTTGTTTTTCGACAGCAAATGCATTTTGCAGCTGTTCCACATTGGACAGCAGCTGTTCGGAGCCCTGTTGCAGCGCCCGGCCGGATTGCCGAGCCGACACCAGCTTTTGCACGTTGCCGAGGATGGGGGCAATGTTTTGCTCAAATCCCGTGAACTGCTCGCGCAACTTGGCCACTTTGCTCTTGGCGTCGGCGTCGCGCAATGCGCTGATGCCCAGCGCATCCGAGCCGGACTCCAGCGCCTTGATCAGTTCGCGAAAATCGTTGGTGTCCTTTCCCATCAAGAACGGTGTTTCCGGATCGATAATTTCCGACCCAAGAATTTCTGCCGATCCCTTACCCAGACGTTCGGCAAAAAACGTCAGCCGATTGACCTTCAATACCTGTGCCGGCGGAGCGCCCGACTGCTGCATCAGGCCGGTCAAATCCTGCGACAACGCCGCAAGTTCCTCGGTTCCGGCGCGCACCTGGGCAATATTGCGCGACAGGTCCACAAGGTCATTTTTCGCGGCGAGAATCGAGGTTGCCGAGTTGGCGGCATCGGCAAAGCGTTTGGTCAGCTCCTCAAGACGCGAAGTCAGCTCTTCGCTGATGCGCGCGCCCGGCACTGTGGTGCTGAACGCTTCTCCGCCGTTATTCAGTACGTCGAGGTAACGCTGGAATTCATCGCGGCTGTCCTGTAATTGCGGGAAAGAGACCGCGTCGCCGCGCGCTGCCAGACCGGCAGATTTTGCCAGGCGCTGTGTGTGGAACTGCAGCTGCGACGTAATGTTGGTGTAGGTTGAGAGATTGCTCCGGCCAATACCGTCGAGCACAATTGCCGCCACCGTCAGGGCACCAAAAACGCCGGCAACGATGAGCAGTATCTGCAGTTGCCGTTCCGCTGAAAGGTCGCCGATAAGCGGTACCTTGAAGCCACCTATTTCTTTTTTCGGCTTGCCTACCTTGGCGGCGGCGACTTCTGCCTTTATTTTGCGCGTTTGGTCGCCGGTTTGGCCAAAACCTGAACCCGTTGACGCCGCCCCTCCCGGTTGCGTTCCGGTTGAAGCGGCCGCTGTAGTCGCCGCAGGCTTCTTGCCCCGCGACAAAAATCCGAACAACGACCGGCCGCCTTTCGCGCCGGCGGCAGGCTTTGCCGGTGATGCATTTTCGGAACCGCTCTTTTTTTGGCCGGGAATCTTGAGTGCCATTTGCCTTCTCCGTGAGGATTGCGTACAGCCTGCGACTACTTAATGGGTTGTAGCCTCTGCTGCGCAGCCTACTTCTAAAAACTTCAAATTACCCGCGAGCGCAGGAAGATCCAACTCGTTCCAGATCTTGCCGCTCTCGTCTCGAAAGCTCGCCCGGATCCACGGGCGATCCTGGAAACTGTCCGGCCCGGATTCTGGCGTGAACTGTTCCGGATTGCGTAACCCGAGCATGCGCGTGACCATGAGGCCCGAACCTTCTATCAGGCGCTCGGAGATCAGTACAACCCGCCGCTCCATCCCCGGCCCAATAGCTGTTCTGCCCTGGAACGCCGCGAAGTCGGCCACGGAATACAACTTGCCGCGGATATTAGCCACGCCCCGAAACCACTCCTGCGTGAGCGGCACCGGGATCGTCTTTGGCACCGGGATTACTTCCGACACATCCGAGAGCGTCACCAGCCAGTTTTCGTCGCCCACTTGAAAGCCGAGTTTCGAAGCAACCGTCTTGCGCGATGCGAGATCCCGCAGGCGCTGAGCCACGTTTTGTTGAAACTCGCGCAGGCTGGTCTTGCGTGCCATGGTTACGGACCCTAACCGAGCGCCTTGATCTTGGCGATCAGCTCCGGGCCATTGACCGGCTTGACGATGTAATCCTTGGCGCCTTGCCTCATCCCCCAGATCTTGTCCGTCTCCTGATCCTTGGTGGTGCAAATGAACACCGGGATGTGCTTGGTCGAATCCTCGCGCGTGATGGCACGCGTTGCCTGAAAACCATTAAGTCCTGGCATGACCACGTCCATCAGGATCAAGTCAGGAATTTCGGCCTTGGCGCGCTCGACACCGTCTTCGCCGCTGGTTGCCATGACCACGGTATAGCCGGCTTTGGTCAGCACACCCTCCAGGAACGCGCGTTCGGTCGGCGAATCGTCAACGATGAGAATCTTCTTGATGGCCATGTTTGCTCCAATCGGTTTTTCTGGCAGTTCAACAATGCACTACAAATTCGGTTTGGGTGGTCAGGCCGCGTTGGGTTGGCCCATCGCCGCATCTCGGCTGCCGCGGTGCATTTCCACAGCTTTCAACAGACTCTCTTTTGAGAAGGGCTTGGTCAAATACTCGTCCGACCCGACCATGCGCCCGCGGGCGCGATCGAATAGGCTGTCTTTGGACGAAAGCATGATGACCGGCGTGGTTTTGTGTTTGGCATTTTTTTTGATCAATGCGCATGTCTGGTAGCCATCCAGGCGAGGCATCATGATGTCGACAAATATCAGGTCCGGTTGGTGGTCGGCAATCTTGGCAAGCGCGTCGAAGCCGTTCTCCGCCAGAATCACCTGGCAGCCGGCTTGCATCAAGAATATCTCGGCGGACCGGCGAATCGTATTCGAGTCGTCGATGACCATCACTCGTACGCCGGAGAGAGGTTTCGCGTCAGCCACTTCCCTAAGTTCCTGCCGGCTCCTCGTCCATCGGGGGCCTCGGCCTTGTTCTTGAACATGTCATGCTACCCGCCCTCGGCCCGCTTCCGCCCAAAAGATCGCGCCTAGAGCGTCAGCAGGTCGCCCAACTGGGGAGTCAGATTATCGTGTTTTGCTTTAATAAACAATAAGCAAACTCATGAATATCAAACTCACTTCAAGTTTGGCTGCGTGTTAATTCTTGTCAAATCTCGACCATTTCGAAGTCTTCCTTTCTCGCGCCGCACTCCGGACAGCACCAACTGATGGGCACATCCTGCCAACGAGTGCCTGGGGCAATACCGTCTTCAGGCCAACCGGTGGCTTCGTCATACACCAGTCCGCACACGAGGCACATCCAACATTTGAAATTGTTCGCGTCAGTCATACCTTACTTTCGGGTCTACAATCGGGGGCCAGTCTATCGAGCCCAACGCCGCCAAATCCGGCATCTTAGCGGGTACTGGCAGCAACGGCTATTTCGCGTTCATTTCTTTCGCTCATGCCCGATTTCCATAAAGCCCCCCCTGCGGTACTGACCTTCGCGGCCACCGATCCCTCAGGGGGCGCCGGCATCCAGGCTGATCTGCTGACACTGGCGAGCATGGGCTGCCACCCACTAACCGTGGTGACTGCCATCACGGTCCAGGATACTTCCGGCGTGGAAGGAATTTTGCCGATCGATGCCGACTGGGTTGCCGATCAGGCGCGCGCCATACTCGAAGATATTCCAGTGGCAGCGTTCAAAATCGGGGTTCTCGGCAGCGTCGAAAACATTTCGGCGATTGCCGAAATTGTGTCGGATTACCCAGAGATCCCGCTGATACTTGATCCTGTATTGTCGTCGGCCCGCGGCGACGAGTTCGCCAATGACGAGGCCATTTCGGCTATCAGGGACCTCCTCATACCGCAGTGCACCATCATCACGCCCAACACACCCGAGCTTCGCCGCCTGGCAATGGAAGAGGACGAAGAATCCTCCAACATTGAGACGCTGGCATTACGACTTGTGGAAGGGGGCGCGGAGTTTGTACTGGTGACCGGCACGCATGAGTCGACTCCGGATGTCATCAATACCCTCTTCTATGAACGCGGCATCGTGCGCAGCGATACATGGCATCGTTTGCCGGGCAGCTATCACGGATCGGGCTGCACGCTGGCGTCAGCGCTCGCCGCGACCATTGCGCGCGGCATGGATATTTCCGACGCTGTTCGCGAAGCGCAGGACTATACGTGGCAAACGCTCAAGTTCGGCTTTCGGCCCGGCATGGGCCAACTCATTCCGGATCGCATGTTTTGGGCTCGTGATGACGGCACAGAGGCCGCTGCGCCGGCCGAGGCGGAAAGCTCTCCGCCGGCAGGCACCCGACACTGATCCATGCAAGCCGACGCAAGCGATTTGGCAGTTGAGCCCACGCGCATCGCTGCCGGGGTTCGCGGACTTTACGCAGTGACGCCAGACATTGCGGATACCCGCGTGTTGTCGGATCAAGTGCGCGCTGCACTGACTGGCGGTTGCCGGTTGGTGCAGTACCGCAACAAGATTGCCGATCCTTGCATGGCGAGAGAGCAGGCGCTTGAACTGCGTGCATTGACCAGGTTTCATGAATCACTGCTGATCATTAATGATCATGTTTGGCTTGCACACGAGGTTGCAGCAGACGGCGTCCATCTTGGCAAGGAAGATGGTGACGCAGCGGAAATTCGGTTGGCGAAGGAAGCTGCAACGCCGGGAACGACATTCCTGATCGGTGTGTCCTGCTACAACCAGCTTGACCGGGCCGATCGGGCCGTCGAAGCCGGTGCCGACTATGTCGCCTTTGGCAGCATGTTTTCTTCAGGAACGAAGCCAGCGGCGGCTCATGCTTCACGCTCGCTCCTTTCGGCCGCGAAACAGCGTTGCCGAGTGCCGGTTGTTGCAATTGGCGGCATTTCTGCGGCCAATGCGCGCCCCATAATCGAGGCTGGCGCCGACTCCATTGCAGTCATTTCGGATCTGTTCAAATCCGGGGACTTGCACCAAATAACCGCGCGCGCGCGTCTATTCACTTCATACTTTCCCAGCCATGTTTGAAAAAAGCAAAGCCCTCTTTGAAAAGTCGCAAGTCTGCATTCCCGGCGGCGTGAACTCGCCGGTACGGGCGTTCCGCGCCGTCGGCGGCACACCAATATTTTTTCGCGAGGGATCAGGTGCCTACCTGACGGATGTCGACGGCAATCGTTTCATTGATTACGTAGGCTCCTGGGGTCCGGCGATTCTCGGGCATGCGCATCCCGAGGTCGTGGCTGCCGTCCAGGCCCGCGCTGCCATGGGCATGTCGTTTGGCGCACCAACCGAGCTCGAACTCGAACTGGCGGAGCGCTTGTGCGCTCTCATGCCGTCGCTCGAACAGGTCAGAATGGTGAGCTCCGGAACCGAAGCCACGATGAGCGCGATCCGGCTTGCTCGCGGCTTTACCGGGCGCAACAAGATCGTCAAGTTCGAGGGTTGCTATCACGGACACGGGGACGCGTTGCTCGTCAAAGCCGGATCGGGCGCGCTGACCTTCGGCCATCCCAGCTCGGCGGGCGTGCCGGCGGAAGTCGCCGCAGATACGCTGGTACTGCCTTACAACGACAGCGCAGAGCTTGAACAGGTTTTTCGCGACGCGGGCACGCAGATTGCCTGTGTAATCATTGAGCCGATCGCCGGCAACATGAACTTTGTCGAGCCAACCTCTGACTACATGAAGTTGCTGCGAAAGCTTTGTACCGACCACGGCGCAATGCTGATATTTGACGAGGTCATGACCGGCTTCCGCGTAGGCCTTGGCGGGGCGCAGCAGCATTTTGGAATCACTCCAGACCTGACCACGCTCGGCAAGGTTATTGGCGGTGGCATGCCCCTGGGTGCATTTGGCGGGCGACGCGACATCATGGCGCAATTGGCGCCGTTGGGGCCGGTCTATCAAGCCGGCACCCTCTCAGGCAATCCGGTCGCCGTAACGGCGGGATTGAAGACCCTCGAATTGATTTCGGTACCCGGGTTTTATGAGCGGCTTTCCGCGACCACCGCCTCACTGATGTCCGGAATGACACAGGCCGCAACCGCAGCTGGTGTCGACTTCGCGACCGCTTCTCTCGGCGGGATGTTTGGCTTGTTCTTTGCGAAATCAGCGCCACACAGTTACGCAGGCGTAATGCAATGCGACCGCGAGCGGTTCAATCGCTTTTTCCATTTGATGCTGGGTCGGGGCGTTTACCTGGCACCTTCCGCTTTTGAGGCCGGTTTTGTTTCGGCTGCCCACAGCGCAGATGACATTCGCCAGACGATCGACATTGCGGCTTCGGCCTTCGCAGAAATAGCAGGGTGAGACCGCGGCCGTGAAGCTGAAGGCAACTATCGACAACATTGCGCTGGCCGCCCTGTTATTTGCGGTGGTGGCAATTTCAGCAGTATCAACGGTTGCCATCGTTTCGGCTGAACGTCTCATTTCGATCAATGAAAAGGTTTTGCAAACGCAGCGCATCATTGCCAGCCTGGAAGCCATCCGCTTTCACTCGACATCGCTGGATGCAGCCGAACGCATATACCTGATGACGGGCGGCGGCCAGGGTACCAGCGACCGCCGCAGGGCCGGCGTGGAGATTGCCGCAGAACTCAAATACCTCGCCTCAAAGCGCAACGAGGCCGCACTTCCATCCGAGCGCTTTGTCCAGCTCAATTCGTTGGCAGAGCCGTTCCTCACTCTCGCAACAAAGGATGCCGGTTCGCAATCGTCGGGCGGATTCGGCGTCTCCATGGAAAGCGCCAAGGCATACGCAGAACAGGCGTTGCACGACAAACTGCTCGCCGTAACCCAACAGCTGCTGGCGCATTCGCGACGCACACTCGACTCGCTGGAAAGCGATCAGATCATGTACGGCGACAAGGTTCGTCGCCTCATCCTCGCGCTCATTTCTTCTTCGGCCTTTATCCTCGTGTTTCTATATGGCACCTTGAATCGGCTTAACCGCGAGCAACGCGTTGCCCAGGCGCGCATCGCCCACCAGGCAACGCACGACTCGCTGACCGGTTTGTTCAATCGCGCCGCGGTGATGGAACACATTGCAATGCGGTTGCGGGCGCCTGAAACCGAGGCTGCGCTTGGTGGGTTCGCGATTCTTCTCCTGGACCTCGATGGATTCAAATCCATCAATGACAGCCTGGGTCACGATGCCGGGGACAAGTTGCTCAGCGAGGGCGGCAAACGCATGAGGAGCGTACTGCGCGACTCCGATTATCTGGCCCGGCTGGGGGGCGACGAGTTTCTGGTCGTTGTGCCGCAGGTATCTGATCAGGAAACGGCGCGACACGTTGGACAAAAACTGATCGATGTGCTGTCCGCGCCATTTTTCATCCACGTTTCGGCGGATGCGCCGACTGAAACGGCGACGGTTACCGCCAGCATCGGCATCAGCATGTATCCACGGGACGCGCAGGATCGCGAGTCGCTGATGAAACATGCCGATCTCGCGCTTTATGTTGCCAAGCATGGCGGGCGAAACCAGTTGCGCTTTTACGAAGCAGGGATGCAGGCCGGCGCGCGGAGCCTCTCAGAGTGACGAAAAAAACCCTGCTTTCGCCGGGTTTTCATTGTTCGGCCACGCTTATTTGGCCCGCATGCCGGCGACGTATTCTGCAACAGCCTTTCGGTCGTCCGGCCGCATCCGCGAGGCAATTGCATTCATCTGGGAATTCTTGCGCGTACCTGCTGCGTACGCTTCCAGCGATGCGCCGACGTACTCGGGCCACTGTCCCGCAAGCCGCGGATAACTCGATGGGATGCCGGCTCCTGCGCCGCCGTGACATCCTGCACAGGCGGGCACTTTCAACTCCGGAATGCCTGCGCGATAAATCTTCTGACCCTTGGCAGCGGCGGCCATGTCTCGTGCCGCCGCATTTGCTTTTGCGCGCTGGGAGAAATAATAAATACCCAGCCCCTTCATCTCGTCGGGGGTTAGTCCGGCCGCCATGCCCTGCATGATCGCGTTTTGCCGCTTTCCGGTCTGAAAAAGTTCCAGTTGCTTGGCGATATACTGTTCGGGCATTCCGGCGATATTCGGATTCGCGGGTATTGCGCTCATTCCATCGAGCCCATGGCATGCGACACAAACGGTACTGGCCTTTTGTTGCCCCAGCGCCATGAGATCTGCCCTGCTCGGCGCGGACGCCGCAGCCGGGGAGTTGGCCAACGCCATCAATGAATTGGCAGATGCCAATGCCATTAGTCCCATCACCAGGATGCGCTTCATCTCTAAACCTTTGGTTGTATTTACCGCGAAGCCTATGATTTTATCTGAACCAGCCCCACGTGAAAACCATGGGCGTGTTTGACCAAGCGGTTTACACCGCCTCAGCACATGATTTGGAACAGTTGCCGCCGGATTACGGCAGGGAGGTCGCTTTCGTGGGCCGCTCAAATGCCGGCAAGTCCAGCGCCATCAATACGCTGGCCAACCACAAACGCCTGGCGTTCGTGTCGAAGACTCCCGGACGCACCCAATTGATAAATTTCTTTTCCTTGGGGGATGACCGTTCGCTGGTGGATTTGCCCGGCTATGGCTACGCAGACGTGCCCGCGCGCGTAAAGGCGCATTGGCAAAATGTACTGGCGGCGTACGTGAGCTCGCGCCAGGCGCTTAAGGCGCTGGTCTTGATCATGGACGCCCGCCATCCATTGAGACCTCTGGACTTGCAGCTGCTCGAATGGTACCTGCCCACCGGCAAGCCCGTGCATTGTTTACTGACAAAGGCTGACAAGCTTTCGCGCAGTGAGCAGGCACTCACATTGCGCAGGGTAGAGGCGCAGTTAAAGAGCGCGAATCAAAACGCGTCGGTCCAACTGTTTTCCAGTTTGAAGCGCGAAGGTGTCGAAGAAGCCGAGGGGGCCATTGCGCGCCTTTTTGGTAATCCCCCTTCGGCAGATCCGGTCGCGTCGGACTGATCGACACCTTTTCTACAGTACCGGAAACACGCAAAAGAAAAGGGCACGGGAAAAGGGGTAACCCGTGCCCTTGGAACAGCCTTAAAACAGATAAGGCACCCGCTCAGGGAGGAGAAGCGGGGAGGATTTGCACCCTCATGCGATAAGATGGTTGCTTGCGGAAAAAGTTCAAGCACCAAGCGATTTTCAGTTAGTCAGGCGCCCGGTTCGGGCGCAATCACTCTTGGGAACGAAACATGAATTATGGAAAGTTTCCCCAGCGCCGCATGCGGCGTATGCGGAGAACTGCTTTTTTGCGGGACATGGTGCGAGAATCTGCCCTGTCGCCAGCCGACTTCATTTATCCGGTCTTCCTCCTAGAAGGCAGCAAGCAGCGGCAAAGTATCGGATCCATGCCTGGAATCGAGCGAATTTCGCTAGATTTGCTGTTCCCGGTGTGCGAGGAGGCCCTCGCGCTCGGAATTCCGGCGATTGCCCTGTTTCCGGTAATTGATGCCGCGAATAAATCTCCCGGCGGTGAAGAGGCCTACAACGAGAATGGGCTGGTGCCACGTGCGGTCAAGGAACTGAAAGCTCGGTTTCCGCAGCTTGGCATCATTTGCGATGTTGCACTCGATCCGTATACCTCGCACGGGCAAGACGGGCTCATTGATGAAAGTGGGTACATTCTCAATGACGAAACCATTGTCGTGCTGGAGCGGCAAGCGCTGGCGCAAGCAAATGCCGGTGCGGACATCGTCGCGCCGTCTGACATGATGGATGGCCGTATTGGCGCAATTCGCGGTGCATTGGACTCGCGCGGCTACATCCACACCGCGATCATGGCCTACTCAGCGAAGTTTGCGAGCAAGTTTTATGGCCCCTTTCGGGAGGCGCTGGGATCCTCCGGAAACCTCGGTGCCAGCGACAAGAAGAACTATCAAATGGACCCCGGCAATTCGGACGAGGCGCTGCGTGAAATTGCGCTTGATCTCGAGGAGGGCGCCGACATGGTGATGGTCAAGCCCGGAATGCCGTATCTGGATGTCGTCAGGCGTTGCAAGGAGACATTTGGCGCGCCGACATTCGCGTATCAGGTTTCCGGCGAGTACGCGATGCTCAAGGCAGCAGCTCAGAATGGCTGGCTGGATGGCGAAGCGTGCATGATGGAGTCGTTGCTCGGCTTCAAACGAGCGGGCGCTGATGGCGTACTGACCTACTTCGCGCTGGAGGCATCCCGGCTGCTCAGGAAGCCGTAGTCTCCTGGTTCATAAAGCGCGCCCGTGCTTCCGGCAGCTGCGCTCGTTCCGTTCTTCGGTCATTTCCCGACATTGCGGTGCGTCGGGCGGCCTCGGTTCGAAAAACGGTGCAACGAATAATGTGATGCCCGAAGTTGATGACGTATCGAGTCGCCTGGTCCGGGTGCGCGCCTCCAGTCGATGCCAAGGTGAATGGCAGGGCCAGGCCCAGTAGTTGCATCTCAAAGATCTTTGGCTCAACGCCGACGACCTCCAATTCAATGTCGGTATGCGCAGTTGCGGCGCCGGAAAGAATCGGCCCGACCAACCACGGGGAAAACTGTGCCAGGCACTGCAATGCCTCCAGCGCAGCTTGTTGCAGTTTTCTCACCGCGTCGGATAGTGCCTGGCTGCCGAAAAGCGATTGATGCAGACGCAATGCGACCTCGACTTCCGCGTCATCCGGCATGGCGACGCTTCCTGACAAACCGAGCTGGCGTACTGCTTTGCGCTTGGCCGCCTGGTAGTCATTCATGCCTTCCGCAATCAGTTGGGCGGCAGCTTGCGCCACCTGGGTACGTTGGTTCGACTCGGTGCGCGAACTGGCCTGGGACCGGCCGGGCCGGCCGGGAGTTCTAGCTGGGCGGTTGCGCGGTGCCATCAAAAGATCTGGTTCTTCACTTCCTCGGAGGGCCGATTTGCTTCGCGCAGGCTGGCCGGGCCTTCGTTCAGGTTGCCCTGGGATTCCGCGTAAACAAACTCAAGCACCGGCTTTCCATCCTTACCCAGTTCCCCAGCTAGCGGCAGCATCACAATTCCACTCGGTGGCTCGAATGGCTCCTCTTTGGCACCCTTCAGGGCCTTGGCCATGTAACTCATCCAGATCGGCAACGCCGCCTGTCCACCCGTTTCATTGTTGCCCAGGTCTGCCGGGTTGTCATAGCCGATCCAGGAGATCGCAACCAACCCGGGATTGAAGCCTGCGAACCATGCGTCGTAGTGATCGTTGGTGGTGCCAGTCTTGCCGGCGAGATCGGTTCGTCCCAGCGACATTGCTCGCGCCGCGGTGCCGCTGCGCACCACTTCACGCATCAGACTGGTCATGATGAAAGCGTTGCGCGGGTCAATGACCCGCTCCGCATACTTTTGACCATCGGCAGGTGCATCGGCCTCGGGCGGCACCCGTTCTGGTGATGCTTCGAACAGTACACCGCCTTTGTCATCGGTGATCTTGCTGATGAAGTATGGTTTGATTCGGTAGCCGCCGTTGGCAAAAACCGAATAGCCGGCAGCCATTTGCAACGGCGTTGCCGATCCCGCCCCGAGTGCCATGGTCAGATAGGCCGGGTGTTGCTTGGCGTCAAAGCCAAACCGGGTAATGTAGTCTTGCGCGTAGGCGGGCGTGATCGCCTGCAGGATGCGAATCGAGACCATATTCTTGGACTTGGCGAGGGCCGTCCTCAGACGCATCGGCCCTTCGTATTTGCCGTCGTAGTTCTTGGGTTCCCATACTTGGCCCCCGTTCCGGCCGGGATCAAATACTACGGGCGCATCGTTAACGATCGTTGCCGGGGTAAAGCCTTTTTCCAGCGCCGCCGAGTAGATGAACGGCTTGAAGCTGGAACCCGGCTGGCGCATGGCCTGGGTAACATGGTTGTACTTGTTCGCGACAAAATCGAAGCCGCCAGCAAGCGCCCGAATCGCGCCGTCTTTCGGATCCAGCGATACCATGGCCGCTTCAACGCGTGGCAACTGAGTCAGAAACCAGTTTCCCTTTTCGTCGAGAGCCAGACGAATAATCGAGCCCCTCACCGGCTTGAGGGGTGAAGCTTTCTCCGCCAGAACGCGCGCGGCAAATTTCAGAGCCTCCCCGGAAAGCGTAATACTGTCGCCGCGTTTGGTGTGAGCGATCACTTGCTTAGCATCGATTTCCAGAATGACCGCTGGCATCAATTCGCCAACCACGTCTTTTTCCTGTAGCGCTTCTTCGGCTGCTTCCTCGGCCTCTTCCCTGTCCGCCGGCAGGCGCACCAATCCCTCCGGCCCACGGTAACCGTGGCGCCGGTCATACTCCAGCACGCCGCGGCGGAGCGCCTGATTTGCGGCCTCCTGATCAACCCGCCGGATGGTGGTGTACACCCGGATGCCGCTCACATAAGCACGCTCACCATACTGCTCAAATACTTCGTGGCGCGCCATTTCCGCCACGTGCTCAGCGTTCACGGGATACATTTGGCGTTCCCGGTTGAACCTCAGTACCTGTGCCTTGGCGTCCTTCAGGTTCGCTTCGGTGAGGTAGCCCAATTCATTCATGCGCCGCAATACATATTGTTGCCGCAACGTCGCCCGCTTCAGGTTGTTGAACGGGTTGTACTGGGACGGCGCCTTGGGAATGCCAGCGAGCATCGCCGCTTCGGAAGGAAGCAGTTGATTCAGGTCTTTGCCGAAATAGACGCGACTGGCGGCAGCGAATCCGTGTGCCCGATTTCCCAGAAATATGTGATTCAGGTAGATCTCCAGGATCTTGTCTTTAGGCAGGTTGGCCTCGATCTTGTAAGCGAGCAACCACTCTGAGACCTTGCGGGTGAGTGTAACCTCGTTCGTCAGGAAGAAATTTCGCGCCACCTGTTGGGTGATGGTGGAGGCCCCGCCTTTCACCTTTCCCTGGGTGATGATCCCGCTCGCGGCGCGGACTATGCCAATGAAGTCCACACCACCGTGTTGATAAAAACGCTCGTCTTCAGCCGCAATGACGGCTTGTTTCATCACATCTGGGAAATCCTGGATCTTCACAAACAGGCGTTTCTCTTCCCCGAACTCGCCGATGACGTCTCCTTCGAGCGTGTACACTCGAAGCGGCAGCTTTGGGCGGTAATCCGTTACCGCCTCGATTGACGGCAGGTTGGGGTAGATAAGTACTACTGTTAGCGCGACAATGCCAACGGCGACCATCGCCAGCGATACCAGCAAAATCAAGGGGTAGAACCACCAGCGAAGCGTCATTTTGGCCTGAAAGGTCGCACGTAGAGCGACATTATATCGGCGGGGCTTTTGCGGCACGCTGGAAATCAGCCTCCTCCGTGGCACTAGCATGGCAAAACCATGGCAAGCGCGCCGCTGAGTCAGCGATTAAAGCATTTTCGAGGTTTCAAAGAATTTGCTTTACACGTCCACGGCTTGTTGCTAGGATTTAATGTAATTTGTGCGTAATGGGCCGTAAGTTTCAATCACAACAAGGGCCATGTGACGATCATGCTTAAAGAAAAACTGGCGTCCCAGTTTGATTTTTTGAGTGCGAAGACGCCGCCGCTGATTGGGGTCGACATTAGTTCGTCCTACATCAAGATGGTGGAAATCGCAGAAGCCGGCAAGGGCCTGTACAGGGTGGAGCGCTACGTCATTGAGCCTCTTCCCAAGGACACCGTGACCGACGGCAATATCGCCAATATCGAGGCGGCCGGAGAGGTCATGAAGCGCGCGCACAAGCAAATGGCGACGCGAATCAAGAATATCGCCCTGGCTTTGCCCTCATCGGCCGTTATCACCAAGAAGGTGTTACTTAACGGCAATCAGCGTGAAGAGGACATGGAGTATCAGGTCCAGTCCGAGGCAAACCAATACATTCCGTTCAGCCTGGATGAAGTCAACCTCGACTTCCAGATCGTCGGTCCGGCACCGAACAGCGAGGAAGAGGTTGAGGTACTGATCGCAGCCTCCCGCAAGGAAAAAATTGAAGATCGGGTTGCGGTTGCGGAAGCTGCCGGCCTGAAAACGACCGTGATGGATGTCGAATCCTATGCTTCGCTGGCCGCGTTTGACATGATCAAGGGCTCCGCGACGGGCATTGAGGACAAAGACGTCACGGCGATCGTCGACATCGGCGCGCTGACGACACGTGTGACGGTGATGCACGAAGAGCAACAGGTTTATACCCGCGAACAGCAGTTGGGCGGGTATCAGTTGACGCAGGATGTCTCCCGCCAATTCGGCATGCCGATGGAAGAGGCGGAAGTGGCGAAGCGAAGCGGCGGGCTTCCGGACAACTATCACCCCGACGTTTTACAGCCCTTCAACGAGAAAGTCGTCCTCGAAATATCCCGGGCCCTGCAGTTTTTCTTCACTTCCACGCAATTCAACAAGGTAGATCACATCCTGCTCGCCGGTGGCTGCGCCATGCTCGACGGGCTCGAGGAAATGGTGGCACAGCGTACGCAAGTGCATACCGTGATTGCCAATCCGTTTTCGAACATGGCTCTTTCGTCGAAAATCAAACCACGACAGCTGACAATCGATGCGCCCGCGCTGATGGTCGCCTGTGGCCTGGCGATGCGGAGGTTTGATCCATGATGATGCGAATTAACCTCCTGCCGCACCGCGAAGAGAAGCGGCGTGCGCGCAAGAAGCAGTTCACCATCCTCGCCGGCGCGGCGGCAGCCATCGGCTTGCTGGCGGCCGCGATGCTCTGGTTCGTCTTCGAGAGCCAGGTCGAGAACCAGAAGGGCCGCAACAAATACATGAATGACGAAATTGCGAAGCTCGAAAAGCAAATCGAGGAAATTCGCAAGATTCGTGAGGAAACGGCGGCACTGCTTGCCAAAAAGCAAGTGGTTGAGGGGTTGCAAAGTAACCGCTCCGAACCGGTATACCTGCTGGATCAGCTCCTGC
Organism: Usitatibacteraceae bacterium; assembly: GCA_044229235.1. Classification (GTDB taxonomy): domain Bacteria; phylum Pseudomonadota; class Gammaproteobacteria; order Burkholderiales; family Usitatibacteraceae; genus UKL13-2. Next base: position 44,527 of record JBGATH010000011.1, read on the forward strand.
GCCAGCTTCCCGAGGGGCTCTATCTGAAGTCAATCAAGCAGGTAGGCACCAAGGTCAATGTGACCGGGTACGCGCAGTCCAACGCGCGTGTGTCGGCGTTCATGCGCAATATCGAAGCATCGCCGTATCTGGAAAACCCGAATCTCATCGAAATCAAGGCTGTTTTGCTGAACAGTCAGCGCGTCAACGAGTTCAGCCTTGATTTCAAGATCAAGCGCGCGAAGCTTGACGACGGCAAGGGCGCGGCCAAAAAGGCAGATCCCGCTAAACCAGCGGAGAAAAAAGCATGAACAAGTGGCTAGACGAACTCAGGCAACTTGACACCAAGAATCCGGGAAACTGGCCTTGGCCGTTCAAAATCGCCGCCCTGCTGCTGATCTTCATCCTCATTCTGGTGGCGGCCTACTTCGTGCTCTATCAGGATCAACTGGGCAATCTCGAGACCCTTGAGAAAAAGGAAACCGAGCTCAAGACCACGTTCCTCGAAAAGAAGAAGCTCGCGGTGAACCTCGAGGCATACCAGGAGCAACGCAAGGAAATCGAACAGTCCTTCGGTGAGTTGTTGAAGCGACTGCCGACCCGCTCGGAAATGGATGCGCTGCTGATCGACATCAACCAAGCCGGTTTGGGGCGCGGCCTGCAGTTCGATCTGTTCAAGCCGGCTGCGACCGAAACCACAACCGAGTTCTATGCCGAGCGGCCGATCGCGCTGCGCGTGAACGGCAACTACCACGACCTCGGCGCGTTCGCCAGCGACATTTCCAAGCTTCCGCGCATCGTTCTGCTCAATGACCTGGACGTCAAGCTGAACCTCAAGGACAGCACGCTGATCATGGATGCCACTGCCAAGACCTACCGTTACCTTGATCCTGAGGAACTGGTCGCGCAGAAGAAGACGGCAAAGGGCGCCCCAGCCAAGGCGGGAGGTAAATGATGAACCGCCAACTCAGAGTTAGCCTGCTTGCAAGCGCGGTCGCCGTACTGCTTTCCAGTTGTGGCGAAGGCTATTCGGACCTGCGCCAATTCGTGAAAGAGTCAGACAAGAGCGTCGTCAGGAAAATCGACCCGTTGCCGCAGGTAAAGCCGTTTGCGCCGTTTGCCTATGACGGTTTTGACCTTCCCGATCCGTTCAAGCCGCGCAAGCTCGCCATCCGTCAGAACGATGGCGGTGGCCTGGCGCCTGACCTGAACCGTCGCAAGGAGCCGCTTGAGGCCTTTCCGCTGGAGCAATTGAAAATGGTCGGCACGCTGTCGCAAGCGGGCGTGATGTACGCACTGGTGCGCGCCGAAAAGACTTTGTATCGCGTCAAAAAAGGCAATTATCTTGGCCAGAATTTCGGGTTGATCACTGAGATCACCGATACCGAAGTCAAACTCAAGGAAATCGTTCAAGACACCGCCGGAGACTGGACGGAGCGCCAAAGTGTGCTTCCGCTTCTCGAAGGACCCGTGGGAGGTAAATCGTGATTCAAACAACCCGAACGACCACCGCTTTTCCGGCTGCTGCACGCGCATTTGCGTTGCTGGCGTCGCTGGCTGGCCTGGTTTTCTCTTCCGCAGCCTGGTCACAAGCATCGTCCAATGTGCTTGAGTCAGTAAGCACTTCCACGTTGCAGGGGGGAAAGGTTCTGATCAGAGCCAATTTCAAGGAAGCCCTTACTGCCGCGCCGCCGGGATTTGCCGTCACCAATCCGGCGCGCATCGCGATTGACCTGCCGGGCGTTTCCAACGGCCTCGGAAAAAACACGGTGGATATCGCCGAAGGCGATGTGCGTTCGGTCAGCATCGCCGAGGTCTCGGGAAGAACCCGGATGGTCGTCAACTTGTCGCGCAGCCTGGGTTACACCACCGCCGTCGACGGCAATGCGCTCATCGTCACCATTGATGGCGGCCTGCAAAGCGCCATCAAGGACGCCGCGCCGGTAACCAAGTTTGCCGAGCCTGCCGCCAGCGCATCTCAACGGTTCAGCGTGAAGGATGTCGATTTCCGCCGCGGCCCGGGCGGCGAGGGACGTGTCATCGTCGACCTGTCGTCGGCCTCGACTGGCATCGACATCCGTCGTCAAGGAACGTCTGTGATCATTGACTTCGTCAACACCAGCGTTCCGCGCAACCTGATTCGCCGCCTCGATGTGGGCGATTTCGCCACCCCGGTGCGGTTTGTCGACATCCTCGACCAGGGGGCCAATTCGCGCATCCTGATTGAACCCAAAGGGCTGTGGGAATACTCCGCCTACCAGACAGATACCCAGTTCATTGTCGAAGTGAAGCCGCTGAAAGAGGATCCGAACAAGATGGTGCCTGGCGTGGTGGGTTACGGCGGCGAAAAGCTGTCCCTGAATTTCCAGAACGTCGAAGTGCGCGCCGTGCTCCAGGTCATTGCTGACTTCACGGGCCTCAACATCATCACCAGTGATACCGTCGGCGGCAGCCTCACCCTGCGTCTCAAGGACGTGCCGTGGGACCAGGCGCTGGACATCATCAAACAGGCAAAAGGCCTCGGCAGCCGCAAGAACGGCAACGTGGTCGTCATCGCGCCACTGGACGAACTCGCCACGAAGGAAAAACTGGCGCTCGAGGCCAATCAGCAAATCTCTGACCTCGAGCCCTTGCGCACCGAAAGCTTTCAGCTTTCCTACACCAAGGCCAATGACGTCAAGATGCTCATTTCCGACAAGGACCAGCGCATTCTGTCCAAGCGCGGCAACGCGACTGCAGACGTACGCACCAACACGCTGTTCGTCAACGATACAACCGGCAAGCTGGAAGAAGTTCGCCGGCTGATCACCCAGCTCGACGTGCCAGTCCGCCAGGTCATGATCGAGGCACGTATCGTGATCGCCGATGACAAGTGGGGTTCACAGCTGGGCGCCAAGTTCAATGTCGCCGCCGGTTCCAGCAGCAATGGGCGTAATTTCGGTGTCGCCGGCAACATCGACAATGCACACAAGATTTCCGCTGGCACCTCCCCGCTTGGGGCTGATACGCCGATTTCGGTGAATCTGCCTGTTGCGGGTGCAGCCGGTTCGCTCGGCCTTAACATCCTCAACATCGGCAACGGCAACCTGGTCGAACTCGAACTGTCGGCGCTGGAGTCTGATGGCCGCGGCAAAGTAGTTTCCAGTCCGCGCATCGTGGCACCGGACAAGAAAAAGGCAACCATCACGCAGGGCACTGAAATCCCCTATACGACCCAGGCGGCCAGCGGTGGCACCACCGTGTCATTCAAGCCGGCCATTCTCTCCCTGGACGTCACGCCTCAGATCACACCGGACGACAAGATCCTGATGGACCTCGATATCAAGAAAGACTCTGTCGGCCAGATCGTGACGACGCCTGGCGGCAACGTACCGTCGATCGATACCAAGACGCTGAAGACCTCGGTGCTGGTAGACAACGGTGACACGGCGGTGCTCGGTGGCATTTTCGAACAGACCACGCGCACGGACGTGACCAAAGTGCCGATTCTTGGCGATATCCCCATCATCGGCAATTTCTTCAAGAAAACGCAGAAGCAGCAGGACAAGACCGAGTTGCTGATCTTCATTACGCCCAGAATCATCAAGGAGTCGCTGAACCTGCGATAAGCAGAACGCACGCGCAGCCAGTATTGACGGGGCGCTCGCAAGGGCGCCCCGTTTCATTTGATAATCTCGAGCACGGCGCGCCTTGCGCGATTGCGGTCACTTCAATGCGCGAACTCGAAAACATCCATCTTGTCGGCATGCCCGGCTCAGGTAAAAGCAGCGTCGGTCGTGGGCTGGCTCGGCGCCTCGGGCTCAATTTCGCCGATGCGGATGACGAAATCGTCGCGCGTACCGGCGTGTCCATCGCCACCATCTTTGAGCTGGAAGGCGAAGCAGGCTTTCGTGCGCGCGAAGCCCAGGTTCTGGCGGAGCTGTGCGCGCGATCGGGGCAGGTTATTGCCACCGGCGGCGGCGCAATCCTGTGCGCCGACAATCGCGAGGTATTGCGGCGGCGCGGGGTGGTGGTCTACCTGCATGCCTCGCTTGAACACTTGCGGCAGCGCACGCACCGGGATACGCGCCGTCCGCTGCTTCAGGCCGGCAATCCTGCGGTGGTTCTGGCCTCCCTGCTGGAAAAGCGCGAGCCGCTCTACCGCGGTTTGGCTGACATCGTGGTTGAAACGGGGAGGCAAAGCGTCGGCAAACTGGCGCTGGAAATAATTGCCGCATTGGCACATGCGAAACTATGGCCTGGCGAGACGCGCGCGCCGGCACTGCCAGAACAACCCGAATCCCAGGAATGACCTCCGCATCAGACCAGATCCTCCGCGTTTGCCTCGGTGAACGCAGTTACCCGATACACATCGGAGCAGGCCTCCTGGGTGATGCGAAGGTATTCGCGCTGGCACCTGGGTCGCGGGTCGCGCTGGTAACCAACGAAACGCTTTGGCCGGTGTTCGGCGATGCCTTGGAGTCAATCCTGCAACGCGCCGGCGTGAATGTGTTGCCAATCGTGCTGCCGGACGGCGAGGCTTTCAAGGATTGGGCGACGCTCAATCGGATTTTCGACGCGCTTCTCCAACACCGCTGCGATCGCAAGACAATCCTGCTCGCACTTGGTGGCGGCGTGATCGGTGACATCGCCGGATTCGCCGCCGCGACCTATCAACGCGGCGTGCCTTTCATACAGGTGCCGACCACCCTGCTGGCGCAGGTCGACTCCTCAGTTGGCGGCAAAACGGCAATCAATCACCCTCTGGGCAAGAACATGGTCGGCGCCTTTTACCAGCCGCTGCGTGTGGTCATTGACACGGGAACGTTGCAATCCCTGCCGGATCGCGAATTCCGCTCCGGGCTTGCCGAGGTTATCAAGTATGGCCTGATCCTCGATGCCGCTTTCTTCGCCTGGCTGGAGCAGAACATGCGCGCGCTGGTCGCGCGCGATCCCGCTGCACTGGCCTACGCTGTTCGCCGCTCCTGCGAAATCAAGGCACAGGTGGTGGCTGCCGACGAGCGCGAAACCGTCAGGGATGGTGGCCGCGCGCTATTGAATCTCGGGCACACGTTTGGTCACGCCATTGAAGCTGCGCTGGGATACGGGTGCTGGCTGCACGGCGAGGCGGTCGCCTGCGGAATGGCGCTGGCCGCTCGCCTGTCCCATCAGCTCGGGCGGCTGGAAGCAGGAGAATGCCAACGCGCTGTTGCCGTGATCGAGGCCGCCGGGCTGGCAACTGAGTTGCCTCCGATCGCCCCGGACGTCATGCTTGACCACATGGGGCGCGACAAAAAGAATGAGGACGGCGCCATCCGCCTGATTCTGCTGACGCGGATCGGCGCTGCGTGCGTGGACAGTTCCGTCACGGCAGCAGGCCTGCAGAGTTTCCTGGCAACCGAAAAACTCTAGCACTGGCGCGGTTCTTCAAGCCATTTTGCCCCGCAAGCCGCGCCAGTGCTCGATCTTCGTCGTCGGGAACTTCGGGAAACCGTCGCGAGCGGCCAACATTGGCGCCTCGTTAGCAGGGTTTTGCGATGCACAGCTTCGCGCCGGCAGACGCCAGAGCGCTATGCCGGGCGCGGGGAATGGCGGACGCGGGCGACGGTGCGCAGAGCACCCGAAGTGCGTAATTTGCGCCGCGCAGCGTTTCATGGAAGTTCCCGGTCAGGTTCGTGCGAGTCGCTTCTTGAATACCGCCATTTCCCTTGCCGCTTGCTTGTCCCCCCTGGCTTCAGCTGCGGCAATGCCACTGGCATAGGCGTCCTTGGCGGCGGCGATGTCGCCGCTCAGGGCGAGCGCCTTTCCCAGCAATTTCCAGGCGGCCGAGTAGTGCGCATCGGCGGCAACTGCCGCGCGCAAATGTGCCGCCGCATTGGCGGGCTGGTTGGCTTTCAGGTATTCATTGCCCAATGAGAATCGCAACAGCGGGCTGTCTTTGCCGTTCGCGAGCAACTTCTCGAAATTGTCAATGATCGACATGGTCCTCCGTCTGTGCCGGCGTCAGTCCAAAGCGCTTTCCGCTATTATTGCCGCTTACCGTCAACGCCCTGTTTACGTCACTGGTTTTGGAGAACATCATGCCGCGCGCCTTCCGTCGTTTCCTTTTGTTGTGCGTTACGCTGCTCGCGGCGATTCCGTTTGCCGCCGGCGCGCAGAAGGGGCGCGACATCAACATCGGATTGCAGGCCGCGCTGACCTCCATGGATCCGCATTTCCATAACCTGTCCCCCAACAACAGCTTTCTGCTGCATATTTTCGAGCCACTGATCAAACGCGATGACAACCAGAAGCTGGTACCAGGCCTCGCGACAGCGTGGCGCGCGGTCGACGACCTCTCCTGGGAATTCAAGCTGCGCAAAAACGTGCGTTTCCATGACGGCTCACCGTTCACGGCTGCGGACGTCGCCTTCACGCTCAGGCGCGTGCCCGATGTGCCCAACAGCCCTTCGTCGTTCGCCACCTTCACCAAGCCGATCGTTGAGGTCAAGGTACTCGACCCGCACACGCTGATATTCAAGACGGCGACGCCGCACGTGCTGCTGCCATCCGACCTGGCCTCCGTCCTGATCGTGTCAAAACTCCATGGCGAGAAGGCCTCGACCGAGGACTACAACTCGGGCAAGGCAGCAATCGGCACAGGCCCGTACAAGTTGATCGAGTACGTTCCCAACCAGCGCGTGGTGATCAAGGCCAACTATGGTTACTGGGGGGGCGAGGAACCCTGGGACAAGATCACATTCAAGATGCTGACCAACCCGGCGGCGCGTGTCGCCGCGCTGCTGTCAGGTGATGTCCAGTTGATTGAGACCGTGCCGACCGCGGATATTGCCAAGCTGTCGCAATACAAGGCCTACGCGCTGGCCGACAAGGTTTCCAACCGGGTGATCTATGTCCACATGAACCAGGCGTCGGAAAAATCGGCGCCGTTCGTGACGGCAAAGGACGGCAAGGCGCTCGACAGGAATCCGTTCCGCGATGCCCGCGTCCGCAAGGCATTGTCAGTGGCGGTTAATCGCGATGCGATCGTCGAGCGCGTCATGGAAAAGCGCGCTGTAGCGGCAGGGCAGCTGTTGCCCGATTTTTTCTTTGGAACCAGCAAGCGCCTCAAACCCGCCAAATATGATCCCGAGGGCGCAAAGAAACTCCTCGCCGAAGCCGGCTACCCGAATGGCTTCGCGATGACGATTCACGGCCCCAACAACCGCTATATCAACGATGCCAATGTCGCGCAAGCGCTGGCGCAGATGTACTCCCGCATCGGCATTGATACCAAAGTCGAGACCATGCCATCGTCTGTCTATTTCAATCGGGCAACGAAACTGGAGTTCGGCTACATGCTGTTGGGCTGGGGCACCGAGTCCGGGGAGCAAGGCTCATCCATGCGATCACTGCTCGCCACGCACGACCCGGCGAAGGGGATGGGCGTCAACAATCGCGCCCGCTACTCCAATCCGGCCTTTGACAAAGTGCTTTCTGATGCGCTGGTGACAATGGACGAAAAGAAGCGCGAAGGCATGATCCAGCAAGCTGCGGAAATGGTGATGGCCGATACCGGCTTGATCCCCTTGCACTATGAGGTTTCCACCTGGGCGACCGTGAAGGACATGAAGTACACACCGCGCACCGATCAGTACACGCTGGCCATGGGCCTGAAACCGGTCAAGTGAGCGTTCAGCTCGTGGCGCTGCGCTAGCGCTGCCCCCGCAATCGACGCCTTTCGCCGATGCTCGCCTATACGCTTCGTCGCCTGACCCAGTCCGGCTTTGTGCTGCTGGTGATGGCCATGCTGGTGTTCGTCGGTGTGTATGCGATCGGCAACCCGGTGGAATTGCTGGTCAACCCTCAGGCCGACGAGGCGGAACGTCTGCGCGCGGCGGCTGCGCTGGGCCTCGACCGGCCGCTTCACGTGCAGTTCCTGGCATTCCTGCGTGGCGCAATGACCGGGGATCTGGGGCGCTCGTTTGTGTTCGGCGTCCCGGCACTCGACCTCATTGTCAGCAAAATGCCGGCGACGATTGAACTGGCGGTCGTCGCCATATTCATCGCCGTCGCACTTGGAATCCCCCTCGGCCTGGTCGCGGGGCTGAAACCCGATGGCATCATCGGCCGCAGCATCATGGCCGGATCGATCATCGGCTTCTCGTTGCCCACGTTCTGGGTCGGGCTGGTGTTGATCATGTTCTTCTCGGTCTATTTGGGCTGGCTGCCTTCCAACGGGCGCGGCGAAACGGTCAGCGTCCTCGGCGTGCCCGTCAGTTTCCTGACGTGGGACGGCCTTGCCCACCTGTTCATGCCGGCGCTGAATCTGGCGCTGTTCAAACTGTCGCTGCTGATTCGTCTGACGCGCGCGCAGGTGCGCGAGGCGATCCTGCAGGACTACGTGAAGTTCGCCCGCGCCAAGGGATTGTCGCCGTCCCGGGTGATTGGTGTTCATGTCCTGAAGAACATCATGATTCCGATCGTCACGGTGATCGGCCTTGAGTTCGGTTCAGTGGTTGCGTTTGCCATTGTCACGGAATCCATTTTTGCCTGGCCGGGAACCGGAAAGCTGCTGATCGATTCGATCAACCAGCTGGATCGGCCAGTGATCGTGGCCTACCTGATGGTCATCGTGATGTTGTTCATCGTCATTAACTTCGTGGTGGACATCGCCTACTCAATGCTCGATCCGCGCGTACGCCTCGGGCAGGCGGCTGGGGGTGGGCACGCATGACACAGGTTGCTGACGTCCCGCCGGAAGAGTCGCCGCTCATGCGCTTCTGGAGCGAATTCGCCGCTTCGAAACTGGCGGTGATCGGCCTTGCCGTGTTGTTGATGGTGATCTTGGTCGGCGTGTTCGCGCCGTGGATCTCGCCGCAGAATCCATACGACCTTGCGCAACTTGATGTGCTCGACGGCAAACTCTCGCCAGGCGAGAAGTCGATGGCCGGAAAAACCTTCCTGCTGGGCACGGATGACCAGGGGCGCGACATGTTGTCCGGCATCTTCTACGGGCTGCGCATCTCGCTCATGGTCGGCGTCGCCAGCACTTTGTTCGCGGTCATCATCGGCCTGTCCTTCGGCATGCTGGCGGCGTATTTTGGCGGCTGGGTCGATACGCTCATCATGCGCGTGGTCGACATCCAGTTGTCTTTCCCCGCCATTCTGCTGGCACTGATCCTGCTCGCCGTGTTCGGGCAAGGGGTCGACAAGGTGATCATCGCGTTGGTCGCCGTGCAATGGGCCTACTACGCACGAACCGTGCGAGCTTCTGCGCTGGTTGAGCGCCAGAAGGAATATGTCGAGGCGGCCCAGGTGCTCGCGCTGTCGAAGCAGCGCATCGTGTTTCGCCACATGCTGCCGAATTGCCTGCCGCCTCTCATCGTGGTGGCCACCGTCCAGGTCGCGCATGCCATCAGCCTCGAAGCGACGCTGTCATTTCTCGGGCTGGGCCTGCCCATCACCGAGCCCTCGCTGGGGCTGCTGATTTCGAATGGTTTCAACTATCTGATGAGCGGCAAGTATTGGATCAGCTTCTATCCCGGACTGGCGCTGCTTCTGACCATCATGTCGATCAACCTGGTGGCGGACCAGATGCGCGATGTGTTGAACCCGAGGCTGAGGAAATGAGGCCCCAATGGTCAAACTCCAGCATTGGCGCGCCTCCCAGGCCGAAAGTGCGCGGGAAGCCGCGCCAATGCTGGAGTTTGACCATTGACTTGCCGGCGGCGGAGGCATGAGCGCCATGTTGGAGGTAGAGAACCTGCACACGCACTTCTTTACCAGGGCGGGCCTTGTAAAGGCCGTGGACGGCGTCTCGTTCAGCATCGGCAAGGGCCGCATCCTCGGGCTGGTGGGCGAGTCGGGGTCCGGCAAGTCCATGACGGGCTACTCGATCATGGGCCTCATCGATGCGCCGGGGCGGGTGGTGGACGGACGCATTGTGCTCAACGGGGTGGATGTTTCGCGATTCGACCGCCGGCAGTGGCGCGATCTGCGCGGCAATCGCGTGGCCATGATTTTCCAGGACCCGATGATGACGTTGAACCCGGTCTTGCGCATTGACACGCAGATGATCGAGGCGGTTACGGCACATCAATCCGTTTCCAAGGCCGTCGCACGCGATCGCGCGCGCGCTGCACTGGTGCAGGTAGGAATACCCTCGCCGGATGAGCGCCTGCTTGCCTATCCGCACCAGTTCTCGGGTGGCATGCGCCAGCGCGTCGCCATCGCGATTGCCCTGCTCAACAAGCCGGACCTTATCATCGCCGACGAGCCGACGACTGCGCTCGACGTGACGATCCAGGGGCAGATCCTGTTTGAAATGCAAAAGCTTTGCCGCGAATCCGGCACATCGCTGATGTGGATAACACATGACCTGGCGGTTGTCGCCGGCCTTGCCGACGACATCGCGGTGATGTATGCCGGGAGAATTGTCGAGAAAGGCTGTGCCGACGATGTCCTGGACCGGCCGCTGCACCCATATACACGCGGCCTGCTCGACTCTGTGCCCAGCCGCAATCAAAAGGGAGCGCCCTTGCGGCAGATCCCGGGGATGACGCCGTCGCTGCTCAAGATCGGCAGCGGCTGTGCGTTTCGCGAGCGCTGCTCCCACGCAACGCCAGCCTGCGAAGCCGCGCCGCCGGTAACCACGCCGGCAACTGCACACGAAGTACGCTGTTTGCATCCGCAGACCACGGCCCCCGTGGCGTTATCAGCATGAAGGCGCCGCTGGTTGAACTAAGGGCTGTCGGCAAGCAGTTCCGCAAGTCGCTGGACTTTGCCGGGAAACTTGCACAGCGCCTCGGGGCGCCGCTCAAGGACAGCGTTGTGCATGCCGTCGATGACGTCGACCTGTGCATTCATGAGGGGGAAGTGGTGGGGCTGGTCGGGGAATCGGGGTGTGGAAAGTCCACGCTCGGGCGTATCGTCGTGGGTTTGCACTCGCCCAGCCAGGGAGAAAAATACTGGCGAGGAAACAACGTGGCCGGCATGGATGCCGCGCAGCGGCGCGCCATGCAACTTGAAGCGCAAATGATTTTTCAGGATCCCTATGCATCGCTGAATCCACGTTTTCGTGTTGCCGACATCATCGGTGAAGCGCCCGTGGTGCACGGCCTTATCGAGGCGCGAGAACAGGCCGGCTATGTTGCCGAACTGTTGGGGCGTGTTGGATTGGACCCGGCACTGTCGCGGCGCTTTCCGCATCAGTTTTCGGGCGGGCAACGCGCCCGTATCGGCATCGCGCGCGCGTTGGCGGTCAACCCCAATTTTCTGGTGTGCGACGAGGCCGTCGCCGCGCTGGACGTTTCCATACAGGCACAGGTGCTAAACCTCTTCATTCAGCTCCGCGAGGAACTGAACCTGACGTATCTCTTTATCAGCCATGACCTCGGCGTGGTCCGGCACATGTCGGATCGCGTGGTGGTCATGTACCTGGGCCGGGTGGTCGAGAGCGCGCCGGCCGACGAACTGTTCAATTCACCCAATCACCCTTATACGCAGGCCTTGCTGGCGGAGTTGCCGTCGCTAGATGTACGCAAGAAGGGTTTCGTTGCTGTCAGAGGGGAAATTCCTTCGCCATATGAGCCGCCAACTGGTTGTCATTTCCATCCGCGCTGCCCCCACGCCTCGGCGCGCTGCCGCACCGAACGGCCTGCATTGGCGACGGTTTCCGCCGGAAGGCTTTCCGCCTGCCATCTCAATGAAGGCGGCCGGTGAATGTCGCTCCCGCATTAAAATGCCGCTTTAGAGATCCTTGCCATGACACCCTTGCCAAGCCCCCCCAGTCCCTTCGAATTAATTCCGCCGCGCACGGCGCATGACGACGAAGTTCCGCTGGTGTTCGACTCACCACACAGCGGGGTCGCCTATCCCGCTGACTTCGACACCATCGTCCCGCACCTGACCTTGCGCCGCGCCGAAGACACCCACGTCGAGGCCCTGTATGCCGCCGCACCCGATCACGGGGCAACGCTGATTGCCGCCAACTTTCCGCGCAGTTACATCGATGCCAACCGCTCGCTTCTCGACATCGACGCGGCATTGCTTGATGCGCCATGGCCGGGCCCCGTCAACATCAGTCGCAAGACCGAAAAGGGCATCGGTCTGGTGTGGCGCCTGCTCGACACCGGCGAACCCATCTATTCGCGCAAGCTGACCGTGGCCGAAGTGCAGTCCCGCATCGCCCATTGCTATGCGCCGTACCATCGCGCGGTGCGTGACGCGATCAACGCGGCACACAAGCACTATGGGGCGGTATGGCACATCAACTGTCACTCGATGCCGGCCACCTCCTCGATCATTTCCGAAGAGGGGCCAGGCGTCCAGCGTGCCGATTTTGTCCTTGGAGATCGCGACGGAACCAGCTGCGCGCCGGCATTCACGACCTTTGTTGCATTGGCGTTGCGCGGCATGGGCTATGACGTGCGCATTAACGATCCCTACAAGGGCGTGGAACTGGTGCGGGCCTATTCGGATCCGGCCGCCAACAAGCATTCGCTACAGATCGAGGTCAACCGCAAGCTTTACATGGACGAAGCCACCCGCGCACGAACCGCCGGTTTCGACAAGCTGCAGAACAATCTGACCCAGTTGATCGGCGCCATTGCACGCTACGTTCGCCAGCATATTCCCGAACACAAGCATCACGACTGCGGGCACGACCACCATCACCACCACGGGCACCATCATGAGCATTGACAATGGTGTCGGCGCCTCGCCCTATGCTGTGGAGCTTTCCGCTCCCGACATTTCCGCGTACCGCCACGGCAACACCGGCATCGATTACGTCACCACCTTTGATTCCGGGCGCCCGGGTCCGCATGTGCTGGTCAATGCGATAACCCACGGCAATGAAATCTGTGGCGCGATCGCTGTCGACCGGCTGTTCCGGATGGGGGTTCGCCCCACGCGCGGAAAACTGTCCCTGGCATTTGCCAACGTGGCGGCGTTCCTGCGCTTTGACAAACGCGCACCCCACGCCAGCCGCTTTGTCGATGAGGACTTCAACCGCGTCTGGACGCCAGCGACCCTGTCCGGCCCCCGGCAATCAGTCGAACTGCTGCGTGCACGACAGATGCGCCCGCTGGTTGATACCGTCGATTTTCTGCTTGATATCCATTCCATGCACGATCCACACGGACCAGTGATGATCTGCGGCCCGCTCGACAAGGGTATCGATTTCGCGAAGCGGGTTGGCGTCCCCGAGTACATCGTGTCGGACGCCGGGCATGCCAATGGCACCCGCATGCGGGACTACGGCGGCTTCGGTGATCCGTCGTCACCCAAGAACGCGCTGCTGGTCGAATGCGGCCAGCACTGGGAGCTTGCCGCCGAACACCTTGCATGGCAAACCACCTGGCGGTTTCTGAGCGCCGTTGACGTTGTGGACCGCGATCTGGCGGCAATGCAGACCGACCCGGTGCCGCCACCCACACAAAAGGTCGTCCGGGTCACGGAGGCCCTGATTGCATCTTCGATGAATTACCAGTTCGCCTTCGGATTGAAAGGCCTGTCGGTATTGCCCCGGGCGGGCGATCTGATCGCGACCGACTCGGGCAAACCGGTGCTGGCGCCATACGACAACTGCGTGCTCATCATGCCCAGCCTGGTACACGTCAAACCCGGGCTAACCGCTGTTCGCATCGGCAGGCTCGGGTAGCCCTCGTCCTCGGGGCTTCGCTTGTGCGGGGGTAGCGGTTCTAGCGGCCTATTGCGCGCTTTCCTCGCCTTTGGCAGACGGCCGAATCCCCAGTTGCTTGAGTTTTCGATAAAGGTGGGTCCTCTCAAGGCCAACTTTCTCAGCCACGCGCGACATGTTTCCCTCCTCGCGCCGGATGTGGTGCAGGAAATACTGGTACTCAAATCGCTCGCGCGCTTCGCGCAAGGGGAGATCGAAGGGAATGCGCGTGTTCGGGCCATGGCCGGCGCTGTGGTCAAGGCCAAACTCGCGCGCGATACGAGCCACATCGTCAGCGGTTATCTCTGAAGCGAGGCTGGTGAGCGCGAGTGTTTTGACCGCGTTTTGCAGCACGGGCAAATTGCCGGGCCAGTCGAGGTTGCGCAGCGCGTTGAGGGCGCCCACCGTGAACTGCTTGAGCGCACACTCGTTGGCTTCAATCATTTGCAGCAGTATGGTGTTGGCCAGCTCAGGTATGTCCTCCGGATGCTCGCGCAGGCTGGGGATTCGCAGCGTCACTCCGGCGAGCTGGGTGAGCAGCTGCGCGTCAAATTCGCCGCTTTCTGCCAGCGGGGAGAGCGGCTGCGATGCCGCGGCCACCAGCCTGACGTTGAACTTTTCAAGCTTGCCGATCAGCTGCAGCAGCCCCTTCTGCTCGGGTTTGGTCAGGCGCTCGACCTGGTCGATGAACAGGACGCCGTCTCGCGCTTCTCCCAGCAAGGCAAACGGGTTCTGCGCCAACCATGCGTTGTCTGAGGATGTGGCCCAAGGGGTGTTCTTCTGGTGAAAGATGCGCCCGACCAAGTCAAAGCCGCAGCCGGATTCTCCGGTCAGCAGCAGCGGTGTCTTGAGCCGCCCAACCTGCTCAAGGCGCTGCTGCAGCTCGTTCATGATCTTGGCCCGGCCGAGATGCGCAAAGTTTAGTCCGGGCTTGGGGAGCACTCGCCCCCCCGCCAGCGCCTTGCCGACCGTGGCCACCAGCTTTGGAAGGCTGATCGGCTTTTCCAGGAAATCGATGGCACCGATACGCGTTGCCTCGATGGCCGACTCGATGGTGCCATGTCCGGACATCATCACCACCGGCATGGTCAGCTGGCCCGACAGCGCCCACTCCTTGAGCAGGGTGATGCCATCGGTGTCGGGCATCCAGATATCCAGCAGCACCAGGTCCGGCCTCGCTTCCCGGCGCAGCGCACGTGCGGTGGCAGCATTCTCGGCGACCTTCACGTTGTAGCCTTCGTCCTTGAGGATTTCGGACAGCAGTTCCCTGATGCCTATTTCGTCATCAACTACCAAGATGTTGTTTGCGGTCATGCTTGCTCCAATGCCTGTTGCATCATACGTCTATTGGTTCGCTTCGGTGCTCGGGCCGCGGGCGGCAAGCGGCAGCCAGATTGCGACACGCGCGCCATGAGGCTTGACGTTGGCGATCGAAACCTCGCCGCCGTGCTCCTCGACTATCTTTTTCACGATCGCCAGTCCCAGCCCGGTGCCTTTGGTCTTTGTGGTGACGTATGGCTCAAAAATGCGGTTGAGCATATCGTCGCGGATGCCGGTGCCGTTGTCTTCCACCACAAAGCGAATGCCGCCGTCTGCGTTTTCCGTTATCACGCGCAGCCGGGGGTCGTTGATTCCCGCCAAGGCGTCCAGCGAGTTCTGCATGAGATTGTGAATAACTTGCCGAAGCAACGCGGTATCGGCCTGGATCGCCGGCAGGCGCGCGTCCATCGACACGTCCGTTGTCACGTTCATCGCCTCATACAGCGCCAGGACTTCAGCCAGCAAATCATTCAGCTGAACCTCTCCGTGCACCAGCCGCGAACTGCGCGAGTACAGGCTGAAGTCGTCCACCATCCCTTTCAGCGCACCGACCTGGGCAACAATGGTGTTGGTCGCGCGCTGGAGGACATCCTGATCGTCGGCGGCAAGCTTGCCCTCCAGCTTGCGCTGGAGCCTTTCGGCAGACAGCTGGATGGGGGTCAGGGGATTCTTGATCTCGTGGGCGAGGCGGCGGGCAACCTCGCCCCAGGCTGCGTCGCGCTGGGCCTGGATCAGTCCGGTAATGTCGTCGAACACGACGACAAAGCCTGCTTCAATGGATGACGGCAGGCGGGTGCCGCGCAGCAAGAATGTTCGCAGGCCCTGGGGGCCGTCATAGGCGACATTGCGTTCCCATGCTTTGTCTCTGGGCGTCGCCAGCTGGCCGACAATCTCGCAAATCAGTCCGGTCGCATTGGGCATGGCGCCCGCCCAATCCGGCAGCTTCACCCCCTTGAGCATGGACTGCGTGATCCCCAACATCACTTCCGCGTTGCGATTCATCGTGCGTATATAGAGGCGCTCATCGAGCGTAATCACGCCCGAGGTCAGGCTGCCAAGAATGGTTTCGAGGTAGGTCTTGCTGTTCTCCAGTTCCTGCTGCTTTCTTGCCACCACCTCGGAAGCCTCGCCGAGTTGGCGCGTCATGGTGTTGAACGATTGCGTGAGCACGCCGAACTCGTCCCGACTGCGAACGGGGTTCAGCCTCGAGAAGTCGCCCTTGGCGATGGCGCGCGTGGACTCGGCGAGCGCTGAAAGCGGTGCCGCGAGGCGCTCGGACAGCAGGAAGGACAGCGAGATGGCTGAAAACAGGGTGAGCAGCATGACCAGGGTAAGCGTCAGGGCGAACAGGCGCTTCAGTCCGGGTCGCTGCAGGCTGAGTTGCTGATAGTCGCGCACCCCGGTTTCGACGGCTTGGGCGTCCGCCGCGATGCCGCGTGGTGGTGATTGAATAATTTGCACAACCCGCGGCGCTTCGTGAGCGGTACGTGGCGCGACGGGCTGGACCACGCGCAAGTACAAGGCACGATCCGACAAGGACTCGACCGTCCGCAGCGCTGTCTTTTGCAGGGCATCCTTGATTTCGGCGCTGCTGGGCTTGTCGGCGAACAGCCGGTTGCCTTGCGCAGTAGAGGCGACGAGCTTGCCGTCAGCTTCAAACAGCGACAGCTCGTCAAGGCCATGCCGCTCGCGCAATTCCCGCAGCACTGCGGACTCCTCGCCATCGCTCTCGGCGAGGAAGACAGCAGCCTCGCGGGATTTGCGGCCCAAGTCGCTGAGCGCAACTTCCAGTGCGCCCTTGCCAAGGTTGAGTGCGCCTTCCATCGCCTTGTCCACCGGCACGTCAAACCACGAGTCGATGGAGCGATTCAGGAATTGGACGGAAATGGCATAGACCAGGCCACCGGGAATGATCGCCATCAGCGCGAACACCGCCATGAGCCGGAGCGCCAGCTTGGCGCCGAAAACGCGCGCGCGCAACTTGCGTACCAGCATGAGCACCTGGTAGCCGATGAGGCCCAGCAATCCGGCTGTCAAGGCAATGCCGACACCGAACAACCACGGATAGTGCTGTCCAAAAAAAGCATTGTTGCTGCTCGCCTGGAATAGCAGGATGATCAGCGCGATGCCCAGCGCCACGCAGGTGAATACGATGGCGCGCACAACGGCGGCTGTACGGCTGTTCGCATTCATGGCGTGTATCCCCAGCGGAACCAGTCTGATGACAGCGCCCAGTCCTTGGAGGTGATCACATTCAACTGGAACGGCTTGGGAAGCTGTGCCGTGTCAAGCCGGAAGCGCAAGGCGGCGTCGTATCGTTCGCCAGGCTTCAATTGACCCTTTTCGGCGATGGTCCAGGCACGCACCCGCGATAGCAGTTTGCGTACATCGTCAAACGTTGCGACGTTTTGCGAAATGCCCGAGGTAATGACCCGGTATTGCTCCGTGAGCGGCGCGTACGAAACACGCCGGTCTCGCTTCGCCGAAACCACGGATTGGTCAAGCCAGTACCACCTGCCGCGGTTCAGTTGAAACTCCGCCACGAAATACAGCGGCACCCCTTTTCGTACGGCCTCCTGCAAAACCGGGGACAACTGCAGCTCGATATCCGCGTTGAGCTGATATCCCTCGTCGGTGAGCTCGATCTTCGCGGATTCAATCACCGCGCCCTCGGCGCGAGCCGGTGCCGACCAGGCGCCGAGTAGCAGGCTCAACACGAGCCCGCAGCCGGCAACGCGCCTGCTAGCCGAGCTTTTCCAGTAGCGCGTAAAAGAATCCGTCATGAACGAGATCGGGGAGCAGTTGGCCGTCGATACATTTCAGGGTCGTCGATTTATCTTGCCCTGGATGCCGGAATTCTTCGGCCGAGTCCGTGCTGATCGGCAATAGTCGGGCGTCCGGTCGATCCCGCACGAAATGCTCGACGATCTGGTGATTTTCAGCTCGGAAAATGGAGCAGGTAGCGTACAGCAATCTACCACCATTACCCAAGCAGGGCCACAGTGAGTCCAGCAACGTTCGCTGCTGTTTGGCAAAACTCAAGATATCACTTTCACGCCGTATCCATTTGATGTCGGGGTGGCGGCGCACGACGCCGGATCCGGAGCAGGGCACGTCCAGCAGGATGCGCTCAAACGGTCTGCCATCCCACCACTGGCGCAATTGGGCGGCGTCCGCCTTGCGGATATCCGCCCGCAGGCCCAGCCTTTCAACGTTGCTTGCCACACGTGCAAGTCGCTGCCCATCAACATCCAGCGCGGTCAGCTCGATGTCGGCACGCTCGAGCATTTGGCAAGCCTTGCCTCCCGGCGCGGCACAAGCGTCCAACACGCGCATGCCAGCGGTCGGCGCCAGTACGCCCGCGACCAGTTGCGCCCCCAAATCCTGTACGGACACCAGCCCATCATCAAACCCGGGAAGCTCGTGCACGGGTAGCGGTGTTTCCAGCAGAACCGCAGTGCCCAGGCGCATTTGTACGCCGATACCCGCAGCCGACAACAATTGCAGGTATGCCTCAGCGCTGGTGCGCCGCGCATTGATACGCAGCCACATCGGCGGGTGCTCACGTGCAGACAGCAGAATGCTTTGCCAGGCTGCCGGGTGTTCTTTCTTCACCCGCTCGAGCCACCATCGTGGAAAGTCGTAGCGTGCGATTTCGTTCTTGAATCGCGCGCGTTGAAATTTTTCAGGCGAACGCAGAAAGCTGCGCAACACCGCGTTGACCAGCGGCTTGGCGCGCACAAACCCCATCTGCCCAACGGATTCAACGGCCAGATCGACGATCGCGTGCGGTGCTGCGCGCGAGAATTGCAACTGCGCCAGCGCGACCAATAACAGGTGCCTGACAGGCGCATCGGAGGCCGGCTGCGTCAACAAGATGTCGAGCTGAGCAGAGATCAGGCCGTAGTGTCGCAATGTGTCAAACGAAATGGAGCGAACAGCACTGCGCTCTCCGGGCATGAAGTCGCGGCGTGCAGCGAGCTGCGCTTCCAAAACCCGGTCGAGGCTCTTGCCTGCCAACACTTGACCAACCACCTGTGCGCTAACGGCCTGCACGGCCGCCATGCCGGCTTCGGCGGGGTTGGTCATGTCAACAGACCGCCCACCGGCAGTTTCAACCGGCTCAGTATCTCTGCGGCCGATGCTCGCCTGCCTCCGGGTAACTGCAGTTGGGTCAGACGCAACGCGTCTTTGGCGCACTGCACCCGGATGCCCTCACTGGTGGCGTCGAGGATCGTGCCGGGCCTCGCGTCCGCCTGACCGGCAGTCACGGCCGCTTGCCAGACCTTGAGCCTGAGCCCGGCGTATTCCGTATCGCAACCCGGAAACGGGTCGAGCGCGCGAATCTTTCGCTCCAGCACTTCGGCGCTCTTGGTCCAATCGATGTGCGCTTCGCTCTTGATGATCTTGCCCGCGTAAGTGACGCCAGTCGCGGGTTGGATCCGCGGCACAAGGTCCGATAGGTGTTCGAGTGCCTCGATGATCGTGGCCGCACCAAGTTGTGCAAGCCGATCGAACAAAGTCCCTGCGGTTTCGTTGGGCCGAATATCCAGTCGGCGTTCGAGCAGGATCGGACCGGTATCCAGCCCCGCATCCATCCGCATGATCGAAATGCCTGTTTCAGCGTCCCCGGCTTCGATAGCCCGCTGTATGGGTGCCGCGCCTCGCCAACGCGGCAGCAGCGAGGCGTGGATGTTCAGGCAACCGAGCCGGGGGATTGCCAGGACTGCGGCAGGCAGCATGAGGCCGTACGCAACCACGACCATCGCATCAGCTCCGACCTTTGATAGCGTTTCCTGAATAATTTCGTCCCGTAGTGTCGCAGGCTTTTGCAGCGGCAGCCCCATTTCCAGTGCCGCAGCCGATACCGGGCTCGCTGTCATTTTTTGTCCGCGCCCGGCCGGGCGGTCCGGTTGCGTAAGCACCATGCCGACGTCGTGGCCCGCTGCATGAATTGCCCTGAGGCTGGATGCGGCAAACGCGGGGGTACCGGCAAAAATCAGTTTCAGCGCCACAGTTTGTTCCCTGCAAATGAAAACGCCGGCCCTGCAGCCGGCGTCACGCGGTTGGTCGCGTCAGGTGTCAGGCGCGCGCTGCAAGGCGCCGGGCCGGCGTCGCCATTTCTGCCTCGCGCTCAAGCTCGCGCTGCCTCTTGATCAACTTGTTCTTGATGCGATTCGACTTCAGCGGGGACAGGTATTCAACGAAAACGTGCCCGTCGAGATGGTCAATTTCATGCTGTATGCAAACTGCCAACATGCCGGAAGCGTTGATGGTGAAGCGCTGCCCATCGCGATCGAGGGCAGTCACCATGACGGTCTCCGCGCGCTCAACCTTGTCATAAAAGCCAGGAACAGACAGGCAACCCTCTTCGTTGATTGCCGTTCCTTCTTTTTTTATGATTTCGGGGTTGATGAAGACGCGCAGCTGATTGCGCTCTTCGGACACATCAATCACCATGATGCGCTTGAGTTCGCCAACTTGCGTCGCTGCAAGGCCGATTCCCGGCGCCTCGTACATGGTTTCGGCCATATCATCGACTAACTTCTTGATTTTATTGTCGATGATCTTGACGGGCTCAGCAGTGCGCGTAAGGAAGGTATCGGGGTAGGTAATAACGTCCAGGATGGCCATATTTGCTTGCGAATTGAATAAATTAGGTGCAGAATCTTCAGAGACAACTTTAAGTTTAGGGCGGCCTACTGACTTACAAGTCTAGTGGAAGTCGCCCTTTCTGGCAAATGCACGGGGGCCAAACCCGGGACGTCCCACCCCCCAAATACCCCATGACACAGTGAGAATCGCCATGAACAAAAGCAAGCTCACGCTCCTCTTTGTCCTGACGTTGACCGGTTTTGTTCCTGTCGTGGCGTCAGCGCAGGCCGCTCCCGGCGCAAAGGCCGAGGCAAGTGCCGCGAATACGGCAGATCGGAAGAAAGCTGAAGCAGCGCCGATTTCTCTCGCAGACGATGCGCCGACCAACTATACGGTGGTAAAGGGCGACACCTTGTGGGACATTTCCGGCAGGTTCCTCAAGGAGCCGTGGCGGTGGCCAGAAATCTGGAATATGAACCGCGAGCAGGTGAAGGATCCTCATTGGATTTACCCCGGCGATGTCATCAAGATGTCGTTTGATGCAAGTGGCAAACCGATGCTCTCGGTGAATTCTTCGGGCGGCGGCGGATTTGGTGGGGTTCCTGGAGGTACCGTCAAGCTTACCCCGCAGATCCGCGCGGATCGGGTCGCGCTGGCGATCCCGTCGATTCCTTCCAAAGTCATCGGCCCCTTCCTTTCATTGCCGCTGGTCATCGAAAAGGATGCCATGGCAAACTCGCCGCGCATTATCGCGGCCGAGGATGGGCGGGTAATCATCGGTGCCGGCAACGTCGCATATGCAATAGGTCTCAACCCCAATCAGGGTGTCAAGTGGCAGGTTTACCGCCCGGGAAAGGATTTGCTGGATCCGGTCAGCGGCGAGTTGCTTGGCGTTGAGGCGACCTATCTTGGAGAGGCGCGCGTCTCAAAATTTGGTGAAAGTTCAACCCTTGAGATCCTCCGCTCAACCCAGGAGATCAATCGCGGTGACCGGCTCACGCCCACGCTCGAGTCGACGCTGCCGTCGTACAGCCCACATTCGCCTGAGAAGCAGGTCAAGGGCGCGATTGTTTCCGTGCTAAGCGGTGTCAATGATGCCGCCCAGTACTCCGTGGTTGCCCTTAGTCTGGGGCGGCGGGATGGCATGGAGATCGGGCACGTGCTCGCGACGCTCAAGAAAGGCGAAACGGTCAGCACCACTGAAGACGGAGAAAACCCTTCGTCCTTCAAGATTTCGTCGATTTTTGGTTCCGGCGGGGCAGCTGGTGAGGCCGCGAAGAACGATGTAGCCAACGCCGCATCAGAGGTAAAGTTGCCTGACGAGCGCAATGGATTGGCTTTTGTATTCCGGGTATTTGACAAGATTTCCTACGCACTGATCATGTCCAGCAAGCGCCCCCTCAAGGTTGGGGACGTCGTCCAAACGCCCTGACGTTTTTACATGCCGTTGCCTCCTGCCGGCGCCGAGCCAGACGCTTGGCTCGCGCTCGATTTGATTCCTGGTCTGGGCAGGGAGTCGCTGCGCCGCCTGTTGGCGCGATTTGAATCGCCCTGCAACGTCCTGAGGCAGTCCCAAGCGAATCTCGCACAGGTGGTTGGGGAAAAAGTAGCGTTGTCGATTTGCGCGGGGCCCGACCCGGAACGGCTTTCGACGGCACTGAAATGGCTTGGCGAACCCGGAAATCATCTGGTTACACTCGCGGACGAGGACTATCCGCAGCCACTGCTGCAAACCGCAGATCCTCCGGTGATTTTGTATCTGAAGGGCAAGCGCGAACTGCTGAATGCCGTCGGTATTGCTGTTGTTGGCAGTCGTAACGCGACCCCCGGCGGCGCGCAGAACGCCGAGGCGTTTTCGCGGGCTTTGTCGGAAGCGGGTTTGACCATAATTTCCGGCCTGGCTATGGGCATCGATGCGGCGGCACATCGAGGCGGACTGTCCGGAAGGGGCGCCTCAATTGCCGTCGTGGGCACCGGCCTGGATCTCGTTTATCCCAGTCGCAACAAGGCACTCGCGCATGAGTTGGCACTTAACGGGCTTATCGTCTCCGAGTTTTCCTTGGGTACGCCGGCCATCGCCGCCAATTTCCCACGGCGGAACCGTATTATCAGCGGCCTCTCCAGGGGTGTGCTTGTAGTCGAGGCGGCGCTTGCCTCCGGCTCACTCATTACAGCGCGCCTTGCCGGCGAACAGGGTCGCGACGTATTTGCAATCCCGGGGTCGATTCATTCGCCGTTTTCCAAGGGCTGCCACCAACTCATTAAGCAGGGTGCCAAACTGGTTGATGAGGCTCAGGATATTTTGGTCGAGCTGGGCGTCCTTGAAAATTCCCATTCAGCCAATCATCCCCAGAGTGCGCCCTCCGCAACCAATGAAGACCCTTTGTTGAGAGCAATCGGCTTCGACCCGATTAGCGTGGATGCGATTATTGCCGCCTCCGGCTTGCCAACGGATGAGGTACTTGGCCGCCTCACCGCGCTCGAGATGGCGGGGGTGATTGCTTCCTTGCCGGGTGGCAAATACCAGCGCGTTAATTAGACGCCCGACTGGCGACGCACGCCGTGCGGGCGCCGTTTTCGCAAATGGGTCGCCGCTCGATCAGTCCCGCAAGTTGCTTGCGATAAAGTGCCAACCCTGCTTATCATTTGTCCCCTTTCGCCAATATTCGCTTTGGCGCCCACCACGTATTGTATTTGCGAGCAACCCTACCTATGGGCAAGTCCCTCATCATCGCCGAGAAGCCTTCTGTCGCAAACGACATAGCCAAGGCGCTCGGCGGCTTTACCAAACAAAAGGACTTCTTTGAGAGCGACGAATACGTTCTTTCGTCTGCAGTGGGGCATCTCGTCGAAATCGGCATGCCAGATGATGAGGAGGTCAAACGCGGTAAATGGACGTTTGCACACTTGCCCGCCATTCCGTCTCATTTTCAGCTTAACCCGATCGAAAAGACCGAGGAACGCCTCAAGCAGCTTCTCAAACTGCTTAAACGCAAGGATGTCGACGGCATCATAAATGCATGCGATGCCGGTCGGGAAGGGGAGTTGATCTTCCGTTATATCGTTCAATATGCGAAGTCAAAGCTGCCCATCCGCCGTCTTTGGCTGCAGTCTATGACGCAGGGTGCAATCCGTGACGGGTTCAAGCGCCTGGAAGACGGCAAGAGTTACGACTCGCTGGCCGATGCTGCTGTTTGTCGATCCGAATCAGACTGGTTGGTCGGCATCAACGGCACCCGCGCCATGACCGCGTTCAATTCCAAGTCGGGGGGATTCCAGCTCACGACTGTCGGGCGCGTGCAGACGCCTACGCTGGCCATTCTTGTTGAGCGCGAAGAAAAAATTAAGGCGTTTCGGCCGCGTGACTATTGGGAGGTTCACGCAACGTTTGCAGCGCAGGCTGGTGACTACCCGGCCCGATGGTTCGACGCTTCATTCAAAAAGACCGACGATGAGATGTTGCGTCCCGAACGAGTATGGGACGCGAAAAAAGCTCAGGCGATCGTTACCAAATGTTTGGGCAAGTCGGGCGTCGCGGAGGAAGAGGCCAAGCCAACCACGCAGGCTGCACCGTTGTTGTTTGACCTGACATCTTTGCAGCGTGAAGCGAATTCTCGATTCGGCTTTTCGGCCAAGACCACCCTGGGCCTTGCGCAGGCCCTTTACGAGAAGCACAAAGTGTTAACGTATCCGCGAACCGACTCGCGGGCGCTTCCCGAGGACTACATGCCAACGGTAAAAGATACGTTAGCGATGCTGAAAGAAGGCGCCTACAACGTATTTGCGAAGAAAGTTCTGGACGAAGGCTGGGTGAAGCCGAACAAGCGGATCTTCGACAATTCGAAGATTTCAGACCACTTTGCGATCATTCCCACGCTGCAGGCACCCAAAAGCCTGAACGAAATTGAAGCCAAGCTTTACGACTTCGTGGTCAAGCGATTCCTTGCCGTGTTCTATCCGAGCGCGGAGTTTCTGCAAACGACCCGAATAACGAGGATTGAGGGCGAACAGTTCAAGTCCGAGGGAAAAGTGCTGGTCAATCCGGGTTGGCTAGCAGTCTATGGCCGGGAAGTCGAGGATGACACTCACAGCCTCGTCGCAATCAAGCCGAAGGAAACGGTCCAGGCGGCGGAGGTTAAGTCCAGCGCAAACCAGACGAAGCCGCCAGCCCGCTTTACAGAAGCCACGCTGCTATCCGCAATGGAGGGTGCCGGCAAGTTAATTGATGACGAAGACCTGCGCGCGGCGATGAAGGAAAAGGGCCTGGGAACACCGGCGACTCGCGCCGCCATTATTGAGGGGCTGCTTTTCGAAAAGTACATTTTGCGCGAGGGGCGCGACCTGATCCCGACGGCCAAAGCGTCATCGTTAATGATTGCGCTACACGGGTTGGGAATTCCGGAACTCTATTCGCCAGAACTTACCGCGGGATGGGAGCAGAAACTGGCGCTCATGCAACAGGGCAAGATGTCACGGAAAAAATTCATGGCAGAAATCGTGGAGATGACCGAGCACATTGTCGGTCAAGCCAAGAATTTTGAGCACGATACGATTCCCGGTGACTTTGGCGCCATTTCTGCCAAGTGCCCAAAATGCGGGGGCGAAGTACATGAAAACTACAAGAAATTCCAATGTCAGGCTTGCGACTTCTTCATCTGGAAGATTATTGCCGGGCGGCAATTGGAGACCCACGAAGCAGAAGCGCTGTTTCGCGAGCATCAGATTGGGCCGCTTGACGGATTTCGCAGCCGTTTAGGTCGTGCGTTTTCAGCCAACCTCGTTTTGAACAAGGCTCTTGCCATCGAGTTTTCGTGGGGGGACTCCGCCAATGACGACGACGGCGAGGGCCCGGATTTTTCGACGCAGGAATCGCTTGGCCCCTGCCCGAAATGTTCTTCCCGGGTATTCGAAACCGAGTCCGCCTATACTTGTGAAAAAGCGGTCGGCGCGGCCCGAACTTGCGATTTCCGGTCGGGCAGAATGATCTTGAAGCGTCCGATTGCACGCGAAGAAATGATGCGCCTGCTGGAGACCGGTAAATCCCCATTGCTGGAAAAGTTTATTTCGAAAAAGGGGCGGCCATTTTCTGCGTACCTTGTGCGACAACCGGATGGAAAGATCGGTTTCGAATTCGAAGAGCGCAAGCAAAGGGCCGGCAGCAAAGGTGAAAGGGCTGCCGGTTCAAGTTCTGGCGAATTGCGAATCCTTGGCAAGCACCCGGCGGATGACCAGGTAATTTCAGTCTATTCCGGTCGATATGGCCCGTACATCAAGCACGGTGGCACCAACGCAACGCTGCCCGACAAGGACAAGGTTGAGTCGCTGACGCTGGAGGAGGCCGTATCAATTCTGGCTGAAAAAGTCGGCGCGCCGCCAGCCAAAAAGAAACCCGGAAAAGTACAGGCTAAAGCATCGGCTGCGGCGAAGCGAAAAAAGGCCGCATAAACGCGCTTCTGGCAACCGAAACGCCCGGCGAGTCCACGCCGGGCGTTTTCAATCAAACATCGAGGTTGCTGACAATCAATGCGTTGTTTTCGATGAACGCTCGGCGCGGCTCTACATTGTCGCCCATGAGCGTGGTAAATATTTCATCCGCGCCGATCACATCTTCAATCTGGACTTTGTTCAGAATGCGCACCTTGGGGTCCATGGTCGTTTCCCAAAGCTGTTCAGGGTTCATTTCTCCCAGCCCCTTGTAGCGCTGGATATGCATCCCGTCGCGCGCCTGGGACAGAAGCCAGTCGAGCGCTTCCGCAAAACTGATGACCGAAATACCTTTCTCGCCGCGGCGAATTTCTGCCCCTTCACGAATAAGACCGTTCAGCATTTGCGCAGCCTTGACAATCTGATCGTAGTCGCCGGTCTCGATCAATGTGTTGTCGATCACCGTTTCCCGGGTATTGCCGTGCAGCGTCTTTACACACCGCAAACGAAAGCCATCGTGAACGTCATCGTGCTCAACGTTTACGGTCAGACTGTTGCCGACTGCGCCAGTAAGCCATGTTGAAGCCCTGGATGCACCCTCCGCATTGCTCAGGTCCATCCGCGGGCAGGACAGTAGCCCGCGCAGGACTTCTGGATCCTGGGTTCGCGACAGTCTGCCGATCACAGCGTCCGTCAACAAGAGCTCATTTGCGATGTATTCAAGTGCCTCCCCCGTTATCGCAGCCGCACCACTGCCAGGCATCAGAACGGCGTCGTTTAGCGCCTTCTTAAGTTGTGCGGACTTTAGCTCTTGATCGTCTTTTACATAACGCTCCTCTTTGCCCATCTTGATCTTGTAGAGAGGAGGTTGTGCGATATAGACGTAGCCATTCTCAACCAACTGCGGCATCTGACGATAGAAGAACGTCAACAGGAGCGTCCGTATGTGGGCGCCGTCAACGTCCGCGTCAGTCATGATGATGATTCTATGGTAGCGAAGCTTGTCATGATTAAAGTCATCTTTGCCAATGCCGGCACCCAGCGCAGTTATCAGCGTCGCTATTTGTTCGGAAGAAATGACTTTGTCGATTCTGGCCTTTTCGACGTTAAGAACTTTGCCGCGTAGTGGCAGGATGGCTTGAAACTTTCGGTCCCGTCCCTGTTTGGCTGAACCGCCCGCCGAATCACCCTCGACGATGTACAACTCACAGAGGGCGGGGTCCTTTTCCTGGCAATCTGCTAGTTTGCCCGGCAAACCGATGCCATCCATAACCCCCTTGCGGCGAGTCAGTTCGCGCGCCTTCCTGGCCGCTTCGCGCGCGCGCGCTGCCTCAACAATCTTTCCACAAATGATTTTTGCATCACTGGGATTCTCCAGCAGGTATTCAGACAGTTTTGCTCCGACGATTTCTTGAACTACCGGCTGTACCTCGGATGAAACCAATTTGTCTTTTGTCTGTGATGAAAACTTTGGTTCTGGCACTTTTACCGAGAGCACGCAGGTCAGCCCTTCGCGCATATCATCGCCGGAGGTTTCAACCTTTGCCTTTTTCGCAAATTCATTCTCTTCGATGAATTTATTGATGACGCGCGTCATGGATGCGCGCAATCCTGTCAGATGAGTTCCACCATCTCGTTGCGGGATGTTGTTGGTAAAACACTGCACGGTCTCACCATAACTGTCATTCCACTGCATCGATACTTCAACCGTCATTCCTTCCTTTTCGCCTACGGCGTGAAATATCCGCGGGTGCAGCACTGTCTTGGTGCGGTTCATGTACTCGACGAAGCCCTTTACACCTCCTGCGTACGCAAAGTTTTCGCTCTTTCCATTCCGCTGGTCGATCAACTCGATCTTTACGCCATTATTGAGAAAGGATAGCTCCCGAAGGCGCTTCGCCAGTATTTCGTAGTGAAATTCGATGTTTCCAAAGGTTTCTTTGGACGCCATGAAATGAACTTCTGTGCCTCTCTTTTCGGTCCGGCCGGTCTCGGCCAACGGGCTGACGGGTTCACCCATACGAAACTCCATCTGATGGGCCTTGCCGTCGCGCCAGATCCGCAGTTTCAGCCATTCGGACAATGCATTTACGACGGATACGCCTACACCGTGAAGACCTCCTGAAACCTTGTAGGAATTGGCGTCAAATTTTCCACCCGCATGCAACTCGGTCATCACAATTTCGGCTGCGGAACGCTTCTGTTCATCGTCGTCCTTGATACCAGTCGGAATTCCTCTCCCGTTATCCATGACGGAAATCGAGTTGTCGCTGTGAATCGTGATCTTGATGTCGTCGCAGTGCCCGGCCAGGGCCTCGTCGATGGCATTGTCAACGACTTCAAATACCATGTGATGCAAGCCCGTTCCATCTGATGTATCCCCGATATACATCCCTGGAC
Source organism: Usitatibacteraceae bacterium (assembly GCA_044229235.1). Taxonomy (GTDB): domain Bacteria; phylum Pseudomonadota; class Gammaproteobacteria; order Burkholderiales; family Usitatibacteraceae; genus UKL13-2. The sequence continues at coordinate 72,887 of JBGATH010000011.1, forward strand.
GCTTCCTGACTGCCTCCAATCCTTTGAGTATCTTGATGGAGTCTGAGTCGTATGCTGCGGTATCGTGTTTTTTTGGTGCTGACATTTATTTCCTGTTCTTGCTCGAAGGGGAACCCTCTCGCAGGGATCTGTTATCTGGTCGCTTCCGCGATGCGTTGTTGATGGCCCACTAGATTCTCATCGGCATGACGACATACTTGAAAGTTTCGCTTCCCGGTTGTGTAATCAGCGCGCTGGCCATATTTCCCTCCCCCAGGGAAATCAGTAGTGTTTCGCTTGAAATGTGGTTCAAAACGTCGAGTAGATAGGCAATGTTGAATGCAATGTCCATTGCGTCCCTGCTGTATGCGATCGGCAGATTTTCTTCCGCTTCTTCCTGCTCATTGTTGTTGCAAATGATCGAAAGAGAGTCTTTCGTGAAGACCAGCCTGACGCCCCGAATCTTGTCGTTTGAAAGAATCGATGCGCGCTGCAGTGCCCCTAAAAATTCCGTCCTGTTCATCGATACGTGATTGGTATACCCCGTCGGAATGACTTTGGTGTAATCGGGAAACTTGCCCTCCACAATTTTGCTGACGATTTCAATACCCGCGAAGGAAAACTTCACTTGATTTTGATGCATCTGCATCTGGATAGGGTCATCGCTTTCGTCGAGAAGTTTGATCAGTTCAAGTACTGTCTTCCGCGGAAGGATGGCATCTATCTTTGCAACCGGTTCCCTGAGTTTGTAGCTTGCCATCGATAGCCGATGGCCATCGGTTGCAACAACTCTCAATGTGTCCCCTTCGGTCGAGAGCAGGACACCATTTAGGTAGTACCTGATGTCCTGAACAGCCATTGCAAACTGAACCAATCCGAGAACCTGCTTGAAGTCCTTTTGTGGAAGGCTGAAATCAGTAGCTCTATCCTTGGCCTCGGCAATTTTCGGAAAGTCTGCTGCCGCCAGCGTCTGCAGAGAGAATCTGCTCTTGCCCGCCTTCACGGTTAGCCTGTTCTCTTTCACCTCGAGCGCCGTATCTGCTTCCGGCGGCAACGCGCGGAGGATGTCCTGCAGTTTCTTCGCCGCAACTGTCAGGCTGCCCGGTTTATGGGCTGTATCGAGCTTTGCACTCGCTTGTATCTGAACTTCCAAATCTGTCGATAAGAAATTTACGGCGTGATCCGTCACTTCGACGAGAACATTCGACAAAATTGGCAGCGTGTGTCGCCTCTCAACAATGCCAGTTACAAATTGCAGGGGGCCTAACAAAGTGCTGTTCTTGGCTTTTATCGTAAACATGAGTATTTAAACCTAGTAGTAGTAGTTAAGGGCGACAGCCTAGGCCATAAAATAAAATAATGCTCTTATTCGTCAAACACTTATGAGTGGGCTGAACATTTGAATGAATCTGCGCAAGCCTGTGGATGAAAGGAAGGAAAGAACCCAATTCGTCGATGGAAGCAAATCTGTCCACAAAATGTTCATATGCAGTCAGACACGTTTCAGTTGCTGGATGAGTGCAATCTTTATCCTCTGAGTATTTGTGTCAATAGAGCGTGGTCGCGAGCGATTGTTTGGTCTGATTCGACTAGTTCATGAACTTTACGGCAGGCGTGTAGCACGGTTGTGTGATCGCGGCCGCCAAAAGCTTCGCCAATTTCTGGCAAAGACATTGGTGTGAGTTCCTTTGCCAAAGCCATCGCCACCTGGCGTGGCCTCGCCAGAGAGCGAACACGTTTCTTTGAGTACATTTCAGAAACTTTGATCTTGTAATAGTCTGCGACCGTCTTCTGAATATTTTCTATTGATACTTGTCTGTTAAGGACAGCGAGAAGATCCTTCAGCGCCTCTTTAGCGGCTGATATTGTGACGGGAACATTATTGAATCGAGAGTAGGCGAGAACTCTTTTCAATCCTCCTTCGAGTTCGCGGACATTTGAGCGGATGTGCTTCGCGATAAAGAATGCAACCTCTTCGTCCAGGAGGAGTCCCTCGCTTTCAGCCTTTTTTATCAGGATGGCCACGCGCATTTCAAGTTCGGGCGGCTCAACCGACACGGTCAGCCCCCAGCCGAACCGGGAAATCAGGCGATCATCGATATTAGCGATCTCCTTTGGGAATCTATCGCTTGTCATCACCACCTGCTTCCCGCCCTCTATGAGGGCGTTGAACGCGTAGAAGAATTCTTCCTGGGTACGTGACTTGCCGGCGAAGAACTGTATGTCATCTATCAACAGCAGATCTAGCGTGTGATAAGAGCGTTTGAACGAATCAAAAGCTTTGTGCTGATATGCGCGGACGACATCCGTAACGAATTGTTCCGCATGCAGATAGCGGATATTTGCGCCGGGATTTTGCGAGAGCACTTGATTTCCAATCGCCTGAACCAAATGGGTTTTGCCCAAGCCGGTTGTGCCGTAAACGAACAGTGGGTTGTAGGCCGACCCAGGGTTTTGTGCGACCTGCAGGGCAGCTGCACGAGCAAGCTGATTTGCCTTGCCGCCAACGAAACTCGTAAAGGTAAAAGCCGGGTTAACGCGATGGTCCGACGGGCGCGTTGCGCCACCCAGCTGGCTGATCGGTACCGTCGGCCGCTCTGATAATTCGGGGTCACGCGGTACTGGATCGTTTGGCGCCTCATCCATCGCCAACTCTATTCTTACAGAGCGGGCAAAATACTTTTCCCCGGCCCGCTCAATGCGCGAAATCAACCGATCTTTGACCCACTGCAGAACGTGCCGATTGGGTGCGATGAGCGTGAAGTTATCGCCTTCCTGTTCGAAGCGAAGTGGTTTGATCCATGTGCTGAACTGATGCGCAGAGAGATCTTGCTTGAAGTCGTCCGTACAGGACTGCCAAAACGGGTGCATGGACGAGTAGGCTTGATCGGGGCGGCAGTGGACAGGAAGACAGGACCGAACATTTTACCCGGATTGACCAGAGTTATCCACAAGAGGGCGCGGTTTTAGAGGGCTCGCGTGGCGTACGTGAGGGCTGAATCCTGGCCCGGGGATTGCCTGCCAAGGGTTCGCTCACGCTTGACTAAGCGTCTGAAATTACAGGATAATGCCAAGTTCCGCGGAAAGGGCGCCAACAGTTTGGCCCCGTTTCGTTTTACTGTTTCCACCACCAAAGAGATTCATCATGAAACGCACCTACCAACCTTCAGTAGCCCGCCGCAAAAAGACACACGGATTCCTCGTCAGAATGAAAACGGCAGGCGGACGCGCGGTCATTAACGCGCGCCGGGCCAAAGGCCGCGCACGCGTTGCTGTCTAGTTCTGCTTGGTTTTTTCGTTGACGACCGCCCGCAGCGAAGCTTCATCAGAAGGGTTGCGCAAACTGCCCAAAGGCAAGCGGCTGGACAAGGCGGGCGTTATGTCTGTGCTTAAGAATGGCCGGCGCTTTAGCGGCCGAGCATTTGACGTGTGGGCCACTGATACGCTAGACCTCACTTTCGGCAATGGATCTAGGATTGCCATCGCCGTATCGAAACGGCAACTCGCCAGCGCGGTCGCCAGAAATCGCATCAGGCGCGTTGCGCGTGAAGTTTTCAGGGCTCATCCGGTGGCGCATGGACACATGGACGTGCTGGTGAAATACAGGTCACGGTCCGATGCACGAAAGGCGGCTGAACGTTCGCAGATTTTTGATGAGCTCGGACACCTGTTTTCAAGAGTGGCGAGCGTTACGCGACCAGCATGAGTGGCGCACTCAAACGCCTCGCAATTGCAGCCATTCGTGGCTATCAACTATTGCTGAGCCCATATCTCGGGTCGCAGTGCAGGTTCTCACCGACTTGTTCGCATTACGCGATTGAAGCAATCAACAGACATGGCCTGTTCAAAGGCGCGGGGTATGCAGGGCGCCGGATTTTGCGATGCCACCCGTGGGGCAACGGGGGCTACGACCCAGTCCCTTAAGTGAGCGTTCGCTCAAGTGGAACGCCCCGTTTACCTGATCAACAGTTTTGGAGCGACATGGATACGCAGCGCATTATTGCCGCAGTAATTTTTGCTTTCAGCGGCTTCCTGCTGATGGAAGCCTGGAACAAGCACCAAAGCCCACCGGTAGCGCCGGCAGCCAATTCCACCGCGGTGGCGCAAAGCGCGCCGGTTGATGCGACCTTGCCGGCGCCGACCACAGCGGTTACCGCACTCAATGTGACCCCCACCATCGCCGATGTGGCAACGCAGGGCGGCCAGCGGGTAAAGATTAGGACTGATGCGCTGGCTGTGGAGATCGATACCTTGGGGGGCGATATCAGGAGCGTCGAATTGCTCAAGCATGCTGCGCGAGGGGATGTTTCTCGTCCATTCCGGCTCATGCAGGACAAATTGGGATCGTACTATGTGGCGCAATCCGGCCTGCTCGGCCCCTTGCTTCCCAACCATACGAGCAAATGGGCCGCATCGGCCAATCAGTACGACATCGGCGAGAACAAATCACTCGAGGTTACCCTTACTCACGCAGAGGCCGGCATTACTGTCGAAAAGACCTTCGCGTTTCAGCGGGGAAGTTACGTAATAGACGTTCGTCACATCGTCAGAAACGGCAGCGGGGAAGCGCTTGCGCCCAATGCGTACTATCAATTTCTTCGCGACGCCAACCCGCCCGAAGGTGAAAGCGCGGGCAATTTCCTGACCGGCGGAGTTGTGACCTACACTGGCCCGGCCGTGTTTACAGATGCAAAGAAGTTTCAAAAAGTTGATTTCGCAGCGATCGCGAAGGGAAAGCAGGAGCACGCACGCGAAGCCACAGATGGCTGGGTTGCGATGGTGCAACACTACTTTGTGGCCGCTTGGCTTCCAGCGGGAAACGCAAAGCGCGAATTTTTTACGAAGCGCGTGGGCGAATCGATGTATTCCGCTGGCGTTATTTTGCCCGTTGGATCAATCGCCCCCGGGGCGTCCGGCGCGATCAATATGCCTCTTTATGTTGGACCACAGGAGCAGGAACGCCTGAAGGCATTGGCGCCCGAGCTAGATTTGGTGGTTGACTACGGATGGTTGAAGGTCCTCGCTTATCCCATGTTTGTGGTGTTGTCATGGATTGACAAAGTTGTCGGAAATTGGGGCTGGACCATAGTCGTTTTCACCATCTTCCTCAAACTGGTTTTTTTCCCACTAAACCAGAAAGCGGGAAAATCCATGGCGCACATGAAGCAACTTGCGCCAAAAGTTGAGGCGCTGAAGGCCCGCTATGGTGATGACAAGGTCAAAATGAACCAGGCGATGATGGAGTTGTATCGAACGGAGAAAGTCAACCCTCTTGGCGGTTGCCTCCCCATCCTCATTCAAATGCCATTCCTTATCGCAATGTATTGGGTGCTGTTGGGCGCCGTCGAATTGCGCAACACCCCCTGGATTGGCTGGATCAAGGACCTGTCTACGCCGGACCCCTTTTATGTGCTCCCGGTGATTATGGGAGCCTCCATGATTATTCAAACCAAGCTGAACCCGGCGCCACCGGACCCAGTTCAAGCCAAGGTAATGATGATCATGCCGGTGGTCTTTTCAGTCATGTTCTTCTTCTTTCCCGCAGGGTTGGTTCTTTACTGGACGGTCCAGAATATCCTCGGGATCGCGCAGCAGTGGTACATAAACCGGTCGACTGAGCATTTGGCCCACCCCAAAGGTGGTGGCACAAGCAAGTAGTGACCCAACACAATGCAGGGACAAAGCCACCATGCTACTGGTGGCTTTTTTTCGGCCGGATAGCGCTATTAGTGGGAGGTTGGTATGACAGCCCCGCCGGTTTCACGTGAAACAACCGACACGATTGCGGCGATCGCCACCGCCCCAGGAAGGGGCGGAGTGGGCATTGTCCGCATCTCGGGGCCGGCAAGCCCCGAAATTTGCCGGGCCATCGCCGGCGATGGCGTTCGCGATCGGCGAGCCAGCTTTCGCCGCCTTGTTGACGCGCAAGGCGCGGTGATGGATGAGGCGGTTGTGCTGCTTTTTCGGGCCCCTGACTCCTATACAGGCGAAGATGTTCTAGAGCTTCAGTGCCATGGCGGCCAGGCGCTCCTCGCGAGTGTGCTGAGGCGCTGTGTGGAATTGGGCTGCCGACTTGCGCAACCCGGCGAATTTACACAGCGCGCCTTTCTTAACAACAAGTTGGATCTGGCTCAGGCCGAGGCGGTGGCGGACCTGATTGAGGCCAGCTCAGAGACGGCCGCGCGGTCTGCCGTGCGCACCCTTACAGGAGAATTTTCGGCCAAGATCAATGCGTTGACCTCGTCTGTGACCGGATTGCGCGCACACGTCGAGGCATGCATCGATTTCCCGGATGAGGAAATCGATGTCGCCGATCGAAATGCGCAAATGACGCATCTGCAAGAGCTAAGGAGGGGCCTGAACGATGTGATGCAAGCCGCTGCCATGGGTGCCGTGCTGCGGGATGGATTGACCGTTGTGCTCGTTGGACAGCCAAATGTTGGCAAATCCAGCCTCTTGAACAGGCTTTCCGGAGATGAGGTTGCAATCGTGACCCCTGTGGCCGGAACGACCCGGGATATGGTGCGGGCCACCATCCATGTGCAGGGCATACCCATTCACCTGATTGACACAGCGGGTTTGCGCGAGACCGATGACGTCGTGGAGCGTGTCGGTATTGAAAGAGCGTGGCGCGCCATCGCCAACGCTGATGCAGCGCTGTTTATTACAGAGGCCGGCGCGGCCCCTCCGGATGAAGGCCTGGCGCTCCTCGATAGGATGCCGCGTGGCCTTCCCATCGCGCTGGTGTACAACAAAGTCGATTTGCTCCGAACCCGGCCCGTTTCACGTGAAACAAGTGCTGACGGCATTATTGAGCGGCTACACGTGTCCGCGCTGACGGGGGAGGGGGTTGACCAGTTGCGGGGTTGGCTGGTGAACATATCCGGCTGGACGCCCCACACAGAGGGTGTATTTCTTGCTCGCGAAAGGCACTTGCAGGCTCTTGCTGAAGCGGAAGGGTATCTTGCCGGCGCATCTCGTCACGAAGGCCAGCTTGAACTCTTCGCTGAGAATCTGCGATTGGCGCAAAATGCGCTGGGAAAGATAACGGGGGTTTTCACAGCAGACGATTTGCTCGGCGAGATTTTTGGCAGCTTTTGTATTGGCAAGTGAGCCCACCGGAGTCCGTGGCGGCGCAGACACAGGTCCGGCAAATCACATAGGCGCGATTAAGTTGTTCTTTTCCAGCGGGTTTTGGGTGGTCAATTTGCATGGCATGGCTTAAAATCCGCGTCCGGCTATTGGCATATCCCTCTCCAAAGTAGGCATACGGTGGATTCTCGAAGCGATTTTGATGTGATCGTTATTGGCGGCGGCCACGCTGGGACCGAGGCTGCGCTTGCCAGTGCGCGGTCCGGCGCACGCACGCTGTTGCTGACCCATTCAATCGAAACGCTTGGACAAATGTCCTGTAATCCCTCCATTGGGGGAATTGGCAAAGGGCACCTCGTGCGCGAGGTTGACGCCCTGGGCGGCGTGATGGCGATTGCGACGGATGAATCCGGAATCCAGTTTAGGACATTGAACGCCAGCAAAGGACCCGCGGTCAGGGCAACCCGCGCACAGGCCGATCGCGTACTCTATCGGGCCGCCATTCGCTCGCGGCTTGAAAATCAGCCAAATCTATTGCTTTTCCAGCAAGCTGTTGATGACCTTTTGGTGGATGAGGCCGGGGGCGCACCAAGAATTACCGGTGTCATCACTCAGGCAGGTATGCGTTTTCATGCCAAGGCGGTGGTCCTGACTGTGGGTACATTCCTTTCGGGGAAGATTCACGTCGGCATGGAAAACTACGCGGGCGGCAGGGCCGGTGAGCCGCCATCCTCGACGCTGGCAGCGCGCTTGCGAGATCTAGAATTGCCGGTCGGCCGATTGAAAACCGGCACCCCCCCACGGTTGGATGGCCGAACCATCGATTTCAGCCGGTGCACTGAACAGCCTGGCGATGTGCCGGCACCCGTGTTTTCGTTTGTCGGCAGCCGCGAACTGCATCCGGCGCAGCGCAGTTGCTGGATAACGCACACCAATGAGCAAACGCACGAGCAAATTCGTGCCGGTCTCGGTCGGTCACCCATGTTCACTGGCGTAATCGAGGGCGTGGGTCCGCGGTACTGTCCGTCCATTGAGGACAAGATTCACCGTTTCGCGGACAAGTCCAGCCACCAGATATTCCTGGAGCCTGAAGGGCTGACCACCAACGAGTATTACCCAAACGGCATTTCGACTTCGCTTCCGTATGATGTTCAGTTGGCGCTGGTTCGAACCATTCCCGGGTTGGAAAAGGTACACATTTTGCGCCCCGGGTACGCGATCGAGTATGACTATTTCGATCCGCGGGCATTGCGCGCAACGCTCGAAACGAAATCAATAGGCGGCCTTTTCTTTGCCGGTCAAATCAACGGTACGACAGGTTACGAGGAGGCTGCAGCGCAAGGATTGTTGGCAGGCATCAATGCGGCCAGATTGACGCGCGAACAGGACGGCTGGTGCCCTGGTCGAGGCGAAGCATATCTGGGGGTCCTGGTTGACGACTTGATCACCAGAGGCGTCAGCGAACCATATCGGATGTTCACGTCGCGCGCAGAGTATCGCCTTCAATTGCGCGAAGACAATGCGGATGTTCGCTTGACTGAGGTCGGGCGCGGTCTGGGTTTGATTGATGACTATCGTTGGCGCATCTATAGCGAAAAGCGCGAAGCGGTGGAGCGCGAAACGGCGCGCCTAAAGGCAACATGGGCGCACCCCACAAAGGTGAGCGTTGATAGCACAACGATGGCCCTCGGGCAAAAATTGGAGCGCGAGTACTCACTCTTTGATCTCCTCAGGCGCCCGGGAGTCACCCACGCGGCACTCATGACGCTTGGCGTGGGGGAAAACCCGGCGCTTTCCACTGACGTCACGGAACAGGTTGAAATCGCCGCAAAATATCAGGGCTATATTGATCGCCAGCTGGACGAGGTTACGCGTGGCCGCGCGCAAGAAGAAGCAAGGCTGCCGGCAGGGATCGATTACCGAACCGTCCGCGGATTGTCAAAAGAAGTCCAACTTACGCTCAACCAGCATCGGCCGGAAACGATTGGCCAGGCCGCACGAATCCAGGGCGTTACTCCAGCGGCAGTTTCGCTGCTTCTGGTGCACGTCAAGCGCGGCTTCACTGCCACTGGCAACGATGAAGTTGGCCGGAAGTCGGGCACTCATGGCAACTGAAACGCTTGAGGGAGCGGATTCGCGCAAGGCGGTGCAAACCTCGCTTGATGCCGGCCTTGAAGAACTATCCGTCGGGCTGAGGGAGTCGCAGGCCAAGCAATTGATGGAGTATGTTTGGCTGCTCGACAAGTGGAACAAGATTTACAATCTGACTGCGGTGCGCGAACCGGCGCGCATGGTTAGCCTGCATCTGCTGGACAGCATCGCCATCGTTCCGTACGTCGCTGGTGCACAAACAGTAATTGATGTGGGCACCGGCGGGGGTCTTCCCGGCATCCCGGTTGCGATTGCCTGTCCCGGATTGTCCGTCACGCTGCTCGATACCATCGCCAAGAAAACCACCTTTGTGCGGCAAGCGGTCTCTGAGCTCCAACTGACAAACGCCACGGTGGTTACTGAGCGCGTTGAAAGCTATCACCCATCGACCAAGTTTGACCTGGTGATATCGCGCGCATTCGCAGAACTGAAGGACTTTGCCGGCGCCGCAGCGCACCTTGCAAGGGAAGGGGGCAAGCTGCTGGCCATGAAGGGCGTGTATCCCCACGAAGAAATCGCGCGGTTGCCAAGGGCTTTCCGAGTTTCCGATGTTTACCCGTTGCGAGTGCCCGGGCTCGACGCGCAGCGCCACCTAGTTGTCATTGAGAAGAATTGATCGCATGAAAGTCTTTGCCATAGCCAATCAGAAAGGCGGGGTCGGTAAAACCTCTGTCGCCGTCAATTTGTCTGCAACACTCGCGCACTATGGACAACTCGTTTTGCTGGTGGATCTCGACCCACAGGGAAACGCAACCACCGGCAGCGGCATCGACAAGAGCGAGGTCGATCGAACTCTGTATGGCGTGTTACTCGGCGATTACGGCGTAGCCGAAGCGCGCGTCCCAGCAGAGGGAGGGTTTGACGTGCTACCGGCAAATCGCGAGCTCGCGGGAGCAGAGATTGAACTGATTCAGTTGGAGCAGCGTGAATTTCGACTGAAGAATGCCCTTCAGCCGATCTCCAATGACTACGCGTTTGTTGTCATCGACTGTCCGCCCGCGCTGAACATGCTGACAGTAAACGCGCTCACGGCCGCAGACGCAGTGATTATCCCGATGCAATGCGAGTATTACGCGCTGGAAGGGCTTTCTGACCTGGTCGGCACGCTGCGCAAGGTGAAAGCAAATTTGAATCCCGGCATCGAGATCGAGGCCCTGGTTCGTACCATGTATGACCCCCGCTCTTCGCTTACCACGCAAGTGTCGAATGAAATCAAAAGCCATTTCGGCACGAAGGTATTCGATACCGTCATCCCTCGCAATGTGCGCATCGCCGAGGCCCCCTCGTTTGGCAAGCCCGTCATTCTCCACGACCCGGCAAGCAAGGGGGCGCTCGCGCATTTTGCGTTTGCACGGGAGTTATTGGCACGCCAGGGAATCGCTATCAAGGAAGCCGCATGATCAAGTCAAAGGGGCTGGGCCGAGGTTTGGACGCGTTGCTGGGCGGCGGAAAGAGTGCCGCCGCGGCCCACGAGGGGGAATTGCGAGACCTGGCGATCGGCGACCTTTCGGCGGGCAAGTACCAGCCACGCACGCGCATGGACAAAGCCGCTCTGGAGGAGTTGGCCCAATCGATCAGGGATCGCGGCGTCGTGCAGCCCATACTGGTTCGACCCACGCAGAACGGAAAATTCGAAATTGTCGCCGGTGAGCGCCGCTGGCGTGCATCACAATTGGCCGGGCTCACTACCGTCCCGGCCTTGGTGCGGGAAATCGCCGACGAGCAAGCGTTGGGAATCGGGCTCATCGAGAACATCCAGCGTGAAGACTTGAACGCGATCGAAGAAGCCGCTGGCATTAAGCGACTCATCGACGAATTCAAGCTGACGCACGAAAGCGCTGCGCAATCGGTCGGCCGCTCGCGGGTTGCGGTCACGAAACTGTTACGCCTGCTTGATCTCGCCAGACCCGTTCAGGAAATGGTAATGGAATCCAAGCTGGATATGGGACACGCGAGGCCGTTGTTGGCGCTAGGAAAATCCAAGCAAGTTGAACTGGCCCACCAAATCATCGCGAAATCGCTTTCAGTCCGCGAAGCGGAGAGGCTCGTCAAGCGTGAATTGGCACCGGCAAAACCGGCACAAACCGGGAAGGCCACCGACGCCCGGCGACTGGAGAACGACCTTGCGGAAAAACTGGGTACGGCCGTCAGCATACGCAGCGACCGAAAGGGGAGAGGTTCCATAACCATAAGGTTTGCATCCCTTGAACACTTGGACGGCATTCTCGAGCGCACGACTCTGAAGTAGCGTTACTGATGCCTTCGGCCACCAACCGCTAATTTCCCGCGAAGGCGTCGCCAACTCTGGTGCCGCAAGGTAACAGGCCTGTTTACTCACCCATCCGCGTGCGAGCCGGACGTCAAAAAGCCTTCTAATCAGGGGGTTAACGCGCCGACTGGCATGTTGCGGCGCCGCAAATTTGTTTGACGCCACATCGCGCTCCCGAATATAATCGTCAGGCTTTGCAGCGGGTTTTTGTCGATTGTCCGGGAGGATGGGAGTGCTTCGCGATAGCCTCGGGCAAATGTATAGGAAAGTGACGCTGCTGCAGGCGTTCCTGGCGGCGGCAACTTCAACCATCGCGCTGATTGTCGACGGCGTGCAAAGCGCGCTGTCTGCGGGCGCGGGGGGGCTGGCCGTGCTGTGTGGCGGTGCGCTATATGCGGTAATTGCCAGGGAGTCCGCTCTGGTTGCTGTGACGTCCGGCAGGGTACTCGGCAGGCTCTACGCTGCCGAAGCAGCAAAGGTTTTTTGTACGCTGGCGCTGGTGCTTCTGGCGCTCGCAAGCGGTTGGTTTGTCGCCGGCTGGCTGGTTGCCGCGATGGGAGTTGTCCTTACCGGACATTGGTTGGCTTTACTGATCATTCGATAACAAATCATGGCATCCAGCACCCTTACCCCGTCGGAATACATCACCCATCACCTGACTAATCTGCAAAAACCGATTGGCGAAGGTGGGTTTTGGACGCTGAACGTGGACACCATCATCATGTCCTGGGTGCTTGGCATTGTCGGCCTCGGGCTGTTCTGGCTGGTTGCCCGCCGCGCCACCTCGGATGTGCCCGGCAAACTGCAGAGCTTTATCGAAATCATGATTGATTTCGTCGATAACACCGTCAAGGATGTTTACCCCGGCGATCGCAGGTTTCTCTCGCCACTGGCGCTGACTATCTTCGTCTGGGTGTTCATGTTCAACGCGATGGATCTGCTGCCGATCGACATCGTTTCCAAATTTACCGAAGCGCTTGGGCTGCACTATTGGAAGGCGGTACCGTCAACCGACCTTTCCGCAACCTTTGCGATGTCCTTCACGGTTTTCTTTCTGATCATTTTTTTCAGCATCAAAGCCAAGGGCGCGGGCGGCTTCTTCCACGAACTGTTCACCGCGCCGTTCGGCAATAACCCGATTGGCTGGGTGGCCAACCCGATTCTGAATGCCATTGAGTTGCTGGCCAAACCGGTTTCGCTGGGCATGCGGCTGTTCGGCAACATGTACGCAGGCGAGCTGATCTTCATGTTGCTCGGCATGCTCGGCATGCTCGCGAGCTTCTCGCTGATGGGTATCGTAACCGGCATCTTCGCTGGCGCGCTGTGGTGGATGTGGGCTGTGTTCCATATTCTCATCATCATCCTGCAGGCATTCATTTTCATGGTGTTGTCATCGGTGTACATCGCGATGGCGCACGAGCACCACTGATTTCAGTAAACCAACTTTAGTTTCTAGCGAAAGGAAGAAAAATGGCACAGTTCATCGCACTTGTACAAGGTTACATGGCCCTCGGCATGGGCATCATCATCGGTCTGGGCGCGCTTGGCGCATGTATCGGCATCGGCATCATGGGTTCCAAGTTCCTGGAATCAGCTGCCCGCCAGCCCGAATTGATCCCGCAGCTGCAGAAATTCATGTTCCTGCTGGCCGGTCTGATTGACGCTGCGTTCCTGATCGGCGTCGGTATCGCCATGTATTTCGGCGCAGCCAACCCGCTGCTCTCCGCAATCAAGTAATTACCGACCGAACAAGGAGTCGTCGCCATGAATCTTAATGCGACGTTATTGGTACAGGCGATTTCGTTTGCGTTCCTGATCTGGTTCTGCGTCAAGTTCATCTGGCCGCCGCTGACCAACGCGATCGAGGTGCGCAACCGCAAGATCGCCGAAGGTCTGGCCGAAGCCGAAAAGGGCAAGGCGGCACTGGCCGAAGGCGAGAAGCAGAAAGCCGTGATCCTGAAGCAGGCGCGCGATGCGGCTGGTGAAATCAAGCTGGCCAATGAGAAGCAAGCGCAGGCGCTGATCGATGAAGCCAAGGCTCAAGCCAAGGTGGAGGCCGATCGCATCATTGCCTCGGCCCAGGCGCAGATTGCCCAGGAACAGCAAAAGGCCCGTGAGCAGCTGCGCGAGCACGTGGCAATGCTTGCGGTAGCAGGCGCGGAAAAGATCCTGAAGCGCGAAATCGACGCGAAGGCGCACGCCGACATGCTGAGCCAATTGAAGGCGCAACTGTAATGGCCGAGCTGACCACGGTTGCGCGGCCTTACGCCGAAGCCGCATTTCGCAGTGCGGTGGAGGCAAATGATCTGGCCGGTTACGCGGACTGCCTGAGGTTGATGGGTGCCGCCGCTGCCACACGTGAAGCAGCCTCCGTGCTGGGCAATCCAAAGGTCAGCGCCAAGGAAAAGTCCGGGCTGCTGTTTTCGGTTGCAGGCAGAGAAGTGCCGGAAACACTGCAAAACCTGGCGTCGGCCCTGATAGAAAACCAGCGTGCGTCATTGCTGCCGTTTGTCAGCGAGCACTTCGAGCGACTGCAGCGCGAACATGAAGGCGTGGTCCGCGCGGTGATAACCAGTGCGTTTCCCCTCGGTGATGCCGACAAAGGTTCGCTCGTAGAGGGCCTGGCCAGGCGATACGGCAAGCGCGTGGAGGCAGAAGTAAGAGTCGATGCGTCGCTGATTGGTGGCGCGAGGATTCAGGTCGGCGACGACGTGATCCATGCTTCTGTGCGCGACACGCTCGACAAGATGGCAATTTCGCTGGCGCACTGATTTGATCAGCGCCAGTCCCCAAAGAATTCAAGTTAAGTATTGGAGTTGACGATGCAAATCAACCCGGCCGAAATCAGTGAACTGATCAAGTCCAAAATCCAAAACCTGCCTGCCGCCGCGGAGAAGCGTTCGGAAGGCACGGTCATCTCGGTGACCGATGGCATCTGCCGTGTGCACGGTCTGGCCGACGTGATGCAGGGCGAGATGTTGGAGTTTCCGAACAATACCTTTGGGCTCGCACTTAACCTAGAGCGTGATTCCGTCGGTTCGGTGATCCTGGGTGAATATCAGCACATCAAGGAGGGCGATACCGTCAAATGCACGGGTCGCATTCTCGAGGTGCCGGTCGGGCCGGAATTGCTTGGCCGCGTGGTGAATTCGCTGGGTGAGCCGATCGACGGCAAGGGTCCGGTCAACGCCAAGATGACCGACGTTATCGAAAAGGTTGCGCCCGGCGTGATCGCGCGCCAATCGGTCGACCAGCCAGTGCAAACTGGCCTGAAGGCTATCGACGCCATGGTGCCGGTCGGTCGCGGCCAACGCGAACTGATCATTGGTGATCGCCAGACCGGCAAGACGGCCGTCGCGGTGGATACCATCATCAACCAGAAGGGCAAGAACATGTTCTGCGTGTACGTTGCCATCGGTCAGAAGGCATCGACCGTCGTCAACGTGGTGCGCAAGCTGGAACAGACTGGAGCACTGGCCTATACCATTGTCGTTGCCTCTACCGCGTCCGAATCCGCTGCCATGCAGTACATTGCCGCCTACTCGGGCTGTACCATGGGCGAATATTTCCGCGATCGTGGCCAGGATGCGCTGATCATTTATGACGACCTGTCCAAGCAGGCTGTTGCATATCGTCAGGTATCGCTGCTCCTGCGTCGTCCACCGGGTCGCGAAGCATATCCGGGCGATGTGTTCTATCTGCACTCGCGCCTGCTCGAGCGCGCCGCGCGCGTCAACGCTGCGTATGTCGAGAAATTTACCAATGGCGCCGTCAAGGGCAAGACAGGTTCGCTGACCGCGCTGCCGATCATCGAAACGCAGGCGGGCGACGTTTCCGCATTCGTGCCGACCAACGTAATCTCGATTACCGACGGCCAGATCTTCCTCGAAACCGATCTTTTCAATGCCGGCATCCGGCCCGCCATCAATGCCGGTATCTCGGTATCGCGCGTGGGTGGTGCGGCACAGACCAAGATCATGAAGCGCAAGGATACCGGTGCCGGTGTGCGTCTTGCGCTGGCGCAATATCGTGAACTGGCGGCGTTTGCCCAGTTTGCATCCGACCTTGACGACGCCACCCGCAAGCAGCTCGAGCGCGGCCGTCTGGTGACGGAGCTGATGAAGCAACCCCAGTACCAGCCGATGCAGGTTTGGGAAATGGCGCTGTCGTTGTTCGCCGTGAATAACAGCTACATGGACGACGTGGATATCAAAAAGGTTGCTTCGTTCGAGAAGAGCCTGCGTGATTTCGTGAAGTCCAAATATGCAGCATTGGTTGCGTCGATCGAAGTAGCCAACAATCTTTCTGCCGACGACGAGAAAACCATGCATGCCGCCGTTCAGGATTTCAAGAAAACCGGAAGCTACTAGGCGATTACGTAACGCGGTCACATACGTGATTTAAGAGGCAAAGATGGCTGGCTCCAAAGAAATCCGCACCAAGATCAAGAGCGTGGAAAACACGCGCAAGATCACCAAGGCCATGGAAATGGTGGCTGCATCGAAGATGCGCAAGGCGCAGGACCGCATGCGCGCTGCGCGGCCGTACGGCGAGAAGATTCGCAGCGTCTGCGCAAACCTTTCGCACGCCAATCCCGAATACAAGCACGCCTTTCTGCAAAAGCGTACCGAAGTGAAGAACGTCGGCCTGATCATGGTCACATCCGACAAGGGGTTGTGTGGCGGACTGAATACGAACGTAATGCGTTTGGTGGTCAACAAGGTCAAGGAATGGGAAGGCGGTGGCGCCAACGTGCAGGGCACGGCCATCGGCAACAAGGGCTTTGGCTTCCTGCAGCGCTATGGCATCCCGCTTGTGTCGCATGTGATTGGCCTCGGTGACAAGCCGCATCTGGAAAAACTTATCGGCCCGGTGAAGATCCAGCTGGATGCATTCGCCGAAGGCAAAGTCGACGCGGTTTACCTGTGCTTTACCCGATTCATCAACACGATGAAACAGGAAGCGGTTTGCGAACAGCTGCTGCCGCTGAGCGGCGAAAAGTTGGGTGCGCCGGATTCGTCGTGGGATTACCTGTATGAGCCGGACGCGAAGAGCGTGCTGGACGAGCTGCTGGTGCGCTATGTCGAGGCGATCGTCTATCAGTCCGTGTCCGAAAACATCGCGTCCGAGCAGTCGGCGCGCATGGTCGCCATGAAGTCGGCATCAGACAACGCCAAGAAGGTGATCGGCGACCTGAAGCTTACGTATAACAAGGCTCGCCAGGCGGCGATCACCAAGGAATTGTCAGAAATTGTCGGCGGTGCCGCCGCCGTGTAACGGCGGACCGGCGCGGTCAAAAAGCAGAATTCGCAATATTTCGTTGGAGTCAAAAATGAATGTCGGACAAATCGTTCAGTGTATTGGTGCCGTGGTGGATATTCAGTTCCCGCGTGATGCCATGCCGCGTGTTTATGAAGCATTGAAGCTTGAGCCCTCCAGCGAAAAGTCTTTCGCCGAAGAGGGCCTGACCTTCGAAGTCGAGCAGCAACTTGGCGACGGCGTCGTGCGTTGCATTGCGCTGGGTTCGTCCGACGGCCTGCGCCGCGGCATGAAGGTTCAGGGAACGGGCGCCGGGATTTCGGTGCCGGTAGGCGCCGCGACACTGGGCCGCATCATGGATGTGCTGGGCCGTCCGATCGACGAACAGGGTCCGATCAAGACTGACGAGCGCCGCGAGATTCATCAGCCCTCGCCCAAATTTGATGAGCTCTCGCCATCCATCGATCTGTTGCCAACCGGCATCAAGGTGATCGACCTGGTGTGTCCGTTCGCCAAGGGCGGCAAGATCGGGCTGTTTGGCGGCGCCGGCGTGGGCAAGACGGTGAACATGCTGGAACTCATCAACAACATCGCCAAGAGCTATGGTGGCTTGTCGGTGTTCGCTGGAGTGGGTGAGCGCACCCGCGAGGGCAATGACTTTTATCACGAGATGCAGGAAGCCGGCGTTATCAAGGCCGACAATCTCGCAGAATCCAAGGTGGCGATGGTGTTTGGCCAGATGAACGAGCCGCCGGGCAACCGGCTGCGCGTTGCCTTGACCGGCCTCACCATGGCCGAGCGTTTCCGCGATGAAGGCAAGGACATCCTGTTCTTCGTCGACAACATCTATCGCTACACGCTGGCCGGTACCGAAGTATCCGCGCTGCTGGGCCGTATGCCTTCGGCCGTGGGTTACCAGCCGACGCTGGCCGAAGAAATGGGCGTATTGCAGGAGCGCATTACCTCCACCAAGGCGGGTTCCATCACCTCCATTCAAGCCGTGTATGTGCCAGCCGATGACTTGACCGATCCGTCACCGGCAACCACGTTTGCCCACCTGGATGCGACGGTGGTGTTGTCACGCGATATCGCCTCGCTGGGTATCTACCCTGCGGTCGATCCGCTGGATTCCACCAGCCGCCAGCTCGACCCGCAGGTCGTGGGCGAAGAGCATTACACGGTGGCGCGTCGGGTGCAATCCACGCTGCAGCGCTACAAGGAATTGCGCGACATCATCGCGATTCTGGGGATGGACGAACTCTCGCCCGACGACAAGCTCGCGGTTTCGCGCGCGCGCAAAATCCAGCGTTTCCTGTCGCAACCGTTCAACGTCGCCGAAGTGTTCACTGGCACGCCGGGCAAGATCGTGCCGCTCAAGGAGACCATCCGCGGCTTCAAGATGATCGTCGATGGCGAATGCGACGCACTTCCGGAGCAGGCTTTCTACATGGTCGGCGGCATTGATGAGGCGTTCGACAAAGCCAAGACAATGAACTAGGCAGGAAGCTAATCAGAAAGTCTACAGATGGCACATACGATACAAGTCAACATCGTCTCCGCCGAGCAGTCGATTTTTTCGGGCGATGCCGAGATGGTCGTTGCCCCCGGCGAGACTGGCGAACTGGGCATTTTGCCCAGCCACGCGCCGCTGCTTACGCGCATCAAGCCCGGCACAATCAAGCTGAAGCTGCCGGGCCAGGAAGCAGAAGAGATCATTTACGTTTCTGGCGGTATCCTCGAAGTTCAGCCAAAACAGCTGACCATCCTCGCCGACACCTCGATCCGCGCCCACGACCTGGACGAAGCCAAGGTGATGGAGGCCAAGCGTGCCGCTGAGGAAGCGCTTGCTAACCGCGCAAGCGGCCAGGATAGGGCGCTTGTGGTCGCCGAGTTGGCGCAACTGGCAGCGCAGCTGCAGGCCATCCAAAAGTTGCGGAAAAGAATGTAAGTTAGGGTATACTATTAATACCGTAACGGTTTAGAGGCGCAACACATACAGGCAGCGGAAAACTCCCCGCTGCCTTTTTTTTCGACCTTGGCGGTCGTAATGGCGGTCGGCGAATCGCGCATAATTCGCTCATGGAATCGAGCCTCCTCCCCCCAATTTCCGTCGTTGTCCTGGCCGCCGGCCAGGGCAAGCGCATGAAGTCTGCGCAACCCAAGGTGCTTCATCCGATTGGCGGCAAATCCATGCTTGCCCGGGTGCTGGATACGGCGCGGCAATTGCGACCGACGAAAACCTGCGTGGTATATGGACACGGCGGCGACCAAGTCCGCGCCGCACTGGCCGATCAGCCATCCCTGGAATGGGCAAAACAAGAGCCTCAGCTCGGTACCGGCCATGCCGTGTTGCAGGCCATGCCGCATGTCGCGCCTGACGGCGTGACGCTGATACTTTACGGCGACGTCCCGCTGATCAGCGCCGAGACACTTGAAAGGCTGGTTGAAATTGCCCGCAATAACCGGCTGGCGTGGCTGACGCAAACGGTCGAGGATCCGAGCGGCCTCGGACGTATCCTGCGCTCGGCCGATGGGCGCATCGCCGCCATCGTCGAAGACAAGGACGCGACATCAGCGCAACGCGCAATCAAGGAGATCAATACCGGCTTCGTCGCCTGCCCGACCGTGTTTTTGGCGCGGTGGCTGCCAAAGCTGGGAAGCCAAAACGCCCAGGGTGAGTATTACCTCACAGATATTCTCGCCATGGCGGTAGCCGAGGGCGTGGCAGTGGAAACCACACAGCCAAAGAGTGCCTGGGAAGTCGTCGGCGTGAATAGCAAGGATCAACTGGCGGCACTTGAACGGGAATTCCAGCTGGAATGCGCGCGCCGCCTCATGGTCGATGGCGTCATGCTCGCCGATCCTGCGCGCATCGACATTCGTGGCGACCTGGTGTGCGGCACGGATGTCGCCATTGACGTCAACTGCATTTTCGAAGGCGCCGTCTCGCTGGCCGACGGCGTGCGTGTCGGCGCGAATTGCATTTTGCGTGACTGCAGCGTAGGCGCGGCGTCGCAGATTCTGCCCTACACGTTTGTCGATGGTGCGACCATCGGCACAAACGCTCGCATCGGACCTTATGCCCGCATTCGACCCGCCACCCAGCTTGGCGCCGATGTGCACATCGGCAACTTTGTCGAGGTCAAGGCCAGCGAATTTGGTCAAGGCTCCAAAGCCAACCATCTCAGTTACGTCGGCGACACCAGCGTCGGGCGCAACGTCAACATCGGCGCGGGCACCATTACCTGCAACTACGACGGGGCCAACAAGCACCGCACCGTCATTGAAGACGGCGTGCACATCGGCTCCGACGTACAACTTGTCGCACCTGTGACCGTCGGCAAGGGTGCTGACGTAGCCGCAGGCACGACGGTATGGAAAGACGTTGCACCGGGCGGCTTGACGCTAAATGCCAAGCAGCAAGTGACCAGGCCGGAATGGCAGCGCCCAAAGAAGAAATAGAAGTCGTGTTGCCCGGTGGTCCGCTTTGATTCACCGGGAAGAAGCGCAGTCGCTGTATTCGTAAACGTCAACCAGTCACCTTCAACGGAGCACCATTTCTATGTGCGGCATTGTCGGCGCCATCGCGCAGCGCAACATTGTTCCAATCCTTACCGAAGGCCTCAAGCGGCTTGAATACCGCGGCTACGACTCCGCGGGCATCGCGGTAATCAACCAAGGCATCAGGCGCGTGCGTCGGGTTGGGCGGGTCGCGGAAATGGAAGCGGGCATCGTGGCCGAGAGCCTCAGTGGCATCCTCGGCATAGGCCATACGCGCTGGGCGACCCACGGCGGCGTGACCGAGCCGAATGCCCACCCACACATCTCGCGCAACGAGATCGCGGTGGTGCATAACGGCATCATCGAAAATCACGAAGAACAGCGGGCCCGCCTGCGGCAAGCGGGCTACGAGTTCGAGTCGCAAACCGATACCGAAGTCATCGCCCACCTCGTGCATTTCTACTACCAGGAAACAAAAAACCTCTTCGCCGCCACGCAACGCGCCGTGCGCGATCTGCATGGCGCCTACGCGATCGGCGTGGTTGCGGTGTCTGCCCCGGAGGTCATGTGCTGTGCGCGGGTCGGCTGCCCGCTGCTGATTGGTGTCGGCGAGCCGGACAAGCACGAAAACTTCATTGCCTCCGATGTATCGGCGATCCTTTCCGCGACAAGGCGCGTGATGTACCTCGATGAGGGCGATGTCGCCGAGATCAGGCGAGACGCAATAAATGTCGTCAACCGCGAGGGCCAGCCGGTTGTGCGCGAGGTCCACACCTCCGACGTGAATGCCGACTCGATGGAGCTGGGGCCATACCAGCACTACATGCAGAAGGAAATCCACGAGCAGCCCATCGCCGTTGCGGATACGCTCGATGCCGTGTTGAACGAAGGGGTCACGCCCGCGCTCTTTGGTGACGAGGCGGCAGGCGTATTCCAGGATACCGACGCCCTGCTGATCCTTGCGTCCGGCACCAGCTATTACTCTGCGCTGGTGGCCAAGCAATGGATCGAGACCATCGCGCGCCTGCCTGTCAACGTCGAGCTTGGACACGAGTACCGCTACCGTGACTCCATCCCCAACCCCAGACAATTGGTGGTGACGATCTCACAGTCGGGAGAAACACTGGACACGATGGAAGCGCTAAAGCGCGCCAAGGAGCTGGGACACAGCGCGACGCTCTCCATTTGCAATGTCCGCGCCTCCGCGATTCCGCGGGCCTCGCGGCTGGTCTGTTATACCCGCGCCGGTCCCGAGATCGGGGTTGCCTCGACCAAGGCCATGACGACGCAGATGGCGGCACTGTTTACGCTTGCGCTAACCCTGGCCAAAACCAAGGGGCGGCTGACCCCGCAACAGGAGCACGATTACCTGGAACAGTTGCGCTATGTGCCTGGCAGCATCCAGATCGCGCTCAACCTGGAGCCGCAGATCAAGATCTGGGCAGACCGCTTTGCGGAAAAGCAGCATGCCCTTTTCCTGGGCCGCGGACTGCACTACCCGATCGCGCTGGAAGGCGCCTTGAAGCTCAAGGAAATTTCTTACATTCATGCCGAAGCCTACGCCGCGGGCGAACTCAAGCATGGACCTCTCGCGCTGGTCGACAGCCGTATGCCGGTGGTGGTGATCGCGCCAAACGATGCCCTGCTCGAAAAGGTGAAGTCGAATATGCAGGAAGTACGTGCCCGCGGCGGCGAACTGTTTGTGTTCGCCGATCTTGATTCGCACTTTGTCGAGGCCGAGGGCGTGCACGTGATCCGTACACCGCGGCATGCGGGACTGCTCTCGCCCATTGTGCACACCATCCCGGTGCAGCTGCTGGCCTACCATGCGGCACTGGTGAAAGGCACCGATGTCGACAAGCCGCGCAACCTGGCCAAAAGCGTAACCGTCGAGTAACGGCGAGCGCCTGCCTAGCGGGAGAAAAAGCTGCGCTTGGCTCGTCTGGGCAGTTGCTTCAGCGCGTACTCGGCTCGCGATGCGCTGGCGCGATCGGCAAATTCCATGCACTCGACAACCCGGGCCGGTGGATGCGCCCGCGTGTACCGCGCGCCGATGCCGGCCAAGTGCTCACTGAACCGGCGCTCAAGGTCTGTGGTGATGCCGGCGTAGTAACTGCCATCCTCGCACTCCAGCAGGTAAAGCAGCCATCTTGTTTCCGACCTGGTCATGGCGATCTGCCCGGCTTCTCGTGGCTCGACGCAAGGGCGCGGGCAGGGCGGGGCAGGCTTTGAAACGGCATCAGCGCAGCACTTTTGTGGTTTTCTCGACGCCAGACCAGTTCTCATCTGCCTTGCGGATGTATGCGGGCTGGTCCCTGCGCCACATGCCTTGCACTTCCGCGTTGTAGTTCAGGTAGAGCTTGCCGTCAACGACGGTAAACGCATCCGGCGATGTGACAGCTTTGTAGCCGCGCGACACGCCGAATGCACAAAAACCGCCGTATTGCGGCGCGAATTTTTGCGGGTTCGCATTGAACATGTCGCGACTGGCAGCCGAAGCAAAGTGAAAGGTCGATCCCTTGTACGTGCTCGAGAACGCGGCGCTGCCCTTTACCGGCTTTGAGTCGGTAACGTACGCTACCGCGTCGTAGCCCTGAATCGCCACGCCCTCGGTTTCGTAAAATTCGCCTGCGAAAGCGTGTGCTGACAAGGCGATGAACGCCACGCTGACAAGTGCGCGGCATAGCTGGAAAGAACGATCTGGAACCATGGAACCCCCGATATTGGCAATGCCGAAGTGGGCGCCGCCGATGCAATTCTGTCACGCAGGCGGCGACATCCTTACAGCGCCAAAGCGCCAGCCCGAACTTGCTACACTTTCACCATGATGAATTCACAAAATTACAGCCGGCGCTTCACTTTTGACAAACTGGATATTCGCGGCCAGGTGGTGCGTCTGACCGATGTCTGGCAAGCCATGCATCGGGGGCGCCAGTATTCGCCAAGCGTTCGGCAGTTCCTGGGTGAACTGGCCTGTGTGGCGGTGCTGATCGGTGCGGGCCTCAAACAGCCCGGCCGTGCCGCCATCCAGATTCAGAAAAAGCAGTTGCCGGAAACCCACGCCTATCCAGGTCCTTTGGCGGTGCTTGATTGTACGGAAAGCCTCGGATTGCGCGGTATGGCCGCGACCGATTCGGCGCACGCACAGGATATTTCCTTTGCCGACTGGATCAACGGCGGCACGCTGGCGATGACGCTGACGTATTCGAAGAGCAGCCAGATTTATCAGAGCGTTGTGCCCCTGTCCGGGCTGTCGGTAGCGGAATGCTTTGAACACTATTTCGACCAATCGGAACAACTGCCGACCCACCTTTGGCTGGCCGCTGGCGAACAGGCCTGCGGCGCCTTGTTGCTGCAAAAGCTGCCCAACGCCGACACCAGGGATGCTGATGGCTGGGCGCGCGTCGAGCATCTTGCCGCGAGCGTCGCCGCAAATGAACTGACGAACCTGCCGGCGGAGGATCTGCTCTCGCGCCTGTTTGCCGAAGAGGAGGTTCGCCTTTACGAGGCCAAGCCAGCCAGCTATGCGTGCCGGCGCGATGTCGGCAAAGTGGAGGCAATGCTGAAGTCGCTGGGTCGCGAGGAGCTCGAGTCCACGCTGGCAGAACTCGGCGAAATCGTGGTGAAGGACGACATTTGCAACCAGGAGTACCGATTCGGGCCGGAAGATGTGCAGCGACTGCTGGCATCATGAGCAAGCCGAATGCGGCCACACATTCGATTGAGACATCAGAGGAAGCCGGCGTCCGGTTCCTGCATTTTGGTTCGGAGTGGGTGCAAGGCGCGATGCGTATCGCCAGACCCTATGCGCTTGAGCTTGAGTACACCCGCGAAATGATGGCCTGCCTGCTCCTGCGCGCCGACGGGGAGTGGCCAAAGCGGGTGTTGCAGATCGGGCTGGGCGCGGCGTCGCTGACCAAATTCTGGTACCGCCATCGTCCCGACACGCTGCAAACGGTCGTTGAGCTGAATCCGGCCGTGGTTGCGATGGCCTATCAGGCGTTCAAACTGCCGCAAAACGACGCGCGCATCGATATCCAGGTGGCCGATGGCGTCGAGTGGATGCATGCAGAGCGGCGCGACAAATTTGACTGCATCATGGTCGATGGGTATGACCACAACGCCCGCTTTGGGGCCATGGGCACCGAAGCGTTCTATCGCGACTGCCGCGCGCGCCTGTCGCGCAACGGAATGCTGGTCCTGAACTTGTTCGGCCGCACCCACGGCTACAAACGGCAGATCGACAACCTAAACGCGGCCTTTGATGAACGCGTGCTCGCGCTGTCGCCGATCGACGAGGACAACCATGGCGGCAACGCCATTGTTTTTGCCGTGGTCGGCGAACGGCTGCTGCTGGACACGCCCACACTGCACGCCGAGGCCGCGCGCCTGCATGCGCAAACCGGCATCAAGCTGCGCGGAACGTTGGTGCGGCTTGATCAGGCAATCGCCGCCGGAACAGGGAAACTCTAGCACTGGCGCGGCTTCCGGAGCAAAAGTGAGCCAGGAGCCCCGCCAATGCTAGAGTTTCGCCGATTGGCGACCAGCGAACTTCTCGCGCGCCATGCCGTCCGAGTATCACCCCAACCGTGGAAACCTTCATGACCGAAACCGAGCAAAAAGCCCTTATCACCGTTGCCTTACTCGCCGCCTTTGCCGACGGCAACAACAACGATTCCGAGCGGGCGGAGGTCAAGCGCATTGCCGAATCGCTTTCGCGTGACAGCAATATCGACATCTCCGCCATCTACCAGGACGTACTGCTAAGGCGTACGTCCGTAGGCAGCGCCGTGGCCGGCCTTGCCTCGGCCGAGGCGCGCAATCTTGCCTTTGAACTGGCGGTTTGCGTATGCGACATTGACGGCGCGCAGGTTGAGGCCGAGCGCGCATTCTTGTCCGACCTGCGGTCCAAGCTGGGGCTTGATGCGGCAAAGGCAAGCGCCTTCACCAGCAGCGCGGACGCGCTGGCCGTTGCTCCCCTGGGCAAGGCCACGTCGTTTGAGCCGGCCATGCTCGCCAGCAGCATGAGCAGCGAGGAGCAGGACAAGGCGATCCTCAACTACGCCATTCTCAACGGCGCGCTGGAAATGCTGCCCGAGTCCCTCGCCTCGATGGCCATCATTCCGCTGCAGATGAAGCTGGTGTATCGCATCGGCAAGTCCTACGGATTTGAACTTGACCGTGGGCACATCAAGGATTTCCTCGCCACGGCCGGCGTCGGCCTGGCCTCCCA
>JBGATH010000012.1:0-96522 GCA_044229235.1 Usitatibacteraceae bacterium
TGGCACCTCGATGTCGGCTCATCACATCCTGGGGCTGTAGCCGGTCCCAAGGGTATGGCTGTTCGCCATTTAAAGTGGTACGTGAGCTGGGTTCAAAACGTCGTGAGACAGTTTGGTCCCTATCTGCCGTGGGCGTTGGAAATTTGACGGGGGCTGCTCCTAGTACGAGAGGACCGGAGTGGACGTACCGCTGGTGTACCTGTTGTCTCGCCAGAGGCATCGCAGGGTAGCTAAGTACGGAAGAGATAACCGCTGAAAGCATCTAAGCGGGAAACTCGCCTGAAGATAAGATTTCCCGGGGGTTCAACCCCCTTGAAGGGTCGTTCGAGACCAGGACGTTGATAGGTCGGGTGTGGAAGCGCAGTAATGCGTTAAGCTAACCGATACTAATTGCCCGTAAGGCTTGACTCTATAACGGTAAGCATCTCCGTAAAGAGAAAGCGCGCAACAATCTAATACCACCTTTACTT
Organism: Usitatibacteraceae bacterium; assembly: GCA_044229235.1. Classification (GTDB taxonomy): domain Bacteria; phylum Pseudomonadota; class Gammaproteobacteria; order Burkholderiales; family Usitatibacteraceae; genus UKL13-2. Next base: position 471 of record JBGATH010000012.1, read on the forward strand.
CTCCCACCCTACATCGTTGGACGTTCACCCATGAGCCCGTGAAAACGACTCAGAACGGACAACTGCCGAATTCTTGGCGACCATAGCGCGTTGGACCCACCCCTTCCCTTCCCGAACAGGACCGTGAAACGACGTTGCGCCGATGATAGTGCGGTCTTACCCGTGCGAAAGTAGGTCATCGCCAAGACCTTACAAATGACAACGCCCCAGCCTTCCAAGGCTGGGGCGTTGTCATTTGTAATGCCTGACTACGTGACCTGCTTGAGCGACGCGACAACAAAGCGCAGCGAAGTTGCGGCGGCGGCTAACTTGGGTAGCAAGTTAAGCCCGAAGGGCGGCCAAAGCCAAAGTAGGTCATCGCCAAGACCTTATTAAGACAAACGCCCCAGAGTATCCCTCTGGGGCGTTTGCCTTTGTGCGTCAGGAAATCTACGGCATTGCGTTGAGCGGATTTCCCGACGGCTGACTCAATCGGGCCGCAAATTCATTCATGCCGGTAACTGGACCTCAAACCGGACACCGCGATTGCCGGGCAGATTTTGCACCGCTATCTGCCCCTGGTGAAACTCCGCGACGATGCGCGCAATGTACAGCCCCAACCCGAGATGGCCCGCCTGACTGGCGCCACCTTGCCTTGACGACACCATGGAAAGAAATAGCGTCGCCAGGCGGTCTTCCGGAATAGCCGGCCCCTCATTCTCCACAGCGAGTCTGAATCCACGCTCGCCTGGTTGCAGCGAGATCCGAATCGAGCTTCCCAGGGCGGCAAAGTCATTCGCGTTCTGAACCAGCTTGTCCAGCATTTGCGCGATTGCGTCGGGAACGCCGCGCATCTGCCGCGAAGATTCAACCTGCAAATCCAAGTCGAATCTACGCGACGGATAGGCGTTTCGGTACCCGCCAACACAACCTTCAATCAGCCTTATCAGATCAAACCTTTCAAGCTGCGAACCGGCGAGCATGCTTTCCAATTGCGTCGCCTCCGACATGCGCGAGATCAGCCCCGCCAGCCTGCCAACTCCTTCCTCGGCGCGCTCAACATAGATTTGTTCGTCCCGACCCAGTGCACCCTGCTTGAGGTTGTCCAGCGAAGAACGCACCACAGCAAGCGGCGTACGCAATTCATGAGACAGACGTGCTGCCATCTTCTCGAGGTAACCGTTGTAGTGCTGCAACCGCTGCACGGTGTCATCAAGCGTCTGCGCGAGTGCCCCAATCTCGTCTCGACGATCGGTGCCGGAAATGTTGCCCCTGATGCGACCATGCTGATCAATAACCCGATCTGCCTCTGCCTGTAACCTTCGTACGCGTGCGGTCAGCCATAACGCGAAACCGACAAGTGCACAAAACCCCGCAAGTAAAACCACCAGCGTTGTTGCCAGCAATGACTCGATTGCCGCCGCCTTGATTGCCTGGGCGCTGTTGCCTGACTCCTCGATAACGACTGCAGCGACGATCGAGTCTCCCTGCCAGACCGGTTGAGCAACAGACACCACAGGCGTTCCACCCGGGCCCAGAGGCCGCGTTCGCACATTGGGCTCGCCGACGAGCGCCCTATCCACCTGCGCCATGACGAGACGCTGCGCAATCCCGGTTTCTTCGTTCGCCGAAAGGTCGCCTTCGGACGCCAGCCAGCGGATAACCGGGCGAATGGCCTTCGAATAAAAGCTTGCATTTACCGCTGCCCCTGCAGGCGAAGCGGCGTAGGGCTTGAGGTTACCGGCGAGTCCGCGCACACGAGACCGGGCATCTACCACCCAGATTCGCGCGGCATCTCCCGCGAATACGCTGAGAATTCGTTCTACGCCCTCCGATGGCAAATATGCACCTCCCAGGTTTGCCGCTGCCTCGGGATCGGCGCCGCTGAACATCCCCAGCAGCCGCCGGCGCTCCAGCTCATCAGCAGTCGCGCTGTCCGCGGGGAAATCCGAGGGAAACAGCTGCGGCCGATTCGATAACGTCGCTGCGAGCAGACGCGCGGAATTCACCAATACCTGTTGCTGGCCTTCGCGCAGATATCCGTCCATCTGCTGCACGAAGCGGAAACCGATCACCGGGATCAACAGCAGAAACAGCGCGATGAGCAACAACTTCGCGCGAATGCTAGAAAGGAATGGCAATGGACTCACGCTACTTCAGGACCGTATCGTACAACGGTGCGCAGGCGCTAACCGACGCAGCGGGACAACGATTTGCGCCGGGCAAGCCGGCCCCGCCAACACAATTGCGGGCAAGGGTTTCAAACTGTGGTGTGCCAGCGATAGCCCATCCCATATACCGTCTCAATCTCATCAAACGACGCATCGGTCGCGAGAAATTTCTTTCGTATGCGTTTCAGGTGGGAGGTGATCGTGTTGTCATCAACCGTCAGTTCTGCTTCACGCATGAGCTGGTCCCGGTTCTTGACGTGCCCGGGAAACTTCACCAGCGCGTGAATCATCCAGAACTCAGTCACGGTTAGCCCGACTTCAGCACCCTTCCATGTGACCGAAAGCTGGTTGATGTCCACGACCAGGTCGCCGCGATGCAGAACATCCTCGGCGCGGGTTGGTTGACGCACAGCCTCACAGCGACGAAACAGCGCGGCGATGCGCGCCAACAGGTGCGGCAGGCTGACATCCTTGGTCACATAGTCGTCCGCGCCAAGTCGCAGACCGGCGACGACATCAAAATCGCTGTCCCTCGCGGACAGAAAAATGATCGGCAACGAAGCCGACAACGCGCGCAACTCGCGGCACAAGGTGAAGCCACCATCAATCTCCTCCCCTAGACCAATGTCGAGGATGGCGAGGTCAGGCAACCGCAGCCGAAACGCTGCCGATGCGGCTTCGCGCGAGGCATGGGCATCAACCTCATAGCCGCTGCGCCGCAGTGAGTCGCTGTAGTTTTGCCGAATGGCGTCATCGTCTTCGACGAGGGCAATGCATTTCATCGCTGCGGTCTCCTTGCACGGCAATATATCCCAATCACCGCGGCAGCAAGCGCGGCGTGAATGCCGGGCAGGCACGATCATTTTTTGGCCACAATCGGCCGTCGCCGCGCCACTTTTTGCCCAGACCCGCGACGCAATTGAGGCGCCCAATCGTACTCGTCACCACCGCACGAAAGGGACTCAAATGCGTTTCACCTGGATCCGGAAAAAAACATCCCCGCAGGCAGCCGTTGACCGGATGCACTTCGTAATGTGGGATTTCTTGAAAATGCTTACGTTGGCCGCGCTTTGCGGACTGGGAATCAGCATCGCCGCCTCTGTGATCGTTGTGTTGCTAAGCACACCAGCCGAAGCCCGCCAACCGGGTAAGAGCGTGGCGTCTAGCCAGCAGCGTGATGACCTGCCATACCTGCCTACACCGGGTTCCTTGCGGGTTGGTGACGGCTGTGACGGTGATGAACTTGCCGCCATAGAGCGTGATTGGTTGGTACATGTCTCGCCGGGGAAGGTCGAAGTGCGTGTCATGCAGACTTTTCAGCTCCCCGCGGTTGATCCAATCGTGGCCGCATTCCATATGCAATTGCTGCAAGGCGCGGTACTGCAAAGCCTGACCGCTCAGGCCGAAGACTTCCAGTGGCCGGGAAAGCTGCTCAGTGCCCATGAACACTCTGCACTTTCGCCCGCGCACTACCGTCAATTGACCCGCCGGCACGTGATTGCGGTGGCCGACGCGCGCGGCAAGGTAACGACGAGCCCCCTGATAGATTTGCGCGGTAACGAAACACTGGTCATCCAGTACACGTATGTTTTGACCGGTGAAGATGCGCAAACACTGGCATTGCCCTTGGAAGCCGAGAATGACTCTCCGGCGGACCGGCCAATCGAAACACCGACCCAAAACAACTGGTCCGTACCCCCGAGACTTTCAGCGAGCGCCTCGGTCTGGGTGGAATGGTCCGATGCCTTGCCGGCTCGACTTGCCGCCCCTGCGGGCACGGTGATCGACTGGTCACAAAAACGCATTCAGGGTGCATCCTGGTCCGCCACCGCCCTGGCGCCCGGCGCCAGGTTTGTCGCCAGTTGGTCGATGTAATTCGCCAAGCGAACTCGGAGCCCGACGCCCGCATCCGCGCAGCATGCAGCGGGGCGCGGCCAAAACCGTGAACCGCTGCTTCCAACGGTTGCGGGCGTCCTCTGGGCCAAAACGAAAGAAGAAAGGAAAGCATGCGACAAAATATTCTCTGGCGCGTAGTCATGATTACGTCGCTGACATTGCTTTTGTTGATCCCCCTCGCCATGATTCGCGGCGTGGTGTCAGAGCGACAGTCGTTGCAACGTCAGGTCGAAGAAACCATCGCGGGTAGTCTGGCCGGCCCCCAACGCGTTGCTGGCCCAGTTCTGGTAATACCTTACCTGGAGCGCGCGGTCGTAACCAAAGTTGATGAACATGGGCGCGAGCAACGTCAGCTGGTGGAACAAGCGCGGCAGCTGGTCATCGTCGCCGATAGCCTCACTTTTGCCGGCGAGATTCAGGTTGCGCCCAAGTACAAGGGCCTCTACAAGGCACTCACCTTTGACACTGGTGGCGGCTGGAAGGGCAACTTTCACGTGCCCGCCAATCTTGGCCTGGACATTGATCCTTCCAGAATTACCATTGGCAAGGCATTCCTGGCGATGGGCTTGAGCGACGTTCGTGGCTTGCGTGCATCGCCGCAAATGCATTGGAACGACAACCTGCTGGAAGTCGCCAACGGTTCCGGGCTCGATGCCCTCGGTGAGGGGCTGCACGCCACCATTGGTGTACTGGACGTGAACAAGCCTCGCGACCATACAGTTCAAATAGACCTGATGTTTGCGGGTACCAGCGCGCTTGCGTTTGTTCCGCTCGGCAAGACCACCACGGTGCAGTTGAAATCACCGTGGCCGCACCCGAATTTTGGCGGTCGCTTTCTTCCTGTTTTTCGGCAGATTGGCGACAGCGGCTTTTCCGCCAAGTGGGAAATATCCCACCTTGCGAGCCGCAACGGCGCGCTTATCCAGGGCGGGGTGACCGAAGGGCGCAGCAAGCAGCCGCTGGAAGCGTTTGATGTCACCTTCATCGAGCCCGTGAGCATTTACCAGCAGGCCGAGCGGGCCGTGAAGTACGGTGTACTGTTCATTGCCATCACGTTTGCGGCATTCTTTCTGTTCGAAACACTCAAAGCGCTGCGCATGCATCCGCTTCAATACGCGATGGTAGGCCTGGCCCTGGCGATGTTCTTTCTGTTGCTGGTCAGCCTCTCCGAACACATCGCGTTTGCGCTCGCCTACGCCCTCGCCGGCCTGTCGTGTGTGCTGCTGATCGGTTACTACCTCGCACATGTCCTGTGCGGATGGCGCCGCGGATTGGGTTTTTCCCTCAAGCTCACACTGCTGTACGCCATTCTTTATGGACTCGTGGTGTCTGAAGACAACGCGTTGATGCTCGGGTCATGCCTGTTGTTCACTGTGCTGGCAGCGGTTATGGTCCTGACCCGGCGAATCGACTGGTACCAGACGCCGTCGCCTGATCGGGTGCCGCCGGTTACCACCTGACCAGGCAACATTTGACTGCCAGGTTGTGATAACTGTATATTAATACAGTTATCACAACCTTCGTCAGGTGAGGCTATGGCACTGAGGACCACCAACGCGGCTGCCGGTTTCGACCGCGACCGGATGCACAAAGGTCGTGGCGCCGCGCTCAATCTGGAAGGGCGCTTTGAAAAGTGGCAGCGTGAAGCGTTTGACGACGGCTGGCAGGAGACCGCCTCGGCAGGCATCGACGACCCTATCCCGCTCAAGACCACCATCAGCCGCGAACACGCCAAGAGCATCATTTCCACGAACGACTCGCCAGACATTCCCTTCACATACTCGCTGAATCCTTACCGTGGCTGTGAGCATGGCTGCATCTACTGCTTCGCGCGGCCGTCGCACGCCTATCTCGGCCTCTCGCCGGGTCTCGATTTCGAGACCCGGCTCTTTGCGAAAGTGAATGCGCCGGAACTGTTCCGTCGCGAACTCTCAAGGCCGGGATTCCGCTCTGACGTCATTTCCTTTGGCGTCAATACCGACGCCTACCAGCCGTGCGAGCGCGAGTACAAGCTCACGCGCCAATGCCTGGAAATTGCATGCGAGTTCAACCAGGCGGTCGGACTCATCACAAAATCGGCGCTGATCGAGCGCGACATCGATATTTTGCAAGACATGGCCGCGCGCAGGCTCGTGCACGTTGCCGTTTCCGTGACCACGCTGGATCACCACGTTTCGCGGTATCTCGAGCCGCGGACCGCGGCCCCGACACGGCGTCTGCAGACCATCAGGCGCCTTGCCGATGCCGGCATTCCCGTCGGCATCAACGTGGCACCGGTCATCCCCTTTCTCACCGATCATGAATTGGAGTCTCTGCTGGAACGAGGCCAGGAGATGGGCGCGAGCGCGGCCGGCTACATCCTGCTGCGTCTGCCGTTCGAATTGAAAACACTGTTTCGCGACTGGCTGGAACAACACTTTCCGCTGAAGGCTGCGCACGTGATGTCGCGGGTGCAGGAGATGCGGGGCGGCCGTGACAACGATTCGAACTTTGGTTCGCGCATGGTTGGAGAAGGCATATTTGCCAGGCTGCTAGCGCAACGATTTGCCCGCGCCTGCGATCGCCTGGGTTTGCACACCCACGGCCGACGCGAGGTTCGACGTCTTGATACGTCGCGATTCGCCGTCCCGGGCCAGCCGGTGCAAGCGCAGCTAGCCTGGTAGCGGCAAGGTTGCCCAGGCGGGTTGTTGCGACATCGACCTGCGCCAGGCGCGAGCGCCCGGCAGTCCACGATAGAGCCCCAGGGTATGGCGCATGATGGAGTGGCGGGGAACACCCGAGGCCGCCTGCCGTGCTGCGTAAATGGCCAGCGCCGCCTCAATGCTTTCGCGTGTCGCGATGGCATGGTCATCGGCGTAGAAATCCCGGTCAACGCCGGACAGCAGGTAGGGGTTGTGGTATGCCTCGCGCCCGAGCATCACGCCGTCGACATGCTGTAAGTGTGCCTGCATCTGCGCGATGGTGGTGACACCGCCGTTGAGCACGAAGGTTGAGCCCGGGAAGTCGCGTTTGAGCTGATAAACGTAGTCGTACTTTAGCGGCGGGATCTCGCGGTTCTCCTTGGGACTCAGTCCTTTGAGGATCGCATTGCGGGCATGCACAATGAAGACCGGGCACCCGGCCTCTGCCAGCGTCCCGACAAAGTCGCGAACAAAGTCGTAGCTCTCCGCGTGATCAATGCCGATGCGATGTTTCACCGTTACCGGAATGGAGACGGCATCGCGCATCGCCCGTACGCAATCGGCAACCAGAGTTGGCTCGGCCATGAGGCACGCGCCGAAACTGCCGCGCTGCACGCGTTCCGACGGGCAGCCGCAGTTCAGGTTGATCTCGTCGTAACCCCAACGCTCCCCGAGCTTTGCGCAGGCGGCCAGGTCGGCAGGTTCACTGCCACCCAGTTGCAGAGCGACCGGATGCTCCTCCCGATTGAAGTCCAGGTGACGCGGCTGGTCACCGTGAAGCAGCGCGCCTGTGGTAACCATCTCGGTATAGAGGCGCGTGTGTTTTGACAGCAGACGGTGGAAATAGCGACAGTGCCGGTCCGTCCAGTCCATCATGGGCGCAACCGAAACTCGCCAGGGACTGTGCGCACCGGCGACCGGTGGCGGATTCGTGGGCGCAATCGACATGTGGCAATTTTACCAGCCGTCTTCTGGGGCAAAATATCGACATGCATGCACCTGAAGCACGAAAGGCCCTCAAGGACGCAGTCGAGACGCTGCTGCGAGGCGAGTTGGTCGCGCTGCCGACCGAGACGGTATACGGTCTCGGTGCCGATGCCGCCAATGTCGATGCGGTGGCGCGCATATTTGCCGCCAAGGGGCGCCCCGCGGATCACCCCCTCATCATTCACGTTGCCAAGGATGCGGACCTTAGCGAATGGGCAGTCGATGTTCCGCCCGTTGTCGCGAAACTTACCCGTGCGTTCTGGCCGGGGCCGCTCACGCTCATACTCAGGAAGTCGGCAAAAGTGCCGCAGGCGGTAACGGGTGGTCAGAACACGGTTGGCATCCGCTGTCCCGCGCATCCGCTGGCGCAAAAGCTGCTGGAGAAATTTGCCAAAGCCGGCAGCGGCATCATTGCCGCCCCATCCGCCAACAAGTTTGGCCACGTTTCACCGACAACGGCTCAGCATGTGCGGGACGAATTCGGCTCATCGGTATTCGTCCTGGATGGCGGCCCGTGCGCAGTGGGGATCGAATCGACGATCCTCGATGTATCGCGCATGAAAACGCTGAAGCGGCCGGTGGTGTTGCGACCAGGCGCGATTACGCCCGAAATGATCCGCGACGTGATCGGCGAAATGCCGCTGCAACCGGATGATGTACCCGACGCCAGAGGGAAATCAGCGGGGCCGCGCGTATCCGGATCGCTGGCCGCGCACTATGCCCCCATGACGCCACTCAAACTGGTGGATGAAGCAACACTTCAGGCAGAACTCGACGCCATGCTGGCGCAGGGCAAGAGAGTAGCGGTGCTGGCTTTCTCAGCAAGGCCGCGACTCGCGCCGTCGCCCGTTGGCGTGGGTGTGAAAAACGCTCGACGACTGGTGTGGATTTCTGCTGATGCTGATGCAGTCAACTACGCGCAAAGCTTGTACGCAAACCTGCGCACGCTTGATGCGGCGCAGACCGGCGTGATTCTGGTGGAAGCCCCGCCGGTGAATGCCGCATGGGCAGCCGTCAACGACCGGCTCGGGCGTGCGGCAGTTGGATCGGGTGCTCGCCGCGTCGACAGTTCAGCCGGTTAGGCCGAATCCGAAATCGACCCGTCCGGCAACCTCGCCCGAAGCGCCGCGCGTCCACTCGCTGAAAAATGCGTCTCCACTGGCGGCCAGAATGAGCGCCGTTGAACAACGCGTGCCGTAGTCTTTCCCGGCGATCATGATGGGCGAGAGGATGCGCTCCCACTCAAGTCCGACACCGGTTCGGGGAAGTTCGTCGTCGAGGGCGGCCGCGCGAGAAGAAAGCAATGCAAACAGCGCACTCTTGATTGCGGCCACGTCCGGCTGATGGTGGCCGGTGCCGTCCGCGCTCGCAGCAGCGACAGGCAAATAGGGCGAGATTGAGGCTGGGCGCGCCTCTCCGGCCATTTTTGCCTGAAGAATGGCTTCCAGAGCGGACTTTGACTTTTCAACCTTCGGCCATGGCTCATCCAGCGTGTGATTGGAAAGCGCGTGTACGCCGGGCGCCACCGATTCGATCGCAGCGCCGCGATTGCTGAAGCAGTACAGCGAGCTGGCATCACCCACGAGCAAATTGAAACCCTCGAATGCTGCTGCGTGCGCGCGCAGGGTGTCGAGATACTCGGCGGGCCCCAATGATCCCTGCAGATAATCGCTGACCAGCTTGCCGCGCGTCGGCGCACCCGACTTGCGGTCGGAGGGATCGCGAAAATTGGTGAGCGCAGCAAAGCGACCGGTCCGGGTCACGCCCAGCCAGGTGCCGTCAGCCTTCAGGTCCTTCCCCGCGAGCAAGTCGGGGCTGTCCGGCCACCAGTGTGCGGGCGCGGCCGGTCGCTCGCGCCACTCGTCGCGGTTCGCGGCAACGACAAGCGGGAAATCCGGGTGCGCCTGCCACGCGAATGCAATCAGGCACATTCGCTTTGCGTGTAATCAACAACCATTTGCGATAGCGGGCTGCGGGCGCAGTTCACAGTTCGGTGCGCAGGTCCCAAAGCTCGGGAAACAGGCGTACCTCCAGCATGGACTTGAGGTAGCCGACGCCCGCAGTGCCGCCGGTGCCGCGTTTGAAGCCAATCACCCGCTGCACGGTCGTCACATGGCGGTGCCGCCATTGGCGGAAATAGTCCTCGAGATCCACCAGCTTCTCTGCCAGCTCGTAAAGATCCCAGTGCTTCTTTGGATTGGCGTAGACGCTGCGCCAGGCGTTCATCACCGATTCGTTGCCTTGGTAGGGCAGGGTCCAGTCCCGGCTGGTGGCGGTGGCATCGACGACAAAGCCGCGACGCGCCAGCAGGCGAATGGCTTCGTCGTAGAGCGAAGGGTTGTTCAGTACGTTTTCGAGCTGCGCATGAATTTCCGGCCGGTGTTCAAACGGCCGCAGCATGACCGCATTCTTGTTGCCGAACAGAAACTCCAGCGTACGGTACTGGTGAGACTGGAAGCCGGATGATTTGCCGAGGCTCGCGCGGAATGAGGAGTACTCCGTCGGTGTCAGCGTGGACAGGATGTCCCAGGCCTGGATGAGATTGTTCATGATGCGCGATACGCGCGCGAGCATCTTGAATGCCGGCGAGAGGTCCCCGTCGATGACCTGCTGCTTTGCCGCCGTCAGTTCGTGGATGATCAGCTTCATCCACAGTTCCGTGGCCTGGTGCTGGATGATGAAAAGCAACTCGTTGTGTTCGGCCGATTGCGGCTTCTGCGCGGCCAGCAGTTGATCAAGACCGAGATAGTCGCCATAGCTCATCTCGTTCCTGAAGCTGAGGTGGGCGCCTTCCGGCGGCAGTGGTTTCTCGCTCATGGGCTCAGTACAGGGGCAGCGTGGCTTTAAGGATCGAGCCGGTCTGCGATTCGGTAATGTAGATGTCGTTCGGATGATCCGGGTGCCGCACCAGATTGGTCGTCCAGTCGCCGCGTGAAGAGTCGATGCGATACCTGGCTTCACCCCGGCGGTCAAACTGCCATACGCAGCCAAGGTCATTGTGTGCGACATAAAGGTTGTCATCGCTGTCGATCGCCAGTCCCTCCGGACCGCTGCCGCCGGAAAGCTGGATGAACTTGCCCGCCTTTGACGCGCCACCATCCACCAGCGGCACGCGCCAGACGGCGTTGTCGCGCGTGGCGGCGATCAGCAGAAAATGTTCATCGCCAGTGATTACCAGGCCGCTAGGCCCGGGAATGCCGTCCAGCAAGCGCTGCAGCGCGCCGTCCGCGCGCAGTCGGTACACCGCGCCTGCCGGTTCCTGCAGCCCGCTCTGGCCCTGGTCGGTGAAATAGAGGTCGCCGCCTTTGGCAAAGCACAGGTCGCTGACGCCCCTGAAGCGCTGCGACTGATGATGCGTGACCAGTGGCTCGATGCGACGTGAATCGGTGTCCAATGCCAGCAGGCCGTGGCGATGGTCGGCAATGATCAAACGCCCGTCCGGGTGAAACGCCAGTGCGCTGGGCCATCCGTCGTATTTGACGATCAGGTCCCATTCGCCCGTCGGTGTGATGCGAAAGATGCGGCCGAACGCAATATCCGCGACCCACAAGCGGCCGTCGGCATCGAAGCAGGGGCCGGCCAGAAAACTGTGGATGTCGCGGCCCTGCAGGTTGAGTTGCACCCAGGGGTTGTGCGCCCCGGATTCATGAAGATAGCCGGGCAGTTCGAAGGCAGTTTCGGTGGTGAGTGAAAGCGGTGCGTTGAACATGGATTGGCGAGGGGCAAGACAAAGTAACATTATGCGTCAAGATGGAAACCACCCGACCAGACATGGCCACTCCCGATTCCGACGCGCGCTGGCAATTCTGGATCGATCGTGGCGGCACGTTCACCGACATTGTCGCCCGCACGCCCGCGGGAGAACTCGTCACCCACAAGCTATTGTCGGAAAACCCGGGGCGTTACCGGGATGCCGCGGTTGCCGGCATCCGCCACTTGCTGGGCCTGTCGGCGGATGCTCCGATCCCGGTCGAAAAGATCGATGCCGTAAAAATGGGCACGACGGTGGCCACCAACGCGTTGCTGGAACGCAAGGGCGAGCGCACCGCGCTGCTGATCACACGGGGATTCCGCGACCAGCTGCGCATCGCCTACCAGAACCGGCCGAGGATATTCGACCGCCGGATTCGCCTGCCTGAGATGCTGTATTCCGACGTACTGGAAATCGACGAGCGTATCGGTGCGCATGGCGAAGTGGTGCGCGTCCTGGATGAGGCCGCCGCTGTGGCAGCGCTCGCACAGTTGCGGGCCAAAGGCTATGCCTCGGTTGCCATTGTTTTCATGCATGGCTACCGCTACACCCGGCACGAACGTCGCGTGGCCGAGCTGGCACGCGCCGCCGGCTTCACGCAGGTATCGGCATCGCACGAAGCCAGTCCGCTGATGAAATTCGTTTCGCGCGGCGATACCACCGTGGTCGACGCCTACCTGTCGCCGATCCTGCGGCGTTACGTTCAGCAGGTCGCGACCGAGTTGCCGGGTGCCCGCCTCATGTTCATGCAGAGCAACGGTGGCCTCACCGCTGCGGACCGATTTCAGGGCAAGGATTCGATCCTCTCCGGACCGGCGGGCGGAATCGTCGGCATGGTGCGTACTGCGACCGGCGCGGGCTTCGACAAGATCATCGGCTTTGACATGGGCGGCACTTCCACCGATGTCTCCCATTACGCCGGTGAACTTGAGCGCGAATTCGATACACAGGTCGCCGGTGTGCGCATGCGCGCACCCATGATGTCCATCCACACGATCGCCGCCGGCGGCGGCTCGATCCTGCATTTCGACGGGCAACGTTATCGCGTGGGTCCCGACTCGGCTGGTGCCGATCCCGGCCCGGCGTGTTACCGGCGCGGCGGCCCACTGACGGTCACAGACTGCAATGTCATGCTCGGCAAGATCCAGCCGAATTACTTCCCCTGCGTTTTTGGCCCGGCCGGCGACCAGCCGCTGGACGCCGACATCGTGCAGCAAAAGTTTCATGCACTGGCGGCAGAGATCAGCCGTGTCACCGGCGAAACAGCGACGGCTGAGGGTGTTGCCGAGGGCTTCCTGCGCATCGCGGTTGCCAACATGGCCAACGCGATCAAGTCTATCTCGGTCCAGCGCGGCCACGATGTAACCGAATACACCTTGAGTTGCTTTGGCGGCGCCGGTGGGCAGCATGCCTGCCTGGTCGCGGACGAGCTGGGAATGCGTCGCGTGTATATCCATCCGCTGGCCGGCGTGCTGTCGGCTTATGGCATGGGACTGGCGGACATCACGGCGATGCGCGAGAAAGCCATCGAACTCGCGCTGGACGAGGATGCGCCGGCAACGCTGGCGGCCGAACTCGACACCCTGGCTGCAACCGTGGTTGCTGAAGTGCAATCGCAGGGCATCACCCGAGAGCACATCAGCGTACGCCGTCGCGTACATCTTCGCTACGCCGGAACGGATTCCACGCTGGCCGTCGAATTCGGTTCTCGTGACGACATGCAGGCGCAGTTCAACGAGCTATACAAGCAGCGCTTCAGTTTTCTCATGGAGTCCCGCGGCCTGATCGCTGAAGCCGTAAGCTGCGAAGCAATCGGCGATTGTGGTGGCAGCAGTCTGGCGCCGGAAGAAGGCCGGTCAATGGCCGTCTATCAGGAAGCGGTGAGCCCACCCGTGACCACGGCATCGATGACCAGCGGCGGACGGCAATATCAGGCGCCGGTCCATTTGCGCGAGCAGCTGCGGCCCGGCCAGTCTTGCGACGGCCCGGTCATTATCGCCGAGCGCAATGCCACTACCGTGGTGGAGCCCGGTTGGCAGGCGCTGGTAACAGCGCAGAACCATCTGGTGCTGACCAGAACGGCTGCACGTGACGGCAGGTTTGCGCTCGGCACCCGGGCAGACCCGGTGATGCTGGAAGTCTTCAATAACCTTTTCATGTCCATAGCCGAGCAGATGGGCCTGCGACTGGCCAACACGGCGTACTCGGTGAATATCAAGGAGCGGCTGGACTTCTCCTGCGCGCTGTTCGATTCTTCAGGCAACCTGATCGCCAATGCCCCGCACATGCCGGTGCACCTGGGGTCGATGGGTGACTCGATCAAGACGGTGGTGCGCAAGAATGCCGGCCGCATGAAGCCGGGTGATGTGTATGTGCTGAACGATCCCTACAACGGCGGCACGCACCTTCCCGATGTCACGGTGGTCACGCCGGTGTTCGACGATGCGGGGCACGAGATCCTGTTTTATGTGGCCTCGCGCGGCCACCATGCAGACATTGGCGGCATCACGCCCGGCTCGATGCCGCCTTTCTCGAAGACCGTCGAGGATGAAGGCGTGCTGCTGGACAACGTCAAGCTGGTCGAGAACGGCGTGATGCTGGAACAGGAGATGCGCGCGCGGCTGGCGGGCGCCAGGCACCCTGCGCGCAATCCCGACCAAAACATCGCCGACCTGCGCGCCCAGATCGCAGCCAATGAAAAGGGTGTGCAGGAACTGCGTCGCATGGTGGCGCACTTCGGCCTCGATGTGGTGCAGGCCTACATGCAGCACGTGCAGGACAACGCCGAGGAGTGTGTACGGCGCGTCATCGGCGCCCTCAAGGATGGAAAGTTCGCCTATGAGATGGACAACGGCGCAGTCATTCGCGTGCAGATAACCATCGGTGGCGACCGTCGTAGCGCCACCATTGATTTCACCGGCACCTCGCCGCAGCTGCCATCCAATTTCAATGCACCCTCGGCAGTGGTCACCGCCGCTGTGCTGTACGTATTCCGCATGCTGGTCGACAGCGACATCCCACTCAATGCCGGTTGCCTGAAGCCACTGACCATCATCATTCCCGAGGGCAGCATGCTCAGCCCGCGTCCACCGGCCGCGACGGTCGCGGGCAATGTGGAAACCTCACAGTGCATCACCGATGCGCTGATCGGCGCGCTGGGTGTGATGGCCGCGAGCTACGGCACCATGAACAATGTCACCTTCGGCAATGATCGATATCAGTATTACGAGACGGTTTCCGGCGGCACCGGCGCCGGCCCCGACTTTGACGGTTGCGACTGCGTGCAGGCGCACATGACCAATTCGCGGCTGACGGATCCGGAGATCCTGGAGTGGCGCTATCCGGTGCGCGTCGAGGAGCATGCGATTCGCCACGGCAGCGGTGGCACCGGACAGCATCGGGGCGGCAACGGCGCCACGCGGCGCATTCGTTTCCTTGAACCGATGACGGCCGCCATCCTGGCCGGCCATCGTCGCGTGCCGAATTTCGGCATGGCGGGCGGCGGACCGGGCGGACTCGGACGCACCTGGATCGAGCGCGTCGATGGCTCGCGCACCGAGTTGGCCTACTCCGATGAATCCACGGTGGCCGCCGGCGACGTATTTGTTCTCGAGACACCGGGTGGCGGCGGTTACGGCTTTTGACGTGGCTTAAGCATCCCCCGAATGCGGCATCCGATTATCGGGCTGGCATGCAAATTTCCCGTCAGAATAATCAGCACGTTAAGCAACGTTTCTCGAAACCACAGATTTCGATTGCTTAATTTGTAGGCGCCTATAAAATAAGCGCCTTTCTCCGCGCCGGGCGTGTCTCGCGCCCAATGGTGAATCAATTGCAAATCGGCAACATCTCCCTGCGAAACAACGTCATCGTCGCACCCATGGCGGGTGTCACCGACCGGCCGTTTCGCATGCTCTGCAAGCGCCTCGGCGCCGGCATGGCCGTGAGCGAGATGGTGGCGTCCGACAGTCGCCTGTGGGCGACAGAAAAATCGCTGCGTCGCGGCGACCATCGCGGCGAGGTTGATCCGATCGTGGTGCAGATCGCCGGCGCCGCGCCGGCAATGATGGCCGAGGCTGCGCGCCACAACGTTGACCGGGGCGCCCATATCATCGACATCAATATGGGCTGTCCGGCCAAAAAGGTTTGCAAGGTCGATGCCGGTTCGGCATTGATGCGCGACGAGTTGCTGGTGGCGCGTATCCTGGAAGCCGTCGTCGCCGCAGTGCCGGTACCGGTCACCTTGAAAATACGTACCGGCTGGGACCGCGAGCACAAGAATGCGCTGAAGATTGCCCGCATCGCGCAGGAAAGCGGCATCCAGTCCCTCGCCGTGCATGGCCGCACCCGCAGCGATCTCTATGAAGGTGCCGCTGAATACGACACCATTCGCGCGGTCAAGCAAAGCGTGCACATCCCGGTGGTGGCCAACGGCGATATTGATTCACCGCAAAAGGCCCGATTCGTACTTGATTACACTGGCGCTGATGCCGTGATGATCGGGCGCGCTGCGCAGGGTCGGCCGTGGATATTTCGTGAAGTGGCGCATTTTCTGCAGACAGGGCGCCTGCTCGCTGCACCTGCATGGACCGAGATCCACGCGATTGCGGCGCAGCACCTTCTGGAACTGCAGCAGTTCTATGGCGAGCACAAGGGAATGCGCGTGGCCCGCAAGCATATCGGCTGGTATCTGGCCGGATTGCCCGGAGGCGCGGATTTTCGGCACGTAATGAATGGCATCGACGAACCTGCCGCGCAAGTCGCCGCGCTGGATCGTTACTTTGCCCGGTTGATTGATGGAGAAGTGGCTGTCGCGCGCGTCGCCGCGTAATCAGTAAAAGGCAGCTTAGGGAGCAGTCGCCACATTGCCGTGGCGGGCTCATAACAATAAGAAAAGCATAAGGAAGCACCCGTATATGAATATTCAGCGTGATGGTCGTGACAATCGTGACAGCGAGTTGTCGGCGTGCGTGCGCAAGATGATGAAGCAGTACTTCAAGGATCTGGACGGCGAAGGCGTGACCAATATTTATGACATGGTCGTTGCCAATGTGGAGCGGCCGCTGCTGGAAGTGGTGCTGCACCACGCCGAAGGCAACCAGACCCGCGCCGCGGAAATGCTCGGCCTCAATCGCAATACGCTGCGCAAGAAACTGAACCAGCACGGTATCGAATAGATCGTCGTACCCGCCCGGCAGGCCGCCTCGTGGCCCGAGCCGAAGCAGTCACCGAAGAGCCCTGAAATGACCAATCACATCCCCATCCAGCGCGCGCTCATCAGCGTGTCGGACAAGACCGGTGTTGTCGAGTTTGCCCAGTTTCTGGCCAGGCATAACGTCAAGATCCTTTCCACCGGCGGCACGGCCAAGCTGCTGGCCGAAAACGGCATCAAGGTGGTGGAGGTCGGCGATTACACCGGATTCCCGGAAATGATGGATGGCCGGGTAAAGACGCTGCACCCGCGGGTGCACGGCGGCATTCTCGCCCGCCGCGACCTCGCGCATCACGCGGAGGCCATGAAGAAGCATGACATTCCGCCGATCGACATGGTGGTGGTCAATCTCTACCCGTTCGCGCAGACCATCGCCAAGCCGGATGTGACGCTGGAAGACGCCATCGAAAACATCGATATCGGCGGCCCGGCCATGGTGCGGGCTTCGGCAAAGAACTATCCTTTCGTCGCGATCGTGACCGACAGCGGCGACTATCACACGCTCATGGAAGAAATGACCGCCCACCACGGCGCGCTCAGTCATCACACCCGCTTCGCACTAGCCAAGAAGGCCTTTGCGCACACCGCCGAATACGACGGCATGATCAGTACCTATCTCTCGTCGCTAGACGAAAACAACGATCGCCGCCTGTTCCCGGACCAGTTGCACCTGACCTTCACCAAAGCACAGGACATGCGCTACGGCGAAAACCCGCACCAGGACGCGGCGTTCTATGTCGAGAAACACCCCGCCGCCGGCACGCTGGCGCACTATCACCAGTTGCAGGGCAAGGAGCTCTCCTACAACAACATCGCCGATGCGGACGCCGCCTGGCAGTGCTGCCGCGCCTTCGATGTACCGGCCTGCGTGATCGTCAAGCACGCCAATCCCTGCGGCGTGGCGATCGCCGAAAGTACGCTTATCGCCTACCAGCGCGCCTTCGAGACCGATCCGACCTCGGCCTTCGGCGGCATCATCGCCTTCAATCGCGAGCTCGATGGCGCCACCGCCGAAGCGGTTTCCAAACAGTTTGTGGAAGTGGTGCTGGCGCCGCTGTTCAGCGTGGAAGCGCGCCGCGTGTTTGCCGGCAAGCAGAATGTCCGCCTGCTGGAAATCCCGCTGGCCCCATCCGTGAAGGATGTCGACATGAAACGTGTCGGCGGCGGTCTGCTGGTACAGAGTTCGGACGACTTTGACGTGTCTCAGCTGAAGGTCGTCACCAAACGCAAGCCAAGCAAGGAAGAAATGAACGACCTGCTGTTCGCCTTCCGCGTCGCCAAGTTCGTGAAGTCCAACGCCATCGTCTTCTGCCGCTACGGCATGACGCTGGGCGTGGGCGCGGGGCAGATGAGCCGTGTGGATTCAACCAAGATCGCGGCCATCAAAGCGGGCAACGCCGGGCTGTCGTTGAAGGGATCGGTCGCGGCGAGCGATGCGTTCTTTCCGTTCCGCGACGGGCTGGATGTGATCGCCGAAGCGGGCGCCACGGCGGTGATTCAGCCTGGTGGATCGATGCGGGATGAGGAAGTCATCAAGGCAGCAGATGAGCACGGCATCGCGATGGTGGTCACGGGCATGCGGCACTTCCGCCACTAAATGCCTCATCTCGCTACTGCGCTTGGCCTGGCGTCGTTGCGCGAGGGCTCTCAATCCTCATGTATTACACATACATTCCGGTTGTTCGCCCTCGCGCGCCTAGCCACGCCGGCGCTCGCTACGCGACCTGAGGCATTTAGACCGCAATTGGTTGTGTGAAATGCCCCACGCCAAGAAAATTGTGTTGGTTGCCGAAACGGGAGATGTCACAGACCGGGATCGATTGCTGCGCGAGTTGTTTGATGCACGGATCGAATTGTTCTGTGCGTTTGGCATAGACGCTCAAGAGTGGGAAGATTGTATGGACTGGATCGTTGTGATGGCTTGCGTGGACGAGGGAAGCGAACATTCAATCCTTACCACTTCTCACCGCGACGGCACGCTTGACGCAGTAGTTGAGCTAGCTAGCCAAATCACAGTCCCCAGTGGTGAACAAGAAATCGAAGTCATCAAAGTCTGAACATGAAACTCCTCGTCATCGGCTCCGGCGGCCGCGAACA
This sequence comes from Usitatibacteraceae bacterium, assembly GCA_044229235.1. Taxonomy (GTDB): domain Bacteria; phylum Pseudomonadota; class Gammaproteobacteria; order Burkholderiales; family Usitatibacteraceae; genus UKL13-2. The sequence continues at coordinate 19,245 of JBGATH010000012.1, forward strand.
TGCCCTTGCGTGGCGCCTCACGCAAAACCCAAAGGTGCAGTGCGTGTACGTCGCCCCCGGCAACGCCGGCACCGCGCGCGAGGAGGGTCTCGTCAATGTCAACCTCACCGCGATTCCTGATCTGCTGAACTTTGCGCAGGAGGAGAAGATCCACCTCACCGTCGTCGGCCCCGAGGCGCCGCTGGCGGCGGGCGTGGTCGATGCCTTTCAGGCGGCGGGCCAGCGCATCTTCGGCCCCAGCCAGCGCGCCGCGCAATTGGAAAGCTCCAAGGATTTCGCCAAGCAGTTCATGGTGCGGCACAAGATTCCCACTGCACGCTACGCCACTTTCACCAGTGCCGCCGAAGCGCGCGCCTATGTTGAAAAGGAGGGTGCCCCGATCGTCATCAAGGCTGACGGGCTTGCCGCCGGCAAGGGCGTGGTGGTGGCCATGACGCTGGGGGATGCGCTTGAGGCCATCGACATGATGTTCTCCGGCAGCAAGCTGGGTGACGCTGGCCATCGGGTAGTCATTGAAGAATTCATGGAAGGCGAAGAAGCCAGCTTCATCTGCATGTGCGATGGCGTGCACGCGCTGCCCTTCGCGTCCTCGCAGGACCACAAACGCATCTTCGACGGCGACGAAGGTCCCAACACCGGCGGCATGGGCGCTTATTCGCCGGCACCGGTGGTCACGCCGGATGTGCACGCCCGCACCATGCGCGAAGTCATCATGCCCACGCTACGCGGCATGGCTGCCGAGGGCAATCCTTTCACCGGCTTCCTGTACGCCGGACTGATGATCGACGAGGCCGGCAAGCCGCGCGTGGTCGAATTCAACGCCCGCATGGGCGACCCCGAAACGCAGCCGATCATGATGCGCTTGAAGAGTGATTTCCTCACGCTGGTGGAACACGCCATCGACGGCAAGCTCGACCAGATCGAAGCCGAATGGGATCGCCGCGCCGCGCTGGGCGTGGTGATGGCAGCGGCGGGTTACCCGGAAGCACCCACAAAAGGTGACGAGATCAGCGGCCTGCCCAAAGCCACCGATGATGCGCGTGTGTTCCACGCTGGTACCACTGACAAAGGCGGCAAGGTCGTCACCAACGGTGGGCGCGTTCTCTGCGTGACGGCACTGGGGGACACGGTGCGCATCGCCCAGCAGCGGGCCTATCAGTTGCTGGAACCCATTCGCTTTGCCGGCATGCAGTATCGCCGCGACATCGGCTATCGCGCCATCGGCCGGAAAGCGTAGAACCAGCACTGGCGCGCCTTCTGGCGGCAAAATGGCCTGGAAGCCGCGCCAGTGCTTGAGTTTGAATGTTGCATGCTGTCGCATCCCCGGCTTCGGTTGTTCCTCGTGCAAATTGTGCAGTGCCAGCGTTCGCGCGCCGCAGTCTGTGGCTAAACTTCACGCCAACACTTGAACCTGCCGCCACCCACCTGCCTCAACAATTCGAACAATCCCATGAACATCGCCGACGTCAAAACCTACCTGCTAGACCTGCAGAACCGCATCGTTACCAAAATGGAGTTGCTGGACGGCAAGCCGTTCCTGCGCGACGAGTGGCAGCGGCCCGAGGGCGGCGGCGGCATTTCACGCATCATTGAGGGCGGCAACCTGCTGGAGCGCGGCGGCGTACTGTTCTCGCATGTGATGGGCAAGAACCTGCCGCCGTCCGCCGCCGCCAACCGTCCCGAAATCGCCGGCCGTGCGTGGGAAGCGATGGGTGTCTCGCTGGTGCTGCATCCGCGCAACCCGTATATCCCGACGGTGCACATGAACGTGCGCTTCTTCATCGCCCGCTCCTCGCTCGATACCGAGCACGACACCTTCTGGTTCGGCGGCGGCATGGACCTCACGCCCTACTACGGCTTTGACGAGGACTGCGTCCACTTCCATCGCGTCAACAAGGCCGCGCTCGAGCCGTTCGGCGCCGACTATTACCCCCACTTCAAGAAATGGTGCGACGACTATTTCTACCTCAAGCACCGCAAGGAGCCGCGCGGCATCGGCGGCGTGTTCTTCGACGATTTCCACCACCCCGGCTTTGAGCAGTCGTTCGCCATGAAGCAGGCGGTGGGCAATGCCTTCCTCGATGCCTACGTACCGATCGTCGAGCGCCGCCGCGACATGCCGTTTGGCGAGCAGGAGCGCGAATGGCAGCTCTACCGGCGCGGGCGCTATGTGGAATTCAACCTCGTCTGGGATCGCGGCACGCACTTCGGCCTGCAGTCGGGTGGGCGCACTGAATCGATCCTGGCGTCGATGCCGCCGACCGCGACCTGGCGTTACAACTGGTCGCCGGAGAGGGGGACGCGGGAGGCGGAGTTGCTGGAGAAGTATTTGATTGGGCGGGAGTGGGTTTGACAATCCAAGCAACAGCCGGTCCTATGTGCTCTGTGGAATTGACTTCGGCTCTCTTCTGACCTTTTCCGGTTACTACTAGCCAATGTCGTTTGCCCAATGACCGCCCAAGTTGCCTGCCGACTGTCACTCGTTTTCGCGCGTTCTGCACCGGTCGCCGTGATTTTGCGACGTGGGCCGACTCGTTGGGTAGAAGTAATCAAGTGGAACACCGCAAATGACAAATTTGAGCGGGGCCAGTGGTTGCATGGGCGCATTTACGCGGAGAGATGTGGCCTTTCCCCGAACGGAAAGCTATTTGTCTATTTCGCAATGAAGTATGGACGAGTTGACAAAGCACACGGCTACAAACAGACATTTACTGCCGTAAGTAAGCCGCCATACCTGACAGCGTTAGCACTTTGGCCGGAGGGATCGACTTGGGGAGGTGGAGGGCACTTTGTTGATGACGAGACACTTCGACTTGCGTATGGTGCGAATGGGACCAATCATCCAGGCGTTGGGCGCACGACAATATTCATGGCACCTTTGCCACCAGTTCATCCCAATCACGTACCCCACAAACTGCGCATTGAGACCGATCTGGATCGTTATGCACCAGATTCGGGATTTCGTGATGAAACGTCGTCGCCCGAAGATGGGTGGGTCGGTCGAGACCACGCAAATCGCCAAATAATTGCTCGTGACGGAGTCTTATTCGGCATCAATTCGCGAAAAAAGGAAGTCGTGTTGTGCGACTTCAACGCGGACATGCCGGAGCAAATTATCGCGCCGAAAGTGGCGACTGAGTGGTGAACGTCAGCAACCCATAAGAAGCACTCGCATTGCGTGCGGACTTACACTAACGCGCCGATGCGAACTTCTGCTTGTGTATCCAGGCTACACATTCTTGTAGGCCAACCTCACGGGTTCCGCCCCATACGTCTTCTCCAGCCGCCGCACGATGAAATGCCCACGCGCCATGTCCTGGAAGTGGCCGATGAACAGGGTGTTGATGAGCCCGCCCGCCACCGCGCCGATGATGGGAACGGCCTGCGCGGCGGCTTTCTCGGTGACGACAATGCCGAAGCGCCCGCTGATGAGTGACACCAGTCGCAGCAACGCCGGCGCGCCTGACTTGGATAGCCCTTTTTCCGCAAGATACTTGCTCGCTTCCGACACCGCGCTCGACATCGCCGCGCGCGCGGCGAAGTAGCCTGATTCGGCGGCGTTGTCCTTCTCATTCTTGGTACTGCCCAGCGCAAATACCGTGAGGCAGGCGAGCTTGGTGTCGATGTAGTGGATGTTCTCGCCTTCGCTCTTGGCGATGTCGGCAATCGATCGCAGCATGATGGTGGTCGAGACCGGCAATTCCACGCTCAGTGCCAGCAGACCGAATGCGCCACCCACCGCGCCGCTGGTGGCCGCGGCTATCTTGTGCAGCCGGCTTTGCGCGGGCTTCTTGGTGTTGTCGCCCAGCGACTTGATGGCCACATCCAGCGCTTTCATCATCGCCGCTTCCGAGGCCTGGTGAATGTGCTTTTGAAACGTCTTCGGCAACATCCCCACGCTTTTCTCGATGGGCGAGCCCAGCGCCGCCGACATCTTGGCGGCGAGACCGGGGTTCTCCAGCAATTTCTTGGCGCGCTTGAGATCGGTGAGGTCGGATTTGCTCATTTCCATGCTGTCTCTCCGATTATGTGGCGCTAGCCTTCGCCCAGATAGGCTTCACGCACCTTGGGGTTGGTCAGCAGCGATTGTGATTCGCCTTCCAGCGTGATCAGGCCGCCGTCCATTACGTAGCCGCGCTGGCTGATCTGCAACGCGAGTCGCGCGTTCTGCTCGATGAGCAGGATGGTCATGCCGCTTTTGGCGACATCTCGCACCACTTCGAAAATCTTTTGCACCATGATGGGTGCGAGGCCCATCGAGGGTTCATCGAGTAACAACAATTTCGGTCGCGCCATCAGCGCGCGGCTGATGGCCAGCATTTGCTGTTCGCCACCGGACATGGTGCCCGCGGTCTGCCTGGCGCGTTCCTTCAGGCGCGGGAACCAGTTGAACATGCGCTCGACGTCCTCCGCGATGCCGGCTTTGTCGCGTCGCGTGTAGGCGCCCATTTGCAGATTCTCTTCAATGGTCAGCGCCGGAAATACGCCGCGCCCCTCGGGCACCAGCACCAGGCCGCGCGAGGCGATGGCGTGCGGAGGCGTGCCGGCCATGTCCCGACCGTCGTACTCGATGCGCCCTTCGGCGGGCCGCAACAGGCCGACGATGGCTTTGAGGGTGGTGGTTTTGCCGGCGCCGTTGGCGCCGATGAGGGTGACGAGCTCCCCCTTCTCTACCGATAATGAAATTCCTTTGACGGCCTTGATGCCGCCATAGGACACATGCACATCCGAAAGCTTCAGCAAACTCATGCCGCCACTTCCGCGCCCAGATAGGCTTCGATGACTTTCGGGTCGCGTTGCACCTCGGCGGGATTGCCCTCGGCAATTTTCTTGCCGTAGTCCAGAACGGCGATGCGATCACAGAGGCCCATCACCAGCTTTACGTCGTGTTCGATCAGCAGGATGGTGATGCCTTGCTGGCGGATCGACTCCAGCAGGCTGCGAAGCGAGAGTTTCTCGGTGGCGTTCATGCCGGCGGCGGGTTCATCCAGCGCCAGCACCTGCGGGTCGGTGGCCAGCGCACGGGCAATTTCCAGGCGGCGCTGGTCGCCGTACGAGAGATGCTTGGCGAGTTCATTGGCGCGTGCATCGAGTCCAACGAAGGTCAGCAACTCATGGGCGCGCTTCTCGATCCGGGCTTCCTCGGCGCGGGTCGCAGCGTTGCGGGTGATGGCGCCCCACACGCCTGCGCTGGTGCGCACGTGCCGGCCGATCATGACGTTTTCCAGCGCGGACAAATTGGCAAACAGGCGGATATTCTGAAAGGTGCGGGCAATGCCGAGTGCCGCGATGCGGTCGGGCGTCAGGTCCTGCAGCGGCTTGCCACGGAACGAGAAGGTGCCTTCGTCGTGGATGTACAGACCGGTGAGCACGTTGAACAGCGTGGTCTTGCCGGCGCCGTTCGGGCCGATGAGACCAAATATGGATTTTTCGGGAATCGCAAAGCTGACATCGGACAAAGCGGTCAGCCCGCCGAATCTCTTGGTGATGCCGGTAATTTCAAGAATGGGCGAACTCATGAATCCGCCTTCGCGAGTTCACGCTTGCGCACTGCTGAAGGCAGGATGCCTGCCGGGCGATAAAGCATCATCCCCACCATCGCAAAACCAAACAGCAGCATGCGCAGCACTTCGGCCTCGATGATCTGGTGGCCGAACATGGCCTTTTGCGCGGGCTCCACCGTGTAGCGCAGGATTTCGGGCACGAATGACAGCAACACCGCGCCCAGCACCACGCCCCAAATGTTGCCCATGCCGCCCAGCACCACCATCGCCAGCACCATCACGCTTTCGTTGAGCACAAAGCTTTCCGGGCTGATGAATCCCTGGATGGCGGAGAACATGCCGCCGGCGACACCGCCGAACGATGCGCCCATGGCAAACGCCAGCAGTTTCATGCGCGTTGTGTTGATGCCCATGGCGCGGGCGGCCATCTCGTCCTCGCGGATGGCTTCCCAGGCGCGGCCGATGCGCGAATTCTGCAAGCGGAAATTGATGACGATGACAATCATCATGATCGCCAGCAGGAAGAAGTAATACTTGATCGTGCCGGACAGAACGAAATCTCCGATGCGGGTGTTGTTGCCGAAATCGAGCCCCGCCAGCTTGATGGAATCGATGGTGCTGATGCCCTTGGGCCCGTTGGTGATGTTGATCGGGTCCGACAGGTTGTTCATGAAGATGCGCACTATCTCGCCGAAGCCCAGCGTGACGATGGCCAGGTAATCGCCGCGCAATTTCAGCGTGGGCGCACCCAGCAGGATGCCGAAGATGCATGCCACGGTGGCGCCGATCGGCAGGATCATCCACCACGGCAGGTGCATGCCGAAGTGCGGCGAGGCGAGCAGCGCATAGATGTAGGCGCCCACGGCATAAAAGGCGATGTAGCCCAGGTCCAGGAGGCCCGCGAACCCGACCACGATGTTGAGGCCCAGCGACAAGAGCACAAACAGGATGGCGAAGTTGGTGATGCGCACCCACGCCGTGCCGACCTGTGCGAGCGCAAACGGGAGAATGGCCAGCGCCACCGCAATTAGCACGAAGCCAATCCATTTAAGCTGCGGATGTTTGGTCATGGCACCCATCATCAGGCCCGGTCGCCGACGCGCTCGCCCAGCAGGCCGGATGGCCGGAACACCAGCACCAGGATCAATACGATGAAGGCGTACACGTCCTTGTAGTTGCTGCCGAACAGGCTGCCGTTGGCGTTGGCATCGCACATGCTTGCGAAGCCGGGCAGGAAACTGTTGAGAAAGCAGACATTGGTGAGATCGCCCATATAGCCCGCGCCCAGCGCTTCGATGAGGCCGATGAGCAGGCCGCCCAGTACCGCGCCGCCGAGATTGCCGATGCCGCCCAGCACCGCGGCCGAAAACGCCTTCAGCCCCAGCAGGAAGCCCATCGTGTAATTGGCGATGCCGTAATACGAGCCCACCATCACACCGGCGATGGCGCCCAGCGCCGCACCGATCATGAAGGTCAGCGAAATGATGTTGTTGATGTTGATGCCCATCAGTCCGGCCACCTGCTGGTTCTGCGAGGTGGCGCGCATGGCGATGCCGATGCGGGTCTTGTAGATCAGCGTCAACAGTCCCGCCATCATCGCGATCGACGTGAGCATGATGGCGATCTGCACGTTGGTGATGGTGGCGCTGGTCTCGGAACTGCCGAGGTGATAACTCTGCAAGGGAATGATCTGCGGGAACGACAGGTTATTGCGGCTCCAGATCATCAGTGCGACGTGCTGAAGGATGATGGAAATGCCGATGGCGGTGATGAGCGGCGCCAGCCGCGGGGCGCTGCGCAGCGGCCGGTAGGCGACGCGCTCCATGGTGTAGCCCACCGCCATGCAGGCGGGAATGGCGGCCAGCGTGGCGAGGACGATGATCGCCAGCGGCGGCAGTCCGCTGCCGGCCAGAGCGGAGATGACGGAGAACGCCACCATCGCGCCGATCATCACCACTTCGCCATGCGCGAAGTTGATGAGCTGGATGATGCCGTAAACCATGGTGTAGCCCAGTGCCACCACGGCATAGACGCAGCCGAGCGTGAGACCGTTGATTAATTGCTGGATGAAGGTATCCATCGGCGCATGTTACCCGAAGCGTTTTTGCGGCATAAAAAAACGGCACCATTGCTGGTGCCGTTCTTGGTGAGGTGCAGCCTACTTCTTCGGGGCTTCTGCCGGCTTGGCATCCTTGGCAGGTGCGGCAGCAGGCGCTGCCGGTGCGGCGGCGGGCGCCGCGGCTGCCGCTGGTGCCGCAGCCGGGGCTGCTGCAGCGGGCATTTCAAACTTGGTCGAGACGCCGCCCTTGATCACCGCTTCCGGAACCACCTTGCCATCCTTCAGCTTGAAGATGGTGATTTCGGCATCCTTGCGGTCACCCTTGGCATCGAACTCCACCTTGCCGGTTGCACCGGTAAAGCTCACGTTATAAATCTCTGGCCCGAACTTGGCCGGATCCACCGAACCGGATTTCTTGATCGCTTCGATCACCGCCATGGCGCCGTCGTAGTAGTAGGGGGCGTATTGCTTGATGTCGCCGAACTTGGCGGCAAATGCCTTGGCAAAGGTCGGGCTGGCGGCTTCACGCGGCAGGCCGGCTTGCGAGCACACCAGGCCTTCGGCGGCGGCGCCGGCCAGCTTGCCCATCTCATCGGTACAGGCGCCGTCGCCGAACACGAACACGGCCTTGATGCCCAGTTCACGCGCCTGCTTGATCATCGGGCCGCCGGTCTGGTCCATGCCGCCGTGGAAGATCACGTCGGGGTTCTTGGCCTTGAGCTTGGTCAGCACGGCCTTGAAATCGGTGTCGGTATCGGTGGTGGTGGCTTTGTCGACCACCTGGACCTTGTCGGCCTTCAGCTTCTTCTCGACTTCACTGCGCAGGCCTTCGCCGTACGCCGTCTTGTCGTCGATCAGCGCGACCTTCTTGGCCTTCAATTCGTTGGCGATGTAGGTGGCCAGCGCCGGTCCCTGCTGGTCGTCGCGACCTACGGTGCGGAACACGCCCTTCAGTCCGCGCTCGGTGACGGCCGGGTTGGTGGCCGAGCCGGAGACCATCGGAATGCCGTTCTTGGTGTAAATCTCGGACGCGGGAATGGTCACGCCGGAATTGAGGTGGCCAATGACCGCGATCACTTTGGCGTCCATCAGCTTCTGCGCAATGGTGGTGCCGACTTTCGGATCGCCCTGGTCGTCCTCGCTCTGCATTTCAAACTTCACCGTTTTGCCGTCGACCTTGATCTTCATGGCATTGGCTTCCGCAACGGCCAGCGCGACACCATTTTCGTCGTCCTTGCCCAGATGCGGCGTCTTGACCGTCAGCGGGCCGGCGTGGCCGATCTTCACGGTGACCGTCGGTTCGGCTGGCGCGGCCGGGGCAGCGGGCTTGGCTTCTTCCTTGCTGCAACCGGCAACGCCGGCGGCAATCAGGGCGGCAAACAGGACTTTGTGGGTCGATTTCATCGAGGCATCTCCAGGCAAGGGGAAAGGGAAATTTGCAGGCGGCTTCCGCGGGGCATGCTTTGGAAGCCGGCAAAGGCAAAAGTACAATTATGAGAAGGGATTTTGGCCCTTGTCAAACGAATTACCGGCGCGCGCGAGGCAATGAAAAAGGCCGCCCGGAGGATCCGGCGCGGCCTTTTTTGTGACTGGAAGCGGTGGCGATTACTTGGTCGCGAGAATCCACTTCACCAGGGTCTTGAGGTCTTCATCCTTCACGGCAGCGTTTGGCGGCATCGGGATCTGGCCCCAGACGCCCGTGCCACCCTTTTTGACCTTGTCGATCAACATGGCTTCGGCCTTGGCATTGCCCTTGTATTTGGCTGCAACTTCTTTGTAAGAGGGGCCGACCAGCTTCGCATCCACCTTGTGACAGGCGAGGCAGCCGCTCTTGGTGGCAAGGGCTTCATTGGCTTGGGCCGAACCGGCAAAAGCCAGGGCAGCGAGGGTGGCAAGGACGATACGTTTCATCAGGAGTTCTCCGTCGATTTGAGGGTGGCAATTATTCAGCGTGCGCAACTATAGGGGGTTTCAGGGCCGCTTGCAATTGACCGAAATCGGCAATTGCCGGCAAGCACACAACGCCCTGACAGAGCCAGGCGTTGACCGCGTCGGTGGCTGGGCGGACCAGGCCGGCGGGCAGGTCGCTAGTCGCAGGCCCGGGCGTCAGTACCATCAGGCCGGGCCGGTAGTCGCCGGCGAGTCTTTGCTGCCAGGATGTGCACGCGCCTGCGGGTCCGGTAAGGATCAACAGGCTGGGCGGCGCCAGCGCCTCGGCCAGTGCAGCGTGCAGGCTGGCGTGGCTGCCCGGAAATTTCAGCATGGCCGGCTGAAAATGCCGTAGCGCCCGTTGTGCGGCTGCGTCATAGCGCGCATCGCCCGTGATGCAGGCCAGTCGTTGCAGCGCCCATGCTGCCGTGCCGTTGCCTGAAGGCATGGCATTGTCGGCGCCTGGCTTGGGGCGCTGAATCAGGCGTTCGTGATCATGGCTGGTGAAGTAAAAACCACCGTTATCCGTATCCTCGAACTGGGCCAGCAGCGTGTCGGCCAGCGCGCAGGCAAAGCGCAGGTCGCCGGGATGAAACTCGCTTTGCAGGAATTCCAGCAGGGCGCGCAACAGCAGCGCGTAGTCGTCGAGGTAGGCATTGAGATGGCTGCGGCCGTCCTTGTGGGTGGCATGCAGGCGCCCGGTTTCGGCGTTCCACATGTGGCTTTGCACAAACCCCAGCGCGCGCCGCGCCGAACCGAGCCATGCGGGAACGCCGAACACGCGCGCCGCGCGCGCCATGCCCTCGATCATCAGCGCGTTCCAGCTGACGAGGATCTTTTCGTCCCGGCCGGGACGCACCCGCTGTTCGCGCGCGTCGAACAGCAACTGTCGCGCGCCCGCCAGGTAAATCGCGCCCATGCCGGGAGACAGCCCAAGGCGGGCTTCCAGCTTTTCCATGGGCTGGACGACGGTGAGGTTCCAGAAGTGGCGTTCAAAGTTTGCCGCCCGGTCGAGGCCGTAGTGCAGCTCGGCCACGCGCCAGTAGTCTGCCGGCAGCAGGTCACGAACCTGCGTATCCGTCCAAACGTAAAACTTGCCTTCCTCGCCTTCCGAATCGGCGTCGATGCTGGCGTAATAGCCGCCGTGTGGCGATTGCATTTCGCGCATCACCCACTCGGCCGTCGCCTCCGCACCGGCGCAGAACAGCGTGCGCTGCTGATTATTCTCCGCGACCAGCGACGCGTCGGCCAGCAGGCGCAGCAGCGGGCCGTTGTCGTAGAGCATTTTTTCAAAGTGCGGAATGGTCCAGGTGGCGTCGGTGGAATAGCGCGCGAAACCGCCGCCGAGCTGGTCAAAGATGCCGCCCTTGCACATGCGCTCCAGCGTGAGGCAGGCGATGTGGCGTGCCTGCAGATCACCCGTGCGCGCGTAGTGGCGCAGGCAAAAATCGAGCATGTCGGGATGCGGGAACTTGGGCGCGCCGCCAAAACCGCCGTGGCGCGCATCAAAGCGTGCCGCCATTTCCGCGAACGCGGCATCCACTTGCCCAACACCCGCCGCACTCCCGCCGGCCGCCGCCGGCAGGGTATCCGCCTGCATGGCCGCAACCAGTTCGTCGCTTTGCGCACCAATCTCTTCCCGGTGGTCCGCGTAATACCCCGCCACCCGCTGCAGCAGGTCACCGAAGCCCGGCAAGCCATAGCGTGGCGTCTTGGGAAAGTAGGTTCCGCCGAAAAACGGGGTCCCATCAGGCGCCAGGAACATGGTGAGCGGCCAGCCGCCGCCCTTTTGGGTGAGCAGCGCGTGCGCCTGCTGGTAAACCTGGTCCAGGTCGGGCCGTTCCTCGCGATCCACCTTGATATTGACGAACAACTCGTTCATCAGGCCGGCGATGCCCGCGTCCTCAAACGATTCGTGCGCCATGACATGGCACCAGTGGCAGGCCGAGTAACCGATCGATAGCAGGATCGGCTTGCCGGATGCGCGTGCCTCGGCCAGGGCCGCAGGCCCCCATTCCTGCCAGTCGACCGGATTGCCGGCATGCTGCTGCAGGTAGGGAGAGGTACTTTGTGCTAACTTGTTCGCCATGTCTTCATTCTGTGCCGAGGTGCAAGATGCCGCTCGTCGTCATTGGAGTACTGATGTTCCTGATGAAAGTTCTCGACATCGATCCCGTCGCCCGCTGGTCGTGGGTGTGGGTGCTGACGCCCTTCATACTGGTATTCATCTGGTGGGAAGTGATCGCGCCCATGGTCGGCTGGGACAAGAAGATGGCGACGAAAAAGATGGAAGATGACGCCAGGGAGGCCGCAGAGGCCAAGAAAAAGAATCGCGGCTTCTAGTTTTTTCGCGGCAGCGGCGCGGTCGCCGCGAATACCTGCTCGATGGCCGCGCCGATCGACAGCACGCGCGCATCGCCCATGGTTTCGCCGACCAGCATCAGTCCCACCGGCGCCTCGCCGGGACGATGACAGGGCAGTGACAGGCAGGGGCGATCCAGCACGTTGAACGGCGCGCAGTTTCTGAGCAGCAGCGAATTGATGCGGAAAAACTCCTCGTCGGACGAGTCCATCAGCGCGATCGCCGGGGCCACGATCGGCACGCTTGGCGCCAGCAGGCCATCGAAGCGCGCCGTGGTGCGGTTGGCAGAGACCATCAGCGCGTCGCGCAACTGGCGAAGTTCCACATAATCGGCCGCTTTCATCTCGGCGCCCAGCAGCAGCCGCTTTGCGACGCGCCGGTCGAACTGGTCGGCGGCTGTGGCGAGGCGCTGACGATGCAGGGCATAGGCTTCCACGGCGGAGAAGTTGGCCCGTGCGTTGCCGTCGCGCTCGCGGGCCAGTTCGGGAAAATCAAACTCCTCGATCGCCGCGCCTGCCGCCGCCAGCTTTTCCAGCGCTCGTGCAAACGCCGCGGCAACTTCCCGGTCGAGGCCGTCCAGCAGGATGGTGCGCGGCACGCCAAATCGCACACCCCGCAACCCAAAGGGCGCGGGAGGGGTGAGCGCTTCGCCGGCCATGACGGCATCCAGCCATGCGCAACAGGCCACCGTCGGACCCAGGGGGCCGATGGAATCGCGGGTGAACGACAGCGGGAAGGCGCCCTCCAGGGGAATGCGCCGCTGCGTGGGCTTGAAACCGGTAAGGCCGCAAAGCGCCGCGGGGATGCGCACCGAACCGCCGGTGTCCGAACCGATGGTTGCCGCGGCCATGCCGTCGGTGACGCTGACCGCGCCGCCCGAGGTCGAGCCGCCGGGAATGCGCCGCGTCGCCCGGTCCCAGGGATTGAGCGGTGTGCCGTAGTGCTGGTTCATGCCGTTGGCGCCGTACGCGAATTCGGTCATGTTGGTGCGGCCGACGATGATCATTCCGGCTGCTTTAAGGCGAGCGATGGCCGGTGCGTCGCGTGTCGCCGGCGCGCCATCTTTCATTACGACCGAGCCGGCCAGCGTGACTTCGCCGCCGATATCAAACAGATCCTTGATCGACAGGGGAATGCCCGCCAGCGGCGAAGCAACCTGCCCGGCGCGGCGCGCCGCATCGCCGGCCCGGGCGGCGGCCAGTGCAGGTTCGCGATAGACCTTGACGAAGGCCCTCGAGCCTTCGCCGGCCGGGTCGGCGATGCGCGCGAGACATTGTTCCACCAGCACCTCGGAGGTGACCTCGCCGCTGGTCAGTGCTTGCGAAAGGTCGGGCAGGGTCGGCAGCATCATGCTTCGATGATCTCGGCCTCATGACGAACCGGAAAATTCACGGAATTGGCCATGAAACAGTTGGCATGCGCTTTTTCGTGGATGGCCATGGCGTCGGCCAGATCCGTGCCCTTTGCCACGGTAACGCGCGGCCGCAGCGTGACTTCCTGCATCGACATTTTTCCTTTCACACCGGCGTCGCCAAGGCCAAGCTTGCCCGTGCCACGGTCCTCATAGGCGATGACCGTCATGCGTTTCTTCGCCGCGATCGCGAGGTAGGTCAACATGTGGCAGTGGGCCAGGGACATGATGAGCAGTTCCTCGGGGTTATAACGCGAGGCGTCGCCGCCGAAGACGGCGGGCGCCGAGCCCGGGATTTCGGCCTTGCCTTCGCTGCGCAGGATGTTGTCGCGCGAAAAGCTGGCTTCCGGCGGCCTGGGTTGGGCAGCGTCGGCCGGCCAGCGCAGAATGGCAGAAAATTCATGAAAATCGGCGGTCGCGGACATGTTTGTCTCCATCGGGGAATGAATCATTATCGGCCAACCCGGCACCTCCTACCTGTCCGGGTAGGGTATCTCCGGTAACGAAGCCTTAACCTGTGCGGGCAGTAAATTCACCCTCCGAAGGTGAGTGCATTAGCCGCCCGCAAAGGGCGGCTTTTTTTTGGCGGCGATTGCCTTCGCGCAAGGCGCCGCGTACCGGCGGCAGGCAAAATGGCGGTGATTCGCTGACTCGACTTTCCCCGGAGACCACCGCATGACCCACTGGATTCGCTTTGAATACGAAGGCCGCGTCGGCTTCGGTACCCTGGCCGAGGGTGAAATCGCCGTGCATGAGGGCGAGATGTTCGGCCAGTGCCAGCCCAGCGGACAACTGGTGCCGTTCGCCAGCGCTCGCCTGCTGGCGCCCTGCCAGCCCACCAAGTTGGTCGCGCTCTGGAACAACTTTTACACGCTGGCTGAAAAACTCGGCCAGGCCATTCCACCCGAACCTCTTTACTTCCTCAAGGCCAACAGCAGTTTTCATCCTCCCCATGAGCCGATCCGCGTGCCCGCATCGTATTCGGGCAAGGTGGTGTACGAAGGCGAGCTGGGCGTGGTGATCGGCCGCCGCTGCCGGCATGTGAGCGAGCACGATGCGGCCGCGCATATCTTCGGCTATACCTGCATCAACGATGTGACGGCAGCCGAGCTGCTGTTCAAGGACGCCAGCTTCGCCCAGTGGTCGCGCGCCAAGGGGTTCGACACCTTCGGCGTGTTCGGGCCGGTGATCGCCACGGATATCGACCCGACTGCGCTGCATGTGAAAACCATTCTCAACGGCCAGGAGCGGCAGAATTATCCAGTGGCGGACATGATTTTTTCGCCGACGCGGCTGGTCAGCCTGATCTCACAGGACATGACGCTGGAACCCGGCGACATCATCGCCTGCGGCACCTCGGTCGGTGTGGGCTCGATGAAGGCCGGCAGCGAGGTCAGCATTGTCATCGACGGCATCGGCACGCTGACCAACCGATACGAATAAGCAAGGGCCAAACTCAAGGGCTGGCACACCTTTTCGGGCATTTTTGGCCTGGAAGCCCCGCTAATGCTGGGGTTTGTCCCGCGGAAGCGGCGCTCTGCAATCGAATGCGCACAAAGGGATCGGACATGAAGAAAACTGCTTGTTGCATGGTCTGCATTGCAGCTGTCGGCAGCTTGCCGGCCCCGGGGCGGGCGGCGCTCAGCGACGAGATCCAGGTCTACGCGGACGACATCAACGCGCCGCGCGAATTCGGCCTGGAATTGCACGCCAATTTCACGCCGAATGGCCGCAAGGTCGCCGAATACGCGGGCGAAGTAGTACCGCATCGCGGGCTGCGCCTGACGCCGGAATTTTCTTACGGCCTGAGCGAAACGCTCGAGGCCGGACTGTATGTCCCCGCCAGCCGTGATCGCTCGGGCAGCACCGCGATCGCCGGCTGGAAAGCGCGGCTCAAATGGCTGCCGATTCGCGGGTCGGAGGCAGACGGCGGGTGGTTCCTGGGCGCCAATGGCGAGCTGTCGCGCCTTGCCGAGCGATTTTCCGCATCGCGGGACGGATTCGAACTGCGCCTGATGAGCGGGTATCGGGCGCCGGCATGGCTGGTGGCGGTCAATCCGGTCTTCAGCTGGGACCTGTCGCCGGGCTTTCGCCAGAAGACACCGGATTTCGGTATGTCGATGAAGGTGGCGCGTCGTGTGGCCGAGGGCCTGTCGGTCGGCGCCGAATACTATTCCGGCTTGGGGAAACTGAACCGGTTCTTGCCCCGGGCTGAACAGGACAATTCGCTCTACGCGGCGATCGATTTTGAGGCGAAGGGCTGGAGCCTGAACCTCGGCGCGGGACGCGGCCTGACCGACGGCGCCGACAAGACGACCGTCAAGGCCATCGTCGGGCTTGAGTTCTGATCACTCTAAAAACGTTCAGGCCAGCAGCGTGTTCATGTGCCGCAAACGCGCCGCCACCGCGCGCAGCAGCACCACGCCGAATCCCGGCTGCTGCTTGATCACGGTGAGCAACGCCGTGCGGTTGATCGACAGCAACTCGCTGTCGATGGATGCACCGGCCGATGCGGTGCGTGGCGACTGGTCGACCAGCGCCATTTCGCCAAACGTGCCACCCGGCCCGATCATCTCCACAATCTTGTCGCGTATGGCGATGGCCACGCGGCCCGTCAGTACCACGTACATGCATACGCCGGCCTCACCCTCGCGCATGATCACCCGGCCCGCTTCGTAGCGCACCTTGGTGGTGTGCTGGAGGGCGTTTTCGAGTTGCTGCAACAGCTCCGGGGGGAACACCGCCGCTTCGCGCGCGGTGGCCGTGCCGGGGGCAATCTTGCGCGCCGCGAGACGCGCCGCCACCAGCCGGAGGCGATCAAACATCACGCTCATCAGCATCAGCGCGAACTCGGGCATCTCCTGGATGGCCGACTGCAACTGGGCCGCGTCCAGCGCCAGCGCCGTGCAGTCGCTCCTGGCCGTGGCCGTGGCGCTGCGCGCGCCACCGCTGATGACGGCCATCTCGCCAAATACTTCGCCGCTGCGGATCGCATCCAGCGGCTTGCCGCCGGCCGACAGGGTGACTTCACCGCTGGTGATGAAAAACATGCGGTTGACCACGGCCTTGGAGAACAGTCCGCCCTTGACCGCCTTTTCGTTCTCAACGAAAAAATTCCCGCCGGCCGCTACCGTTTCCGGGGTGCCGAAAGCCTCAAACAGGCGTCGGGCGATGGCCGCGTCGTAAAACCGGCTTTTCGCCGGTGCTGCCGGGGCGGATGGCGCGGCGGCGGTGCCGGCGGCCGCGGGCTTGGCGCCGGCCGGTTTGGTGAAATCGAAGTCGTCATCCATTGCAGGGGTCGGGTCAGTTGCAATCAACGGGAATCACGGGAAAGGCGCGCCTGGGCGGATTCCGCCACAGCGCAAATGACATTATGGCAAATGATCCGCGGCATTCGCGTGGCGATGCCTCAACCCGCCCGACTCGCGCCGCCCGGCGTTCAAGCCCGGTCGCGATTGAACTCAGCGGCAGCAGGGCGGTCAAGCATGGTTGGGTCTGTGCGCCTGAGACAGATCATCGCGCAATCACGGCAGTTTGGGCACACTGCATGAAATAGAATAATCGGTTCGGTCGTCAGCCTGGGGCCGAAACCTTTGTGGTGCCCCCTTTTTCTCGTTTTTCCCCCGTTCTTTACCGGAATCCGCCATGCCCCAAGGTACTTCTTCCCGCCGCTGGCCAATTGTCGCGGTTATCGTTGCTGTCGCGGCTGGTGGCCTCGCCTGGTGGTTGAGTGGCAGCAAGCCGGATGCCGCCCCTGCAGCCGCGCGCGGCGGTGGCCTGCCGGTGGCCGTGACCACGGCGGTCGTCCGGCAGCTTGATCTGCCGGTTCTGGCCATTGCCAATGGCAGCGTGGTCGCGTTGCAGGCGGTGGACCTGCGTCCGCAGATTTCCAGTACCGTGCAACAGATTCATTTTGTCGAGGGACAGAATGTCAGGCAGGGCGACCTGCTGTTCACGCTCGATGCGCGCACCGAAGAGGCCAACCTGCGCCGCGCCGAAGCACAGGTGGTGAAGTCGCGCAGCGATCTTGCCAATGCCGAACGCAACCTGAAGCGGCAACGCGACCTGTTCCAGCAGAAGTTCATCTCCCAGTCGGCGCTGGATACCGCCATCAATCAATACGATGTTCTCAAGGGCCAGCTGTCGGTGGACGAAGCGGCCGCCGAGGCCAGCCGCGTGGCTCGCACTTTCACCGAGATTCGCGCGCCGTTCAATGGCCGCACCGGCGCCATCAACGTTCGCGTCGGGTCGCTGGTCCAGCCGCAAGGCGCCGTGCTGGTCACCGTCAGCCAGATCGATCCGATCGCGGTGTCCTTCGCGCTGCCCGAGCGCGAGCTGGCCCATGTGCAGCGTGCGCTGGCCAAGGGCGATGTCCCGGTCAATATCGAACTGCAGGGACCGCAGAAGCAGACCCTGGCCGGCAAGCTGGTGTTTATCGAGAGCACCGTCGACAGCGCCAGCGGCACCATTGCCATGAAGGCGGCTTTTGCCAACCCTGCCCGCACGCTTTGGCCGGGCATGTTTGTAAACGTGTCGCTCCCCAGCCGCATCCTGCCCGGCGCGCTGGTGGTACCGGTGCAGGCCGTGCAGAACGGGCCCGAGCGCAAATTTGTCTACACCGTGGGCGAAGGCAACAAGGCCGCCATGGTGCCGGTTGAGGTCGAGGTGATCCAGTCCGGGCTGGCTGCCATCAAGGGTGTGCCGCCCGGCACCAAGGTGGTGGTCGAGGGTGCGCAGAATGTGCGCAAGGACAGCGTGGTCACCGAGGGTGGGCCGGGCAAGGGTGCCGGCAAGGGTGGCACCGGCAAAGGTGCTGACGGTGCTGCCGGCAAGGACGGCAAACCGGACGCCGTCGGCGCAGCGCCCGCGGGCAAACCCGCCGCGGAGCCGGCCGCGGCAGCGGCAAAACCGTAGGAGCGAGCCATGAACATTTCCGAACTGTGCATACGCCGGCCGGTCATGACCGTGCTGCTCAACGCGGCCGTGGTGGTCGGTGGCATCCTCGCCTACTCGAAATTTCCCATCGCGGCGCTGCCGCGTTACGACACGCCCACTATCCAGGTCAGCGCCAACCTGCCGGGTGCCAGCCCGGAGACCATGTCCTCGTCGGTGGCAACGCCGCTGGAGCGGCAGTTCTCGACCATCGCCGGCGTCGCCACGATGAGCTCAACCAGCAGCCTCGGCGTGACCTCGATCACCCTCGAATTCGACCAGGATCGCAACATCGATGCAGCCTCGGTGGACGTACAGGCCGCGCTGCTGCGCGCGCAGCGCGCGCTGCCCATCGAAATGACCTCGCTGCCGTCGTATCGCAAGGTGAATCCGGCCGATTCGCCGATCATCTTCATGACGCTGCTGTCCAATTCGATGCCGTTGTCGCAGCTCAACAGCTATGCCGAGAACCTGATAGTGCCGACGCTGTCCACGCTGCCCGGTGTGGCGCAGGTGAGCATCAACGGCCAGAAAAAATTTGCGGTGCGCGTCCGCGTCGACCCGGAAGCCGCCGCCGCCCGCGGCATGACGCTGGATGAAGTGGCTGCAGCCATCCGCACCGCCAACGCCAATTCGCCGGTGGGCACGCTCGAAGGCCCGCGCCAGACGCTGGTCATCACCGCCAACCGCCAGCTGACCCGTGCCGACGAATTCGCCAAGCTCATCATCGGCACCTCGGCATCCGGTCCGGTGCGCTTGTCCGACATCGCGCAGGTCGAGGACAGCGTCGAGTCGATCAAGACCGCCAGCTGGGCCAACGGTGAGCGCGCCATCACCTTGTCGGTGCAGCGCCAGCCTGATGCCAATACCGTGGCCACCGTGGACGCCATCAAGTCGGCCATGCCGGCCCTGCGAGCACAGTTGCCGTCGTCGGTGGAAGTTAGGCTGCGCAACGATCGATCCGTTTCCATTCGCGACGCCATCCACGACGTACAGATCACGCTGGGGATCACCATCAGCCTGGTAGTGCTGGTGATTTTCCTGTTCCTGCGCCACGCGATGGCCACGTTCATACCCGCCACGTCGCTGCCGATCTCACTGCTCGGTACTCTGGCCATCGTTTACTGGCTGGGCTACAGCCTCGACAACATCTCGCTGCTGGCCATCACCCTGGCGGTGGGCCTGGTGGTGGACGATGCCATCGTCGTGCTGGAAAACATCGTACGGCACATGGAAGAGGGCATGGAGCCGATGCAGGCGGCGCTGGTCGGCTCGCGGGAAATGGGCTTCACCATCGTCTCGATTTCCGTTTCGCTGGTGGCGGTGTTCATCCCGATCTTTTTCATGCCCGGCGTGATCGGCCTGCTGTTCCATGAGTTTGCCGTGGTGGTGGCCGTATCGGTGCTGGTATCGGCCATGGTGTCGCTGACCTTGATCCCGATGCTGGCCAGCCGCTTCCTGGTGCCGCATGAAAAGGGTGGCCATGCGGAACGCTACACCGCGTGGTTCGACCGCGGTTTCCGCTTCGTCCACGCGCGCTATGAAAAATCCCTGGACTGGTGCCTGCGCCGCAGGCCGGTGATGCTCGGCGTGGCGCTGGCCACCTTTGTGGCGACCGGGTTGCTGTTCACCTACCTGCCGAAAGGTTTCTTCCCCGACGAGGATCTCGGCCTGATGCTCATCACCGCGGAGGCGGTCGAGGATGTTTCCTATCCCACCGTGGCCGCGCTGCTGCAGCGCACCGGCGAAGTCATCCGCGCCAATCCGGCGGTCGATACGGCGATCGTCAATGCCTTCGACAGCAATTCCGGACGCATCTTTGTAAACCTCAAGCCGCGCGGCCAGCGTCCACCGATGGCCAAGGTGGTCGAGCAGCTGCGGCGCGAGACGCGCGCGATTCCCGGCGTGAATACGTTTTTCAATCCGATCCAGAACCTGCGGCTTGGCGGCCGGCCCAGCAAGAGCCGCTACCAGTACACCCTGAAGAGCGTGGATGCCGAAGCCCTGCGGGCCTCCACCGAGGGGATGCTGGCGCTGATCCGCAACGACCCGCTGTTTCGCGATGCCACCAGCGATGCCCAGCTGAAGGGCCTGCAGGCGCGCCTCGACATCGATCGCGACCGCGCCAACTCGCTGGGCGTGAACGTGCAGGACATTCGAAGCGCGCTGTACTCGGCCTTCGGCGACCGCCAGATCGCCACCATCTTCACTTCGGTCGACAGCTACCAGGTCATCATGCAGGTCGCCAGCGAGGATCGCGCCGATGAAAGCGCCTTCAGCAAGATTTTCGTGCGCGCCAAGGGCGGCAGGCTGGTGCCGCTGTCGGCCATCGGTACCGTCAAGCGCGAGATCGGCGCGACCGCCATCAATCACGCCGGCCAACTCGAGGCGCTGACCATTTCCTTCAACCTCGCCCCCGGCGTGCCGCTGGGCGATGCATCGAAGAAGATCGAGCAATACCGCAACGAATTGAAGATGCCCGCCAGCATCCTCACCGCGTGGGGCGGTGATGCGGCCGCGTTTCAGTCCTCGCAGGGCAGCCAGGCCATCCTCATCATCTCCGCACTGCTGGTCATTTACGTGCTGTTGGGTGTGCTCTATGAGAGCTACATCCACCCGCTGACGATTCTCTCCGGGCTGCCTTCGGCGGCGGTGGGCGCGCTGGCCACGCTGTGGATTTTCGGCATGGACCTGTCGATCATCGCCACCATCGGCATCGTCATGCTCATCGGCATCGTCAAGAAGAACGCCATCATGATGATCGACTTCGCGCTTGACGCGCAGCGCACCAAGGGCATGGCGCCCGAACTGGCGATACGCACCGCCTGCCTGTTGCGCTTTCGGCCCATCATGATGACCACCATCGCCGCGCTGATGGGCGCGCTGCCGATTGCCTTCGGCCTCGGCGCCGGCGCGGAACTGCGCCAGCCGCTGGGCCTGGCCGTGGTCGGCGGCCTGGTGTTCTCGCAAGTGATCACGCTCTACCTGACACCGGTCGTGTACCTGTACCTGGATCGCTGGTCCGGCACCGGGCCGATGGTGCTGGAAGGCGAAAAATCGGTTGCCGGATCCGCGCCATCAGTCACGCATCCGGCCATGGCCGACTAGACGAACTCCAGCACTGGCGCGGCTCGCGGAAGGTTTTTGCCCGGAGAGGTCCGCCAATGCTGGAGATTGCCGGCTTTCCCGAAGCGCACGTGCCGGCTATTTCGATGCCGGACCGACCGTGAACGAGACCGAATCGCAGGTTACTGCTGCCTGAGTTGTCGAAGTCGCCCGACCCGCTTCGTAGATGGTTCAGGGGGCGGCAGGTAGTGCGATTGACGCAGGTCAACCGCATTGGCGGGGACATGACGCGATTGCGGGACGCCGGTGCAGGCCTTGCCGACAGGTTTTTGACGAAAGCATTACACTGCGCACTTCAATCCCCTCCTCACAAGGGAAGGTGCAGATGATTTCCATCGAAATCAACCCGCAGGTGCAGCGTGTGATCCGCGCGGGCTACCTGCTGACAATCGTGGCTCTGAGCGTGTACGCCTACATTACCTACCGGCAGCTGCAGGCGTTGCGCAATGCGCCGGTCGCGTTGCCGAACTACTGGTTCTATGTGGTCGACAATCCGGTCAAAAGCTCGCTGGTGCAGGCCCATGGCTCGTGGGTGGTCGCGGGCGGCGGGGCGCCGTCGGCCGCCGATGCGGCGACGCTGCAGACCAGTACGATTGAATGCCGCCGTGACCGGCAGCTCTGCAATGAATCCACCGCCTCGGTATCGCTCAAGGATGGCGCGTACATGGAAGCGGTACCGACGCTGTACGAAGTCGAGCAGTGGACCGACGATGCGCTGGTGACCAAGCCGGCGGCGGTGAATTGCGCCGCGCATGTTCTGAAAATCAGTTTCGTCGATCGCAATGCCACCAAGGTGGTGTCGCTGCTGCCGAGCCAGCCCAGCTGCAAGGATTCACCACGGGTGCTCACACTCGACAGCGGCAGCCGCTCACACCAGGCCCCGCCGGCCGCCGCGAAGTAATTGCGGCGGGTGCGTCAGGCGAACAGCGAGTTCATGTAGCGCAAGCGCTGCGCCACCGCGCGCAGCAGCGTCATGCCGATGGCCGGATCCGAGCGGACCAGCTTGATCAGCGAATCGCGGTTGAAGGCCAGCAAGGCGCAATCGCTGCGCGCCACGGCCGAAGCCGTGCGCGGCGCCTGGTCGACCAGCGCCATTTCACCGAATACGCCGCCGGGGGAAAGCTTCTCGACAATCTTGCGGCCGATGGCCACGGCGACATTGCCCTCCAGCACGATGTACATCGCCGTGCCCGGGCTGCCTTCCTTCATGATCTTCACACCCTCTGGAAAGCGCACCACCGTCGAGCGCTCGATCTTGTGCTGCAGCATGTCGAGGGTGGCGGCGTCGAACAGCGGCTCGGTCTTGTTGCTGCGGTGGCCGGCGGTATCGGCGCGCATGGCCAGGCGCGCGGCGAGGAAGCGGATGCGCTCGAACATCACGCTCATGAGCATCAGCGCAAATTCCGGGTTGCGCTCGAGCGCGGCGTGCGCTTCGGCGCCGTCCATGGAGTAAACCAGGCAAGCGGTGCGGGTGGTGGCCGTCGCGGTGCGCGCCACGCTCACCGCCATGCCCGGCAGTTCGCTGATGACCGCCATCTCGCCGAAGATGTGTCCCGCGTGCAGCGTGTCGAGCAGCTTGCCGCCGGAGGTCAGGGTCACCTCGCCTTCGGCCAGCAGGTACATGCGATGAATGTTGGGTTTGCTGAACAGCTCCTGGCCGATGGGCTTTTGGAAAATACTGCGATTTTCCGATTTCTCGTTTTCGCTGAACAAGGTGGTGCCGGCGTGCAGCTTGTCCTGCTGGCCGATGGCCGCAAAAAACTTGGTGGCCAGTACCGGGTCGTAATAGGAACTCGCGGCGGCGTTGTAATTGCCGGTGGCGGCGAAATCGTTGGGGGGCATGGGGTGTCCGGCGGGGTGAGGCGGTGAGGGACTATTCTAGGTGATGGTTGTTGGGAAGCCAATCAGGCGCGGGTAGCGAGCAATGACGCCGCTGCCGGAAAGCCGGTAGGAACCGCAGTTCAGTATCGCTGTTCTCGATTTGAGTACGATGGTCCGCTTTCGACCCAAATCGGGCGTTGATGGCTAGCCCAGCAACCCTTGCACGTTGATGTTGACGACGCTATCGGCTAAACAGATTGAGTTAGTTTCAATGTTGATTGGCGCATACCGCAAGTTGAACGGCGCGTTCTGCATATCATTGATTAGGCCTGACTCTTAGACTGCTTCCATGGTCACGGAATTCACCGGGGCACATCTCAAGGAGTCTGTCATGTTACGCAAAGTCGCACTCATCACCGGCGGAGCAAGTGGTATCGGTAAAGCCACGGCAAAGAAACTTTCGAGCAACGGCATCACAGTGGTGATCACGGGCCGCCGGGAGGCGCTGGGTAAATCAGCCGTCAAGGAAATTGAAGCCGTTGCCACCAACGGTGCACAGGTGCGCTTTGTCCGCAACGACATTACCGAAGAAGCATCAGTCAAGGCGATGATCGAGCAGATAGTCTCAGAGTTCGGTCACCTCGACATGGCGGTCAACAATTCCGGCATCTACAACGAAGCCGCCAGCATGGATACGTCGAACACGCAGAATTTCCGCGACATGATCGAAGTGAACGTCATGGGCGTCTATTACAGTATGAAGTACGAGATCGCGCAGATGCGCAAGCAGGGCTCTGGCGCCATCGTCAACCTGGCCTCGATTGCGGGCCTGAATGGCGTGCCGATGACAGGCACATATTGCGCCACCAAACATGCCGTTGTCGGCTTGACCAAGGCTTCCGCCATTGACCATGCGGCTCAGGGTATCCGAATCAACGCTGTGGCACCGGGAGCCATCCGCACCGACATCATTGCCGAACAGATTACGTCGAACGAGCCTGCACTCGTGGCCATGCACCCAATCGGTCGCATTGGGAAGCCTGAAGAAATCGCCAATGGTATCGCATGGCTGCTATCGGATGAATCTAGCTTCGTAGTCGGCCACGTTCTCAACATCGACGGTGGCTTCCAAGCCCAATGAGCACGCAATTTGGCATCGCCGCTTGAAGTTGGAGACGAGAACTACAATGTGGCTAGCGTTTTGGCGATGCATTCAATGATCGCCTTGACCAGCTCTATGTGGATGCAAGAGCCGCATGCTGACCGCTATCGGCCGATGCAAGTTTCGTTAAGACCAGATATTGAGAGTGGGTGGCAGTTCCCAAGCCAAACAGACATATGCGCACACTCGTTGCAGACAAGATAAAGATTCCTGCGGCCCTCTGGGAGGGACTCAAGCGTGTGGAAGTTGATCGCGCGACCGTCGCGAGGTGGTCGAACCTTCCACTCGGAGTTATGAAGGAAGATACGCCCGTCACGACACAACAGTGGTTCCGCCTATGGCAAGCCATTGAAGTCGTTAGCGATGACGCTATGATTGGGATACGTCTTGCAACTGCACTCGACGGCTCGGCGATGCCGCTTGCCTTTCATGCTGCATACCACGCACGCGATCTGCGCGATGCGCTAAACCGAGTCGCCCGATTTAAAAGCCTTTGCGCACCAGAGGTGGTCTCAATCATCGAAGACCGGGGCCATGCAACGATTGCGGTCAGTTGGCCGCACGCGAGTGGGGAAGCGGTGCCAGCATCTTTGGTGGATGCCAGCATGGCTTCGATCATGGAGTTGGGTCGGCGAGGCACCTCATCACCAGTCGCAGCAGTAAAGGTCGAACTGGCTCGGACAGCAAAATCATCGGCGCTACTAAAGGGGTATTACGGATGTTCGATCAAATTTGGCGTTACCGACGATCGGTTGATACTCCGCAGCGCTGACCTCGACAGATCGTTTGGGAGTTATAACCAAGACCTGCTGAATGTGCTAACGCCTGAACTTGAGCGGCGCTTGGGGCAGCAGTCGCACGCAAATTCAGTCAGGGGTCAAGTGGAGTGGGTACTGCGCAGGCGGCTGACCGCCGGCAGACCCGACATCCGTTCGATTGCGTCCGAACTGGCGATGAGCGAGCGCTCATTGCAACGCCGTTTGGCTGATGAGGGCTCGACGTTTCAGGCGCTGCTCGGCGAAATCCGACGTGAGCTTGCTCTCGAATACCTTGCGGACTCATCAGTGGAGATTATGGAAGTTGCCTACTTGCTCGGTTATGAAGATCAGAACTCTTTCTTTCGTGCTTTCAGGCAATGGGAAGATACAACCCCCACGACATGGCGCACAACGCAAGGCCTCGCGACTTCACGGCCAGGACAACAAAAGGCTGCACAATGATGTCGCCAGATGAAATTGTGATGCCTTTGCAGGCAGCAGTTGTCGAATACTTTGCGGGCGAACGCTGGGAGATGCTGCTCATACTAGGGGGTTCTGCTGTTCTGGCTATGCTAGTTGCTTGGATGTGGATTGCGACCCGTTCGGAATTCGCTCTTGCCTTCGCTGCAACCACGTTGATAAGTGCCTTGATGATGTCGGCCGTGGCAGGCTCACTCCTGGTTCGCGATAAGGAGCTGTCAAGTCTGATCCTGCATGGTATTGAGTCACCGAACAGGGCTTCGGTGGTGAATATCGAGCGCGCGCGGATTGGTGTCGTTGCATCAAAGTATCGGTACTATCGATACGGCGCAGCTTTCATTGCCGCATTGTGCGTAGTGGGCCTGATGCTTTCGGATCGCGTCTGGGTGCACGGCATCGCCGCAGGATTGCTAATTTTGGTCGTTGCGCAGGTCCTAATCGACCACTACTCAGAGCGGCGGGCCGGCATCTATCTCAACAGCTTAGGAGCGATGTAGTTCATTTGTCCGCTTCTGGCAGAAACGAGACGTTCAGCATTCCCAACAACCATACCCACAATCATCCAAGTTGCGGCAGGCCCCGTCAACGCCAGGAGCCTGCCGCATCCGGTCAGTGCCGCCGCCGCGCTTCGAGCAGACGGATGAGTTCGCGCGCCTCGGGCGTGGGCCGTCGCTCGATGCGTTCGTACTGCATGCAATCCAGCGGGCGCCGCATCAGACCGCGCTCCACCAGCTCGCGGCGCAGGATGGCGTGGTCGCCGAACAGGTGCTCGGCCTTGAGGCGTTCGTTAAGTTGGCGTTCGGTCATCACGGTAGCCGCCGGAATGCGCGACCACATCACCCACAGACAGGGTTCCTGCAGCGAGAATGAAATCGGCCAGCGGGTCATGCGCCCGGCCGCATCGAAATACTTGGCGATGCGCTCGACACGGGTGAAGTCCACTGCCTCGGCGGCGACCTCAGGCTTGTTTTCCAGACGCGTGCGGGCGCTAACCGAGGCGCGCATGTGCTGATAGTTGCGATGCCCGCTGGCGCGGGCGAGTACGTTGAGCAGCTCGACATGACCGAGCGGGAAATCATCGGTCTTGAGCTGGGTTTTGAGTTGGGACGACAGGTTGCGCGCGAACGCGCTGATGTCTTCCGCGAACAGCGGAATGGCGACTGCTGAAGATTTGGACAAGGCATTTCTCCGATCAATTGCTGAGCCCTGGGCGGGCCGCCGGGGGTCGCGCTTGCCGACAGTGCAAAGATGGAATGTCGGTCGAAATGACGTGAAACGGCAGGTTTAGCTTCCTTGCGGAACGCGACGCCTTGGTGAACTGCCGACCGAGGCGGATTGTACTGCAAGGCGCGGCGGCGGGAAAGCGCTATGGTGCCCACCGGCCGCATGCGCTGCGAACCCCGTTACCACCCCACGGCAACCGCGGAGGGTTGCCGGTTCGGACGGCACGGCGCATGCGCCGCGAAAATTCGCTTCCACCCCGCGGCAACCACAGAGGGTTGCCGGTTCGGACGGCACGGCGCATGCGCCGCGAAACCCCGTCCTCACCCCATGCAGAACGCGTTGAGCTTGTTGCCGTCGAGGTCGCGAAAGTAGGCGGCGTAAAAGCCCTCGCCGCGCGGGCCCGGTGCGCCTTCATCCTTGCCGCCGAGTTCCATGGCCTTCTTGTAGAAAGCATCGACCTTCGCCTGCTGGTCGAACACCAGCGCCACCATGACGCCATTGCCCACCGTCGCGGGTTTGCCGTCGTAGGGTTTGATGATGCTCAGTGCCGGCGCAGTCGGGCTGACGGCCCAGGCAATGAAGGCATCGGATTCCATGAAGCGCTTGGCACCGATGGTGCCCAGCAGTTCATCGTAAAACTTCGCGCCGCGCGCGATGTCATTGGTGCCCAGCGTGACGTAGCCGATCATGAATGTTCCCTGGAATTGGAATTGTGGAGAGCGGATGATAGGCCATTGTCCCCGGCGCCGCTGTCGCAATTCGTGCGCTACCATGTGGCCCATGCAAAATGCCATCGCCAGTCCTGCCGACGTCCTCGAGTTCTGGTTCGGACCGCTTGCCGAGCGCGGTGCAAGGCGCGCGGAGTGGTTTCGCAAGAACGCCGATTTCGACGCGGAAATCCGCAGGCGATTTCTTGCCACCTACGAGGCCGCCGCCGGCGGCGCGCTGGATCACTGGATGCACGATGCTGCCGCCTGCCTCGCGCTGGTCGTGGTGCTGGACCAGTTCCCGCGCAACATGTTTCGCGGCAATGCGCGCGCCTTCGCGGCCGACGCCAAGGCGCGCGCGGTCGCGCGGCACCTGCTCGCGCGCGATTGGGACCAGGCGATGCGACCGGTCGAGCGGCAGTTCGTCTATTTGCCGCTGGAGCACAGCGAAGACCTAGCCGACCAGGAAGCGTGCCACGCGCTCATGCTGTCGATCGCCGGCTTTGCCGAGACCGCCGATCTGCACGAGTGGGCGATGAAGCACCTGGTCATCATTCGCCGCTTCGGCCGCTTTCCGCATCGCAATGCCGCGCTGGGGCGCGAAAGCACCGCCGAGGAAATTGAATTCCTCGCGCAGCCCGGCTCAGGTTTTTAGCCCGCGCTTACTGCAGGCGTTTGACGCGCGGCGAGTAATTGGTGCCTTCGAACTCGATGTAGAACACGCCCAGCGCGCCGCGGCGGATCGCGACCTTGGGTTTGTCCAGGTCGAGCATGCGGCTGCTGTCGTCGGTTACCTGCCACACCTGGCCGTTCTCGAGGCGAAATCGTGAGTACGGTCCCCAGCCTTCCAGCCTGCCGATGAGGCGGCTCTCGATGCGCGTCACCTCGGCATCCGGCACGGTGACGGGCAGGCCAAAGCGTTGGCCGGCGCTAGCGGCAGGCATGGCCGGCGCGGTGGCTGACGGCGCGGCCTGGGCTGCGGCTGCAGCCGGCGCAGCGGGCCGGGCCGATGCTGCCGGCGCCGCCGGGGAAGCCGGTACCGCGTCATAACAGGCGAGTCGCGCCGCGCCATCGGCGATGTTGCGGCAACGCAAAAACGCCGCTTCATCGGCATGCGCGGCACCGGCAACCAGGGTCAACAGCAGCAGTCGTTTCATTGCAGCACTCTCTCGAATTGGCCGAACGCGGAATCCCGGCATGTTGCCTTCGAATGGCGGTCCGGTCAATTTGCCTACCCGCGGCAGGCGCGAAGAGTGGACAAATACGTTAACCCTTCACACAATGGCCCATCGCCGCAACGAAGGAGATCGCCATGAAACCCACGCCTGCCGATTGGCCGCGACTGTCCAGCAGTCTGTTTTACCGCGATGCCGGCGCGATGATCGACTGGCTGTGCACTGCGTTCGGCTTTTCGATCCGCCTGAAAGTCGAGGGCGAACATGGCCGCATCGAACACAGCGAACTGGAATATGGCGAAGCGCTGATCATGGTCGGCGACGAGCGCGCGGGAGACCAGCCGAAATGGGGCGTGCGCATGATCAGCCCGCTAACCGCCGGCGGCAACACGCAGTGCCTCATGCTGTTTGTGGATGACGTCGATGCCCACTGCGAAGTCGCGCGCGCCAGGGGCGCGACGATCATCGACGAACCTGCCGTGCACGATTACGGCGAGGACTACTGGGCTGACCGCAGTTACGGTGCGCTGGACCCCGAGGGCCACATGTGGTGGTTTACGCAGCGAATCCGCGATCCGAAGGGCACATAGCACGCGAGCAGCGGAATCGACGCCGCATTTGCCGCGCTGGCGGATCCGGCGCGCCTGCGGCATTCATCCGCATGAATGGCTGGTGATGGGCGCCCGGCTCCCTTCGTTGCGGCAGCACTGCCGCCGCGATGGTGTCGCCCTCAGGCACGTCCCCGCAGCACGCGCGAAGGCAGCAGCAGAATCGCGCGCAGGAACTCGAACACGCCTTCCACCGCAATGCCGACCAGCCGGAACGGGAGCGTGAGCAGCCACACCAGCGGATACAGCACCAGCGCCAGCAATGCCAGCGGCCAGCAGAACACGAACAGCAGCAGCCAGAGCAGGAACTTGATCATGCGTTTGCCTTTCGTTGGTTGAACATATATCCGAATATGCAGGCCGCCAGCCCGAATGCAAGCTGCGCGGCGACGGACTGCGGATTTGCCGATCCGTTGAAACCGATAACGTCGAACCACGCGACTTCGCGGACATTGGCGGCAAGATAAACACCGAACAGGAACAGCGCCAGGAAAGTCCGCCCGGTACGGGTGAGACGCCCGAGCAGGCTGGCCGCCGCCGACAATGCGAACAGGCCGGACACCAGCACCAGCGCCCGGAACGGCGCCTCGGCCAGCCAGCGCAGCAATACCGTCGCGGAACACAGCAGCCCCAGCGCAAACGTCACTACCAGCTGCCGGGCGTAACGCTGCGTGGCGCCACCGCGCACGGCGGCCGACATGGCATCGGTGGCGCTTTGGAAATCGCGCACCGATAGATCGCTGATTACGATGCCCCAGCACACCACGGCTGCAGTCAGCACGCCGGGCAACGATGCCTGCGGTGAGAGCGCGCCGAATGCCAGGATGACCAGCATGGCCACCAATCCGGCCGGGCTGGCGGTGAGCGTGAGCGCGGCATCGGCTAGCGCCTGACCCAGGAAGCCTGGCACGCGCGCGGCCAGTGCAAACAACGGCCGCACGAGCCGCGTCGCGGGAGTGAGCAATCGGTTGACGAACACCCAAAGCGTGGCACGCGTATTGATGCTGGCGGCCTTTACCTTGTCGGGTGAATAGCGGTGGAACAGCCGCGCGGCGACGATCAGCGGCAGCATCATCACCAGCATGCAACCGATGCGCAGCAGCGCCATTTCGACGGTCCAGAAATCAGTCAGTACCAGCGGCGTCCGGCTGGCGTCAAAGTTATTGCCGCCTACCGAGAAATACTCGGTGTGGAACAGCGCGCGAAAGCGATGCACCATCGTCGCCAGGCCGGAGATGTCCACCAGTGCCAGCACGCCGTCGGTGCTTTTTGCCTTGGACAGTTCCATCGGCAACACCGAGAACTGCCCCAGCCAGAACACGAAATACA
This sequence comes from Usitatibacteraceae bacterium, assembly GCA_044229235.1. Lineage (GTDB taxonomy): Bacteria > Pseudomonadota > Gammaproteobacteria > Burkholderiales > Usitatibacteraceae > UKL13-2. The sequence continues at coordinate 49,832 of JBGATH010000012.1, forward strand.
GCACATCGCCGCCCTTGCCCATCAGCGGCGCGCAGGCATCGCACAGCACCGCAATGCTGGCGGCAAGCAATAGCGTCGGCAACAGCATCAGCCCGTAGGTCAGCAAAAACGTCAGCGGCTCAATGGGTGCTTCGGCAAAAATGACCTGCAGCACCATCATGGTGGCCATCAGCGCCAGTGACAACACGCCGAGGTAGGCCACCGAACCGAGCCAGCGTGCGAACACGAAGGCGATGTTGCCAACCGGTGAAGCGGCCAGCACGCCGCCCAGGCCACAGCGCAAGTCTTCACGGGTGCGGCCGCGCACGAGGTAGAACGCCGCCAGGCCGAACAGGAACGAGGCCAGCATGGCGCTGCCGATGGCCAGCGTCTGGCTGTTGTAAATGAGTCGGACTTTGTCCACCACCACCAGCGAGCGGCCGGTGGCGGGGTTTGGAATGATCATCCAGGTGATGGCCATCACCACGAACACGGTCACGAGCGAACTGATGCGCCGCGTGCGCAGCCGCACCTCGTTGCCGGCGACGGCGGCGATCAGCGACAAATGTGCGGCGAGGTTCATGCGGCCAGCTTTGCCGATTGGCTGAGGTAACGCGAAGTCATCAGCGCTTCTTCCAGGCTGGGCTCAACCGCGGTGGCGCCTTCGCAGGGCGGCGCGGAGTGCACCAGCCGCAGCGTGGTGAGCGCCCCCTGGCGCTGTGCGTGCAGCACGTGGCGTTCGCGCGCCAGATGGGCGTATTGATCGGCGCTGACCGTGGCCTGCCAGATCTGGCCGCGCGCTTTTTGCAGGATGGCGTCGGGCGACTCATGCGCGATCAGCCGGCCTTCGCGCATCACCGCGATCTGATCCGCCATGCTTTCGATGTCGGAAACAATATGCGTGGACACGATCACCAGTTTGTTGAAGCCGAGCTCGCTCAGCAGGTGGCGGAAACGCAGCCGCTCTTCCGGGTCCAGCCCGGCGGTGGGTTCATCGACGATCAGGATATCCGGGTCGTTCAGCAGCGCCTGCGCGATGCCGAGGCGCTGGCGCATGCCGCCGGAAAAAGTTGCCGCCATGCGATCGGCATGATCGTGCAGGTTGACCATTTCCAGCAGGCGCTTGATGCGCGCCGGATCGTTCACGCCCTTGAGCGCGGCGAAGTAAAGCAGGAATTCACGCGCGGTAAGGTGTGGATACACGCCGAAATCCTGCGGCAGGTAACCCAGCCGGCGGCGGATGGCATCGGGCGACTTGGCGATGTCCGTGCCGTCGAAAATAATACTGCCTGAGGTGGGCTGGGTGAGCGAGGCAATCATCTGCATCAGCGTGGTCTTGCCCGCGCCGTTGTGGCCGATGAGCCCCACCACGCCGGCCTTCAATTCCAGCGACACCTCGCTGACCGCCGTGACCTTGCGGCCGTAGGTTTTGGTGACGTTGTGAATCTGCAGCATTGTGTCCTCGCCCGTGTTTCGTGTGCGCCGGAACTGCACGGCAATCGATGGCTGCACGTTAGCGTTCGCGGCCGCGCGCGTCAGCCGGATTCGGACGGATTGCAGGGGACGGGGAATGGATTGAAGGTGCCGGCGATGGAGTGGCAAGTGCCAAACTCCAGCATTGGCGCGGTGTTTCGGGCAAAAATGGCCTGGGAGGCGCGCCGGTGCTTGAGTTTCATCATCTCTTGCCACATCCATCCACCTCCGTTCGTGCTGAGCCTGTCGAAGCACAGTCACTCTCGTGTTTTGATGCCTTGATTGCCGCGCCGCCGCGCTGGACGATGCGCCGAGCTTGCGCGATCATGTCGCGGCCTGAACAAGAATGGATACCAATGAAGACCCCATTGCTTCGCGTCATCGGATTGCTACTCGGCCTGTGGACGGCCGTAACCGTCAGCGCCCAGCCGGAAGCCAAAGCCGCCACCTTTCGCGGCGCGTACTTCGAAGTGCAATACCCGGTTGACTTCAAGGCTGCACCGTTGGAGGGTGCCAAACTGCGCGAGTCGAAAGGAGCAACGTTCACCTCTCCAGACGGCGCGATGTCTTTCTACCTGTTCTCACCGCAATGGGCCGGCGAGGCGCTCGGCATCGCTCTGGACCCGGCACGTGAAACTGAGGTCAGCCGCAAATCTGAATTGGGCAAGAGCAGCGGCGTGGCCGGCACCTACACCTGGACCACCATCGCCGCCAAAGACAAAACCTACACCCGCACCTACCAGGACTTCCTCGCCAGCGACGGTAGCATCCACTGGGTGGTCGGCATGAAGTATCGCGATGATGCGGCGCTGCAGAAGTACAAGGCGGCTTATGGGAAGTTCAAGGGGTCGTTGAGGCAGTTTGGGGATTGACTGGGAAGCGAAATAGGGATTGGTGTCCCACTCCAACTATCCAATGAAGAGAACACAGCCAGGGTATAGGCAAGAAAAATGATCTCTAGAGTGGCTCTGTTGGTTACCGCGTCGTTGATTGCAACTTGCGCCAATTCTGAAGACGGCAACGATAGTAATCGCCGATGGAGCTTGCAAATCAAATTGTTGCATTTCGATTCCGTTGAAACAATCGACGTAGATGTCCCGCTGTGCGTCCGCCCAACCGCAATCGGCAACCTCGTTACGTCAAGAACTCGCCACCCGGAAGCTTCAAACGACGAATTGGCGAACGGGGTTCGCATACGGACTGCTCGCGCGCAGGAGCAGGAGGCTGCTTATCAGAGCTTGTTCATGGCAAAAAGTGGGACCTATTCTCGGGCGGAGAGCACTGCGAGCAAGCGGGTGGCTTTGCTGCTGGGCAAAGGTCACACCGGCTTGAAATGGACAAAGTACAACTTACGCATCATGGATACAGACGTCCCTTCAACTGACGTCGAACTCGCCAGCGCAATAGAGGACGTTGTGTCCTTTCGGGGTGGGGACGCATTCGCATTGCTGGAGAGCGAATTCATAGGCCATGAAAGAAGTTTTCGTGGGTTCATTAGCGGCCTATCCGGCCACCCCATAGCAATGCACCGGTACTTTTTACGCACGATGGACTTTTGTGCAGGTACAACGCCGAAAGAAAGCCGGATTGAAATCGGGTCAGGCAGTGTGCGGTTGGCTTGGATTGGACAATAGCGAATCAAGAATATAGGGGGTCAGACACCATATAAACATCCGTATTGACATGGCCGCCTGACGACGCATAGACTCAAGCTCTATTGATCTACGGTGTAAATCATGGAACCTTCCGTCAAAGTCAAAGCATGGGGTAATGGCCTTGGTGTGCGCCTCACGTCGCATGTCGCGCGCGCGGCGGGCTTGCGCGCGGATTCGCTGGTGACGGTCAAGGTCGATGGGTCCCGCGTGATCATCGAGCCGGCGGCGCCCGCAAAATTGACGCTGGCTGAAAAGCTTGCCGCTTTTGACCCGAAAAAACATGGTGGCGAATTTGCTGTCACGGGCCGGGTCGGTGCCGAGGAATGGTGACACCTTCCCGGAAGTCGCCGCCCCGATCGTGGGTGCCCGACCGCGGCGATATCATCTGGATCGATTGCAATCCGCAAGCGGGGCGTGAAATGCGCGACATGCATCCGATGGCCGTACTGTCGCCGCGGGCTTTCAATGCGCGTACCAGCATTGTGATCGGCTTACCGATGACATCGAGCCTGAGCAACGAGGGGAATCCATTTGCGCTGGATGTCTCGCGCGGGGCAGACGCTCGCAGCTTCGTCCTGTGCCATCAGCCGAAGTCATTCGACTGGCGTCATCGCCGGGCGTCGCCGCATCCATGGAAGGCGCTGACGACCGCCCAGCTTGCGGGTGTGTGTGAAGGGCTAAACGACATCATCTCGCTGCAGGCGATTTGAGACGCTTTTGACCAGGGCCCGTTTCCTACGTTTGGTCAATCCCGGCCAGCCGCAGCACATCATCCAGCGCAGCTACAGTCGCTAGCTCATCCTCGCCGTCGATACCAACTACCGGCTGTTCTGCAGTGCGCTGGTCGAACCCAGCGGCAGCTTCGGCCTCGCCATTCGTGCTTTTTCGTGCTTACAAATTTCGCTCGGCAATTCCGTCGGCGGTCATCCAGGTTGAGTGCCGCCAATCGAACGAACTTGCCTTGCGCTAGGCTAAAACTTTAACCGCACCACCCGCGGACAATGATCACTCGTCTCAATCACCTGCCCCGGCGCGTTATCCACCATCACTTTGCGTGATTGAATTGTTCCCGGGTTGATGGCCTTCAGCGCATCGCTGATGACGACATGATCCAGGCCTTGAAAGCCGCTGCAGCCACCTTCGGTTGTTGAGAGCGGCACCTGATGCAGCGTCGGCGCACCATCCGACAATTCCTGCCAGAGATATTTGGTGGTGACCTTGCCGTCAGCGGACACCTTGTTGGGGCCGGCCGGGTCGCTGCCGTCGGTACGCACTTCATTTTTGGCCATGTTGGCGGCGGCTTCTTCGTCGATGCGGCGGTTGAAGTCGCCCAACCATACCAGTCGCGGCGATTTGGCGGCGATGCCGTCGATCCAGTCTTCGAGAATCGGCACCTGGCGGTTGATGACTTCGCAGGCCTCGTTGGCGTCGGTCAACAGGCGTGCCGGATAGCGTTCGGTGGCGACGATGTTGGCGCAGCCGGATTTCAAATGCACGTTCAGGAACGTGACCGGTGCGTTGTTGATGGTGAGTTCCAGCGCCAGTCCGGGCCGCACGCGGCGGAAGGCGGCCGGGTCTTTGGGCGGGTCCTTGATGGCCAGTGCGCTGTGGGTGGTACATACGCCGGGCTTGGAGGTCACGCTCTTTTGCCATGCGAAGGCGATGGTCTGGAAGGCGTTGTGCTGTGCCACACAGATCTCGAAGCGCGAGGCGAATTTACCGAGCACGGCTTCGATCACGGCCTTGGATTTCACTTCCTGGAACGCCAGCACCGAAACGTGTTCCTGCTCGATCACGCGCTCGACGGTGGATTGCAGTCCCTTCAGCTTGGCCGCGTAGGCTTCGGGCTGGCGCGCCGGGGTCTGGTCCACGGGCGGCGCGCCGGGAACGAAGGGTGCGCTGACGCGGTACGCATTGCAGGGTGCTACCAGCATCGAGGCGTCCTGCCCGCCGGCGGCGGCAACGATGGAAGCCTCGCATTGCTTGGCGCGCGCCGCTTCTTCCGGCGTCGGCCCGGCGGCGCCGCGGATGGTGCGGGCGCGGGTATCGCACCAGTTCACGGTGGGCGCGCCGCAGACTTCCAGGTAGCGCTTGAAATCGTCCTGCGTACCGGCCCAGGCCATGTTGAAGGCGGCGATGCCGATGGTCGGGGCGGCGGGTGCGGTCACGGACACCGGCGCGGCAGGCGTTTCGGGTTTCGCTTGGGCGCTTGCCCCCCCAGCGGCTAACAGGGAAATTCCCAGCGCGAGGGCGGAATGGGTGCAGCGTACGAGATTGGACATGGCGTGTTCCATTGGGTGATGCGCCATTATCGCTAATCGCGTCGGGCCATGGCCCTGCCGGCAATGCCAGTTTGTATCAGCGTCGCGCGATTGCTACTGCGCCAGCCACTCCACGATCGGCCGCCATTGCGCCACGTCCTGCGCGACGGTAGAGGGCGGCAGGTCAAAGATCGACTTGCCTTCAAAGGCGGCGGTGACGTAGTTCTGCGTGTCGCGCAGGTGGGTGAGTACCGGCAGGTCGATGGGCGCCAGGAACTCGTCCAGCTTGCCCGCGGCGCGGGTATGCGCATCGACGCGCATGCCGACGATGGCCACGAATGCCTTGCCTTTTCGCACCGCTTTTTCCTCGAGCAATTCATCGAGGAAGTGGCGCGTGGCCGCCAGATCAAAGCTGGAAGGCACGATGGGCACGATGACTTTCTCGACGCGCTTCACCAGGTCGTTGAGCTTGTCGCCATGCAGGCCGGCCGGGGAATCGAGCACCAGCACGCCTTCGCCCGATTTCTGCTTGCCGCTGTCGAGCCGCTGGATGGACGGCAGGTGAGCGGGGCGGTTGGACAGCCAGTAGAGCGACGACTTCTGCCGGTCGAGATCCCAGAGGAAAACATGGTCGCCCTGCCGCGCCAGATAGCCGGCCAGATTGGTGGACAGCGTGGTCTTGCCCGCGCCGCCCTTGGGGTTGGCCACGAGGATGGTCTTCATGGGGTGCTCACCAGTGTTCTTGTTGGTGTCACGCTATCAGATTGCCGCGGCGCCTGCATCCGACGCAGGAACGCTTCTGCCGCACTGCACCAAACTGCCTGCTCACCCCAGCGATAAGGCGATTGCCACAAATGCGGCTTGAACCGCGCGGCGGAAGGCAGATAATTGAAACCTGAAACAGCGCTGCGCCATCGGTACCAAACCATTACCGGCGAGCCTGCCACCCGCAAAGGACAACGCACCATCATGACTTCCCTCGTTATCACCATCATCGGTCCGGATCGTCCGGGTCTCGTCAGCGCCATTTCCGACAAGGCCGCCGAATTCGGCGCCAACTGGGCAGACAGCCTGATGGCCAATCTCGCCGGACAATTTGCCGGCATCGTGCATTTGCAGGTCCCGGCCAGGAATGCCGATTTCCTCATTGCCGCGTTGCGGGCACTGGAGTCACCCGGCATGCACCTGACCATCGCCAAAGGCGGGGAAGGGCCGGCCGCCAATGCGCGCCGCATCAAGCTCGATTTGGTCGGCCAGGATCAGCCCGGCATCATCCGCAACATCTCCAACCAGCTCGCCAAGATGGGCGTGAGCATCCAGAAACTGCAGACGCAGATCCGCAGCGGCGCCATGTCCGGCGAGCAGATGTTTCATATGCAGTCGCTGCTGATGGTGCCCGCGTCGGTGGACGACGAGGCCTTGCGTGACGGGCTGGAAAGCCTCGCCAACGAGCTCATGGTCGAAATCGAGCTGGACGACTCGAGCGCGAATATCTAGGTTTCAAACCCAAGCATTGGCGCGCCTCGCAGGCCAAAAGTGGCCGGGAAGGCGCGCGGATGCTGGATTTGCGCGATGCGGAGTGGGGCCACCGCAAATCCCCCATGCATGCCGATTGGTGCACCGCGATGGCATTGCCCCCTTTAGGAAAGGGGGCGGCGGGTTTGCAATATCGCCTTGAAGGTAGATTGGGGATTCCGTCGCCGCAAATCTCCCATGCCTGACTAGCAATACATCTCGAAAGCATTGCCCCCTTTTCTAAAAGGGGGCGGCGTGATCGCAGTGTTGGCGATGAGGTTGCCGGAGGTTTTCTTGTGACCTTCCCCGGCGAAGGCCGGGGGCCAAGTTCTTTTGCCTCGGGTTGTAACTTCAATTGGACCCCGGCCTTCGCCGGGGAAGGTCGATGTTGGCGAGTTGCCTCAGGACCTGAGATTGATGTGCCGGCTTTCAACCACCGCAAATCCCCCATGCCTGCCGGCCGTCGCATCTCGATGGCATTGCCCCCTATAGGAAAGGGGGCGGCAGGTCTGCAATATCGCCTTGGAGGTTGCTTGGGGATTCGGCCACCGCAAATCCCCAATGCCTGCCGGTCGATGCATCGCGACAGCATTGCCCCCATTTCTAAAGGGGGCGGCGACATCGCGGTCGTGAAACTGGAGGAGCCGGGGAATTTGCGCTATTTCAATCAAAGCGCCGCAAGAAAAGATTGATCCGCAATTGTGGGGTGATAGCCACCGCAAATCCCCCATGCCTGCCGGTCGATGCATCGCGATGGCATTGCCCCCTTTAGCAAAGGGGGCGGCAGGTTCGCAATATCGCCTTGAAGGTCGCTCGGGGATTCGGTCACCGCAAATCCCCCATGCCCGCCGCGCAATACATCTCGAACGCATCGCCCCCTTTTCTAAAGGGGGCGGCGACATCGCGGTCGTGAAATTGGAGGAGCCGGGGGATTTTGCGCCGCTGAATGGGCCGCGAAAGTCACAGCTTCGCGCCGGCGGATCGTGCAACGCGCCGGGACGATTACCCCAGCGGGCTCACCCCGATCAGCATCGCATGCAGGTAGAGCGCGAACACCACCCACGCCACCAATCCGACCACGACCGCAATGACGTCCTTGCTCCAGCCGGTTGCCGCGTAGGTGACGCCTTGCGCGCGATCGCGCTTGCGGGCGGCGATGAACACCAGCACTGCCCACGCCAGGAAACCACCGAACAGCAGCACGTCGCCCAGCCGCCCGTTGGAGACCAGGTGCGCCAGTGCCCATAACTTGATGCTCAGCGTCATCGGGTGCTTCAGTGCGGCCTTGATGTGCGTGCCGGGCACATAGGCGGCAACGATCATGACGAACATCGGCAGCGTCAGCAGCGCGGTGAGATGCCGCGTCCACAGCGGCGGTATCCACAGGTCGACCGGTGCCTCGCGCGATGCGCCGTAGCCGTAGACGATCATGACAAAGCCGATCAGCGACAGCACCGAATAGGCGCCCTTCCAGCCGCCTGCGCCCCAGGCGCTGATGCGCCCCTTGCGCCAGCCCTCGGCGAACACGCGTGCCGAATGCAATCCAAGAAAAATCACCAGTCCTGCGATGAGTAACGTCATGAAGCCACCTTGCGAAATGGAATGGCGCCATTCTGACATCGAGTGCCATGGCCGGGTGATTGACGCTGGCCGGAACGCCATGCATCATCGGCTGCAGTTTTTTGCCTGCACTGCCTTCACCGGCTGAATCCCATGACACGTCAATCGATCCGCATCATGTTCGCCGCCCTCGCGCTGTTTGCCGCCGCCGGCGTGTTTGCGGCCGACCTCGAATTCGAGGAGTACATCCAGCGTGCCGTCTCCGCGCGCAGCCGTGGCGACTGGCAATCCGCCGCCAATGGTTTCGCCCAGGCGATCAATCACGCCGACTTGCCGAAGGATGGCGCTACGCGCAGCGAAGTCAATATGGAGTACGGCCGCAGCATGGGCGTGCTGTGCCAGTACGGCGAGGCGGAGAAGTACCTGCTGCGCGCAAAGGAAATCGCCGAAAAATCGTCGGTCAGTCTGTTCCCGGTGCTGCAGGAACTGGTGGCCGTGAGCGTGGTGCAGAAGAAGTTCGATGCCGCCGCCGGCTATTTCGCGCAACTGCGGCCACTGATAGAACGCGAAGGGCGCGCCAGGACTTCGCCGCTGCTGGTGGCCAACGCCTGGGACAAGATGGCCGACGCGCTGGCCGCGAGCGGCCATGCCGACGAAGCCGCGGAACGCCGCCAGGAGGCATCGCGCCTACGCGAGGCCGCGCCAAAGGCTGCGCCGCCCGGCACCATCACGCCCTACGGCGCGAAGTGCCCGAAAGGCTGACTTAGCGAAAACTGCGCACGAACGACACGGCGACACCGTGCACCGTGTAGCGCGGTTCGCGCTGGTTGGTGCCGATGACCCCGGCCAGCGTGGCCAGCCCCACCTGCTGCAGTGCCCAGTCGGCGCTGTTGAGATGCCGATAGCTGTAGCCGGCACGGATCGCGGTGCGCCGGTCCAGTGCATAGCGCGCGCTGAGGGTGATGTTTTCCGAGCGCGCCATCAGGTCGGGCAACGCCGTTGCGGGATTCTGCGAGGCGCTCACCGCCGGGCCCACCGACGTCGAAATCGGCGTGCGGCTGCGCACCACGATGGCATCGAGATTCAGGTCGAGCTTGCCGTCCGCCAGTCCCTTGTGGCGCACGCCCAGGCCCAGTGATGCGGTCTTGTCGGCCAGATGGTTCACCCAGTCGCTGTCGGCAGTCCCGCTGGAGGTGGTGTTGGTGATCTGGCGTGCCCGCTCGCGCGACTGCTGGTTGTCGAAGCTGTAGAACAGCGTGGCGCTGAATGCGTCGCTGAAGGCATAACTTACGTCGGCGCTGGCGGTCCAGCTCCGCGACAAGTTGAGGCCGTAGTCGGAACGCGGATAACGGTCGCGGTTGGCGTCGAGCCGGAACTGCACGGATAGCGGGGTATCCGGTGCGTAGCCCAGCGCAAGGCGCGCGCGCTGTCGGTCGCGGTCGGCGAGGAAGAATTTTTTCTGCAGCGGGCCCAGGCGGATGCAGTCGGGCAGATTGGTGCACTGGTTGGCGGCCGCATCCTCGGCGATCAGCGCGGCCGAGGTGTAGCTGGCCAGATACGGCAGGTTGTAAAGATATTGCGTGCCGCGCCGCACCAGCAGCGCCAGGCCGGCGTTGGCGGTCCATTCGCCGGCCCCGGTCTGGCGCAATTCCAGACGCCAGGTGTTTTCGCGAGTGCGTTCAACCTCGCTGAAGGTGCGGCGGATCTGTTCATGCTCGAAGCCGGCCTTGATCGCGGCGCGCGGCGAGAACCGGTAATCGGCTTCGGTGGTCAGTTGCAGCAGACGCCGGCTGCGCGGCAGGTTGGTGCGGATCTCGTCTGACGCCGTGCCGGGTGCCGGCTGCAGCAGCACGTCGCCCGCGGCGTACAGGTATTCATTCTGCGGCGTGCGGTTGTCGCGATCCTCGACGCGCAGGCTGGCGTTGAGGTTGAGCGCGCGGATCGGCCGCATCGACAGGCGCGTATTGAAAAAAGTGGTTTCCACCAGCCCGCCCAGCGAATTGCGCGGCAGACCGATGCTGGCCAGGCCCGGCGTGATGGTATAGGGCAGGAATGCCTGGTTCTGGGTCATGCGGCCGCGCGTGGCGGTGAAGGTGATGCGGGTGGTCGACGAAAAGTCGTGCGCGCCGGTGATGCCGAGCTGGTGGAACTGGTTGTCCGGCGCCAGCGCGGCGCGGCCGCTGGCGAGCGGAAACGTGGCCGGCAGGCCGCTGTTGCCCTCAACCCACGGCGTATTGCCATAGGCGTTGTCCCACACCAGCGCATCGAGGTGATTGCGAAACAGCGAGCCGTGATACGAGAACACCACGCGCTGGTCCTCGCCGTTGTAGGCGAGACTGGCGTCGATGAGCTGGGTGGCCGAGCGGATCGGCTCGGGCAACAGCGCGCTGCGCAAGGCGCCGCCGTCGAAGCCGAATTCCAGACCGCGGATGCGGGTGCCGTCGCGGTCATCGTTTCGCAGGCTGGCACGCAGTTCCCAGTCGGTGTTGATCCAGTAAATGCCGCCCACCTCGGCGCGCCGGCGGCGGGTTTCAATATTGAAGTTGCGGGTAGCGTCGGCCAGCGTCGGCATCGCCGTGGTACTTGCGCCACGCTGGAATCCGGGCGGCAGAGATAATCGCTCCGAGCCCGCGCCAAGGTAGGGCGTCCGATACGTGTCCGACGCAAGCTGCGGGGTCTGCTCGAAGCCGAAGGTCAGCCGGTAGCGGCTTTGCCGCCCGTATTCGCCCCACAGGCTGCGACCGTCAAGTCCAAGATTGTTGCCGACCAGACGCCAGCGGGTGCCGTCGTCGTCGGCATTGAGGTAGCGATACCGGTTGCCGCGTAAATCGAATTTGCCGATGCCGTAAATGCCCTTGCGATCGAGCCCCGTGAAATTGCCCGCCGCAAACGATGCATCCGACTGGCTGCCGATACCGAACTCGATCACGCTCTGTGGCCGCACCAGCTCTGCGAGTGCGTCGGCATCCTTGTCGGTTTCCGCGGCGCTGCCCGCGCCCGGATGGCAGGTGAGGACAACCAGCACCACGCCCGCGGCGCGGCGTGCGGCATGGAATCGGGAGGAGAGACGGGCGCCCTTCATCGGCTAGCGGGTAAAGCGCACACCCGACGGGTGGTTGCTGCCATGAATCGCCGAGTGGCAGTTCAGGCAGGCGCGCAGCAGTAGTTGTGATGAGGGCGCCGTGCCGCCGGCCTGCGTCGGCAGGCCGCGGCCGCTCAGCGCCGGCGTGGTGTGCTGGTCGCCGGCGTGGCAGCTCTGGCAGAGCCACGGCGGGCGGTTTTTCAGCAGCGGCGCGATGTTCGAGCCATGCGGCGTGTGGCAATTGGTGCAATCGTCCGACGCCGGCGGATGCTCCCACAGGAACGGCCCGCGCTTGTCGGCGTGGCAGGTCCAGCAGACTTCGTTGACGGTGTTCTTGATGAGCATTTTCGGGCCGGTCGAACCGTGCGGGTTGTGGCAATCCGAGCAGGCCAGCTTGCCGTTGGCGATGCCGTGCGTGGACAGGTAATGCACCTGCGCACGCTGGGTCTTGTGGCAGGTAAAGCAAACCTCGCGCTGGGTTTCCTTCGCCAGCACCTTGTCCTGCGGCGCGTGTACTTCGTGGCAGCTCGCGCAGGTCAGGTCGTTGGTCTGGTGCGCGCTGCCGACGCTGTGCAGGCGCTTGCCGGCCTTGTGGCAATTGAGGCAGGTGCGGTTCTGGATCTCCGGCGGCGAGCGTTGCGCGCCACTGAAGACGAACTCGGGCGGCGGGCGCGACGCGGAATCGTCGGTGTGTAAGACATGCGCGCGGCTGGAACCGTGGCAGGCCTGGCAACCGGGTTGCGAGGCCGCGCCGTGGCGCGTGCGATGCACCGACAGGATCGGTTTCTTTTCATTCGCGTCGTGGCAGCGCGTGCAGACCGCGTCGCCGCTCATGCCCGGCTTCCACACCGGCAGGTCCTCCGCGACAGCGGGCGCCGGCGACAGCATGGCGAGGAGGCAGATGCCGGCAAGCACTGCCGGCGCAAGCCGACGGCGCCGATCGCGCGCGGGCAGCGTGCAAAGTTTCGCGAGGCGCCAGGTCATGCCGCGAGTCTAATGCAAGCCGCCCGGGCCTGTCGCGCGCACCTTGGCGCGCGGGATTGCCGATATGGCGCTGAGCGGGTATCGTCTGCAGCTTCTCGCCGCCAGGCGAACGGAAAAACTGGGAACGGCAAATGGCCAACGATTCAGGCGCGGCGGAACGCGCGAACTTCACCAGCATGCAGGCCAGCAGTGCCGCAGACTGGCAATCCATCCTCAAGCACTTCGGGCCGTTTGCACGAGCATTGCCCGATCGCGTGCTGGCGCACCTGCGGCTGCTGGACGGCGACTTCGGCGGCTTCCCGGTCGATCGCCTGACGCATTGCCTGCAGACGGCAACGCTGGCTCACCACGACGGCCAGGATGAGGAGTATGTGGTGTGCGCATTGCTGCATGACATCGGCGACACGCTCGGCACCTACAACCATGCCGATGTCGCCGCAGCCATCCTCAAGCCGTTCGTATCCGAGGCTAATCACTGGATGGTCGCGCACCACGGCGTTTTCCAGGGCTACTACTTTTTCCATCACATCGGCCTCAATCGCAACATGCGCGAGGCATTTCGCGGTTCGCCCCATTTCGCGCAAACCGAAGAGTTCTGCGCGATGTACGACGGCCCGGCATTCGACCGCCACGCCGAGCACCTGCCGCTGGAATTTTTTGAGCCGATGGTGCGACGCGTGTTGGCGCAGCCCAAAAACTCCATGTACCACGCGGCGCTGGAAACCGGCGAGTAGCCCCAAGCGCTAATGCAGGGCGTCGCGCGCGGGCGCGACAATCTCCGCTCCGTTTGACGTTCGTCAAATGCGACCCGTACGGCTGATGCTGCAATGCCCCCTGGCCCCCGCTGCGGCTCGATCGCAGGACCGCTGCGGATTAAAAAAAATGACCAGGGGAGACTCCATGACTACTCACATTCGCCTGTTGCTGGCGGCCGCGGCGCTGTTGCCCATTGCAGCCAATTCACAGCAGCTGACACCGCGCACGCCTGGGCTGTGGCAGATTGACTCGCAGGTACAGATGAACCCGCCAGGCATGACGCGCGCCGATTCGGAAAAACTGTGCATTACGCCGGAACTTGCGACGCGCAACATCGCACCGCGCAACGCGCTTGAGGACGATGGCTGGACCTGCACCTCAGCCGCGGCCGCCGTCGGGCCGGCCAAGGCGAGCTACACCACCACTTGCCGGCAGGGAAGCGATCGCGCCACCGGTACCGGTGAGGTGGTGATGAACGGCAGCAAGGAATTCAAGGGCACGACGCGCATTGACGCCAACATGGAAGGCATGAAGGTCAGGGTGACGGCCGAATACAAGGGCAAGTTTGTCAGCGCCGACTGCGGCAAGGCGCCGCTGATGAAATGGGAAGGATTCACCGAGACACCGCGCAAGTAGTGTGGTGCCGCCGTAACGTACCCTTAATTCGACGCTGGAGGAATGACATGAAGAAGAGACTGCCCTGCCTGCTGTTGCTGGCAGCCGTGATGAGCGTGCCGGCGATGGCCGCTCCCGCCAAGGACAACCAGAAATGCGGGCCGCATCCGCTATTTCAGCCATTCCCGAATACGGCGGTCAGGGACTGCAACCAGTCCCGGTTCAGTGCGCTGAAACTTCGCCGGGCCAAAGACAGCGCGAAACCAACGGCCGAGTCGGAAGAATTTGAGGTGGAGGGCCAGTATTGGTATTTCAAGTCGTTGGTGGAGCGCGACGCCAGCGGAGCCTATGCGGCCAGCCAGCTCGAAATTCGCCGCAACTATGAGAACGCAGTACGGCAGGCCAAGGGCACGGTGCTTTACTCCAACGCCAGGAGCGTGCATTACCAGATCAAACGCCCCGATGGTGAGTACTGGGGCAGTGTGATGTGCGACGGCGGAAACGAGACCGGCTGCGGCGCCATCCTGCACGCTGTGGTGCGCGTTGCCGCCATGGAGCAATCGGTCGTGGTGTCCGCGGGCCAGATCGCCAAGGAAATTGGCGAGGCTGGAAAGGTCGTGTTCTACGGCATCTACTTTGATACCGACAAGGCCACGCTCAAAGCCGAATCCGGCCCGACCCTGGTCGAAATGGCCAAGTGGCTAAACAGCAATGCGGCGGCGAAGGTGTACATCGTCGGTCACACCGACATGCAGGGTGCCGCCGGCCACAACCAGACCCTGTCCCGCAACCGTGCCGCCGCCGTGGTCGATGCGCTGGTGAAGCAGCATGGCATCAAGGCGGACCGCCTGGGCGCGGAAGGTGTCGGACCATTTGCTCCGCTGGCGAGCAACGATACGGATGCCGGCCGCGCGAAGAATCGACGCGTGGAGATGGTGCTGCGCTGACAACGCCGGTCAGTCCAGCCTGGCGCCTGTGGACTTGATCACCGGCGCCCACTTCGATGCTTCGTCGGCGATACGCCGGCCGAACTGCTCGGGCGTGCCGCCCACCGGTTCCAGCCCCGCCGCTTTCAGGCGCGCGCGCACCTGCGGATTGTTCAGGGCAGCGTTGACGGCGCGATTAATGCGCTCGACCGTCGCGCGCGGCGTACCTGCGGCCACCAGCACACCGTTCCACGCGGTTGCTTCAAAGCCACGCAGCTCCTTCACGCCGCTTTCGGCCGCCGTCGGCACGTCCGGCAACAACGCGTAACGCGTCGCACCGGTGACGGCGATGGCCTTCATCCTGCCGGCGGCGATCTGTGGCATCAGCGTGGTGGGCACGGTGGCAATGATGTGCGCATCGCCGCTGACGAGTGCCTGGATGGCGGGCAGGCCGCCGCCATTGAACGGCACGTGCAGGATGGTGGTGCCGGTCAGCGCCTTGAAGTGCTCCATGGTGAGGTGCGAGGAACTGCCGTTGCCTACCGATGCGTAGGCGTATTTACCGGTGCTCGCCCGCAGCGCATCGACCAGTTCGCGCAGCGTGCCGGCGGGAAAGCTGCTGCCGATCGCAATCAGGTTCGGTTGCGCGGTGGTCATGGCCACCGGCGCCAGATCGCGCTGCGGCTGGTAGGGCAGGTTGCGATACAGATGTGGGGCGAACGCCAGCGGGCCGTTGAATCCCAGCAGCCAAGTGTGGCCATCGGGTGCGCTCTTCGCCACTTCGTTGGTGGCGATAGTGCCGCCGGCAGCGGCGCGATTGTCGATGATGATCGGCTGGCGCAGATCGGCGCGCAACACCTCCTGCATGGACCGGGCGATGACATCCAGCGAGCCGCCTGCGGGGCCGGCGATGATCCAGCGGATGGGCTTGGCGGGAAACGGCTCGGCCCCTGCAGGTAGCGCGAGCAAGGCAAGGACGGCGCAGGCCGGCGCCAACACCCGCTGCAACACACGCTGCACGCGTTTCATCGTCGTCCGCCCACATTGGCAGGCAAAGCCCCAGCATCGGCGCGGCTCATGGCGCGATTTTGCCCGGAGTGCCGCGCCAGTGCTGGAGTTTCAATGTTCATTTCTCTTGCTGTTTCGGAATCGCGCGCCCGGGCGCGGCCCGGGTCGTCATTCGAGGTGGTTCGTCACATGTGCTGGCTTGCGGGCAATCGCCGTCGCCACCCGAACGCTTCCGGAGGTCGACAGATGCGTACATCTTAGCCGGGTTCCAATCGGCACTCGGCCGGCACCCTGCGACAGCGCAATCTTTGACGTTAATGCGGTGCTTCGGTACAGTTTGGCTCGCTTTGCCGGCCGGTGGAGCATGAGCCGGGAGAGCCGTATGAAAGTCTTGCAACCCTTCGCCGCGTTGCTGCTGTGTGTTGCCGCAGCACTCGCAAATGCCGCGCACGCTGCGAACGAGCCCGCAACAGCAAAGCGCAACATCACCGAGCACGACCTGTTCCGCTTCCATTGGATCGGCGATCATCAGGTCGCGCCGTCCGGCAGCCACGTCGCATTCGTCGTCGTCAGGGTCGACGACAAGCGCGCCGACTACGAGACCGCGCTGTATCGCGTCGCCACCAACGGCAAAGACCTGCAGCGGCTCACCAGCGGTCCGCGCGACGCATCGCCGCGCTGGTCGCCGGACGGCAAATACCTTGCTTTCCTGCGGTCGATCGAAAAAGACGGCAAGCCACAGCCGTCGCAACTGTATGTGTTGCGGATGGATGGGGGCGAACCGCAACAGCTCACGCGCCAGCCGATGGGCGTATCGCAACCGTCGTGGTCGCCGGACGGCAAGTCCATCGCCTTCCTCAGTGCCGCCAACAACCAGGACCTCGCCAGCGCGGCCTGCGAGGAGCGAAAGTTCAAGGCGAAGGATGCCGCACCTACCAGCGCGCTGCCGTCCGAGGAGTGCAAGCCGCTGCGCGACACCGATGTGCGGGTGGTGACGCGTGCGGTGTATCGGGCGAATGGCATCGGCTATCTTGATTTCAGCCGGCCGCGACATGTCTGGAGCGTGGGGTTCGCGGCGGAGGCTGCCGAGTCCAAACCGGTCGCCCCGCGCCAGCTCACGCGCGGCGAGTTCGATGAAGCCGACATCGCCTGGTCGCCGGACAGCGCGCGCATCTATTTCTCCTCCGAGCGGGAGCTTGAACCGTACTACCAACTGACGAGCCGCGGCATCTACGTGGTTCCGGCCACAGGCGGCGACGCAAAGGAAGTCACCCGCTTCCCGGGCCGCCTCAACGCCATCTCGGTCAGCCCGCAAGGCGACAAGCTGGCGTTTCTCGGCACCCTCAGCGCGCCGGTGCAATCACACACGCGCACCAACCTGTGGTTGCTGGATTTACGCTCACCAGGCGCGGCCAGGAATCTCACGGCCAAATACGACTGGGACATCGGCGGCGGCATCATTGGAGACATGGGCGCACCGCGCGCCGGGGGCGAAAGCCGGCCGATCTGGAGCGCGGACGGCACCTCGCTGACGGTCATGGTGGGCAAGGAAGGCCGCGCCAATCTCGAGCGCATTGATCTGTCCACGGGAAAAATCAGCGCCGTCACGCGCGGTGATCAGGCGGTGACGCACTACGCTGCGGGTGGTGGTGTGCTGGTGGCCGGCATTTCCAATGCTCTGCAACCCAGTGAGCTTTACCTGGTGCCGCCTGAGGGCGGGCAACAGCGCATCACCGGCCTTAACGACCGGCAGTTCGCCTCCCTCACGCTGAGCGCGCCGCAGGATGTCTGGTACCGCAGCTTTGACGGCCGCAGAATCCATGCGCTGGTGCAGCTGCCGCCGGATTTCGATGCGAAGAAAAAGTATCCGCTGATCCTCAACATCCACGGCGGGCCGCACGCCGCCTACGGCTACACGTTCTTTCACGAGATGCAGTGGATGGCGGCGCGCGGCTACGTGGTGCTGTATCCGAATCCACGCGGCAGCACCACTTACGGAGAAGAGTTCGCCAATGTCATCCAGTACCGCTACCCGGGCGATGATTTCCGCGACCTGATGGCCGGCGTCGATGAGCTCATCAAGCGCGGCTGGGTGGACGACAAACGCATGGGCGTGACCGGCGGCAGCGGCGGTGGCCTGCTCACCAACTGGGCGATCGGCCACACCGATCGCTTCGCCGCCGCGGTTGCGCAGCGCGACATCAGCGACTGGAGCGCGTGGTGGTATTCGGCCGATTTCACCCTGTTCCAGGCCAACTGGTTCAGGAAGCCGCCGTTTGAAGACCCGAAGGAATACCGCGAGCGCTCGCCGATGAATTTCATCAACAACATCAAGACACCGACCATGTTCATCCTCGGTGACGTCGATTCGCGCACGCCTGCCGAGAGCGGCGGCGACCAGATATTCCGCGCGCTGAAATACAAGAAGATACCCACTGTGATGGTGCGCTTCCCCGGCGAATCGCACGACCTGTCGCGAGCCGGCAAACCCTGGCATCGCGTGGAGCGCCTGCAGCATATCGTCAACTGGTTCGATATTTACCTGCAGGGCAAGAAAGCCAACGATTACGCGGTGGCGCCGCCAGAGGTGCCGGACCTGCGCGCCGCGCCGCTGGACATCGGTCAATGAGTTTGCCGGCCAATCTTGCGCGCCGCCGCTGGTTGCAGCAGGCATCGGCGGTAAGTGGTGCGCTGGCATTGGCGGGCTGTGCAGTGCCCGGCTGGCGCGGCGCGGATGATTACCGCCGCCCGCTGTCGAAGCAGCCGTTTGCTCGCGCCGCCATTTCGATGGAACAGGTCACGCGTACCCGCGCCGGGCTGCGGCCATTTCGCGCCGCGGGCTTTGTGGTGCGCGGCGAACGCATGGGCGACAAGCTGCTGATCCACAACTACGGCCACGGTGGCGGCGGCATCACCATGTCCTGGGGCTCAGCGATGCTGGCCGCACGCGAATTGCCGGATCTTGTCGAGCAGCGCGCTGCCGTGATCGGCTGCGGTGTGATCGGCCTGACCACCGCGCGAGTATTGCAGCAGCGTGGCTGGCAGGTCACTATTTATGCCAAAGACCTGCCCCCGAATACGACCTCGGATGTGGCGGGTGGCCTGTGGGCACCGACCAGCGTATTTCAGCGCAGCGAAATCGCGCCGGCCTTTGAAGCTCAGTTCGTCGAGGCACTGAAGCATTCGCACGCAACCTTCGCCGGATTGGCCGGCCGGAATTACGGCGTCAGCTGGAAGGAAAATTATCACCTCAACGACAAACCGCGGACCGCAGAGGATGTGTTCTACCTAAACCGCTGGCCGGAACTCTTTCCCGGCATCGCCGTGCTTGCGCCGGACGAACACCCGTTTGCCGCGCCGCATGTGCTGCGGCACCTGTCGCTGCTTATCGAACCGGCCATTTTCCTGCCGCGCCTCATGGAGGAGGTGCGTGAAGCCGGAGGTCGCATCACCGTGCGCGCGTTTCACGATGCCGGCCAATTGCAAACCCTGGACGAACGCGTGCTGGTGAATTGTACCGGCCTGGGCGCGGCGAACTTGTTCGGTGACGACCAGCTCATCCCCGTGCGCGGCCAGCTGGCGTTCGTGGCGCCGGACGAGCGCGTCGACTACGTTACGCACGGCAGCGGCGAGGGCCTGCTGTACATGTTTCCGCGTGCCGACGGCATCCTGCTCGGCGGCAGTTACGAGCGCGGCGAGACGCGGCTGGAAGCCGATCCGCTGACGACAGAACGCATCGTCCGCGAGCATGCCCGCATGGCCACGGCGATGCGGCTCTGAGGCGTCTTGCGCTGCCTGCCGGCGGCCGCTAATCTGGCGAACCGGCATTGTCTCGAGAGGCGCACATGCAATCCAAGGCGACGAGCGTCAACGCGTATCTGGCTGCACTGCCGGACGACCGGCGCGGCGCCATCGAGGCCGTGCGCACGGTGATCCTGGACAATCTTGATGCCGGTTATCGCGAAGGCATTCAATACGGCATGATCGGCTACTTCGTGCCGCACGAGGTGTTCCCGGCCGGCTATCACTGCGATCCCAAACAGCCGTTGCCGTTCGCTGCGCTGGCATCGCAGAAGAACTACATGTCGCTCTACATGATGGGCGTGTATTGTGGTTGCGCGGAAGGCGCGACCGGCGAAACACCTGATGCACACTGGTTTCGCGAGGCGTGGATGAAGGCGGGCAAGAAACTGGACATGGGCAAAGCCTGCGTGCGTTTCAAAAAGCTGGAGGATGTGCCGCTGGCGGTGGTGGCCGAGGCCATCCGGCGCATACCGGCCAAGGCTTATATCCAGCGCTACCTGGAAATGCTGGGAGAAACCGATCGGAAAAAGGCAGAGGCAAAGGATGCCAAGGGTGCAAAAGCCGTGAAGGGCCAGAAACGAGGCAAGGCCGCGTGATCGGCATACTCGGCGGCATGGGCCCGCTCGCCACGGCAGATTTCTTCGCCAAGGTGCTCGCCGCGACGCCGGCGCAAGGCGATGCCGATCATGTGCCGCTGCTGATCCTGTCGGATCCGCGCATCCCGCCGCGACCGCCGGCCATTCTTGCCGATGGCGAGTCGCCGCTGCCGGCGCTGCGCGCGGCGCGCGACCGGCTGTTGCACGCCGGTGCCACGGCGCTGGCCATGCCCTGCAACACCGCGCATTTCTGGTACGACGCGCTCGCCGCGGATTGCCCGGTACCGTTCCTGAGCATCGTCGATGCGGCCTGCGGCGAGGTCGGCGCAGTGGCGGTGCCGGGCGATCGCATCGCCATCGTCGCCACCCGCGCGACGCTGGCCGCAAAACTGTTTGATGCGCGACTTGCCGCCATCGGTTGTGTGCCGGTGCTGCCGGCCGACTCGATGCTGGACCATGAAATTTTGCCGGCGATCAATCTGGTCAAGGGTGGCGATCTGCAAGCCGGCGGGGAAATTTTCAGCCGCGTCGTCCGCACCCTGCTCGACGATGGTGCCCGCGTGGTGTTGCTGGCCTGTACCGAAGTGCCCCTGGCGCTCGATGCCGTGCAGTCCCCCCTGCGCGACCGCTGCGTCGATTCAACCGCCGCGCTGGCGCGCGCCTGCGTGGCCCATTGGCAGCAGACGCGTCCGCGGCCGTAATCCCGGTGCAAGTTTTAGCGAGGCGGGCATGATTTCGCACGTGTTTGTGGGTGTCAGCAACTTTGATCGCACGGCGCGTTTCTATGCGCCGCTGATGGCTGCTCTCGGCCTGCAGCAGAAATTTTGCGATGCCTCCGTGCCGTGGGCCGCGTGGGTTTCACCAACCGCAACCCGTCCGCTGTTCATCATCGGCAAGCCGTTCAATAGCCTCGAGGCGTCCGCTGGCAACGGCCAGATGACGGCGCTGTTGGCCGCCAATCGCGCCGTGGTGGATCGCGCGCATCGCGTGGCGCTGGCCAATGGCGGCACCTGTGAGGGGGCGCCGGGATTGCGTCCGCAGTACCACGCCAACTACTACGGCGCCTATTTTCGTGATCCCGACGGCAACAAGCTTTGCGTCTGCTGTCACGATCCCGAGTAAGCGCCGGCGGGCAACGATCAGTGTGATTCGAACTGCGTGGCGTTCTTGCCTTCAAACTGCGCGTAGAACGCCTTGACGGTCAGCATGTCGGCGTCGATGTCGCCGGTCGGCACCAGCAGCGGGCCAAGACCGCTGCGTTTTTGTGTGTAGTCCATGTAGGCCATGATGATGGGCACACCGGCTTCCAGCGCGATGTAATAGAAGCCGGTTTTCCAGTAGCGGGTCTTGCTGCGCGTGCCTTCAGGCGGCACGATGAGCTGCAGCCGGTCCGGCGCGGCGCGTATGGCCGCGGCGGAAGCCGCCACCAGGTTGGTTGATTCGCGCCGGTTGACGGCGATACCGCCCAGCCAGCGCATCACCGGCCCGAAGGGAAAATTGAACAGCGTGTCCTTGCCCATCCAGTAGATGTTCAGGCGCAGCACAAACGCGACCATCAGCGTGAACGGCAGGTCCCAGTTGCTGGTATGCGGCGCGGCGATCAACACCGCCTTGCCGGCGTCGTCCGGCAAGCGTCCCTCGACGCGCCAGCCGGCCAGCTTGAGAAAGGCAATCGAAAACGCGCGCAGCAGTGTGTTGACGACGGGGGTGGTGAAGATGGTGCGATGCATGCGGTAAACGGGGAGGGTGGCCGGCGCTGCCGGTTTGCCGGCGCGATTTTTTGCGGCGTGACGAGGGACCGCGCGCAGCGACCTGCACTGTACCGTGTCGGGTGCGGAATGCGTTGAGGCACGTCAAGTCGCCGAGACCTTGGCCATTGGCGCACCACATTGATGCTCGCGCGCGGTTCAGCAATCAGCGCCCCGTTCAGGGCTTGGCGCGCAATCTCCACAGCGATGTCACCTCCTGCGCGCGTGCCGTGTGCAGCGGATCGCTGGTGTCGGCTGCGCGCGGGCGGCCGGGCCGCTATGCCGGTGAATTCCACTGGGTCCATGACCTCGCTGTCGATCCCGCCGGCAATCTGTACGCCGGCGAAGTCGACAGCGGCAAGCGCGTGCAGAAGTTCTCGCGGGAGCCCTGACGGCGCCCGCGGCCATGAGGGAAGGCAAGGGCCTCGCGGCCCTTTTCACTTTCTGCGTGCGCTGGAGGGCAGGGCATTGGCGAACGCGGCGGACTAGAATGCCGGGATGAAAAACTTCCCGCGCGCAGCAAGCCGCCGGTTTGCCGTCCACCTCGCGTTGCTGTTGATTGCCTTGCTGGCCGTTCGCGCCGCGTATGCCGACGATGCCGCGGGCCAAGCGGAAAAACCCGCCAATAAACTGACGCTGGGCCTCTATCATTTCGCCGAAACCGGCAACGCCACTGACCTGAACCTGCGGCACGCCGACGCTTTCGGCGACACCTGGCTCGGTTACTACCAGTCGTCCAGGCGCGATGAGCGCCGGGGCCGCGCCGGTTGGGACAACACGTTTGAAGTAGGCGGTGTGCGGCTGACGCCTTCGGCACAACTTGCCTCGCGCGGGTATTTCAATTGGAGCGCCGGCATTGAAACGGGCGAAACCTGGTATATCGGCGCCGGCTTTGGACGGACAAACCTGAAGCCCAACTGGAACCTGAACTTCGATCCCAATGACTCGTGGTCGGTCAGCGGCGGCTGGCGCGGCGCGGGTGAGTCGCTGGCAGTGGTGTGGGTGCGCGATGACCGCGAGAACCCCGATGAACGCCACCTGCATGCCGTGTACCGTAAATCGCTGGGAGGTGGCGAACGATTCACGCTCGACGTGCTGCACAAGCGCGGCCTGGTCGATGGTGAGTCGATCCGCAAGACCGTGGCGAGCCTTACCTACGACTGGCCGCGAGTCTTCCTGCGCCTGGCGTTTGATCCCAAGGTGAACTTCACGGCGGAGGACATGTGGCGCCTCGCCGTCGGCACGCGGTTTTGAGCGTCGCTTGCTGCGCCCGGGCGCGCCATTGCTGTCGAGCATGATTTCGCACGTTTACATCGGCATCACTGATTTCGGCAGGGCTTTTGCGTTCTATACGCCGCTCATGATCGTGCTTGGCCTGGCGCTCAAATTCCGCGACGACACCAAGCCCTGGGCCGCGTGGGTGTCGCCCGCCGCGCCGCGACCGCTGTTCATCATCGGCAAGCCGTATGACGGAATGGCGGCCGGCGCCGGTAACGGCCACATGGTGGCGTTGCTGGCACCGAACCGCGCCGCGGTTGCCGAGGCCTACCGGATCGCACTGGCCAACGGCGGTACGTGCGAGGGCCCACCCGGACTGCGGCCGCATTACCACGCCCATTACTACGGCGCGTATTGCCGCGATCCGGACGGCAACAAGCTGTGCATCTGCTGCCACGATCCGGAATAGCCGCGCGCCGCGCCCATTTCACAATGGTTCACCAAAAACCACTACCGTCCGGCGGCGTCTGCCCGCTTGTGTGAGGAACGCCATATTCTTCGCGCCCGCCTGGTTCTAACGTGGGAACTGTCGACGGGCCGAACGGTCTGCCGCCTACAGGATGGGAGCGTTGCCATGAACACAACCGAATCACCCCGTTTCTACCTCGACATGAAAGACGAGCAGACCTGTCATCGTCTGCTGTCCGCGCAACCGGCGCGCACCATCGCGGTGAAGGTCCGCGACGCGCGCGACCCGGCGCTGCCGCAGATTCCGGCAACCGGCATGATGAGCGACAATCGTTCGGCGTTCCTGGTGAGCGTGCAAAACGACGGCCATGCCGAGTCGTACGCCTGGTACTGGTGGCTGCTGGAGGAGTTGTTGCCGGCACCACCGCGCCGTGGCGGCTGCCGCGTCATCCCTCTCGCGCACTATCGCAGCCGGCGCGCCGCACGCCGCGCGCCGGCGGCGGACGCATGATCAGCCTTTCGCGCGCAGTCGCCAGAGCGACGTGACTTCCTGCGCGCGCGCCGCGTGCAGCGGGTCGCCCGCATCGCCGGCGCGCGGATGCGTCGGCCGTGTGTCGATGCGGTCAAACACAACCAGCCCCGCGGCGGCGATCCATTCCAGCAAACTTTCGCGCGTGCGCAGACCGAGGTGCTCGGCCAGATCCGAAAGAATCAGCCAGCCTTCGCCGCCGGGTGCGAGGTGCGCGGCGAGGCCCGCAAGGAAGCCGCGCAGCATGCTGCTGTCGGGGTCGTAGATCGCACGTTCCATCGCGGACGAGGGCCGCGAGGGCAGCCACGGCGGGTTGCAAATGACCAGCGGCGCACGGCTTTCAGGAAACAGGTCTGCCTCGATTACCTCGACGCGATCGGCGAGTTTCATGCGCTGCAGGTTTTCGCGTGCGCAGGCCAGCGCGCGCGGGTCCTGATCGGTGGCAATCACCTTGGCCACACCGCGCTTGGCGAGCAGTGCGGCCAGCACCCCGGTGCCGGTACCGATATCGAACGCCAGCGCCGGTAAGGGCGTGGGCAGCGGTGCGGTCGCCACCATATCGACGTATTCGCTGCGGATCGGCGCGAACACGCCGTAATGCGGATGCACGCGATCGCCCAGTGCCGCTACCTCGACGCCCTTGCGGCGCCATTCGTACGCGCCGATGATGCCCAGCAGTTCGCGCAGGGAGGCCACCACCGGGCTGCCATCCGGCGGGCCCCAGGCCTCCACGCAGGCGCGTTGCGCGTCCGGCGCGCGTCGCAAGGGAACGCTGTAGTCGGGATCGAACGGCAGCAGCACCATGGCCAGCGTGCGGGCGCGTTGCGCCTGCGCCTGGCGATGCAGGTTGAACGCGTCACGCAGCGTGGCGGGCGTTTTCGGCTTGCGCGCCGCCTTGGCATCGATGCGCCGGCCCATGGCCTGCATCAGTTGTTTCGCGTTCTGAAAGTCGCCGCGCCACAACAGGGCCGTTCCCTCGGAGGCGAGCCGATACGCGTCATTGGCCGTCATGGTGTCATCGGCAACGACCACGCGTTTGGGTGGCGCCATGCCGTTTTCAGCGCGCCAGCGGGCCGAGCGTTGCTTGTTGAATTCCTGCCAGGTGATGCGAGATTCGTTCAATGGTGCCAGCTTTCCCGACTTGGTAGGAAGCTCCAAGTGTAGTCCTGTCGTTGAGGCTGCACTCTACGCGAATGCGGTCGGCACCTTTCAGTGATCGCTATTGGAATGAAAAGCGCAATTCGCGCCGGGCAAAGACAGGTTCGCCCTTGACCCTCGGCGTTTCAAAGACCCACCGTCGTACCGCTGTGGCTGCGGCCCAGCCAAGCTCAAGACTCTTGGCGGAGATGACGCGCGGGAGCTGCACCATGCCATCTGGATCAATGAAGAACTCGATGACGACGTCTTCCGGCAGTGCGCCTGCGCCAGTGGCTGGCCGTGGATCGACAGGCTGCGTTTGATACAGGATGCGCGGATTCGAATCCAGCGCGCTCGTTTCCACGACTTCGTTGCTCTTGGACGCGAGCGCTCGCAACAGTAGGCGCGTGTTGGTGCCGAGGCCAGTGTCGCGTTCGTCCCAACGAAATTTTTGTGTGAATACGAAAACAGACTCGACCGGCGCCTGATTCTTGCGTGCGGGCAGGAATTCCCACGCCTGCATCATGGCAACAGCGGCAGCGCCAAAGTCGGGATGTGTCGCCTCCAGCAGCTTGACGCCACGCACGTTCCCCTTGGTATCTAACGCGATCGCCAGCCTGGCAGAACCGGTGGTCTCACTTTCCACGAGGTGCCTGGGATAGACCACGGGCCCGGCAACTTTGACTCGCGGTGGCTGGTCGTATTGCAACCCGTGCGGGAGTTTCGGGTCGGTGGCGGGGCTGAATTCGTAGGCCGATTCGCCATCCGGTTTGATTGAGCTTTCGAAACTGAACGTAAATGGCATGGTAATTTTTGCGGCAATCGGAACGCCCTCCAATGTCGCCGGCTTGTACTTGCTCGCCAGTATCGATTTGACGATGGCCAGCTCAAAGGCGGGATGCGGGGACTGGAGGACTCGCAGGTCACGTGCCTGCCCGTCCTCGCCAACTATGAACTCAACCAGACCCTGCGCACCAATGCCCCAACGCTGCATGTTCCGCGGGTAATTCACCGGCGCGCGCTCGACAATTTTCGGGCTGCGGTCTGTTCCCTCAAGCCACCTTGTGCGGAGTTTCTCCGCATCGGCAAGTGCGCTGCCAACCTGCTCCGCACTTTCCAGCTTCGCGCGCAGCTTCGCGGCCCGCAAGCCGATCTCCGCAACTGCCCCGTGCAGGCCGTCCGGGTAGAGCGATGCCGTCAGCGCCAGGGACTTCCGGTAGTAGGTCAGCGCGCATTCATCGTCCTTTGCCTGCCCGCAGTTGTAAGCGATCGAATCTGCAAAGGAACTCAATTCAAGCGGCAGTGAGTCCGGCAACGCGGCCCAGCGCTCAAAGTATCCGATGGCCTCCTTGATCTTTTGGTAGTGCAAGGCCACGCGAACCGCCCGTCGCAGTGCAGTGGCAATCTTCGTTGGATTCCTGGTGTCCTCTGCCTCGCGCAACTGGTCGCGGACATACTTGTCGATAGCAGTCTCGTCGTCAAAACGAAGCTCCTTGCGACGCACCTGATCATCGCTCGCAACGAGCGATTGTCCGGCCTGAAGCGTGCTGCGCTCATACAGGACGAGTGGGCGCTTGCGCGTGCCATCCACCAGATTCACGCGCTGCTCCACATCCAAATCGCCACGCTCCACCGTGTAGCGAAACTCCACGTCCGGGCGCACCACTTCAGCCTTGAACGTCGCGGCCCGCGCAAGACCTGCAATGGAACCGTGCTTCATGGCGAGCATTCGCAACGGCTGCGGCATGTTGATCCACGCCGATCCAAGTATCAGGTCGTAAATCTCTTGCCCCTCGGCCACGGCATCTACATAAAGCTTGCTGCCCGGCCCAAGACGAATCAAGACGCCGTTGTTGGATTGCAGCCTCACCGACGCGCGCCCAGGAACGGCGATGATGCTGCCACGTGTCAGGAGGCTGCCGATTGCCAGACGGGTGGTCGCAGGCTTGCGCGTCGGCAGTGGCTGAATCTCCACACCATCCAGGCTTTCGACGCTCTTTCCTTCAACCGAGAGGCCGGTGACCTTCATTACTGGCAGCGGCATCATGGTCGGGTTCGCCCAGGCGAAGCTTGACCACAGGGCGAGCATCGCCAGCAGATTGGACGTTACGCGCAGGGTACGAATTGAGTTCAGCAATGGCCACCTGTCATTGTTCGTGGTGCCGGCATGTTAAATGACATTTTCCCGTCCGCCGGGGCGTGCCATGTCCATCAGACTGGAAGCCCGCATCGCAATCTGAAACTCCAGAACTGGCGTGCGTCCCAGGCCGAAAGTGGCCGGAACGCCGCGCCAGTGCTGGAGTTTGCTTGCCGGGTGTGGGGCTAACTCAAGTTACTTGCCCGCCGTGAATTTCTCGTCGAGGAACTGCTGAACCGAGGTGAACAGCTGCATGCGGTTCTATTCCATGATGACCGTATGCGTGCCCTCGCCGATTTGCACGTAGCGCTTGTAGGTGGCGCCGGTGAGTTTTTCGAAGTAGGCGTAGAGCATGTAACTCGGCAGGTCCTGGTCCCATTCGGCGTGGGCCAGAAACACCGGCACCTTGATCAGGCCGGGGTCGTAGAGCGGCTTGCCGGCGGCCCAGAAATCACGCGTGTCCTGCACGGTGCCGTTGGGCGCGCGCAATGTCTGCGGCGTGAGTTTTGATCCGATCGGGTCGGTGGCGAAGGTGGCGTCGGCCCAGGCTTCGAACCAGCCGGGCGGAATCAGCGTGGCCTTCTTGTCCTCGGGAACGCCGGTCAGCCAGCGCGCCTTGGCGGCATCTTTTGAAACCGTGCGATAGGCGCCGATCTTTCCGCCGCTGTCGGTCAATGCCGCCGTGTTGCGCACCCATTGCGGCGCGTACAGCACCAGTTTGTTCACCTTGTCATTGTTCTGTGTGGTGTACCAGCCCATGATGGATGTGCCCCACGACCAGCCCAGCAGATTCAGCTTGTAGGCGCCGCGCCGCTTGAGGATGAAATTTACCGCCGCGCCCACGTCCTTCACCGCTTGTTCGGTGCGCACGATCGGGCCGTTCATTTCCGGTGGCTGACCCATCTCCGGCGGGCGCGTGGACTTGCCGTAGCCGCGCAAATCCACCAGGTAAACGTCGTAGCCGTGGCTGGCGATGTAGTCCATCCACGACATGCCGTTCAGTTGCAAGTCGAATGCGGTTTCGGACGGATAGGTCGAGCCGTGCACATACAGCAGGATCTTTTCGTTGGGGAACGCGCTCACGCCCAGCGGGTGCTTGTTGCGCACGTACAAATCGATGCCCGCATCGCCGGAGGGCACCATGAATTCCTCCATGGCAACTTTCAGCGGCGGCGGTACCTCGGCCGGGGTATTCGCCAGCAAGCCGGCACTGGTGAACGACAACAGTAATAGGGCAAACACCTTGATGTGGACTTGCATGACGACTCCTCCTGTCTGTTTTTCTTGAACGCCGCCGTGCCACGGCCGCGTGGGCGCGACTCGGTTCGAGTCTAGTCCAAGCGTGAAAATTGGGCATTGATACAGACCGGCACAATTCCACCGCGCGTGTCCAGTTGTGTTCGGCGGCAAATGCAGATAAAACGTCACGTTCATTCACACGCGGTTCGGGGAGAAAAAATGAAGGTTTTCTGGGTGATCAAGCGCTGCTGCGTTGCAGCAATCCTGGCGCTGGCTGGATTTTCGGCCAGTGCGCAATCCGGGCAGACGCTGCTGATCCGGCAGCCGGCCATTTCGCGCGACCATCTTGCCTTTGTCTATGCCGGCGACATCTG
The DNA here is from genome assembly GCA_044229235.1 of Usitatibacteraceae bacterium. Classification (GTDB taxonomy): domain Bacteria; phylum Pseudomonadota; class Gammaproteobacteria; order Burkholderiales; family Usitatibacteraceae; genus UKL13-2. The sequence continues at coordinate 78,896 of JBGATH010000012.1, forward strand.
GCTGGCCAATCGCAATGGCCAAAACCCGGTGCGCCTCACCGCGCATCCCGCGGATGAAGTCGGCCCGGTGTTTTCGCCGGACGGCAAATGGATTGCGTTCACCGCGCGCTACGACGGCAACACCGATGTGTACGTGGTGTCGGTCGATGGCGGCCAGCCCAAGCGACTCACCTGGCATCCCGGCACCGACACGGCCACCGGCTGGAGCGTGGATGGCAAGCGCGTGCTGTTCGCTTCGCCTCGCGAAATCGGCAATGGCCGCAGCAACCAGCTGTATGAAGTGTCGGTCGAGGGCGGCTTCGAGAAAAAACTGATGGAAGCGCAGGCGTTTGAAGGCGTCTGGTCACCCGACGGCAAGCGCCTGGCCTACCGGCCTTATCGCATGTCGCATTCCGGCGGCGCGGGCTGGCGGCAGAATCGCGGCGGCAGCACGCCGCCGATCTGGATCATGGACACGGCCACGGGTGCCTGGGAATCGATTCCGCATGTGAATGCCAGCGACTCCAACCCGATGTGGGTGGGGAACGACATCGTTTTCATTTCCGATCGCAACGATGGCGCGGCCAATCTGTTCCTTTACAGCGCGCAAGCGAAAACCGTCAGGCAACTCACCAAGGAAACCGTGTGGGATGTGAAAAGCGCGGGCGCATTCGGCAACACCGTCGTGTTCGAGGTCGGTGGCCGCCTGAAGGAAATTGACGTCGCCACCGGCGCCATCCGCGAACTGCCCATCAACCTCGCCACGCAAGCCATCCAGGCCCGGCCGCAGTGGAAAGATGCCGCTTCGGTGATGACCTCGGCAAAACTCTCGGCCACCGGCAAACGCGTGGTGGTGAGCGCGCGCGGCGATATTTTCACCGTGCCGGTGAAGGACGGCTCGGTGCGCAACCTCACGGCGACAGCCGGCGTGCGCGAGAAGGATGCCTTGTGGAGTCCCGACGGCAAGCGCGTCGCCTACATCTCCGACTCGGGCATGCATCACAAGCTGGTGTTGCGTGACCAGGCAGGCCTGGAAAAAGCGCAAACGCTGGAACTGGGCAAGAACGGCTACTTCACCCTGCTGGCCTGGTCGCCCGACGGCAAGACCATCGTCTACCAGGACAATCACCTGAACCTGTATGCGATCACACTCGCCAACGGCGCGACCAAACTCATCGACAACCGCAAACGCCGCGGCCCGTTCCGCGTCTCGATTTCGCAGGACAGCCGCTGGCTGGCGTATGCGATCGCGGGCGAGAACCTGTTCAACCACATTCGCATCTACGACTTCACCACCGGCAAGAGCGTGGCCGTCACCGATGGCCTGAGCTACGCCGACGATCCGGTGTTTGCCGGCAGCGACTATCTCTACTTCACAGCGTCGATCAATACCGGCCCGTCGCAGGTCGGCTTGGATATGTCGTCGCAGGAGCGTCCGGTGCGCGACGGCATTTATGCGTTGGTGCTGGCCGCAGACGGCAAGTCACCGATGGCGCCACGCACGGGTGATGAAGAGGACAAGAAGGAGCCACCCAAGGATGCCGCCAAGGACGCCCCGAAGGACGGCGAAGCCGCAAAGCCGGCCGACGGCGCCAAGCCGGATGCGGCCAAGCCCGCTGCCGCCGCCAAGCCTGCCGCCAAACCGGAACCGCCGAAACCGGTGAAGATTGATTTCGATGGCCTGCAGCAGCGCGTGGTGGCACTGCCGCTGGCCGAGCGCAGCTACGACAGCCTCGCGATTGCGTCCGACGGCGCGCTGTTCTACCTCGAACGTCGCCAGCCCGGCGTGAGCAACGAGCCACCCGAGGCCGAGTCGCCCGGCAATGCCGAGCTGTATCGCTTCAACTTCGAAGAGCGCAAATCCAAGTCCATCAAGCAGGGCGTGCAGAACTTCAGCATCAGCGCCGACGGCAAGAAACTCTTGCTGCAATACAACCGCGGCAAGCTCGAAATCGCCGACGCCAACGAAAAGCTCGATGCCAAGCCCATCGACATGAGCCAGGTCGGCATGGTGGTCGATCCGCGCCAGGAATGGCAGCACATCTTCGACGAAACCTGGCTGATGGAAAAGGAATTCTTCTACGACGCCAACCTGCATGGCCTGGATTGGAACGCGGTGCGCGCGCGTTACCAGCCGCTGGTCGCGCATGTGCAACGTCGCGAGGACCTCAACGAAGTGCTGCGCGAAATGATCGGCGAGTTGCAGGTGGCGCACAACAATGTGATTGGCGGCGACGTGCATCGTGAACGCCCCTCGGCCACCGGCCTGCTCGGTGCCGATTTCGCGGTGGAAAACGACCACTACCGCATCAAGCACATTTACCCGGGCGATCGCTGGAATCCGTTCATGAAATCACCGCTGGCGGTGGCCGGCCTGGGTGTGAAAGCGGGTGACTACATCATGGCGGTCAATGGCCGCCCGGTGTCGGGCAAGGAAAACCTGTACGCCTTCCTGGAAAACACGGTGGGCAAGCAAGTCACGCTGACGATCGCCGCTGATGCGTCGGGCAAGGCTTCGCGCAACGTGGTGGTGCAGCCCATCGCCAGCGAAGCCTCGCTGCGGCAGTGGAACTGGATCGAGCGCAACCGCCAGGCCGTGGAAAAGGCCACCAACGGTCGTGTGGCTTATGTCTATCTGCCCGACACGGCAGGCGACGGCTACAAGCACTTCAACCGCATGTTCTTCGCGCAGGTGGAAAAGGACGGCATCATCGTCGACGACCGGCGCAACAGCGGTGGGCAGGCGGCCAACTACGTCACCGACGTGCTGAGCCGCACGCACCTGGCCGGCTGGAAGGATCGTGACGGACTGACCTTTGAAACGCCCGGCGGCGCCATTTACGGGCCCAAGGCCATGCTGATCGACCAGGACGCCGGCTCGGGAGGGGATTTCCTGCCCTACGCCTTCAAACGCATGGGACTGGGCCCATTGATCGGCAAGCGCACCTGGGGCGGCTTGATCGGCATCTCCGCCAATCCGCCGCTGATCGACGGCGGCACGCTGACCGTGCCGTTCTTCCGTTTCTTCACCCCCGAAAAAGAGTGGCGTGTGGAGAACGAAGGCGTGGCGCCGGACATCGACGTGGTCCTCGATCCGGCGGAAGTGAACAAGGGCCGCGACACACAGCTCGATGCCGCCATCAAGTCGGTGATGCAGCGCCTCGGCGATACGCCCAGCGCGACCAAGGCGCGCAAGGTGCCACCAGCGCCGGCCGCATTGGGAAAGTAGTATAGGAACCAAAAAAGTCCAGCGTTGGCGCGCCTCCCAGGGCATTTTTGCTCTGGAAGGCGCGCCAGCGCTTGAGTTTGGAATCAGACACCGGGTTTTGCGCCGGTGAGGCTCGCAAGGCGTCCCTGCTCGCGACACGCTGGCGCCAATGGCACCCACGGCACGTCGACTCGTCGGCTGGTGAGGGTGCGCCAGCCGCCTGACCTGTCACTATTTCGCCTTCCCGGCGCTTCGCCGGATTCGCAGGAGGCTGGCCATGTACACATTCTGGAAGTTGCTGCACCTGCTGGCGATGGTGCTGTTCCTCGGCAACATCATCACCGGCCTGTTCTGGCACCGCCACGCGTTGCGCACCATGAATCGTGAACTGCTGGCCTTCACCATGGACGGCATCATTCGCAGCGACCGCTGGATGACCATTCCCGCCGTCGTGGTCCTAACCAGTGCCGGCATTGCCGCGGCGGTGGCCGGTGGCCTGCCGCTGCTGCGCACCGGCTGGATCTTCTGGTCGGTATTGGCGTTGAGCCTGTCGGGGGTCACCTTCGGCGTGTTCGTCGCTCCGCTCCAGCGGCAGCTGCGGACACTGGCCACCGCCTCCGGTGCCTTCGACGACGCGCAATACCGCCGCCTGAGCCTGCGCTGGGAACTGTGGGGCGGCGTGGCAACTGCATTGCCGCTGGTGGCGGTGGTGCTGATGGTCAGCAAACCCGCGCTCTGAAATTTCCCGGAGCGCCGCTGTGCCGCTGGCATGTGCAGTGGCTGGCCGCATCGGTCACAATATCGCCTTTGCCGGCACCCTCCGCGCCCGGAGTGGCCGGCTTCGATTCCGCCCACAACAGGACTTACCGAATGAACCAGCCGGCCTACAGCGCTCTCACCGCCACCTGGAAGCGACTCCACCACTTCAGCCACTTGCAGGCCCTGGCGGGATGGGATCGGGCATCGATGATGCCCGCGCACGGCAACGACGCGCGTGCCAATGCCATGGCGGAGATGGATGGCCTGCTGCACGGCATCCGCACCGACCCGCACTTGAAATCCATGCTCGACGCGGCAGAACGCGAAACGCTCGATGACGTGCAGCGCGCCAATTTGCGCGAAATCCGCCGCGACTGGCGCGCCGCCAACGCGCTGCCCGCCGCGCTGGTGCAAGCGCAATCGCAGGCCACCGCGCGCTGCGAACACGCCTGGCGCACGCAGCGGCCGGCTAACGACTGGAACGGCTTCCTGGTCAATTTCCGCGATGTGCTCAAGTGCGCGCGCGAGCAGGCAAAGTTCCTGGCCGACGAAACCGGCCTGCGTCCCTACGATGCGCTGATGGACAACTTCGAGCCGGGCATGACCTGCGAAAAGCTCGACGTGCTGTTCGGCGACCTGCTCACTTGGCTGCCGGATCTCGTTCGCAAGGTGCGCGAGAAGCAGGCCAAGCAGTCCGTGATCGCACCGGTCGGCCCCTTCTCGCGCGCGGCGCAATACGCCGTCGGGCAAGAGGCGATGAAGCTGCTGGGCTTTGATTTCAATGCCGGCCGGCTGGATGAGAGCGCGCACCCGTTCTGCGGCGGCGTGCCCGAAGACACCCGTCTCACCACGCGCTACCGCGAGGACGATTTTGTGGCGAGCCTGATGGGCACCATCCACGAGACCGGACACGGCCGCTACGAACAGAGCCTGCGCCGCGACTGGCTGGGCCAGCCGGTGGGCTGGGCAAGAAGCGCGGGCATCCACGAAAGTCAGAGCCTCAGTTTCGAAATGCAGATCGGCCTGTCGCGCGCCTTCGTCGGTTTGCTGGCGCCGCGCATGGTGCAGCACTTCGGTGCGCAACCGGCGTTTGAAGCAGAGAACCTCTACCAGTACTTCATCCGCGTGCAGCCCGGATTCATTCGCGTGGAAGCCGATGAACTCACTTATCCCTTGCACGTGATCCTGCGTTACCGCATCGAGCGCGACCTGATCGAAGGCAAGATCGAAGCCGACGACATCCCCGCGCTATGGGACAAGGCCATGGCCGAATTCCTCGACATCGACACACGCGGCAATTACAAGAATGGCTGCATGCAGGATGTGCACTGGGGCGAGGGCCTGTTCGGCTATTTTCCGAGCTATACCTTGGGCGCGATGTATGCCGCGCAATGGTTTGCGGCGATCCGCCGCGCGGTGCCGGACCTGGATGCACGCATGGCGAAAGGCGATCTGGCGCCGGCGCTGGACTGGCTCAAGCAGAACGTGTGGGAGCAGGGCAGCCGCTGGACCACGGATGAACTGGTGACGCGCGCCACCGGCAGCGCGCTGGATGCGGTGCATTACCGGCGGCATTTGGAGAACCGGTATTTGGGCGAATAGAAGAGGTGCAGCCGAAATTCGTAAGTGAAAGTTGCCCTACCCCGGCGCAGGCCGGGGCCCAATTTTGATCAACGGAAAATTGCAGGGAAACTTGGCCCCCGGCCTGCGCCGGGGAAGGGGATACTGCAAAGTGAGTGAGCAATCATGACCATCGGCGTCGGCGGTAAAACCAAAGAAGCAGCATTGGCATCCCTGTCCAACATGATGGCGGGTGCGCAACCCATCGGGCTGGATGAATACCGGCAACGCATCGCGCGGGCGCAGGAACGCATGCGCGCCGAGGGCATCGCCGCGATCTGGGTGCATGCGGGCACCAACCTGAGCTACTTCACCGGCACGCCCTGGCATCCGAGCGAGCGCATGGTCGGGGCCATCATCTCGGCGACGGGTGAGATGGAATATCTGGCGCCGTACTTCGAGCAGAACACGCTGCGCGATTACATGGTGGTCGAGGGCGCGGTGAACGTGTGGCACGAGCACGAAAGTCCCTACGCGCTGTTCATGGCTACGCTGAAGCGCATGGGCATCACCGGCAATTCATCGAGCCCGACCAGGATCGGCCTCAGCGAGGACGCGCCATTTTTCATCGTGGATGGAATCTCGGCGCTGGCCGACGGCTATCGTGTCGTCAACGCCAGACCGGTCACGGCCCACTGCCGCACCCGCAAGTCGGCCAACGAAATTGCGTTGATGCAGCGCGCCAAGAACATGACGCTGGAAGTGCACAAGGCGGCGGCCTCGATGCTGCGCGAAGGCATTGTCACCACCGAGGTCGATGCCTTCATCCACGAGGCGCACAAGCAGGTGGGTTCATCCGGCTCGTACTTCTGCATCGTGCTGTTCGGGCCGGCCTCGGCGTTTCCGCACGGCGTGAAGGAACCGCAAACGCTGAAGAACGGCGACATGGTGTTGATCGACACCGGCTGCCAGGTGCACGGCTACATTTCCGACATCACCCGCACCTATGTGTTCGGCGAAGCCAACGAACGCCAACGCGCGGTGTGGAATGCCGAGAAGGCCGCGCAGGCGGCGGCCTTTGCCGCGGCGCAACCGGGCGTGCCCTGCAGCGAGGTGGATATGGCCGCTCGCCGCTCGCTGGTCGCCAGCGGCTTCGGGCCGGACTACGAGCTGCCCGGCCTGCCGCACCGCACGGGGCATGGCATCGGCCTCGACATCCACGAGTGGCCTTACCTGGTTGGCAGCGATACCACGCCGCTCGCTGAAGGGATGTGCTTTTCCAACGAGCCGATGATTTGCGTGCCGGGCGAATTCGGCATCCGCCTGGAGGATCACTTCTACATGACGGCGACCGGGCCGAAGTGGTTTACGCAGCCTTCGCATTCGGTGGATGACCCGTTTGGGTTTCGGGCGTAACGGCTTTTTGAGATTCGCCTGCGCCAACATTGCCAAGCTTGCCCCTCAGGCACTTCTCCCTTTCCTAAAGGGAGACTGAGAGGGATTTCCAGATGCTTGAGCGCTGCTCAGGGCCGCAAATCTCCCCCGACACGCTCGCTTCGCTCGCCCTCTGCAGGAAAGAGGGAGGTGCCTTGATCAAAGGACTCCTGGGCTTTATGCCTCCCTGGTGCACCGACCGGCAACATTGGCGCGCGCCATTGCCATTCGCCGGCACTCCCTGTACAAGAACGGGTGAACGAATCAGGGAGCATGTTGATGAACGCCGCCAGCACCACCCCGCCCAAGCTCAAGCTCACGCCCAGCGCCATCGTCAGGTACCTCGACCAGTACGTGGTCGGCCAGGACGAGGCCAAAAAAATCATGGCGGTGGTGATCTATGCCCACTTCAAGAAGTTGGGCCGCATGCACGATGCGTCGAGCGAAAACCCGATCGAGCTGGGCAAGAGCAATGTGCTGCTGGTCGGCCCCACCGGCACCGGCAAGACGCTGATGTGCGAGACGCTGTCGCGCGCCATCGACGTGCCCTTCGTGACAGCGGACGCCACCTCGCTTGCGCAGACGCAGTACGTCAACACCGAGATCGAAGCCATCCTCATGCGGCTGGTGGACAAGGTGCAGGGCAATCTCGCCAAGGCGCAGCGCGGCATTGTCTTCATCGATGAGATCGACAAGCTGAAGGCGGCCGGCGGCAAGGCGCCCACCACCTCCGGCGAAGGCGTGCAGCATGCGCTGCTGAAAATCATGGAAGGCTCGCTGGTGAAGCTGTCCAGCGGGCGGGTGATCGACACCACCAATATCCTGTTCATCTGCGGCGGCGCCTTCGTCGGCCTCGATGACATCAGTTCCAATGCCAAGACCTTCGGTTTCATCTCCGTTACCGAAGGCACCAATCAGCGCATTCTCGACAAGCTCAACGCCCGCATCAAACCCACCGACCTGATCGCCTTCGGACTCATCCCCGAGTTCACCGGGCGACTGCCAGTGGTGGCCAACCTCACTGCGCTGTCCCGCGACATGATGGTGGCCATCATGACCAAGCCGAAGAACTGCCTCTACAACCAGTTTCGCGAGGTGTTCAAAGCCGAGGGCGTGGAACTGACCATCGAGACGCGCGTATTCGAGGAAATTGCCGCGCTGGCCGAGGAGTACAAGGTCGGCGCGCGCAGCCTGCGCGGCATTTTCGAGGAAATGATCACGCCAGCCCTGTTCCAGATCCCCGACCGGCCGGAGGTGAAGAAGGTGGTGTTCCGGTCGCTGTTTGCGGATGCGGAACTGGCGTCGGGTTGATCGCCGGCGCGGCTTACTCCGGCAACGCCTGAATCGCAAACGCCGTCCGCAGTGTGTCGCTCATCGGCGCACCCAGCGGCGTAAACCACTTGTCATAGATCCTCTCGATCTCGCCGCTGCGGAACAGGCCCGACAGGGTCTTGTTTACCATCAGCTTGAAGTCCGCATCGCCGCGCCGGAACATCAGGCCGAAGGGTTCATAGGAGAGGTGCCGGCCGACCACGGCGTAGTCCTTGGGTTTTTTTGCATTGGCCGCGAGCGCCATCAGCTGGATGTCATCGCTCACTTTGGCGACCACGCGACCGGTCTCGACGGCCAGAAAGCCTTCGCCGTGGTCCTTCACATTCAGCACCTTGATGCCCAGCTGCTTCTGGTCGCTCAGGTTTTTGATGATGCGTTCGTTGGTAGTGCCCTGCGAAACCGACACGGTCTTGCCCTTCAGGTCTTCGACTTCTTTCACACCCGAAGAAACCTTGACCAGGAGGCGCGTGCCGCCGATGAAGGTCACATGCGAAAACTCCACCTGCTTCTGGCGCGTGAGCGTGTTGGTGGTCGAGCCGCATTCCAGGTCCACGGTGCCGTTGGCCACCAGCGGCACGCGCGTCTGCGAGATCACCGGGATCTGCTTTACCTGCAGGTTCGGCAGGTTCAGTTCGGTCTTGATGGCCTCGACAATTTTTCCGCACAGGTCGATCGAATAGCCGATCACGTTCTGATTCTGGTCGAGGTAGGAGAACGGCAGCGAGGTCTCACGGATGCCCAGCGAGATGGTGTTGCTGTCCTTGATCTTTTTCAGCGTGCCGGTCAGTTCCTGTGCCTGCGCGGCAAGCGGGAGCAGCAGCGCAACGAGGAGCGTGCCGCGAATACCATACAAGGTGCGTTGCATGGTCGTCTTCTTCTGGTGGGAATGGATAGAACCATTCTAATCAGAAGCAGCCTTGCGGGCTGCTAAAGTCGGAATTCGGAACATTGACCAGGAGCGGACCATGAGCGCATCACGCATCGCCCTCATCACCGGCGCCGGTAGCGGCATCGGCAAAGCTTGTTCGCTCGCGCTCCTCAAGGCCGGCTGGTCGGTGGCGCTGGCGGGCCGGCGCATGGAACGCCTCGTTCAGGTGGCGGAAGAATCCGCCGCCGGTTCGCGCGCCTTGCCGGTCGCCGCCGATGTGGGCGATGCCGCCTCGGTCGCGGCATTGTTTGACACGGTGCGCGACACTTGGGGCCGGCTGGATCTGCTGTTCAACAATGCCGGTACCGGCGCGCCCGCGGTGCCGCTCGAAGACCTGCCACTGGAAACGCTGCAGGCGGTGCTGGACAGCAACCTGCGCGGCCCCTTCCTGTGCACGCGCGAAGCCATCCGCCTGATGAAATCGCAGGATCCGCAGGGCGGCCGCATCATCAACAACGGCAGCATTTCCGCGCACGCGCCGCGGCCCAATTCGGCCCCCTACACCGCCACCAAGCACGCCATCACCGGGCTGACCAAATCGACCTCACTGGATGGCCGCAAGTACAACATTGCCTGCGGGCAGATCGACATCGGCAACGCCATGACCGACCTGGCCGCGCGCATGGCCAAGGGCGTACCGCAAGCCAACGGCGAGATCGCGGTGGAGCCGCTCATGGATGTCGAGATCGTGGCCGACGCGGTGCTGCACATGGCCAGCCTGCCGCTGTCGGCCAACGTGCAGTTCATGACCGTGATGGCCACCAGGATGCCGTTTGTGGGACGCGGCTAGCGGCGTCCAACGCTCGCGCCAAAATACAAAAACTCAAGCACCGGCGCGGCTTCCAGGCCAGAAATGGCCGGAGACGCCCGCCAATGCTTGAGTTTTGCGGCTTTATGCTGGGCCGGGCCGGCTGAATCTGCCTGGGCCCGACAGGCCAGCCTTACTTGCCGGCGGCTTTTTTCTGCTTCTTCGCTTCCTTCTTTTCCTTCGGCGTCTTGCTTGCCGGTTTCTTGGTTTCCTTCTTGGTGTCCTTGGCTTTGCTCATGCGTGTCTCCTTGGATGACTGGGTGGCAGGCGCGGTGCCGGTGTGCCGGCATCGGTTCAACTTTAAACCGGATTGACGCGGCCGTGTTGAGGCGTGGCAAGCGAAATCTGCCGCGGCAGCTTGGTGCGTCATAACGTGATGTTGCGATGGGTGGACCGCCGCCCTGCAACCGTCACGCAAGGACCTTCATGAGATCCATCTTGTCGCTTATTTCGATGCTGCTGGCGCTACTGACAGCCCACAGCGCCGCCGCCCACCAGTGCCCGGTGCCGCTCACCGGCGCGCCGCCGCAGGTCAAATTCGTCACCAGCGACATCGAACTGTTCTGGCGCGCAATCGACATGGCCACGCCGGAGACGATGGCCGACGTGCTGGAGCGCGAATACCTGAAAAAGGGATCGCCCGGCCTCGCCGATTTCACCCGCATGCGCATCGGCGACGCGAAAAAACTTGCGGCCACCGTCAAGGCCTACCCGGCGTACTACGCGGCGCTGCGACAAAGTTCGCGCAAGGTCGATTCCTACCGCGCCACCATGCTGGCCTCCTTCCATTGCCTGCAGAGCCTGTATCCGCAGGCGGTGATGCCGGAAGTCTATTTCGTCATTGGCCGCATGAACTCGGCCGGCACCGTGGACGCCCGCTCGCTGCTGATCGGCGTGGACATGTTCGGCAACGGCGGCACGGAGGCGATGGCGGCGCTGGGCAGTTGGCACCAGGCGGTGGTGGCGCCCATCGAGCGCCTGCCGAACATTGTTGCCCACGAGCTGATCCACGCGCAGCAGTCGAACAGTGGCGCGGAAACACTGCTGGCCGCATCGCTTAACGAGGGCGTAGCCGACTTCATCGGCGAACTCATCTGCGGGCAGACCATCAATCCGCACCTGCATGCCTTCGCAAAAAACCGCCATGTCGAACTGTGGCGCGCGTTCGAGCCGGCCATGCGCGGCAAGGACCTGGGCCGCTGGCTCTACCAGGGTGACCAGGCCACCGCCGATTGGCCCGCCGACCTGGGCTACGTCATGGGCTACCGCATCGCGGCCGCCTACTACGCGGCAACGCCGGACAAGGCGCGGGCGATTCGCGACATGCTGCGCATCGGCGATGCCGAGGCATTCCTCAAGGCCAGCGGCTACGCGGCGCAGATGGAGAAAGCTGGATCGCGCTGATCCTTCGCATCGGCGTTGTGGCCGTCAACCTCGTGCGGGCTAAACTGACGGCTTCCGAAATGTTCGAAAGCCCGTTCATGACACGTATTCCCCGCGCAATCTGGTTCGCGCGTTTGTCCGCATTCGCGGTGACACTGCACCTTGGCGCGGCGGCGCAGGCCGCGCCGCTCACCGTCCAGACCGTTCAATACAAGGGCAGGCTGCCCTACGTGCTGGCCGCCGACGCCAAAGTCGCTGCGCGCATCAACCACGCCGTGTTCCTCGACACCATCGACATGGCTGCGCCGCTGAAGTTATCCGACGGCGTGCGCGACAGGAAAAAAACCGAGGGCTTGGAGCCGATATCGGACATCAACTATCAGGTGTTGCGCAACGACGCACGCCTGCTGGTGCTGGCGGTGGAATACGAAGGCTGCGGCGCCTACTGCGAACACCGCGAAATCAATTTCAATTTTGATGCGGCCACCGGGCGCAGCCTGCTGTACTCAGACCTGATCACCGCTGCCGGCCGCGAAAAACTCGACCGGCAGCTCGAGGCGCGGCGAGTCGCCCGCGTGAACGCCGAGATCGCCCGCCTGCGCGCCGGCATCCAGGCCGCGCAGAAGAAGTTGCCGCCCAAGGCAAAGGAAAACCGGCTTGAGCCCGAGGATGCGGAAGCCGTCATCGAGATGTACCAGGGTTGCATCAAGCTCATGACGGATCCGGAGAACGCCAAGTACCGCACCATCGACGGCGATTCGTTCCGCATCGGCAAGGATGCCATCACCTTTTACTGGGGCCGCTGCAGCAACCATGCGATGCGCGCGCTGGACGAGATCGGTGACTTTGCCGACATGCTGACGATCAAAGAACTGTCGCCGCAGCTCACCGCCTACGGCCGCGCATTGCTGCTCGGAGAAGGCAGCGCAATATCGGCGGGAGGACCGTTCGACCAGATTCTTACCGGCAAGGTGGGCTCGGCGCCCATCACCCTGAAGCTGGGCAAACGCAATCCCGACGGCAGCATCGGCGGCAGCTACTTCTACGACAAATACCGCACGCCGATTACGTTCTTCGGCAGGATCACCGGCGATGTTCTCGAGGTCGAAGAGACCACCGGCGACAACAAGGTTGCGCCGGTGATACGCGCCACCATCAGCGGCGGCGGGCTCAAAGGGACCTGGACGGGCAACGGCAAGCAACTGGCCTTCGACGTTTCGCCATAATGGTTGCCAGTCATTTTTTCAACCGGTAGTTCTTCAGACCAAATGGAGTTGCCTATGTCTGCCGTCTTCATGTGTTGCGCCCCTGTGGCGCCTGGCGGGAAGACCGGCTAGTCGGCCCGCGAAGGCATCGCGCCTCGCGGACATGTTGGTGGGTCTTCCCGGATGTTCAATTTTTCCGGAGAAGATCTTGAATCGAATCATCATCGAAACACCGCGCCTGCAATTGCTGGGTGCGGACAGTACCGTGCTGCGTGCCGACCTGGCCGGTCGCGCGGATCTGGCGCAGGTGCTCGGGGCAGTGGTGCCGGCTTCCTGGCCGCCGGAATTTCTCGACGAAGCCGCCACCCGCTGGGCGCTGGCGGCAGCCGAGGAGATGCCGGCAGACAGCATGTGGCGCATGTATTACATGCTGCTGCGCCATCCCGAGGCCATCGCGATCGGCACCTGCGGCTTCAAATTTCCGCCCGACGCGCGCGGCTGCGTGGAGGTCGGCTATAGCGTGCTGCCGGCCTTTCAGCGGCAGGGCCTGGCCACCGAAGCCGTGTTCGCGCTGATGGATGTGGCAGCGCGACACGGTGCACGAGAGGTGTGCGCCCAGACCCTGCCGGACCTGACCGCGTCACTGCGCGTCATGGAAAAGTCGGGCATGGTGCTGACGGGGGCGGGCAGCGAGCCCGGTGCAATCCGTGGCGCGGTGAAGCTGCAGCCACGCTGAACCCGGCCTACTCGCCGCAAACAAACGGGATCGACACGCTCTGCGTCACCGTCGATCCCGTTACCGCGGCCACCAGTTTGAGCGGGATGCAGCCGGTTCTTTGCAGCAGGAAGATCGCGTGATATTCGCCGCTCGCGCTCAGGGTGCCGGCGAGCGCCGTCTGCGCGGCAATCTTTTTGCCGGTCTCGCTGTCGGTGACGTCCAGCTTCACCTCTGCCTTGGGATCGAACGAACCCGGCGCGCCCTTCAGAACCACATCCACCCGCAGCGCGTTGGACGGCTCCGGCACGTTGCCTTCGCCGATGATGACGTTGAACAGCCGCAACTTGTCGTCGATGATCGCGGAAAAGGTGCCGCTGTGGCTGTAGTACAGACGCGGCTCGATGCGCGCGACCACCAGTGCCGGCGCGGCGGCCGGTTTCTTCTGGTACTGCAGCTCGCTGAACTTGCGATAGGTTTCCTGCCACCGGGCGTTTGCCTGTTCGCACTTGGCGGCGTCGAGCGCGAACCGGCGGCATTGGTCCGACGTGAAGTCCTTGCGCTGGCAGCACTCCACCTCGACCGGCGGCAGCAGCGCATGCGCGAACTGCGGCAGCAGGGCCGCCGCCAGCACACCCGCGGATAGACCGCGGCGAAACAGACAGCGATACAGGCGGGTGTTGTTGGCGGGCGTCGTCATGGTCCTTGCTCAGCGATGCGGTCTGGTGGCGTGAAGCGCCATGATACTGGCATGCGCGGCAACGTCGCGTCCTGCCTGGCAATGAAACGCGGTGATCCGGCATCAACATCGTTTCGTGTTCAGTTGTACACTGGCCGCACCGTCCTTGCCTGCAGGCACATTTGCCGGCTGCCGATCATCCCACGCGCACGAGGAGCTGACCATGGCACGCAATCGCTTGAACCCCCTGATCCTGTTGTCCGTCACCGCCTTGATGCTGGCCGCGGGCTGTGCATCGGTCGAGGCACCCGCTACCCGCGCCGGTCGCGATGTGGCGAAGGCGCCGGCGGAGATGGAATACCCCTATACCGGCAGCCGCATTCCTTCGCGATACGCCACCAACCATGTCGTTCAGGTCAATGGCGCGGACTACCAGCGCTCACTGCCCAGCAATCCGGGCACGCCGTTGATGGCAACCGGTGCCAACGGGCCCGGCGGCGGGCGCTAGGATTTCGCCGCGCTGCGTCGCAGGCCGCCAGCCTGTGGCAGGTCACTAGGCGGCTCGCACCACACGGCGTTGCCGCCGCAATAGTCGTTGCCAAAAAGCGCCGCCAGCGGCGCATTTCGCGGCGCGTTTTCGCCATTTCATCGCGAACTGGTACTCAAGTGGTACGGCCTTCGCCACAATCCGTTTCGTCAAGAGTCAGCGAACGCACCACCGTGCGTAACGACGGCAGCCGAAGGCCCGCGAGTCCCGCTGAAACTCTTCTGACATCCAACTCAATTGTCTGCGCGCGAATCCTGGCGGTGTCCCGGATCGCGCAACGGGAGCGCTTTTGCGTCGATTGTCATGAAGGCCACTGTCCATTTCACTTCGCCCGGCGTGCGGCGCCTTGCTGCGGGCATTGCCACGGTTCTGCTTGCCGGCGCGATCGCGCTGGCCGATGCGCCCAAGCCCGCGCGGGCTGCTGCCGGCGCCACAGCCGCCGCAGTCGCGATCGACGAGAGCGGCCTGCCGGTGCATCTGCGCGATACCGGCTTGTATGCTGATGCGCGCGGCATCGAAATTGGACCGGGCATCATTGCCTTCACACCGCAGTACCCGCTGTGGTCGGACGGCGCGAGCAAGCGCCGCTGGCTGTACCTGCCACCCGGCACGCAGATTGATGCGCGCGATGCGGATGCCTGGGAATTCCCGCCCGGGACCAAGCTCTGGAAGGAGTTCGCGCACGATCGCGCGATAGAAACCCGCTATATCGAACGCCGGCTCGACGGCAGCTGGCACTACGCGACCTATTTGTGGAATGCCGATGGCAGTGACGCGCTGCTGGTGCCGACGCGCGGGTTGCGCGGCATTCCGGCCGCTGCTGCGCCGGGTGGTCAATACGACCTGCCGGCGCGTGTCGATTGCCTGGCCTGTCATGAGGGCGCGGCGGTGCCGGTGCTCGGCTTCAGCGCCCTGCAACTGTCATCGGCGCGCGACCCGGCCGCGGCGCATGGCACGGCGGCGGGGGTGAATGATGTGGACCTGCGCAGCCTGGTCGCGCGCGGGCTGATCCGCAATCTGCCGCCTGAACTGCTTGCGCGCCCGCCGGTGATCACCGCCGCATCCGCCACCGAGCGCGCCGCACTCGGCTACCTGCACGGCAATTGCGGACACTGTCACAACGACAATGGTTCGCCCGCGCCGGTGGGGCTGGTGCTCGCGCAAAGTGTGACCGATGCCGCCGCGAGCACGGCGCGGATTCTGCGTTCGGCGCTGAACGTTGCCGGGCGCTACCGCCCCGCGACCGGCACCGGCGTCCAACCCCTCATCAAACCGGCGCGGCCGGACGAGAGCGTGCTGCCGCAGCGCATGCGTTCGCGCCATGCCGCCACCCAAATGCCGCCACTGGGCACCCGCACAGTCGACATGGAGGGCGTCGCCCTCATTGAAAGCTGGATCTCTCAACTCAACCCGCAAAAGGAGCCGTCACAATGAAATCCCGTCACCCCATATCCACCAGTACCCGAGCCTCGGCGCTGGCTGCCGTCGGTATCGCCATCGCCTCATTCGGTGTCAGCGCCGCCGGCGACAGCAGCACCGGCAAGGCCGACAAGATCGCCCGCGGCAAATACCTCGTCTCCACATCCGGCTGTCACGATTGCCACACGCCATTCAAGATGGGCGCCAATGGTCCCGAGCCCGACATGAATCACATGCTGGCCGGCCACCCGGAAGGGCTGGTGATGCCACCCGCGCCCAAGCTTCCCGACGGGCCGTGGCTGGTCACCTCGGCAGCCACCAACACCGCCTGGGCCGGTCCCTGGGGCGTGAGCTACACCGCCAATCTCACGCCGGATGCGGAGACCGGCATGGGCAAATGGACGCTGAAGAATTTCAAAGACACCATCCGCACCGGCCGCCACATGGGCCGCGGTCGCCCGGTACTGCCGTCGATGCCGATCCCGGTTTACAACAACTTCACCGATGCGGATCTGGAAGCGGTCTACACCTACCTGCAGTCGATCCCGGCAGTGAAGAACCGCGTACCGGAACCGACGCCACCGGCCACGCGCGTCGCGCAAGCGCAAGGCTGATGCCGGTCGGCTGATTCACTCGTCGAGCAGCACGGGTGTAAACACCAGCACCGGCGCGGCGTTCCAGCCATAAAGGTAGGTTGGCGTTCGACTTGTCGGACTTTAGGTCGCTCGGCAAGGGGTGAGGAGTTGGCATTGCGGTACCCTTTTGTTTCTCACACGAAAGGATATTCGCCATGCCGCCCCTCACCCGAGAAGCACGTTACCAGATTGAACACGACCTGAGACTTGGGCTCGACAACAAGGCCATCGCCCGAGCGGTAGGCAAGTGCGTTCGGACCATTGAGCGCGAGCGTAGGCGCTGCGAAGGTAATGGCGAGTACACGGCGGCGCGGGCCATTGAGCATCGTCATCAGAAGGGTGCCAACAGTGCCGCCAACCACCCTATGCACCCACCTTCCATCTGGCAACCGGTTGAAGCCATGCTGCTCCGGAAGGATTCGCCGGAACAGATAGCAGCGTCCATGGCGAAGGTGGGCCGGTTGGTCAGCGCATCGGCCATTTACCGGTACCCGCTTCGGGTGGACAAGCCCCATCTGTTGAGCTACTTCCGCCACTATTCGGCCAGCAAGAAACGTCGCGGCACGATGCGATGGGTGGAGAGGGCCCAGAAGATTCAGGCGCGCCCAAAGGAGGTTCTCACCCGCGACAAAATTGGCCATATGGAGTGCGACAGCATCGTCGGCAAACGCAACGAACCTATCAAAATCGTCGTTCTCTTGGACCGGGCATTGCGCCACGTCCGATTGGGACTGGCCCGCAACGGCATCGCTGAGGAGGTGGCGAGGCACATGGAGCGTTGGTTAGCAGACCGGCGCCTACCGATCCTGAGCCTGACGACCGACCAGGGCTACGAGTTCTCAGCACTGCCCGAGTTGCTGCCGGGCCGACTATACGCTTGCTGCCCCGGCAAGCCGTACCAAAAGGGGGCGGTGGAGAACATGAACAAGCTGATCCGTCAATACATCCCGAAGGGCATGAGCCTGCGCAACGTCACCCAGGCTAAGCTCGATTGGGTCGCCGAAGAACTCAACAACCGCATACGCTACCGCCTCGG
>JBGATH010000013.1:0-94341 GCA_044229235.1 Usitatibacteraceae bacterium
CCATCCCGGCCGAGCGGGTCCTGTCGGAGCGCTTCCAGGTGGCGGTGGGCACGATTCGCAAGGCGGTCGACGAGCTGGTGCAGGAAAACATCCTCATCCGCCAGCAGGGGCGCGGCACCTTTGTGGCCGCGCACAACCGCGACCGCATGATGTTTCACTTTTTCCACATCGTGAAGAGCGACGGCACCAAGCCCACGCCGGCCGTGGACATGCTGTCGTTTCGTTCCGCGTCGGCCGATGCCGAAGAAAGCGAGCGCCTCGGCATTGCCCGCGGCGCGAAGATCTTTCGTATCCGCAATTGCCTCAGCCTGGGTGGACTGCCGGTGATTTACGACACCATCGCCATACCGCAGGCGATGTTTCCCGGCCTCAATGCGGGGCGGTTCAAGAATCGGCCCAATACCATCTACCATCTCTACCAGACCGAATTCGGCATTACCGTGGTGCGCTCCGCCGAGCGGCTGCGCGGGGCGCTGGCGGACACGGAGAGCGCGCAGATCCTGCAGGTCAAGGCAGGCGCGCCGCTGCTGGAAATCAAGCGCGTGGCACTGACGTTTCATGAGGTTCCGGTTGAATACCGCCGCTCGCTGGTGAACACCGCCGATCACGAGTACTTCAGCGACCTGGCGAAGGCCTGATGTCGCTGGCGTAAGCGGCCGTGCCCGCTGTTTTGCGGAACGCGCCAAGCGCACCCGAGAATTTGCCCGAGGGCAACAACGCCCCCATGGTGTAACCCTGCCAGCCCGGCGCGGCCTGCGGTTCCCAATAGAACACCCCCAGTGCGTTCACCGGTGATGAAGGCAGGCGCTGCATCCTTGCCATCAGGTCTTCCAGCATGGCACGCGCCGCCACCGCTTCCTGCCAGTCCATGCCGGTTTCGGCCAACAGCACCGGCGTGCCGTAGCGCGCGATCATGTCGCGCATATTGGCCTCCAGCAGGGCATTGCGTTCCGGCCAGGCGGAGGCGGGCGGGTAGTGCGACATCGCGATCACATCCCACTGCGCCCCGGCGGCGCGCAGATGGTCGAAAAACCATCGAAACTGGCCATTGTCGTGTCCGTTGGCCAGGTGCAGGACGATGCGCGCTTGCGGATACACCGAACGTGCGGCCCCGGCGCCGGCATTAATGAGTTCGGCGAGCCGCGAAATATCCGCTGTCTTGCCAGCGGGCCACAGCATGCCGCCGTTGATTTCGTTGCCGACCTGAATCCACTCCACCGCGATGCCGGCGTCGCGCAGCCGCTGCAGCACACCTTGCGTATGCTGTCGCACAGCCGCGCCCAGTGCTGCCGCAGGCAGGCCCGACCACGCGCGCGGCATGGTCTGCTGGCCGGGATCGGCCCAGCCGTCGCTGTAGTGAAAATCAATCATCAGCCTGAAGCCTTGCGCTTCGGCGCGACGCGCCAGCCGAAGTACGTATTCGGCATCGCAGAATTCGTCGGCCGGATCCACCCATACGCGCAGGCGAATCGCGTTGGCGCCATTGGCACGCAGCAGCGCCAGCGCGTCGGTAGGATGCCCGTTGTCGTCAAGGAATTGCTGTCCGGCGCGCTCCTGCTGCTCCAGCCAGCTTACGTCTGCGCCGCGGGCAAACGGCGGCGGCGCATGCGGGCCTGTCGCCACGCAGCCCATGAGCATCAGGGTCAGCAACCCAGTCAAAACACGCATGAAATCAGCCAAGCGCGGCGCGCCTTGTTGCGATATGCGATCAGCCGGCCACGGAGACCTGCGCCAGCCCGGCATCAACGATGATGTTCTGGCCGGTGATGCCGTTGGAATCATCTGCCGCCAGGAACAGCGCCGTACGCGCCACGTGCGCCGGGTCGAGCCGGAACTTGAGGCACTGCAGGTCGATGAACTTCTGGTCCTCGGCCGGGTTGCGCCACATGGCCTGCTGTCGTTCGGTGACGATGGCGCCGGGCACTAGCGTATTGACGCGGATATTGCGGTCGCCCAGCTCGCGCGCCAGCGTGCGCGAAATGCCCGAGATGGCTGCTTTCGCGGCGGTGTAGCCGATCAGGCTGGGGCGGCCGCGCATCCACGACACCGAGCCGAGGTTGATGACGGAACCCCCGCCGGCTTCGGCCATGCCGGGGGCAACTTTCTGGATCGCAAACACATGGTGCGTCAGGTTGAGCGCCAGGCAGTTGGCCCAGTACTCGGGCGTGAGCTCGTCGAGGCTGTGGCGCGTATCGTTGCCGGCATTGTTGACCAGCACGCGAACCGCTCCCAGTTCACTTTCCACGCGGCCCAAGCAAGCCTGGTAGGCGGCGATGTCGCGCACGTCGCAGATATCGAAGGTCGGCGCATGCAGCGCCGGCGCTGCCAGGCGCGCCACCAGCGCCGCACTAGCCTCGGCATCGATGTCGCAGAACGCCACGCGCGCGCCCTGCAGGGCGAAGTGCTCCACCAGCGCTGCGCCGATGCCCGAGCCGCCGCCCGAGATGAATACCACGCGATCCTTGAGGCTGGGGTAGTTGGTCATGCGTGGTTTCTCCTTGCGATTTCGCTTCGCCGGACGCAGGGGGTTCGTTGAAATTTGCTGGCGCCGACTTTGTCGTGCCCTGCAACAGGCACTTCTGCCTTTTCTAAAGGGAGATCGAGAGGGATTTTGAGCAGCTGTGTCATGGTAACCATCGAAAATCTCCCTCAATCCCTCTTTATGAAAGAGGGAAGCACCTTGCTTAGTCCACGGCTTACTGTGACGGCACGAATTTCAATATCGTGCTCACCATCAGGCACTTCTCCCTTTTCCAAAGGGAGATTGAGAGGGATTTTGAGCGGTTGTGTCACGGCAATCATCCGAAATCTCCCTCAAACCCTCGTTGCGGAAAAGTGAAGCGCCTTGCTTAGACCACGGCTTACTGTGACGGCACGAATTTGAACAAACCCCTAGTCGAGATAGAGCGGTTCGGCGCGGCCGGCAACGTCAACGTCGATCGCGAACAGACCACCGGCAAACGGCTGCCTTGCCAATTCTTCCGGCGTGGCGCCTTCCCGCGCCGTGGTGATGTACAGCGTCTTCAAGTCGGCTCCGCCGAAGGCGATCATGGTGGTGCGACGCGCCGGCACCTGTACCACGCCGGTCACCTCGCCGGACGGCGAGAAGCGCAGCACCCTGCCGCCCTCGTACTGGGCGCTCCAGTAGTTGCCCTCGCTGTCGAAGGCCGCGCCGTCGGGGCGACCGCCGTAGTCCGGGTCGCTGCGATTGGCCGCGCAACTTGCGAACACCTCGCGTGCGCCAACCTTGCCCGCGGCCAGGTCGAAAGGCAGGCGGTAAATCAGGTGATTCGGCGTGTCGGACTGATGGACGAATCTGCCGTCAGGCGAAAACGCCAGGCCGTTGCTGACCTTTACGCCGGCCGCCTGCGCGGGCCCCCAGCCTTCGCGCACCTCGCCGCGCTCGAGCACGAACACGCCGGCGGTCTCCGCGGTTCGCGGTTCGTACATGGCCCCGGCCCAAAAGCGACCGGCCGCGTCACAGCGCCCGTCGTTAAAGCGCATGGTGGCCGGATCGTAGGGAAGGCCTGGGGCCTCGGCGATCTTTCGCAGGTTGCCGCCGACGGTATCGAGCCGATAGAAGCCATCACGCAGCGCCGCAACCAGGCCGCCACTTGCGGCAAGGCCGATGCAGCCGGGCTCGCAGGGCGTTGCCCACTGCCGGTCCTGGCCCGTGGCCGGATTGAATGAGTGAATGCGCCGCGCAGAGATGTCGACCCAATACAAAACCTGTTCGGCCGCGCTCCACAGCGGACACTCGCCCAGCAGTGCCCGTGCATCGAGTGCCAGCCGCGCCTCGCCCAGGTCGCAAGCGTCAGCCACGGGCGGGCCTGTTGGAGGAAACGGCAATGGTCATGGTTACCGCAAACGCGTCGCCCGGGGCCAGCATGCGCGTGCCGGTATCGGCCACGCCGCCGGCGGCCATGGCAAAGGCATTGTTGGTGTTGCTCACCGGTTCCATGGCGATGAAGCCGCGGCCATCGTTGGGGGCATACACCACGATGTTGCTGCAAGGTTCGCTGGCAGTCAGCACCACGCGATGGGTCGGGTAGTCGAGCAGGGCATGGCGCTTCCAGCCGGAAAAGCAGTGATCGATCTTCCAGCCTTCCACCGGCCGCAACTGGCTGAAGTCTGCATCGGCCGGAATGGGCACGCGGCCAAGCGGTAGCTTGTCCTCACCCATTTTCCACATCGATTGCCATTCGGTTTGCAAATGCAGGCCCGGCGCGAGGGTGAAGTATGGGTGGAAGCCGAGGCCGGCCGGCATGGCGCGGGCATCGGTATTGCGCACCGTCAACGCCACCGTCAATGTGTCGCCGGCAAGAGTGAACTGCTGGCGGGCTTCGCAGGAGAACGGCCAGTCCGCGTCGGGCGGGTGGGCCAGAGACAATTCCAGCGACGTCGCCGAGCGGCTGCCGACCTGCCATTCGCGCTGCCAGCCGAAGCCGTGGATGGCATGGGGCTCGGGTGCGAAGTTGGGCCGCAGCGAGAACGACTCCTTGCCGACAACCAGCCTGCCGTTACCGATGCGGTTTGAATACGGCACCAGTGGATAGGAAGCCATTTGCCGTACCAGCTTGTCGGCGATGGCCGCGTCCGATGCGCGGCGCAGGATCTCGCTGCCGCGAATGGAAAAGCGTGCAATTGCGCCGCCGATCGCGGGGCATATCAGCACGCGCGTATCGGCGGCCTGGAGTTCGTGGGATTGCGCGTTGGTCATGGATTTTGGTTTCTGGCAGCAGCCAGCCGAGAGCATATCGCGTCATGCGCAAAGCGGCACGGCGGGCCTCGCCAATCAGTTGCTGATGATCACCTGGCCGTTGCCTGCGTCATTGACGCGCACGGTGCCATAGGCGCGGCACTGCGCGGCGTTCACGCCCAGCAAGGTTGCGCCGCGGGCGCCGGCATCCAGTCTCACAGCATCGTTCATGACGCAGGGCGCCGTGCCGGGAGCGCCGAACACCAGCACTTCCTCGACCGGCGCGGAAAGGTCGATTTCGCCGGTGTGCTGCACCGCCCGGCCCAAGCACAGTACATGTCCCTCGCGGCCCCACGCCGGCAACTGATCCAGCGTTTTGCTCACCACGCGCACCTGCCCGCCCTTGATGCGTTCGCCGCTGTCGAGGTCGTACCACGCCTCGCCCGCCGGGAAATACACCTCCACGCTGCCGCCGGGCCGGATGATGGGCGCCACCAGCAGCGCGTCACCGAACAGGTACTGCCCTTCGAAGGATCGCGCCAGGCGGTCATTGGGAAAGGCCAGCGGCATGGCGCGCATCAGCGGCAGCCCGGTGCGCGCTGCCTGTTCGGAAGCGCCCACCATGTAGGGAATCAGGCGGTAGCGGAACGCCAGCAATTTCTTCGCGATCGCTTCGACTTCAGCGCCCAGCGCCCAGGGCTCGCGCTCGCCGATGCCGTGATAGCGAAAATGCGAACAGAACACGCCGTTGCCGGTCCAGCGCAGATAAAGCTCCGCGTCGGGTTGCTGCGCGCCGTAAAAGCCGCCGACGTCAGTGGCGTAATAGGGCACACCGCTCATGCCGTAACCAAGTCCGCCGCGGATGCTCGCGGCCATGCCTTCCCAGTCGGTCTGCGGATCGCCGCCCCACTGCATCGGAAAACGCTGGCTGCCGATGAAGCCGTCGCGGCCCCACACCATTGCCGGGCCGCGTCCATGCGCATCGTTGTAGCGCTGTGTGGCGTTCCATACACATTGGTTGTAAAGCAGCGGATAGACGTTGTGCAGGCGCCGGCCGCTGTCGCCGTTGGCGGCCACCATGTCGTCTTCCACCTGCTCGCCGAAGTCGGTCTTGATGACGTCGACACCGTCGTCGAACAGCTTGTTGTGGCTGTCGGCCCAGAATTGCGCGGCCTCCGGGTGGGTGAAGTCGAGCGCGCCCGAGGGCGGCAGCGGCGTGAGCACTTTGCCGAAGGGATCGTCGGTTGGGTCTTTCACCCAGTCAAACACGTAGGCGCTGCCGTCGGCTTTTTTCAGCAACCAGCCCTTTGTTTCGAGTTCCCGGAAAAGCGGATTGTGGACGGACACGTACGGGTACTCCCAGACGCAGACTTTAAGGTCGTAGGCACGCAGCGCGGCCAGCGACTTCTTCGGGTCATCGAAGCGGCTCTTGTCCCACTCGAACGCAAAGCGCGTGCGCACCTCCCATGCGGCCCGCCCGTCGAGGGTGATGACATCACAGGGGATCTGCCGCCGGCGCAACTCGGCCGCGGCGTCGATGGCCTCCTGTGGCACCTTGTAGTAAGCGCGCGACAGCCACATGCCGTAGCTCCACAGCGGCGGTACCGGCGCGCGGCCGGTCAATGCGGTGTAATGATCGAGAATGTTCGCCGGCGATCCCGTGAACAAAAACAGATCCAGTGCATCGTCCTCGACCTCCGCGACGTAGGTACGGTGCGACCACTGCGGAAATCCCACGCCGTGCCGCACCACACCCGGCGTGTGCGCCAACATTCCCCAGCCGTCGGGGCTCCAGCAAAAAGGAATGTTCTTGTACGACAGTTCGGTGTTGACGCCCAGCGCATCCTCGGTGCGGCCGCGCACCAGCTGGCCACGCTTGTTGAGCGGGCCGAACTTTTCGCCGAAGCCGTAAACGGCGGTGTCGCTTTCCAGCGCCAGCGACACGCACCAGCGCGTCGGGCCGTCGGCATGTTCCTGCAGGCCGAATGCCGGCAAACGTGAACGGCCTCGAAAGTGCTGGTCGGTGATGGAAGTGAGCACGGTGGCGCCGCCGTGTGCCAGACGCAAACGCAGCGGCCCGGTTTCGATGGTGAGGCTGAGCTCGCCGGCGGTGATGCACCATCCGCCGCCTTCCATGGCGCTTACGCCGAGCGTGCCACTCGCGTCGGTTTGCACCAGCAGGCCATAGTCGGGCCGTTGCGATTTGCCAAGCGTGACACGCAGCGTATCGGTGCCGTGCGCCTGTATCACCAGCGGCAAGCCGTCAACGATGAAACGCGCCGCTTGCTGGTCTGTGCTCACCAGGCTGACATCGGCGAGGCGCTTGAAACTACTTTGTTGAAACGATTCTGCGGACACGTTGTTGCTCCATGGCATTTACCGGCCACCTGCTTGTCGGCCAGCACAAACATTAAAAGTCCAGCACGGGCGCGCCTCCTAGGCAATAAATGCCTCAAACGCCGCGCCAATGCTGGAGTTTTGCTATCAGCCTTTCAGGCCGCCCGAGGTCAGGCCGCTCACCACCCGCTCCTGAAAAATCAGGATGACGGTCACCACCGGCACCAGCGCAATCACCAGTGCGGCTGAAATCGTCGGCCAGGGGAACGCAAATTCCCCCTGGTACATCTGGATGCCGACCGGCAGCGTGCGGTACGCCACCGCCGCGTTCATCGACATCGACAGCAGGAACTCGTCCCAGGAATTGACGAAGGCGAGGATGCCGGCGGTGAACACGCCGGGTGCGGCCAGCGGCACGACGATGCGCCACAGCGCGCCGATGCGCGTGCAGCCGTCGATCATGGCGGCGTTCTCGATGTCGCGCGGAATGTCCTGGAAGAAGCTCACCAGCACCAGCGTGCAAATCGGCAGGTTCAGCACCGTGTAGGGCAGTACCAGCGCGATGTAGCTGTTGAGCAGGTTCAGCCCGCGCATAATTTCGAACAGCGGCACCATCAGCGTCACCAGAGGAAACATCGACACGGCGATGATGGTGGTGAGGATGAGATTGCGGCGCTTCAGGTTGAGCCGGGCGATGGCGTAGGCTGCCATGGCGCTGATGGTGAGCGACAGCAGCATCGAGCAGATCGCGACGATGGCGCTGTTCATGAGGTAGCTTGCCAGCGGCTGGTCGCGGAACGCCGCGATGTAATTGGCCAGCACCGGGTTGTGCGGAAAGTAGGTGATCGGTTTGGCCGTCAGCTCCACTTCGTTTTTCAGCGAGGTGAAGAAGATCCACACTGCCGGGAAAAAACCGTTGAGCAGCACGATGGCGGCGGCGAACCAGCGCAGACGCTTCGCCGTGAAGAAGTTATTCATTCCCGCGCTCAATCCCGCACTCAATCTTTATCTCCCCGCACGTAGCGCAAATATACGAACGTGGTGGCCATCGACAGCATGAACATGAACACCGCCAGCGCCGAGCCGTAACCCAGGTCGAGGTAATCGACGGTATTGAGCTGGATGTACATTGCCAGCGTCTGCGATTCCTCGCCCGGCCCCGGCATGCTGAACGGGATGTCGAACGACTGGATGGCGGTGAGCGTGCGAAAGATCAGCGCCACCAGCATCGACGGCACCAGCAGCGGCAGGGTGATTTCGCGAAACTGCGTCCACTTTGACGCGCCATCGACTTCGGCCGCTTCATAGAGCGACGCCGGAATGGTCTGCAGGCCCGCGAGCAGGATCAACGCCATGAAGGAGGAGGTCTTCCAGATGGTGGCAATGCAGATCGCCATCATGGTCAGGGCGGGCGAGTTGAACCAGATCTTCGGCTCGCCGCCCAGCCGTCGGAGGAGGTCGTTGACGATGCCGTACTCGCTGTGGAAGAACCACGCGAAGATCAGCCCGACAAACGCCAGCGGCAGCGCCCACGGCAGCAGCAGCGCCAGGCGGATCGGGCTGCGATAGCGAAACGGCATGTTGGCCAGCATCGCCAGCCCCAGGCCGATCACCAGTGCGCCGGGGACGGTGACGAAGGTGATGATCAGCGTGTTTTTTACCGCGCGCCAGAACATGCTGTCGGACAATGCGGTTGCGTAATTGTCGAGGCCGACAAAGGTCACCGGTACGCCCAGCGCCAACCGCACGTCGAAGAAACTGTTGAACACCAGCCGCGACACCGGATAGGCGACGATGACCGCGATAAACAGGATGGCGGGCGTGAGCAGCGCCCAGGCCAGCGCGGTTTCGCTGGGATCGAGGATGCGGTCCTTCAGGGCGCGCTGGCTCATGATTACCGCAGTGCCCGCGCCACGCGCTGTTCGATTTCATCCAGCGCCTGCTGCGGCGTTTTCACGCCGGCCATCACCGTGTTGGTGTTGATGCGCAGCGCATCGGAGATCGCTTTGTAGACAGGCGTGACCGGTCGCGGCCGGGCTGTTTCCACCACCGGCAGCGCATCGGCGAACCACGGCACCGCGGCCACCACTTCCGGATCGCGATAGACCTGCGGAAACACCGGGTGGAACGAGCCCTTGAGCGCGAGCTGCTTGGACACTGCGGGGCTCGACAGCCAGCGGATCAGCGACACCGCCTCCGCCTTGTTCTTCGAGAATGCCGACACCGCCCAGTTCCAGCCCCCCATGCACGACACCGCCTTGCCGCCCGGCATCGCTGGCAGCTTGACCACGCCGACCTTGTCTTTCACCTGCGTGTCCGCGCCACCCTGGAAGTGGTTCCATGCGTAGCCCCAGATCACGCCGAACACCACCTTGCCGGCCTGGAACTCCTTTCGCGTGTCATCGGTGCCGACTTCGGCGCTGTTTTTCTTGGCCACGCCGCCATCAACCATGGCGCGCCACATCTTCAGTCCGGCCTCGGCTTTGCCGCGCTCGAACGAGGTCTTGCCGTCGCGAATGATCTCGCCGCCCAGGCTCCAGTACGGCAGCAGGAAGGTGCACACCGCCCCCTCAACTGCTTTGCCCTGGAAGCTGAGGCCCTGCAGATTCGGGTTGTTCTCGCCCTGCTGGATTTTTTTGGCGATGCGCGCCAGTTCCGGCCACGTTGCCGGCGGCTGCTCGCCGTACTTGGCCAGCAAATCCTTGCGGTAATAGAGAAACAGCGAATCGGCCAGCGCCGGCAGCGCCATCATCTTGCCGTTGACGGTGTTGGCCTCGCGATAGGCAGGCAGGTAGCGCGACAGCTCGGCCTCGGCATCCTTGCCGTAATAGTCGTTGAGTGGTTCTGCCCAGCGCGCGGCGGCAAACTGCGCCGGACGGATGATGTCGATCAGGAAAATATCGAGTGTCGAATCGCGCGCTGTCAGCACCATGTTGAGGTATTTCTGGTTCAGTTCGGACGTCGCGCCGCCGATTTCCACCGAGATTTTCACGCCCGGGTGCGCCGCCATGTACTGGGCGAACAGGTCGCGCATGATGTCAGGGCGTTGCTGGCCGCCGACATAGACCTTGAGGCTGACGGGAGCCGCAGACGAGGCTGGCTGTGCCTGCGCTGCGCCCGCAAACGCCAGGCAGGCGAACAGCAGATACGTCGCGGGCGAGCGCGGGCTCATGTCGTCACGCTTCCCGCAACACCAGATGCGTGTCCTGGTCGAACAAATGACACTTGTCCATGTTCACCCACACCGATGTCTGCTGGCCCGCGGCAAACGGCAGGTTCGGCGGCAGGCGCGCAATCAGCTCGCCGCCTTCGCAGGCCAGCGTCACCAGCGTTTCTGCGCCCAGTGGTTCCAGTACCACCACCTTCGCGTCCAGCCGTACATCATTCGAGTTGGCGGCATCGATGCCGATGTCCTCGGGGCGGATGCCAAACGTAACCGCGCGTCCGGCCAGCGTCTGGTAGTAGGCCTGCTGGGCCGGCAGCACCAAGCGCTGTGCGCTATTGCCCAGCGCCACGCAGGCTTTGCCTTCCACCAGGGCCACGGCCGCGTTGAGAAAATTCATCGGCGGCGAGCCGGTAAAGCCGGCGACGAATTTCGATGCCGGCCGATTGTAGATTTCATCGGGCGTGCCGACCTGCATGATGTTGCCGCCGGAGAGCACCACGATGCGCTCGGCCAGCGTCATCGCCTCGACCTGGTCGTGCGTGACGTAAATGGTGGTGGCGCCGATGCGCTGGTGCAGCTTCTTGATTTCGGTGCGCATCTCCGAGCGCAGCAGCGCATCGAGGTTCGACAGCGGTTCGTCGAACAGGAACACCTTGGGCTGGCGCACGATGGCGCGGCCCATGGCCACCCGCTGGCGCTGGCCGCCGGACAGGGCGCGTGGCTTGCGTTCCAGCAGATGCTCGATCTTGAGGATGGCGGCCGCTTCCTTGACGCGCTTGTCCATGTCGGCTGCCGGAAACTTTCTCAATCGCAGGCCGAAGGCGAGGTTCTCATAAACGTTCTTGTGCGGATACAGCGCATAGTCCTGGAACACCATGGCGATGTCGCGCTCGCGCGGCGGCAGGTCGTTGACCACCCGATCTTCAATCGAAATGGTGCCGCCGCTGATCGACTCGAGCCCGGCCACCATGCGCATGAGCGTGGACTTGCCGCAGCCCGAAGGACCGACAAACACCACGAATTCGCCCTGGCGAATATCCAGGTTGATGCCATGCACGACCTTGACGCCGTTGTCATAGACCTTGACGACATTTTCCAGGCGGACGCCAGTCATCGCGCGCTTTCAGTACACGCCGGTATTGATGGTCTTCGCCAGCGCCGGCTTCATCGCGCTCAGGAAGGCGTTGGCCTGCCGCATCATCATGCCCATGTCGGACGCGATGGCGACGTAGCCGTATCCGTATTCAATGAATTGCTGCACCATTTCCGGCGAAGGGCCAACGATGCCGATGGGCTTGCCGATTGTTTTCGCGCGCGCGGCGGCATCCTTGAGGGCCGCCTGCACCTCGGGATGGGCGATGTTGCCGATCTGGCCCATCGCGGAAGAAAGGTCACCCGGGCCCATGAACAGCGCATCCACGCCGTCCACCGCCGCGATTTCTTCAAGCTTCTCAATGGCCGCCGGCGTCTCCAGCTGGATCATGCGGAAAATGCCGTCGTTGGCGCGCTTGCCGTAGTCGGCCGCCGTGGCGTAGCGGCTGGCGCGGTGCATGGCGGCGAAGCCGCGCGTGCCGGGATTGGCGTCGCCGGGTTGCGGGTAGCGCGTGGACGCGACCGCGCGGCGCGCATCGTCGGCGTTTTGCACGAACGGAAACATCAGCGTCTGCGCGCCGATGTCCAGCGCCCGCTTGACGGTGACGATCTCGTTCCAGGCGAGCCGCACCACCGGTGTGGCACGGGTGCCGGCGATGGCCTGCAGGATGTGATACGCGTCCTTGTAGTCGATGGGTACGTGTTCCATGTCCACCACCAGCCAGTCGAAACCCAGGCAGCCCATGGCCTCGGCCGTGGAAGCGGTGCCGGACATGAGCCAGGTGCCCAGTGGAATGCTGGGCTGGGCGAGCAGGGTGCGAAACGGATTGGTGAACGGGTCCATGTGGCCTCAATAGATCGGGGGTTCGGGGGTGGCGGCATTGCCCATGAGGAAATCAAAGTCGCAGCCTTGCGGGGCTTGTGTGGCGTGTTCAACGTACAGGCGCGAAAAGCCGCGTTCATAAGGAATCGGTGGCGGGGTCCACGCGGCGCGGCGCAGCGTGAGTTCTTCGTCGGACAATTCCACATTCAGCGTGCGGGCCTCGATGTCGAGCGCAATCATGTCGCCCGTCTGCACCAGCGCCAGCGGCCCGCCCACCGCCGCTTCCGGCGCGACATGCACCACGCAGCTGCCGTAATGCGTGCCGCTCATGCGCGCGTCGGAGATGCGCACCATGTCGCGCACGCCCTGCTGCAGCAGCTTTTTCGGGATGGGCAGGTTGCCCCACTCGGGCATGCCGGGCGCGCCGACCGGGCCACCGTGCTTGAGCACGATCACGGTGTTTTCATCGACGTCGAGCGCGGGATCGTGAATTCCGGCCATCATCTGCGCGTTGGATTCAAACACCAGCGCGCGGCCGCGATGCTTGAAGAATTTCGGGCTGGCTGCGGACGGCTTGATGATGGCGCCGTCCGGGCACAGGTTGCCGCGCAGCACGGCCAATGCCGCCCCGGGTGCCACCGGCTTGTCGATGGGGCGAATGACTTCCGGGTCCAGGTTTTGTGCGTCGGCGATATTCTCACCGAGCGTTTTGCCGGTCACTGTCGACGCATCGAGCGCCAGGTGCGGCCTGATTTCGACTAGCAGCGCCGGCAGGCCGCCGGCGAAAAAGAAGTCCTCCATCAGCTTGTCGCCGGAAGGAAACAGGTTGGCAATGACCGGAATTTTTCTCGCCGCGGCGTCCATCTCGTCGAGCGTCAGTGTGAGCCCGCCGCGGCCGGCCATGGCGATCATGTGGATGGCCGCGTTGGTCGAGCCGCCCAGCGCCATGTAGGTGGCGATGCCGTTGACCAGCGACGCACGCGTGAAGAAGCGCGAAGGCTTCAGGTCTTCCCATACCATGTCGACGATGCGCGCGCCACAGGCCGAAGCCATGCGATGGTGATTGGCATCCATCGCCGGAATGCTCGATGCGCCCGGCAGCGTGAATCCCATGGCTTCGGCAATGGCGGTCATGGTGCTGGCCGTGCCCATGGTGTTGCAGGTGCCGGGCGAGCGCGTCATCTTGGCTTCGAGCCTGATCCATTCCTTCTGCTCGATGTTGCCGGCCACGTACTCGTCCCAGAATTTCTTGGTGTGCGTGCCCGCGCCGACTGTCTGGCCGCGATAGCGGTCATTCAGCATGGGCCCCGCCGGACAAAATATGGCCGGGATGTCCATGCTGATGGCGCCCATGAGCATGCCGGGCGTGGTCTTGTCGCAACCACCGAGCAGCACCGCGCCGTCGATGGGATGCGAGCGCAGCAGCTCTTCGGTTTCCATGGCCAGCAGATTGCGGTAGAGCATGGTGGTGGGTTTCACCATCACCTCGCCCAGAGACAGCGCCGGCAGCTCCACCGGAAAGGCGCCGGCCAGCAGGATGCCCTGGCGGATGGACGTCGCGCGTTCGCGCAGGTGCGCGTGGCACGGTGACAGGTCCGACCAGGTATTGATGATGGCGATCACCGGCCGGCCGAGGAACTCCTCACGGCGCAGTCCGCGCTGCTGCAGCCGCTGCCGGTGGGCGAACGAGCGCATGTCATCCCGCGCCAGCCAGCGCTGGCTGCGGAGCGAATCGAGACTGCGACGCGACGGGCCTGTAGACACCGGGTGGATCCTTGTCAGGGTGCGGGCAGAAACAAAAAGGGCGCTACGAACTGTAACCGGTTCGCAACGCCCCTGTCGGCTGTTTTGCGGTCAGAAATCGTACCGCACGCTGATACCGAAATAGCGCTCGTCGTCACGCGGCACGCTGCGCTGGGTGTTGGCACCCGACAACAGGAACGCGGCGTAAGACTTGTCACCCAGGTTCTTGCCGATGAGACTGACACGCCAGCCGGCCGACGGATTGGCCAGGCTGACATTGGCATTGAAAATGCCGTAGGAAGGCTGGATGGTGTTGGTGGACGTGGAGAGGTCAT
Organism: Usitatibacteraceae bacterium; assembly: GCA_044229235.1. Classification (GTDB taxonomy): domain Bacteria; phylum Pseudomonadota; class Gammaproteobacteria; order Burkholderiales; family Usitatibacteraceae; genus UKL13-2. Next base: position 14,196 of record JBGATH010000013.1, read on the forward strand.
ACTGAACCGCGCTCGAATACGTGTAATCGGCGCCCATGTCGAGACGCAGGCCATTGCCGACGTTGCTCCACCAATTGGCGCGGATGGCCGCCTTTTTGTCGGGGGCGGACGGCAATGGAATGCCGTTGGGCAGGCAGCTCGCACCCGGCGGGCAGTTGAAGCGATCGACGCGCGCCTTGGTTTTGGCGTAGGCGGCAGACAGCGTGAACTGCTTGGAAATCTTCGCCTCCATGTCGATTTCCGCGCCCTTGGTCGACACATCACCCGCGTTGATGAAGCGCGTTACGACCACGCCCCCCACGAGGTCCGGGAAATTGGCCTGATAACCTTTGTACTTGGCATCGAACAGCGCGACGTTGAAGCGCACCCGGTTGTCGAGCAGGGTGGACTTCAGGCCGAGCTCATAGCTGTCGGATTTTTCCGGCGCCAACGCCACTTCCTGATTGGGCTGCATGTTGAAGAAGGCGTTATAGGCCGGACCCTTGTAGCCCTTGGAATAGGTGGCATAGAGGCCCACGTTCGGCGTTAGATCGAATTGCGGGCCGATGCGACCGGACGTACCTTTTTCTTTGGTGGTCGCCGATGCATACGGGCGATTGGGCTGCACGCCGGGAATGGCCGCGGCCGCGGTGGACGTGCGTGAGTGGTAGTAGGACAGCTCGTCGTCGGTGTAGCGCAGACCGAAAATGCCACGCAGGTTCTTGCTGAAATTGAACACGCCTTCGCCAAACAGCGAGGCACTCTTCGACTCCGTGCCGTATGCGGCAAGGCCGAAATCGTTCAACACGGCCGCACAAGGCGTCAAGCCGTTGGCCAATGTGGGCAGGGTGCCGTTGCAGCGCACCACGTCGCGACGATAGGTCTCGTCGGTCTTGTTGTTCATGTAATACGCGCCGACCACGTAGTCGAAGAACGCGCCCTTGGGCGAAGCCAGACGCAATTCCTGCGTGAACACCTTGGATTTCAGGTCGCCGCGATCGGAGAGCTGCGCGATCTGGCTGTTCAGCGGTGTCGGCGCGGTGCCGTCGATGTCCTGGAACTGGGTGTTCTTCCACTCGCGCCAGGCGCTGATCCAGGTCATCGCGTTGCCGCCCCAATTCCAGTCGAGCTGCGCGGACAGGCCGCCGTTCTTGTCGTCCACGCGCTCGTTCACGTCGGTCGAGACCTGACGGACTTCCGTGCCAAACGGGATTGGGGCAATGGCTGCCGCCTGCGCGGCACCGCCACGCAGGAAGGGCCCGCGGATGCCGGTATCGTCGCCCTTGGTGTAGTCGCCGATGAGCGTGAGCTTGCTGTCCTTGCCGGTGGCGATTTCAAATTTCACGCGCCCGCCCTGGCGGTCGTAGCCGTTGACCTTGCGATTGAGGAATTTGTTGTAGACATTACCATCCCATTCGGCGGTCATCAGGTTCAGCGACGCCAGTACGCCCGGGGAGAACTCACCGGAAATGCCGGCGCGCAAGCGATACTCGCGCCCATCGAAGTACGAAGCGTCCACATAACGCTCGATCCCCTGCTGGATGGGCTTGGACACGATGTTGATCACACCTGCCGAGGCGTTTTTGCCGAACAAGGTACCCTGCGGGCCGCGCAGGACCTCGATGCGCTCGATGTCCATCAAGTCCAGTGTGCTCATGCCGGGGCGCGGGAATACCACGCCGTCAACCACCGTCGACACCGTCGGCTCCACGCCCGGCGAGGTTGAAATTGTGCCGACGCCGCGGATAAACAGCGCCGTGTCCTTGTTGGAGGCATTGGCGCGGAAATTGAGGGTCGGCACTTGCGCCGTGATGGTGCCCAGGTTGTTCAGATTGAGCTGCTCGAGCTTGTCGCCGCTCATGACGGTGATGGCGATGGGCACCGATTGCAGCGGCTCGGTACGCTTGGTCGCCGTAACCGTAATGGTGTCGAGCTGGTTCTCGTCCTTGGCTGCAGCGGCGGTCGGCGCGGCCTGCTGCGCCTGCGCGCCGCCGGCGACCAGGGCGCTTGCCACCAGTAGCGGCAACAGTTTTCGCTGGCCGAAAACGGGCTCTTGGGGGGTAGGCTTCATTTGGTGCTCCTCCGGGTTGGGATTGTCGTTAAGCGGTCAAGCATTTTCTGATCGCCTGCGGCTGCAAAACAGCGCGCAAACGTTGCAACCGGCACCTTTTCCAGGCGCTTCTGCCAGCATGCTATTCAGAGCCGCAGGCGAAGTCAAGTAGGTCATCTACATGAGTTGTATCGGCTGGATAAGTTAGGCGATCGACACCGGTTACCGCGCCGCTCCGGCGCAGGCCGGGCCAGCAGCAGTCATGCCGGCGTTCGTCAGGATCCCGACCCGATCCGGTGGCCGCCCGCGGGCAGCGGGCTTATGGGTGTCTTTGCGCTGGATCAAAACTCCAGCATTGGCGGGTCTTTCAGGCTGAAATGCCCGCGAAACCCGCGCCAATGCTGGGGTTTGGCCAAGTCCCTACGCAGATTGGGGTTATGTGGTTTGTTATAATGGACGCCGTCCGCTGCACCCCATCCTGCACCACACCGCCTTTCCTCCATCGTCAACCCGCACTACTCTTTTCCAGGAACCGCCATGGCCAAAATCAAAGTCAAAAACCCGATCGTCGAAATGGACGGAGACGAGATGACTCGCATCATCTGGCAGATGATCCGCGAGAAGCTCATCCTCCCCTACCTTGACGTGGACCTGAAGTACTACGACCTGGGCATGGAGCATCGCGACGCCACCGACGACAAGGTGACGGTCGAATCGGCCATGGCCACCAAGCAGTACGGCGTGGCCGTGAAGTGCGCCACCATCACCCCCGATGAAGCGCGGGTGAAGGAATTCAACCTGAAGCAGATGTGGAAGTCGCCCAACGGCACCATCCGCAACATCCTCGACGGCACCATCTTCCGCGAACCCATCATCTGCAAGAACGTACCGCGTTTGGTCTCGCATTGGGACAAGCCGGTGGTCGTGGCCCGCCACGGCTTTGGCGACCAGTACCGCGCCACCGACTTCCAGTTCCCGGGTGCCGGCACGCTGAAAATGACCTTCACCCCGGCCGACGGCAGCGCGCCGATCGAGCGCGAAGTGTTCAAGGCGCCCGGCGCCGGCATCGCCATGGGCATGTACAACCTCGACGAATCCATCAGCGGCTTTGCCCGCGCCTGCTTCACCTACGGGCTGGAGCGGCATTACTCCGTGTACCTGTCGTCCAAGAACACCATCCTCAAGGTTTACGACGGCCGCTTCAAGAACCTGTTCCAGGAAATCTTCGACCGCGAATACAAGGCCAAGTACGATGCCGCCGGCCTCACCTACGAGCACCGCCTGATCGATGACATGGTGGCGTCCAACCTGAAGTGGAGCGGCGGCTACCTGTGGGCCTGCAAGAACTATGACGGCGACGTGCAATCCGACACCGTCGCCCAGGGCTACGGCTCGCTGGGCCTGATGACCTCGGTATTGATGTCGCCGGACGGCAAGACCGTGGAAGCCGAAGCCGCGCACGGCACGGTGACGCGCCATTACCGCATGCACCAGCAAGGCAAGCCCACCTCCACCAACCCGATTGCCTCGATCTATGCCTGGACGCGCGGCCTGATTTTCCGCGGCAAGATGGACGGCACGCCGGACGTGGTCAAGTTTGCCGAGACGCTGGAAAAGGTCTGCGTTGATGTGGTCGAATCGGGCCGCATGACGAAAGACCTGGCGATTCTTATCCGCCCCGACCATCCGTATCTGACCACCGAGGAATTCCTCGGCGCCGTGGACACCGAATTGAAGGCGCGCATGCAGTAATCGCCCGGCATTCGGCTCAACCGACAAATCGGCTTCCCGCCACGCGGCGGGAAGCCGTTTTTACTGGGCGGCGGTGACACGGACCCTGACTCAGGGAAACTTTTGCTCCTGTGGCGGTTCGAAGTCGCATGTCCCCGTTCCCACGAACCGTTTTCAGGAGCCTTATGAATATCCGCCTGTTGGCCGCGCTGGCCATGTTGTCCGCAACCCAGGCGTTTGCCGCCGCCACTGTCGGCAAACCCGCGCCCGACTTCACCCTTACCGACCTCGACGGCAAGGCCGTCAAGCTGTCCGACTTCAAGGGCCGGCATGTGGTGCTGGAGTGGCACAACCACGCCTGCCCGTTCGTCATGAAGCACTACGACAGCGGCAACATGCAGTCGCTGCAGGTGAAGTACGACGCCAAGGACACGGTGTGGCTGTCCATCAACTCCACCAACACGGGTCACCAGGACTACCTCAGCAACGAGAAGAACAAGGCCTACCTGGCGGCGAAAAAAGCTGCCCCGGACGCCTACCTGCCCGACCCGGACGGCAAGGTCGGCAACGAGTATGGCGCCCGCACCACGCCGCACATGTATGTGATCAATCCCGCCGGCACGCTGGTTTACGCCGGCGCCATCGACGACAAGCGTTCCACCAATGTGGCCGACGTGAAGACGGCAAAGAATTTTCTGGTGGCCGCGCTGGAGGAATCGAAGGCCGGCAAGCCGGTGAGCACTGCCAGCACGACGCCGTATGGCTGCAGCGTCAAGTACCGCTGAACGCGGTTGCCACCGTCACGAGGTCCGAAGGCGCGGGCCCGCTTTCAGACGCCGGCCGGCAGCTTGTCGTTGAGGATGGTGATCGACTTGCGGCCGATGGTGATGTAACCCTGGTCCATCAGGTCGCGCAGCGTGCGGTTCACCATCTCGCGCGACGCGCCGATCATGCCGGCAAGGTCCTTCTGGGTGAAGGGTTCGCCCACCACCCGCTGGCCGTTGGTCATGATGGCCAGCTCCAGCAGCGTGCGCGACACGCGTCCGGAGATATTGAGCAGGGCCAGGGTGCTGATCTGGCGATCGGCGTGGCGCAGACGCGCGGCCATCGCTTCCATCAGGCGGCGCGCGATGTCGGGCGACGTTTCCAGAACTTTCTGGAAGCGCGTGTACGACAGCGACTGCACATGGCAGCGTTCCAGGGCCGCCACGCTGGCACTGCGCGGTTCCTGGTCGAACATCGGCAGCTCACCGAAGAACTCCCCCGCCGAGAGGGTGTTGATGATGACCTCGCGATTTTCCTCGTTGCGCATGTACACCTTGACCTGGCCGGCCACCAGCACGTGCAGCGACTGCGCCACCTCGCCTTGCCGGACGATGATCTCGCCCTTTTCATAAACCCGCATGGCCGCGTGCGCGCCGATGCTTTGCAGCTGGGCGGCGGACAGGGTGCTGAACAAGGGGATGATATTGAGCACGGACACGATTTCCCGGGACGATGATGGACAAGACGCGGAAGTATCCGCCTGCCCGGCCACCCGGCGGTATGAATTGGTTCACACCTGTCGGCCGGCTTGGCCCGGCCGGATCAGCGTGCCGCGCCCAGCCAGCGCGCCGCCACCTGCCGAATCAGATGCAGTCGCAGGTGAAAGAAGTGATCCGCACCCGGAATCACTACTACCGGGATATTGCGCGGCCGCGCCCAGGCCAGGGAGCTGTCGAGCGCGACCGTTTCGTCCTCCTCGCCGTGGATGATGAGCGTATTCGCACGCTGCTGGTCCGCGGCGGGCTCGTCGCCGGTCACGCCATCCTGCCACTGCGACAGGCGGCTGAACGCCGGCGCGACCAGAATCATCTCGCTCGCTTGTGCCTGTTCGCTGGCCGCGAGCGTGACCGCGCCGCCAAAGGAAAACCCGGCGAGCCAGAGGGGCAGTTGCGGGTGCGCGGCCCGGGCGTGGGCGATGACGGTGAGCAGGTCGGCGGTTTCGCCGCGGCCCTCGTCATGAAACCCCGCGCTTTTGCCCACTCCGCGGAAATTGAAACGGTACGCGGCGGCACCCGCATCGTATGCCGCGCGCGCAAGCGTGGTGGTGACCTTGTTGTCCATGGTGCCGCCAAACAGCGGGTGCGGGTGGGAGATCACCGCCACCGCGCGCGGCACGGACGGAAACTGGGAAGCCACTTCGATGGCCCCCGCAGCGCCTTCGATCAGGGACTTGTTGGTCGCCGTCATTCTCAAGTTGCCCCGCCGCCCTAGATTTTCAGGCGCTCCACCACGCGCCCGTTCTGCAGGTGCTCGGCAATGATTTCATCGACGTCATTCTTGTCGACATAGGTGTACCAGACGTTGTCCGGGTAGACCACCATCACCGGGCCCTCGGAACAGCGGTCCATGCAGCCGGCGTTGTTGATGCGCACCTTGCCTTCGCCGTTCATGTTGAGCTTCTTGATGCAGCTCTTGGCGTAGTCGCGCATGCCGTGGGCGTCGTGCTGCTCGCAGAATTCGCGGCCGTCCTCGCGGACGTTGGTACAGAAGAAGACGTGGTGTTTGTAATAGCCCATGCGCAGTTTCCTTGCAGAGGTCGCTATTCTACTGTGCGGCCCTCGCCCTGATGCCAGCGGATGAAGACCCACGCGGAGAACAGGACGGCGAGCAGCGGCCAGCTTTCGTGCATCCAGCGGGTGAGGCCCGCGAAACTGACGAGGTGGCCGTGCGGCCAGCTGAACAGGCGCAAGGTCTCATCAAACGCGCCGTACACACTGGTGATCTTGGCCATCAGGCCGCCGGCGAAAATGATCAGCGTCGCGCAGAACGCCCGCCAGCGCAGGCCGATGCGCGAAAGCCAGGCAAACAGCAGGATGCCGGCCGACAGGCCGATGATGGTGGCCGGGCCCATCCACTCCACCATTTGCGGTGCCTTGAGCATGAGTGACGCCATCGCGAACTTGGTGACGAAACCCAGCACCAGCACCAGCAGCACGCGTGGCAACATGGGTCGGGCCGGATTCAGCAGCAGCGACAGGAACAGCGCGAAGCCGCACACATTGAGCGTGATGCCCACAGCCTGCGGCAACAGCACCATCGGTTCATACGGATTGGCGGAGGCAGCGGCATCAAACGGATTGCCGATATGACCGGCCTCGAAAAACGGTATGAGCGGATTGAGTTGCCCGAAAAACCAGGCCCCCAGCAGCAGCAGCCCCCAGCCGGTGGTGCTCGCGGCGGAAAAATGACGGTGGCGCCACACCAGGTACTGGCCGAGACGTGCGCGGCCCCGGCGATTGACCAGGGCCAGCGCTCCCAAGGCGGTGCCGGTGGTGTTGGTCAGCACATCGACGATCGACGACACGCGCACCGGCAGGAAAGCCTGCAGCGCTTCCATGGTAAGCGACAGCGCGCAGCCGGCGGCGATGGTGCGCAGCAGGATTCCGGCAGCCATGCTGCCCTCGCGGCCCGGTTGCGGCTGGCGCAATTGCATCGCCGCCAGCATGCCGCCCAGCGGCATGTAGGCGAGCACATTGAGCGCGGCATCGAAGCTGGAGAAGTAGCGCGGCCAGGTCAGGAACAGGAAGCCGTCGGGAATGCGCCAGCCGAAAAACGGCGACAGACTGGCATAGACGATGGCGCCGACGTAGACCAGCAGCGCGCCGCGGCCGGCGCGGCTGATTACGCCGAGTCGTACGGTCGGGGAATCGGGAGCGGCGCCACCGGCGCCGGCGACGGGTGGCGGCATGCCGTCATTGTTACTCAAAAACGCACGCAGCCTATGCTACCGGCTGGAGCTGCGCGAGATAACGCAATGCGTTGTCGACGTAATGCTGCGCGATGCCGCGCACCATTTTCACCTCCGCATCGGTGAGCTGGCGCACGACGCGACCGGGCGCACCCACCACCAGCGAACGATCCGGAATCACCTTGCCCTCGGGAATGAGGGCGTTGGCGCCGATGAGGCAGTCGCGGCCGATGACAGCGTGGTTCAGAACCACCGCCTTGATGCCGACCAGCGAGCCCGCTTTCACCGTGCAGCCGTGCAGCATGGCGAGGTGTCCGACACTCACGCCATCCTCCAGCGTCAGCGGCACACCCTCGTCGGAGTGCAGCACCGCGCCGTCCTGGATGTTGACGTTGTCGCCCAGGGTGAGGCGGTCATTGTCGCCGCGGATCACCACGTTCCACCACACGCTGGTGTTGCGGCCAAGAATCACATCGCCGATGACGGTCGCCGTTGCGGCCACGTAGTTGTTGCCGAGCAGTTGCGGGGTTTTGTCGCCGAGCGAGTAGATCATGTTGATTGCGGTCCGGGGTCGAGGGGTTTTTCAAGGATAACGATATTGGCGACGAACGGCCCGTATCCGGGCTTGATCTCACCGGTATCGACAAAGCCGGTCTTGCGCCAGAACACCAGGCCGTCGTTGTTGTTCGCGACCACGCCCACGCGCAGCGTCTGGTAGCCGCCCCAGCCTCGCACCAGCGAATCGATCAGCGCCAATGCCTGGCGCCCGTAGCCGCCGCGCCGCCACGGCGGTGCCAGCACCAGCAGGCCGATCATGCATTTTGAGGGCGTGTTCCAGCCGCGCAGCACACCGCCCACGCCGACCATTTCCTCAGCAATGAAAAACCCCAGCGGCGCCATTGCCCGCAGGTCGTAGCCGGGCGGGACATCGGTAAAGAACTCCTCGACGTGCGTTTCTGTCGGCACGCGGCCTTCGACCAGCAGATGGTAATCGGTGGCGGCCTGCAGAACCGCGTCCACCTGCGCGCGGTTGGCGGCGGTGTCGGCAAGCACTTGCAGGGTCAGGGCTGGACGGGTCATCGCGCCATTCTATCGATGCCGTCATGCCGGGGACTGAAAGCCAAACTCCAGCACTGGCGCGCTCTCTGGCAGCAAAAGGTCCGCAGAGGCTCGCCAATGCTGGAGTTTGTCTGTTGCCGCGGCCGCTAGTTGGCGCCGTTCAGGCTCCAGTCGTAATCGAGGTTGCCGATTGCAGCTTTGCCCGCCGCGATCACGGCCTGGTCCGCTGGGCTGTCGGCCAGCACCTTGGCATAGCGGCCGAAATATTCTTCGCGCGAATTGATGGCCGGCGTCTTGCCTTCAAAACCGGTGTAGCCGCTGGTCCAGTCTTCCTTGAACCAGTTGAAAATCATCGACACTTCCAGCTTGCCGTTGGCGTAACGGTTGCGCGTACGATCAGACAGGAAGCGCACCGCCTGCTCTTCGAGTTGTGTCGCCAGTTTGTCGGCGGTGAACGCTTCCTCGCGCAAGGCCGGGCAGCCGATGGACGCGCAGTTCACCGCGAAATGCACGCGCGGCTCGTTGTAGGCGCCGGGTTTGCGCAGTATCTCGTGCTCGATCTTGTCGAGGAAGAATTCCTGGCCGAACAGCTTGAAGAATTTGCGTTTCCAGCGATTGTCGAATACGCCGCCGATGTCCTTGATGGATTTCACCGGGTAGTTCTGCAGGATCAGCTCCAGCGTGTAGCCGTTGTAGGCGTTGATGAGAAACGCCATCTGCTGCGGCTTGGTCCAGCCTTTGAATTCGGCCTCGCTGATTTTGGACAGGGCATCGAGATAGGCCTTGAGCTGCGGCTGCTCTTTCTTGAGTTCGGCGTACTTCACCTTCGATGATTTGCCGCCATCGACGACGACCACGTGCTTCTTCAGCAGTGCGCTGAACGCTGCGTGCGAGTGATCGAAAGCTTGCGCTGAAGCCATGCCGGCAAACAGCAGGCTCGCAAACCCAATCAGTAGTTTCTTCATGACCATTGCCTCTTTAGTGATGTGCCGTTTCTTTGGGATAAGCCGGCGTGTTGTCCGGCGAAATAACCAGTGCCAGCGCCGCGCCGATGACGCCGCCCAGGCTGCCCTCGCCGCGCGTCCAGTCGTTGAGGGCCTTGCCCACCGCCAGCTTGCCGACGGTCGCCGTCGAGCGCTTGTAAATGCCGGCGGCGTACTTGTTGGCTTCGCCCAGCGTCGGGTAGGTGTGGATGGTGCTCAAAATGCCTTCGAGTCCGAAGCCATGTTTCATGGCGGCGACGAATTCGACCAGCAGGTCGCCCGCATGTTCGCCGACGATGGTGGCGCCGAGAATCTTGTCGGAACCCTTGGGCGTGATCACCTTGACGAAGCCGTGCGGCTCGCCATCCGCGATGGCGCGGTCGAGATCGTCGATACCGTACACATGCACGTCGTGTGCAATGCCCTTTTCCCTGGCTTCCTGCTCGTTGATGCCCACGCGCGCCACTTCCGGGTCGGTAAACGTCGCCCACGGCACCACCGAGTAATCGACCTTGAATTTCTTGAACGAGCCGAACAGCGCGTTCACCGAGGCGTACCAGGCCATGTGTGCTGCCGTGTGCGTGAACTGGTAAGGGCCGGCCACATCGCCCGCCGCGAAGATGTTGGGATAAATGGTCTCGAGGTATTCGTTGGTCTCGACCACGCGGTTGGCCGGTATGCCCAGTTCCTCCAGCCCGTAACCCTTGGTGTTGGCGATGCGACCCACCGCGCAAAGGATTTCGTCGAAGGCGATGCGCTTCTCCTGCCCCTCGCTTTCGACGATGAGGAACTTCTCGCCGTTTTCCACCAGCACCTGCTTGGCCTTGTGGTTCATCAGCACGTTGACACCTTCGGCGCGGAACTTGGCCGTGACCATGGCGGACACTTCTGCGTCCTCGCGGATCATGATGCGCGGCAGCATTTCCACCTGCGTGACCTGCGAGCCGAAGCGCGCGAAGCACTGCGTGAGCTCGGAGCCGATCGGGCCGCCGCCCAGCACCACCAGGCGCTTGGGCAGTTTGCGGATATTCCAGACATTGTCGGAGGTCAGAGGGTTGACTTCGGCGAGGCCGGGGATCGGCGGCACGAACGGGCGCGCACCGGCGGCAATCACAATGTTCTTGGTGGTGAGCGTTTGCTTGCTGCCGTCGGCTTTGGTAATTTCCACTTCCCACGGCGTGAGGATTTTCGCGCTGCCTTGCACGCAATCCACGCCGAGGCCGGAATAACGCGCGACGGAATCGTGCGGCTCGATATCGGCGATCACTTTTTGCACGCGCTCCATGACTTCGGCGAAATCCCATTGCGCGCTGGCACTGGCGATGCCGAATTCCTTCGCGCGCGAGATGTGGTTCAACAGCTTCGCCGAGCGGATTAATGCCTTCGAGGGCACGCAGCCGGTGTTGAGGCAATCACCGCCCATCTGGTGGCGTTCCACCAGCGTGACTTTTGCTTTCACGGCGGCCGCGATGTAGGACGTCACGAGGCCAGCCGAGCCGGCACCGATGACCACCACGTTGCGGTCGAATTTCGCAGGCTTCTTGTCCACCCACTTTGCGTAGATCTTCTTCGCCTTCACCCCGTCGATGATTTTCTTGGCGATGATGGGGAAGATGCCCAGCAGGATGAACGCGCCGATCAGCCCCGGTGAAAGAATGCCGCGCAGCGACGTGATCTGCGAAAGCTCCTTGCCGGCATTCACGTACACCACGGTGCCGGCGAACATGCCCAGTTGCGAGACCCAGTAGAACGTCCAGGTCTTCATCGAGGTCAGGCCCATCACCAGGTTGATGAGGAAGAACGGAAAGGCCGGCACCAGCCGCAAGGTGAAGAGGTAAAAGCCGCCCTCCTTGGCCACGCCGTCGTTGATGGGTTTGAGGCGATCGCCAAACTTGGCCTGCACCCAGTCGCGAAGCGCATAACGCGACACCAGGAAGGCCAGCGTGGCGCCGATGCTGCTGGCGAACGAAACGATGATGGTGCCGCCGATGAGGCCGAACACGGCACCGGCCACCAGCGTCAGCAGCGTGGCGCCGGGAATCGACAGGGCGATGGCGACCACGTAAAACGTCATGAATACGGCGATCGTCTGTACCGGGTGCGACTGGTAGTAGTCGAGGATGGCCGACTGCTGCGACTTGAGATAGTCGAGCGTGAGGAATCGCCCGAGGTCGAATACGAAGAACGCCGCGATCAGGGCGGCAACCACGAGGACGATGAGTATTTTGCTTTTTTTCATGCTGCTTCCCTGAAAAGTCGGGCGGTGTTGCCCGGGTGTTGGCGTGGCGCTCCGGCTCAGCCGGATTTGCGCTTGCCCGCCTTTTGATTGGTCCTACGCACCGGCTTGCGCAGTGGTTTTGCCGGAGCCGGCCGGGCCGCCTTCGCGGCCGCTGCAGGCTTGGTCGGAGCAGGTGCGCTTTTCATTTCACTGCCGCTGTTCAAAAAGTCGCCGCGCAGGTCCACGGTCTGGCGCTTGCCGATGTCATCGAAGTGCTGCTCCAGCCATTCTCTGGCTGCCTCGCGGCCCCGATCGCGCAGCAACTCCAGGAACCCCCAGTCGGTGCACATCTTGGACGAGGCGGACAGGTCCGATAGAGATTTGTCGGCGCGCAGCGAATGGATCAGCACATATTTCATCTGGTCGCGGTACTCGTCCTTGAGCCAGCCCTCATCCAGCAGCTTTTGCACGAAGGCCACGGCGCGCAGTTCCTTGATGAGCGAGGAATTGAAGCTCACCTCATTGAGTCGGTCCTCGATTTCGTGCTGTGTAGTCGGCGTGCCGCGGCGGATGATGGGGTTGATGTGCACGATCAACACGTCGCGCGACTCGGTGTTGTAGAACAGCGGAAACAGCGAGGGATTGCCCATGTAGCCGCCATCCCAGTAGGGTTCGCCGTCGATCATCACCGATTGGTAGAGGAATGGCAGGCAGGCCGAGGCCATCACCGCGTCAACGGTGATCTCGTGGGTATTGAACACCCGCACGTTGCCGGTTTCCACGCTGGTGGCCGAAAGAAACAGCTTGGTCTTCTGGCAATGGTGCAGCTCCTCGAAATCGACCTGCGCTTCGAGGATGTCGCGCAAGGGGTTGAAATTGGTCGGGTTCAGCTGGTAAGGCGAGAAGGTATTGGTCAGATTCTTGAAGAACTGGAAAGCGAGGCTGGCGTCGTTGTTCCAGTGGGCCGCCTGCGATTCCCAGGGCATGGGGCGCAGCGGCGAATACAGCGCACCGGCCTCGGCGATGGCCCGCCAGAAGTTCGCCAGCGCCTCACGCGCCCCGTCGCCACCGCCCTTGTGCAGGCCATAGGCCAGCACCACCGCGTTCATCGACCCGGCGCTGGTGCCCGAGACCCCGTCAAAGCGCAGGCGACCGTCTTCCAGCAGGTAATCCAGCACGCCCCAGGCAAAGGCGCCGTGCGCGCCACCGCCCTGCAGCGCCAGGTTGATGGTCCTGGTGCCGGCGGGCGCGGGGTGGTTTCCAGAATGGGAGTGGGCGGATTTTCTTGCCATGGCAGTCTCGGATGGTGAAGGGCAGGACGTCGACGTTAACCGCAAGCTTGGTCGCGGGCAAGGCCGGCTGATTACAGCCGGATGCCGCTCAGGCGCACACCGAGGGCGCCCGCACCAGGCCGAGCGCGTGTGGCGGGGCATACGCGGGGCCTTCGGTGATGCGCTTGTAATACGAATGATGCGCCGGCGAACCCGGCGGCCAACAGGCCAGAAAGGACTGTTCGAAGGCGGCCGCGTGGTAGTGCACCGGCAGGGCATCGACATGCACGCCACCAAACTGGTCGCCATATTGGGCAGCGCCTTCCGGCGCGGCATGAACCGAGATGCGTGTGATCAGGCCGTACTGCGTGAACGCAAAATTGGGCATGCCCGCCGCGCCGTTGTTGACCACGAAATGGCGGTTGCCGCCGCCAGCAAAGTGCCGGAAGGTGGGCAGGCAGGTGTGGCTGGAGGCAAAGCCGACCAGGCGCGCATCCTCGCAGGTTTGCCGCAGCCAGTCGACATTGGCCGGCTCGTGCAGCGAATCGTGCGCAAAACGCCAACCCGACAAGGATTCGGCATCGCCATGCACGATGCCGATGCGCTGGCCGCCCACTTCGGCCATGGCGTGCATCGGCAGCCTGGTCAGTTCATCGGCGAGGGCGGTCAACGGCGCGGTGCTGCGCGCCACCTGGCGCAGGCGCCGAATGATCTGGTTGGAGCGCTCGACGTCGGCGTCATCCACGTAATCCGGATAGGCGCACCCACAGCCGGCATCGTCAGCGTCGGCCGCCAGTTCGGTTTCGACGTTGCCGCGCAGCGCCACGTGCTGCAGCACCACGCGATTAATGGCCTCGAACGACGCCGGGTCGGCATTGAACCAGTTGAAATCGCCGTTGAACACCAGCGTCGGCTCATCCGGTTCGCACATCGCCATCTCCAGGATGGCCTCCAGCGCGGCCAGATTGCCGTAAAGGCCGCCGATCACATACAGCGTGCTGGCGCGCAGGTCGGCGTCGCGGCGAAACACCGCCGGCGCATAGCGATAGGAGAGTGGGCAGGAGCGACCGGGGGTCATCTTTGGAAAGTGAAACGTGGAACTCAAGTACCGGCGCGCCTCCCAGGCCAAAAACGCCCGGAAAGGCGCGCCAATGCTGGACTTTTAGCCTATTCCGCCGCGACCAGTGCGCCGACCGATGCGCCATCCCCATCCAGCGCACCGCCGCAGGACGAGCCCTGTCCGGCGGTACAGCCGTAGCAATGGTCGCGCACGACGATCGGGTTGCCCAGCAAGTCCGCGCCCATCAGTTCACGCAGATGGGTTTTCAGCTGGCTGGCGTGTTGCAGGGGCAGGCCCAGCATCTGGTTGAAATCGCAGTCGTACACATAGCCCTGGTAGTCGACCGACAGCAGCGAGCGGCACATCACGCTTTCCAGGTTGTGCGACTGAAAGTTGGCCACCAGCAAATCCATGTAGCCCTCGAACTCGCCCTTGGACACCAGGGTGGAGCCGAAGCGCTGGATCGGCATGTTGGTGATGGTGTAGAGGTGATTGAAAACGATGCCGAAGTTTTCGGCCAGCAGGCGATGGTAATCGGCTTCCAGTTGTTCCTGCGCCGGCGGCAGCTTCGGGCCCTGCGGGTTGAATACCAGGTTCAGCAGGAGGCCGCTGCCGGGCTGGCCATAGCCAAGAGCATTGAGCTTTTTCAGCGCGGTGATCGAGGCCTCAAACACGCCCTCGCCGCGTTGCTTGTCGACATTGTCCTGCGAGTAGCAGGGCAGCGATGCCGTAATTTCCACTTTCTGATCGGCGAGAAACTGCCCCAGGTCTTCGTGACCCGGCTCTTCGAGGATGGTCAGGTTGCAGCGGTCGATGACGCGCACGTTCATGGCGCGCGCCGCCGTCACCAGCTGGCGAAAATGTGCGTTGAGCTCGGGGGCGCCACCGGTGAGGTCCAGCGTGGTGACATTCGCGGCGCGCATGAAGTCGATGACCTCGGCGACGGTCTCGCCCGACATCATCTCTTTGCGGTCCGGGCTGGCGTTGACGTGGCAATGAAAGCAGGCCTGGTTGCACTTGTAGCCCAGGTTCACCTGCAGCGTGTCCAGCGCCTTGCGGCGAATGTGCGGAAAACCGCGCGATCTCATCAGGTGCAGGGTCTGGTGCATGGAAAGCCTGTCGGGGTGAGTGGGCGAATCATAGACGGGATGGGTAACTACGTCGAGTCGGCTGTTTGCGGATGTTGCCGTGTCTGACTCAATCGCGGGGCAGCCAGCAAATGCGTCGGAATCGGCCGCTAATCCTGACGCCATCCTGACTGTCTGTCGCCCTTGCTTGGGGCCGGGTTGCAAATCGCTTTGTCCATTTCCCCCGCGTTTGCAGTCCGGAACTTCTCCCTTTGGAAAAGGGAGATCGAGAGGGATTTGCAGCGGTTATCACGCCATGACGACCGAAAATCCTCCTCCGCCCCTCGCTACGCTCTCCCCTTTTCCAAAGGAGGAAGTGTCTGACTGGTGCACGGCAGGGAACGAGACTTCCGACGTGCGACAGACCCCCAGCATGCCCCCTGGTTCCCGCGCGGCCGTAGAATCCTCGCAGTCACCAATCTGGGGTCATCGCATGCCTGTCGTTTTTGCTCGCAGCAGTTTCGCGCACCGCCGCCGTGAAGCCCTCTCGGCCGTGTTCGGCCTGATGTGGCTGCTGGCGGGCTCGCTCGCCGGCGCCGAAACCTGGCCCTCCAAACCCCTGCGGTGGGTGGTTGCCTACCCTGCAGGAGGCGGCTCGGACTTTCTGGCCCGCACGCTGGCGCCACAACTGGCCAAACAGCTCGGCCAAAGCATCGTCATCGACAACCGCCCCGGTGCAGCCGGCATCATCGGCACCGAGAACGCCGCCAAATCGCCCGCCGACGGTTACACGCTCGTCACCGGCGACAACGGCGCGCTGATTTTCAACGAGGTCATGTACCGCAAGCTGCCGTATGCGCCCGGCGATTTCGCGCCGGTCGGGTTCATGGCGCGCTTTCCGCTCATTCTGGTGGCAAACCCGGCCAGCGGATTCACCAGTGCGCGCCAACTGCTCGAGGAACTGAAGAAGCAGCCCGGCAAATACAGCTATGCCTCGCCGGGTGTGGGTTCACCGCATCACCTGGCCATGGAGCTGCTCAAGCAGCGCGCCGCCATCGATGTGCTGCATGTGCCCTACCGCGGCACCGCCATGGCCTTGCAGGATGTGATCGCCGGGCAGGTGCCGATCGCGGTGCTCGATACCGCCGCGGGCCTCGCGCAGATTCGCGGCGGCAAGCTGCGCGCGCTGGCGGTGATGACCAAAAAACGCATCCCCGCCTTGCCGGACGTGCCCACGCTCGATGAAATCGGTGTGAAAGACTTCGAAGCAACCGCGTGGCAAAGTCTGTTCGTGCCGCGTGGCACACCGTCAGAAATCGTCGGCCGCCTGACGACTGAAATGAACAAGGCCATCACCACGCCGGAGGTCAAGCTGCGCCTGGAGGAATTCGGCCTGGAAGTACTGCCTGGCGACAGCCCGGCCTTGGCGCAGTTTCTGCAGAAGGAAACAGTGTTCTGGCACGCCCTCATCAAGGCGCGCGGGCTGGTGGCGGAGTAGCCGGCGTCACCACCGATGGTCGACGCATTGGCGCCCGTGTCGGGCTATGCAGCGTCGCTAACCTTTCGGCCAAGGCGCGCGTGACGGCACTGGGTGGTGCAGTCACTACTCACACCGGTCACTTTGCCGGGACTAGCGGCCGCAACTGCGTGTCGATGACTTCGCTCGCTACCCGCCGCCCCAGCGTGAGGCCTGCTTCGATCGAGTTCCGGAAATGCGCGCCGGTCCACAGTCGCGAGTAGCCAACCTCGCGAGCGAGAGTAGGCACATCAGCCCAAACGCGGGTCTGGCCGGTTCTCGGATTGCGCCACGAGATCGGCGTTTTCACTTCGTACAAACGTGGCAGCACGACCTCCAGCAATCCGCCCAGCACCGGAAAACCACCCGGGTATTCATCCTGTGAAGGCGTGCGGGTTAGCGGCTTCCAGTCGGCTTGCTTCACGCTGGCATGTGCGTGCGGGCCGGCGATGGCGGTTTCCGGACGCCAGTGGCCATATTTTTCCTTGAACGCGATTTCAGCCACGCTGGCGTCGAAACCGCTCATCTGATCGAGCGCCAACAGTCGCGCGGTATCGAGCAGGCCGAGCTTGCGTGCTTCCAGCGTTGTGCGGATCAGCTTCACGAACTCATTGGAAATAGGATCGGAATTCCAGAACAGTGCGGCGGCGGTCTGGTCTGCCGTACGCGTTGCACTGTCGCGCGCGCCGGCGCCGCGGATTTCGCGTGCGTTGTCCAATGCCACGTCGCTATCAGGTTTCGGCGGCGGGCCGGGATCAAAGCTCGCAAGCGACGCAATGCCAAACGGTTTCATTCGCGCCATCGTGACTGACGCGCGCATCTTGGATTCCGGCGGAATGACGAACTTGCCCGGCGCGGGCTCGTGCGTGGCGGCATCGATGCGTTCCAGCCGGTCCTGCGCGCGGGCTTCGAGCAGCAGCAGCGCAGCATGCTGGCCAAGCCTTACGCCTGCGGCCTTGGCGCTGGCATCCTTCACCTTGTCGAGCTGTTCTTTGTAGGCTTTCTTGAGCGCGTCGTGGTCGGCGTCCGGCTGTGTGGAAAGCGCCGTAAACATCGCCGCAGCGATTGCCGCTTCCGGCGACGCGCCCGGGACAGGTTTCGGCGCGGGCGCGTAGGACTGGTACTTGGGCTCAATCGCATTCAGGGCATTGAATGCCGCCAGATGGGCGATGACCTGAATGCGCCCACCGATATGCCGGGCGGGTATCTTCTCGGTCACTTCCTCAGCCGTCTGCGTCCAGTCGAGCATCGCATTCGCCCTGGCGAATGTGGCTGTACCAAGCACGAAGCTGGCAACCAATGTGATCCATGCCGCGCGATTGAAAATTTTATACATTTCCCCTCCCTTTACCGGTCATTGTCGCCAAACAGTAAATCGATACCGCGCCAGTCCGTCAAGCGCCTCGCGAATAGCCCATGCCGCGGGTAACGGCGGGTTGAAAACGGCACAAGGTGAGGCGCTGCTTGCAGCGCCCGTTTTCAACTTCAATGCGCGATGATCGGGTAAGCGAAGAATACGTGGCCTGATCAACCCAGGCCCGATGATGAAGGAGTAGCATCGATGTCATTCGCGCGCTTGGCGAGGAATCGATTTGAAAAGAGTATTGCGTTGACCAGACGTGCCTATCCGCTGTCCAAAGTGTACGGCCTGCTGGAGCCGGGCCCGGTGGTGTTGCTGACCACCGCGTACAAAGGCCGCGCCAATGTCATGACCATGTCGTGGCACACCATGATTGACTTCGAGCCACCGCTGGTGGGCTGCATAGTCAGCAACCGCGATTTCAGTTTCGAGGCGCTCAGCAAGACCGGCGAATGCGTGATCAACATCCCCACCGTCGAATTAGCCAAGCAAGTGGTCGCTGTCGGCAATGTCTCCGGGCGGTGCATCGACAAATTTCGCAAGGTGGGCCTCACGCCGCTGCCCGCATCGCAGGTGGCCGCACCGCTGGTCGGTGAGTGCTACGCCAGCCTGGAGTGCCGTGTGATCGACCGGCGGCTGATGAACCGCTACAACTTCTTCGTGCTGGAAGTGCTGGCGGCGTGGATCGATCCGGCACGGAAATCACCGCGCACGCTGCACCATCGTGGGAGTGGGGCGTTCATGGTGGCAGGGGAGACGATCAAGTTGGCGTCGAAGATGAGGTGAGGCGGTGCGGCAGGGCATGCCAACCGCTGCAATGACCTCAAGCGCGCCGCCCCTGGCTCGATCGTGTTGCCTGCAGTACTGAATTCAGGCCGGCCACTTGTGATTGAGGCAAGCTTTTCGGTCGGTCGCAATGCGACAGTTGGCTAGTGTGCGCCCTGCAAATCCGCCGGCATCAACCCATACAACAGATAGTCGATCAGTTCGCGCACCGAGCGGATCGCGTCGCCGAACGGCAGCGGATTGGCGCCGCGAAAAAACAGGCCGCGTTGCACGTCGCCGGCGAGCGCGGCGGCGAGGTGATGGTCGATGCAGAATTGCCCGGCGCGCTCGAGGCCGTCGCGAAGGCCGCAGTGTTCGAGGCAATCGAAAGCGAGCGTGCAGTCGGTGCGCGGCTTGGTGCGTTTTTGCAGGACAGGCAGTTTTTCCAGGTACTTTTCGAGCCAGGGCGTGCGCACCGCGCGCGCCGGCAGGCCGGCCACGCTCATGAAGGTCACGATGTCCTCGGGCTTGGCTTCGGCCAGCACGCGCTTGAAGTTGGGGTGCGCATCGCCCTCCGTGGTGACGGCAAACGGCGTGCCGATCTGCACCGCGCTGGCGCCCAGCGCAAACAGCTCACGCACCTTGCCCGGCGTGGCGATGCCGCCGGCCGGAATCAGCGGAATATGTTCGCGCTCGATGCCCAGGTCGTGAAACACCTGAAAGGTTTCCTCCAGTACGCGCGGAAAATCGAACCGCGGATCGTTGAGGTCTTCGATCTTGGCCGCGCCGAGGTGGCCGCCGGCGTAACGCGGATGCTCGATGACGATGGCGTCGGGCAGGCAGTTCTTGCGCAGCCATTTCTTCAATACAATGGCGATGCCGCGCGAGTCGGAAAGAATCGGGATCAGCGCCACATCGGGAAAATCCTTGGTGAGATCCGGCAGGTCCAGCGGCAGGCCGGCGCCAACCACGATGGCCTCGGCACCTGATTCGCAGGACTGGCGCACGTTAGCCGCGTATTCAGACACGGCACGCATGACATTGACCGCCACCATGCCATGGCCCTCGGCCACCGCCAGCGCGCCGCGCACTTCACGGTCGATGGCGATCAGGTTGGCGCGATTGATGGCGTCCTTGTCACGACTCTTGGCGGTTTCCTTGAGCAGGTCGGGATGCTGGCGACGCAGGTCCACGCTCGAGACGGTACCGATGCCGCCGGCGCGTGCGACGTGGCCAGCGAGCCGGTGGGCGGACACACCCACGCCCATGCCGCCCTGCACGATCGGCAGCAGGCTCTTGTTCCTGATGGTCAGTACCGGCAGATCCGGCAGCGCGGTGGGGTGCACGGTATTCATCGTAGTCGTGGCAGCTGCGGCAGTCGTGGCAGCAGCTGCGACAGCTTGCGCGGCGCGCCGTTGTCGGTGAGATGGCTGGTGATCCAGCCTTTGAGCGGACGCACGTGGTCGGCAACTTGCAACAGGCGGCGGCGCGCGACACGGGCCGGTGGCCGGTCGTCGGTGAACAGTTTAACCAGCGCATTGGTGCCGGTGAATATCGCCCAGGTTTCGCGGCGGTGCGTGCGCTGGTAGGCGCGCAGTACATTTTCTCCACCGATGTCGCCACCGTTCTTTCGGGCTTTGTCAATTTCGCGTGTCAGGCTTTGCACGCCATACAGGCCGAAGTTATAGCCGTGCGCGGTGACCGGATGCATGCCCACCGCCGCGTCACCCACCAGCGCAAAGCGCGCGGCGTGGAATTGCCGCGCGTACACGGCCACCAGCGGGTAGCGATGGCGTTCGCCGACCAGCGTCATGCGGCCGAGGCGTGAACCGAATTGCGATTCGATCTCGCGGCCGAGCTGCTCCGCGCTCATCTGCATGATGGCCGCCGAGTCGGGCGTCTTCACCGTCATCACCACCGACACCTGATTGTTGTTCATCGGCAGTACCGCAAGCGTGCGGCCCCAGCGGAAGCACTCGTAGGCCACGCCGTCGCCGGCGTACTCGTGCTGCATGCGACAGACGATGACCTCGCGGCCGAAGTCGTGCATGTGCGCGGGAATGCCCATGTGGCGGCGCGATGCCGAGAAGCGGCTGTCGGCGGCAATCACCAGCTTTGCCGTCAGCGTGCTGCCGTCTTCCAGCGTCACGGTGGAGGTGCTGCCGGGGGCATCGATGCTGGTCACGCCTTTGCCCGACAGCAGTTGCAGGCTGGCGCCTTCGAGGCCCTTGGTGGCGTCGTAGGCTGCCTTGCGAATGCAGTGGTTTGGCACCAGAAAGCCCAGGCTTTCGGAGGCCTTGCCCGGCTCCGCGCGCGGCATCAGGTTGAGGAAATGCGGCGAGCCTTCCTGCTCGACCTTGGCACCGCGAATGGTGGCGACTTCGGCTTCCGGCAAGCGTTGCCAGATGCCCAGCGATTGCAGGATGTCGCGCGAACGAAAGGTGAGTGCGATGTCGCGCCCGTCCACCGGCGGATCGGCCAGAACAGCTTCGTCGAGCTTTTCCACCACCGTCACCGACAGGCCAGTGCGTACCAGCGAGCAGGCCATGGCCAGGCCGGCCGGCCCGGCGCCAATGATAACGACATCACGTATTGCCATCTTGCTCTCCGCCGTTCAGGTTTCAGTGGGCGTGGCAGGTCAAAAACCTGCCCGGGGAAATGACAATTTCCCTGATTGCCATCGTAGGCAACTGGGCGCAACAGCGGTTGACGCACGTCAAACGCAACGTGATTTGCGCCAGCGCGAAATCGGCGAGATCAAGCACTGGCGCGGCTCGCAGGGCAAAATGCCGCTGGAAGCCCCGCCAGTACTGGAGTTTCGAGGGTGGGTGCTCGAATAGATCCGGCGAGTAAACAGGGGGAATAGTCGCCAACAAGGCCCTTCCCCGGCGCAGGCCGGGGCCCAATTTCGGCTTTCCGACTTGAATAACTTGGACCCCGGCCTCCGCCGGGGAAGGACAAATTCTGTACCGGCACATTTGGTTACCGGGTCAACATGAACCAGCGGCGCCACCAAACGTGACGCCTTCGGTGAATGTTCCGTGGCGAAGTCCCTGCAATCTCAGGTCTGGCTTCCGGCAAAGCGCGCGTAAAAAACTTTCTTGGCCAGTTCAGCCGCCACCACGTAGGCCAGCGTCAGGCCGATCATGGTCAGCAGCAGCGGTGCCGGCAGGGGCACGAAGCCGAAGATGGATGCGAACGGCAGGTAGGGGATGGCGAGCGTGACGCCGATCACGATGGCCGTGGTGGCCATGAGCAGGTTGCCGGGACGGCTCTTGTAGAACGGCCGCCGTGTGCGCACCACCAGCGCGATCACCAACTCGGTCAGCAGCGACTCGATGAACCAGCCGGTGCGAAAAGCCTCCGGCGCGGCCTGGAACACCCACAGCAGGGCGCCGAAGGTGAGGAAATCAAACAGCGAACTGACCAGGCCGAACAGCACCATGTAGTTACGGATGAAGATCGTGTCCCAGCGTCGTGGACGTGCCATCCACTCTTCGTCCACCCGGTCGCCGGCGATGGCCGCAGCCGGAATGTCGGAGAGGAAATTATTCAGCAGGATCTGCGAGGCCAGCAGGGGCAGGAACGGCAGGAACACCGAGGCCAGGGCCATGCTGAACATGTTGCCGAAGTTGGCGCTGATGGTGGTGAGGATGTACTTGAGGGTGTTGGCAAAGGTCATGCGGCCTTCGTCGATGCCCGCGCGCAGGGTGCCCAGGTCCTGCCGCAGCAGCACGAAGTCGGCGGCATCCTTGGCGACATCGACGGCGGTGTCCACCGAGATGCCGACATCCGCCGTGTGCAGGGCCGCGGCGTCGTTGATGCCGTCACCCATGTAGCCGACCACGTGCCCGGTCTTTTGCAGGGCGAGGATGATGCGTTCCTTCTGGTTCGGGTCGACCTCGGCGAAGACGCTGGTTTGCACCGCGGCATGCATCAGTGCTTCGTCGCTCAGGTCGTTCAATTCGCGCCCGGTAAGCAAACCGGTTACCGGCATGTTCACCGCCTCGGCGGCATGACGCGCCACGCGCCGGTTGTCGCCGGTGATCATCTTCACCTGCACGCCGCGCGCGGCCAGGTCGAGCAGGGTTTGCCGCGCATCCGGCTTTGGCGGATCGAGAAACAGCAGGAAACCCTCGAAGCACAGCGCGTGTTCATCGGCGCGCGAGAACGCACCGGCGCGGTTCTCCACGGGCTTGGCGGCGATGCCCAGCACCCGGTAGCCCTGCTCGCTCCACGTCCGGAAGCGCGCGTCGATCGCGGCGCATGCTGCAGCGTCCAGTGGCCCGATCGATGCGGCCTGCCGCAAGACGCTGCAGACATTGAGGACCTGCTCAAGCGCACCTTTGGTGACGAGGACGTGTGCGCCATTTTCCTCGGCAATCACCACCGACAGGCACTTGCGCACGAAGTCATACGGCACTTCATCGATCTTGCGCACGCCGCCGACCTCGATGCCGCCGGCGTGGGCGCTTTCGAGAATGGCGTCATCGAGCGCGTTGGTCAGGCCGGTCTGGAAAGTCGCATTGAGAAAGGCCAGCCGCAGCGTTGCCGACGACGCCTCGCCGGTCGCATCCAGGGCGGCGTCGAGCCGCACCACCCCTGCGGTCAATGTGCCGGTCTTGTCGGTGCAGAGCACATCCATGCTGCCGAGGTTCTCGATCGCGTTGAGCCGCCGCACGATCACGCCGAGCTTGGCCATGCGCTTGGCGCCGTGCGAGAGCGTGATGCTGATGATGGCCGGCAGCAGTTCCGGGGTAAGCCCGACGGCCAGCGCCAGCGCGAACAGCAGTGAATCGATCGGCGGCTTGGCGAGCAGGATGTTGATGGCCAGCACGGCGACCACCATCACCAGCATGATGCGGGTGAGCAGGTAGCCGAAGCGCTGGATGCCACGCTCGAACTCGGTCAGCGCCGGACGCAATGCCAGCTTGCCGGCAATGCCGCCGAACACGCTGGTCGGCCCGGTGGACGTCACCAGCATGCGCGCCGTGCCGCTGCCCACACTGGTACCCATGAAGACGCTGTTGCTGCGTTCGGCCAGCGCGGCATTCGCGGCCACCACGCCGGGTTGCTTTTCAACCGGGAAAGTTTCGCCGGTGAGCGTGGCCTGGTTGACGAAAAAGTCCCTGGCTTCCATCACCACGCCGTCGGCGGGAATGAGACTGCCCGCGGATAGCAGCACGATATCGCCCGGCACCACGCTGGCCGATGGCAGCTGGATGGACTGGCCGTCGCGCAACACGCTGGCGTGAATGGTGACTCGCGAGCGCAGTTTCTCGATGGCGTGATGGGCCACGGTTTCCTGCACGAAACCGATGATGGTGCTGCCGAGCACGATCGCCAGCACCACGCCTGCATCGACCCATTCGGCGGCGATGAGCGAGATGACGGAGGCGAAAATCAGGATCAGGACCAGCGGGCTCTTGAACTGGTTGAGCAGCAGGCCGAAGGCGGTGGCCTGTTTGCGCGTATCCAGCGTGTTGCGCCCGAATCGCCTGAGCCTTGACCGCGCCGCGGCAGCACTGAGGCCGGCCGCGCTGGTGTGCAGGCTCTCCATGAGCTGCGCAAGCGGCAGGCTCCAGTACGCCGCCGGCGTGCTGACGGCGGTGCGATGTGCCGCTGTGGATGCGGGTCGAGGCATGAACTGCCTCCGGTTGGGCTCGCCCGCGGCGCGGGCGAGGGTTGCCCTCAGACTGTATGCCGGTGCCCGCCGGCAGTATTGATTTTTATCAACGCCCGCCGGCCGCCTGGCCGATCCTCACGCGGTGCGCGCGCGGCCCCGGAAAACCTGCCGAAAAATTCCTGCCTGTGGCGCGGCGAATCTAGCCGGCGAAGGCTTTGACAGCAGAGACCAGCGCCTCGGCGGTAATGCCGAAATGCTTGTACAGCACGCCGGCCGGCGCAGACTCGCCGAAGCTATCGATACCGATCACGGCGCCTTCCAGTCCGACGTATTTGCGCCAGTAGTCAGTGATGCCGGCCTCGATCGCCACACGCGGCACGCCCTTGGGCAGCACGCTGTCGCGGTAGGCGGCATCCTGCTTGTCGAACACGCAGGTGGAAGGCATCGACACCACGCGCACGAAGATGCCTTGTTCGGCCAGCGTTTTTTGTGCATCCATTGCCAGCGAGACTTCGGTGCCGGTGGCGATGATGACTGCCTTGAGTGCGCCGGCTTCCTTCGACAGCACGTAGCCGCCGCGCGCGACATTGGCCAGCGTGGCGGCATCGCGCTTCTGGAACGGCGAGTTCTGCCGCGAGAATACCAGGCATGTCGGGCCGTCCTTGCGTTGCACCGCGCGCGCCCACGCGGCCGCGGCTTCCACCGTATCGCAAGGCCGCCACACGTCCATGTTGGGAATGATGCGCAACGAGGCCACGTGTTCCACCGACTGGTGGGTGGGACCGTCTTCGCCGAGGCCGATGGAGTCGTGTGTGAATACAGAGATGTTGCGCAGCTTCATGAGCGCGGCCATGCGCAGCGCATTGCGCGAGTAGTCGCTGAAGGTCAGGAAGGTGCCGGTGTAGGGAATCAGGCCGCCGTGCAGGGCGATGCCGTTGGCGATCGCCGTCATGCCGAATTCGCGCACGCCATAGGAAATGTAGTTGCCGCCTTGCTTGGCTGATATGGCCTTGGTGCCGCTCCAGTTGGTGAGGTTGGAGCCGGTCAGATCGGCCGAGCCGCCGATGAATTCCGGCAGCACCGGCGCCAGGCCCTCGATGGCCAGTTGTGACGCCTTGCGGGTGGCAACCGTCTCTGCCTTGTCGTTGGCTTTGGCGATCAGCGTCCCGACCGTTTCGGCAAAGCCGGCCGGCAGTTCGCCGGCCATGCGGCGCGTGAATTCCGCGGCGCGCTCGGGATATTGCTGCGCATAGGCGGCAAACGTGGCCTGCCACTGCGCTTCCAGCGCGGCGCCCTTGTGGGTGGCATCCCAGGCGTCGTAGATATCCTGCGGAATCTCGAACGGCGCATGCGTCCAGCCCAGCGCCTCGCGGGTGGCGGCGACTTCCTTTTCACCCAGCGCGGCACCGTGGACCTTGTCGGTGCCGGCCAGGTTGGGCGAGCCCTTGCCGATCACGGTCTTGCAGCAGATCAGCGTGGGTCGTTTGCTGGCGGCCTTGGCGGCAGCAATGGCCGCCTCAACCTGTTTCGGATCGTGACCGTCCACGTCGGCAATCACCTGCCAGCCGTACGCCTCGAATCGCCGCGGCGTGTTGTCGGTGAACCAGCCCACCACCTTGCCGTCGATGGAAATGCCGTTGTCGTCGTAGAAGGCGATGAGCTTGCCCAGTTCCAGGGTACCGGCCAGCGAACAGGCCTCGTGCGAGATGCCTTCCATGACGCAGCCGTCGCCAAGGAAAACATAGGTGTGGTGATCGACGATATTGAGACCTTCAGCGTTGAACGTGCGCGCCAGTTCACGCTCGGCGATGGCCATACCGACGGCATTGCTGAGGCCCTGCCCCAGCGGGCCGGTGGTGGTTTCCACGCCGGGCGTCACGCCGGTTTCGGGATGTCCCGCGGTGCGCGAATGCAATTGGCGGAAGTTGCGAAGCTCTTCCATCGGCAGGTCGTAGCCGGTCAGGTGCAGCAGCGAATAGATCAGCATCGATCCGTGGCCGTTGGAGAGCACGAAACGGTCTCGATCCGGCCAACGCGGGTTTTTCGGGTTGTGCCGAAGGTGGCCACGCCACAGCACCTCCGCGATGTCGGCCATGCCCATGGGCGCGCCGGGGTGGCCGGAATTGGCCTTCTGGATGGCGTCCATCGACAGGGCGCGGATGGCATTGGCAAGCGTGGCGTGCGACAGGGAAGAGGCGTGGGTGGCGGACATGTGGGGGCTGGGGCGGGCGGTTGGGGAGAATCCGGGGACGGGCGGCTGCGCGGCAGGCCACAGCAGCAAGCGGCCGGTCGCAGCGAGATTATAATTTAGCCCC
Organism: Usitatibacteraceae bacterium; assembly: GCA_044229235.1. Classification (GTDB taxonomy): domain Bacteria; phylum Pseudomonadota; class Gammaproteobacteria; order Burkholderiales; family Usitatibacteraceae; genus UKL13-2. The sequence goes on from JBGATH010000013.1 coordinate 40,929, forward strand.
CTCACCTCCTGCGTGTTTTGTTTGTTGCAAACGCAGGAAACAAGAACATCCAAAAGGAAATCGCCTCATGAAGGGCCTGCACATCATTGGCGACCTGTACAACTGCGCACCCGGGGACACTCTCTGCTCCGCCGGCCACCTGCGCAAGCTCAGCATTGACGCCTGCCGCCGGGTCGGCCTGACGGTGCTGGGCGAGCATTTCTACCAGTTTGACGGCGTCGATGCCACCCAAGCCGGCGGCGCCACCGGCGCCGTAGTTCTGGCTGAGTCGCACCTTGCGATTCACACCTGGCCGGAGCGCAGCCAGGCGACGCTCGACGTTTATGTCTGCAATGTCACTGCCGACAACAGCCGGAAAGCCGAGCAGCTTTACCAAGCGATGATCGATGCGCTTCAACCTGAGGATGTTCTGGCGCAGCGCATCTGGCGCGGCCGGGACCTGCCGGCGGGTCTTGCAGCGGCCCCCGCCGTGGCCGCAGCCGCCTGAGGACCTCGTGGCCATCGCCGAGCGCTTGTACGAGAAGCTGACCGACAGCGCGGGCATGGTTTTCGACGGCGTACGCATCGATGCGCTGCAAACGGCGTTTCAGCTGATCGAGGTGTACGAGACGCCCGACTTCGGCAAACTGATGCGCATCGATGGCGCCAACATGACCAGCGAGCGCGACGAGTTCTTCTATCACGAGAACCTGGTGCACCCACCGGCCCTGGCGCATCCGGCGCCGAGGCGGGTGCTGGTCATCGGCGGTGGTGACGGCGGCGCGGTGGAAGAACTGTTGAAGCACCCGAGCGTGGAGCGGGTGGTGCTGGCCGAACTCGATGCCGGGGTCATCGACATTGCCCGGCGCCATTTCGCGGTGGTGCATGGCGGCGCGCTGGATGATCCCCGCGTGGAGATCCGCATCGGCGACGGCATGGAACTGGTGCGCAATACGGCAGAACGCTTCGACCTGATTTATCTCGACCTGACCGATCCGGGCGGACCGGCGGATGCGCTCTATTCGCCGCCGTTTTTTGCCGATTGCAAACGCGCGCTGGCGGCAGGCGGCGCCCTGGTGCTGCACATCGGCTCGCCCTTCTTCCACGCAGACCGCGTCAGCGCCAGCCTGCACAATCTGCGCGCCGTATTCGCGCTTGCATCGCCCTGGTTCGTGCACATCCCGGTCTATGGGGCGACGTGGGGCTTTGCCTGCGCATCAGAAACAATCGATGTGGCGTCGCTGTCGCGACAGGAAATCACATCGCGGCTTCGGCAACGCGGAATCGGCCACCTGCAGTTTTATGACGCCGAAACTCACGCGGGGATGTTTGCCCATCCGGCCTGTCTGCGGCGATTGGTCGCACCCTGAGGGGTTCCGGTCGCAACGCCGAAACACCCGCGCCGCGGTTTGTTAAGATGACCGTTCGTTTCGTTTCGAAAGTACCGAAATGCTGAAGCGCGCTCGCAAATCCAGTTCGACTGTGACCCTGGTGTTGATCGGTGCCGCCGCTCTGGGCGGCCTCACCGGGTGTTCCAAGGAGGAAGTTCGCCGTGACGTGTACGCCAGCAAGGCGGATTGTCTGGCGGATTGGGGCAACACGCCTGCCGATTGCGAGCCGGCGTACGATCGCCCGACCGGCAACGGCCACGTCACTCACTATTACGGCCGGCCCTACACCTACACCGGCTCGACGGCGTCACGCTCCGGCAGGACCATAGGCAGCAGCACCGTCAGCCGCGGCGGCTTCGGCAGCAGCGGCCACTCGGCTTCGGGCTGAGATGGTCCGCATGTCGCCGCGCACACCCCCCGCCGCCGCATTCGCCACACTGACTCGCTGGCGACTCTCCTCGTGCGCACCATGAAGCGTATCGACTGCATCCCGCGTCCGGACTGGCCAAGGAAAATGGAGGAACTCGGTTTTTCGTTCCATTCCATCGATGGCATCTACTGGGACGAACGCGCGGCCTACGTGTTCACCGCAGAGGAAATCAACAAGCTGGAAACGGCCACCAATGACCTGCACCAGATGTGCATCGATGCAGCCGGCAGCGTCATCAAGTCCGGCGATTATTCGCGCTTCGCCATCCCGCCCGAATTCATCACCATGGTCGAACGGTCGTGGAACGATGACGAGGCCACCCTGTTCGGACGTTTTGATTTTTCATGGGACGGCCACGGCGCGCCCAAGATGCTGGAATACAACGCCGATACGCCGACTTCGCTCATCGAGGCCAGCGTCGCGCAGTGGTACTGGCTGCAGGAAGTGATCGTGCCGGGCAAGCCGATGGCCGACCAGTTCAACAGCCTGCACGAGAAGCTGATCGAGCGCTGGAAGGAAATCGTGGAGGAGCTGCCGGACAAGGTGGTGTACTTCACCTGCATCGGCGAATCGGAAGAGGATGTCGGCAACCTGGACTACCTGTGCGACGTCGCCACCCAGGCCGGCGTGGAGACGCGCTACATCGACATCACCGATATTGGCTGGGATGCCGTGGCCAAGAAGTTCGCCGACACCGCCAACACCGAGATACGCACGCTGTTCAAGCTCTACCCCTGGGAATGGATGGTGCGCGAAGCCTTCGGCATGAATCTGATCAAGAGCGACATGCGGGTGATCGAGCCGGCGTGGAAGATGCTGCTGTCGAACAAGGCCATCCTGCCGGTGCTGTGGCAGCTGTTTCCGGATCACCCCAACCTGCTGCCGGCGTATTACGAGCCGCAGAAATTCGCCGCTGATTACGTGAAGAAGCCGATCCTGTCGCGCGAGGGGGCCAACGTCACCATCAAGACCGACAAGGGCATCATCGACATTCCCGGCGAATACGGTGCCGAGGGATTCATTTACCAGGGCTATCACCCGCTACCGGTTTACGCGGGCAGCCACACCGTCATCGGCAGCTGGATCGTCGGCGACGAGGCCGCCGGCATGGGCATTCGCGAAGACGAATCGCCCGTCACCAAGAACACCAGCCGTTTTTTGCCGCACTACTTCGAATGAGGAACCGCACATGACCCAATTGCACATCATGGAATCCTTCGGTGGCTTCGACGATTTCCTGCTCTATCTCGCCATTTCCAGTGTGTTGCTGGCCGTATTCGTCACCATCTACGTGAGGATCACGCCTTACCGGGAAATTGCGCTTATCCGCGACAACAACATGGCCGCGGCGTTCAGCCTGTCCGGCACCGTGCTGGGCATGGTCATCCCGCTGGCCAACGCGGTTGAATACAGCGTGAGCCCGGTCGACATGGCGATCTGGGGATTCATTGCGCTGGGCATCCAGTTGCTGGTGTTCGTGATCGCGCGCATCGCCTTGCCCAATATTGCCGTGGACATTCCGGCCGGAAAGACGGCACCGGGATTTTTTCTGGGCGTGATTTCGGTGGCGGCCGGCGTGTTGAATGCGGCGTGCATGACGTACTGAAAGGTTCCGCACCGTTCAAAGCTTCGCAAGGGGAGCCCCAGCATTGGCGCGCCTTCCAGACCGAAATGCCGCCAGAAACCGCGCCAATGCTGGATCTACACCATCAAGTGCGGGCTAGATATGCCCGCGCACCCAGCGTTTCCACTCCTCAAACAGGGCCGGATGCCGGGCCGCGATCACCGAACGCTCCCAGCTTGCATCCTTCGGATCCACCCGCCAGTAATCGTCGTGCAGCAGCGTGGCCAGGCGCCCGCCTGATTCCTCGAGGATAAGCGCGCCGGCGGCGTAGTCCCACGGTTGCTCGCCGGCATGCAGGAAGGCGTCGACCCGGCCGCTGGCCAGATGACACCACTGCAGCACCGAGGCGCCGCTCATGCGCAAGGTCTTGAAGGGCGGGTGATGAAACAGCGCGCGGCTGGTGCGGCCAAGGCGCTTGTAGCGCCCGACTTCGACGCTCGCATCCGCCAGATGAACGGTGGGGTGCATGCGCAGGCGTTTGCCGTCGAGAAAGGCGCCGTGGTGACGCATGGCGTGGAACAGTTCACCGCTGTTGGGGTCGAGCACCACGCCAAGCACGCTTTTGCGCTGGTGCATCAGCGCCACCGAGACGCCGAAATAGCGCTTGCCGTTGGCGAAGTTGCTGGTGCCGTCGAGTGGGTCCACGCACCAGAACCAGGGTGCCTCGCGCCAGATCTGTTTTTGCGCATCCTCGGGCATTTCTTCGCCCAGCACCGGGCAATTGAATATCGCCGGCAGCGCGACCACCAGCGCCGCTTCCACGGCGCGGTCGGCAGCGGTGACGATGGAGCCATCGTGTTTGCGCTCGGCGGCAACGTGGCGAAAGCGCGGCATCAGTTCGCGTGCCGACACGTCCCGCATCAGTCCGGCCACTGCCGGGATCATCGGCGCCAGTGCCGGGCCAACATGGCTTTCATGGCCAAGCAGGGAGGCATCTGTCGCGGCGGAAACGTCGATGTCGAGCATCTTGTGCGGGTGGAGCGGCGTGGACGGGGGTGGGTGCAACTCTGGGGAAACTATAATAGCGCTCACATTCTAGGTGACCTGACGCTGTGACCGCTCCCCGCTTCTTTTGTTCGACACCGCTGCCGCGGTCAATGGCATTGCCGGCGACGATCGAGGTCGGCGAAGAGGTTGCGCGCCACCTGGCGGTACTGCGCCTTCAGCCCGGCGGCGACATCAGCCTGTTCGACGGTGGCGGCGGCGAGTTTGCGGCGCGCATCGGCGTGATCGGCAAGCGCGGCGCCACGGTGGATTTGCGGGTGTTCAACCCGGTGGAGCGCGAATCGCCGCTTTTGGTCACGCTGGTACAGGCGCTGGCGACCAGCGACAAGATGGACCTGATCGTGCAAAAGGCGGTGGAACTGGGCGCAGTTGCCATCCAGCCCGTGGCCAGTGAACGCGCAACGCTGAAGTTGAGCGGTGAACGTGCGGAAAAGCGCGCGGCCCACTGGCAGGCGATCGCGCGCGCAGCCTGCGAACAGTGTGGCCGCAACCGGGTTCCTGTCGTCAACGAAGTGTTGACCCTTGCCGACTGGCTGGCACTGCCGGTGGCCGGCACCCGCATTCTCATGCACCCGCAAGCCGAGGCGTCGCTGCCGGTGCTGGCGGCGACTTCGCCGCGGCAACCGATCCACGTTCTGGTCGGCCCCGAGGGTGGCTTCTCCGCGCGCGAGCTGGCGATGGCAGCTGAACGCGGCGTGCGGGCCTGTCGCTTCGGTCCGCGTGTATTGCGCACCGAAACCGCCGGGCTTGCCGCGCTGGCGGCGCTGAATGCGGTCGCGGGCGACCTCAATTAGCGGGGCGCCTGTGCATGCCGTAAAATCCAGCGTGCTTGATGCAGGCCGCCGGGTGGCGCCGGCGCGCGACTTGCGCATTTGTGCCTGAAATCCGCGCAGCGATTTCATCTCCTACACCTCCATGGCCAAGAACGACGCAAAAAAACTTGAAGTGTTCGTGAAGTGGTTTCGCAGCGCCACGCCGTTCATTCACGAGTTCGGCGGCCGTACCATCGTCATTGCCTTCGGTGGTGAGGTGCTATCTGACGGCGAGCTCATGCAGCTGGCGCACGACATCAACGTCCTGGTGAGCCTGGAGATTCGCGTGGTGCTGGTGCACGGCACCCGGCCACAGGTTGAAGACCAGCTGCGACAGCACGGCGTGGAAACGCAACTGGTCGATGGCAAGCGCGTAACCGACGACGCTGTGCTGAAGTGCGTGAAGGAAGCCAACGGCATCGTCCGCATGGAGATCGAGGCGACCCTGTCGACGGAGCTCGCCAACTCGCCCATGGCCAATGCCGACATCCGCGTGTCGTCCGGCAACTTCATCACCGCCAGGCCGCTCGGCGTGCGCGACGGCGTCGACTACATGCATACCGGCCAGGTGCGCAAGGTGGATGTGGAGGGCATCAACCGCCGCCTCGACGATGACGAGGTGGTACTGATTTCGCCCATCGGCTTTTCGCCCACCGGCGAGATTTTCAACTGCACCATGGAAGATGTGGCGACCTCGGTGGCCATTGCGCTCAAGGCCGAGAAGCTGATCTTCCTCGTGGAAACACTGGGCGCCACCGACAGCAAGGAAAAGCTCCTCAATGAGCTTACCGCGCAGGCGGCACAGGAAGCCCTCAACTCGGTGCGCTATGGCGGCCAGACCGAGGATATTCGCCTGTTCCTGCCCTGCGCCATCAAGGCGGTTCGCGAAGGCGTGAAGCGCGCCCACCTCATCAGCCGGCACGTCGATGGCGCGCTGCTGATGGAGCTGTTTACGCATCACGGTATCGGCACCATGGTCGTGCTCGAGTCGCCGGACAAGCTGCGCAATGCCACGCCGGCCGACATTGACGGGATCATGGCGATCATCGATCCGCTGGTGGAGCGCGGCATACTGGTGGCGCGTGACCGCGACGCGATCGAGAAGGAAATCGACCGTTACATCGTGCTGGCGCAGGAAGAGGAAATTATCGGTTGCGCGGCATTGCACCCGTTTCCGGCGGACAAGGCGGTCGAGCTGGCCTGTCTCGCGGTCAATCCTTTTTACCGCGACGGCGGCCGCGGCGAGCGCATCCTGCATTTTGCCGAGAAGACCGCCAAGGAGCGAGGCATGAAGACGCTGTTCGTGCTGACGACGCAAACCACCCACTGGTTCATCGAGCGCGGCTTCGCCGAGGCCGACGTGAGCAAGTTGCCTGCGGAGAAACAGGCCTCATATAACTATCAGCGGCGTTCGAAGATTTACACGAAAGCCCTCTGAATCCTGAATTCAACAAGACCGTCACCGGAGCAAACCATGGCAAGAATGATCCAATGCGTCAAACTCAAGACCGAAGCCGAAGGGATGGATTTCCCGCCCTACCCCGGCCCGATCGGCAAACAACTTTACGAGCAGGTTTCCAAGGTTGCCTGGAAGGCATGGCTCGATCACCAGAAGATGCTGGTCAACGAGAACCGCCTGAACCTGGCGGACCAGAAGGCACGCAAGTACCTGGAAGAGCAGATGGTGCGGCATTTCTTCGGCGAGGGCGCCGACCAGGCTTCGGGCTGGGTACCACCCGCGGCTTAGCGCGGTCCCGGGCATGAAAAAGCCGCTGGGTTCAGCGGCTTTTTTTGTTGGTAATGAGGTACTAGTCTGGCGACTGCGTCTCGCGCTCGAACTCCTCGGGCGTGATGTGCCGTACGTCCTTGCCCTTGACCAGGTAGACCACGTACTCGGACATGTTCTTGGCGTGATCACCGATGCGCTCAATCGCCTTGGCGATGAACAGGATTTCGATGGCGCCCGAGATAGTGCGCGGGTCTTCCATCATGAATGTCACCAATTGCCGCAATATGCCGCGGAACTGTTCATCCACAATCGCATCCTGCCGTACCACCTTGGCGGCGGCGGAAACATCGAGCCGCGCGAACGCATCCAACGCCGTCTTGACCATGTCCAGCGCCACGCTGCTGGCGTAGCGGACTTCTGAAAACTTTGTGGACAGGCGCCGATCCTGTTCGTGGATCAGCTTGCCCATGCGCGCGATCTTCTGTGCCTCGTCGCCGATGCGTTCCAGATCGGTGATGGTCTTGATGACCGCCATAACCATGCGCAGGTCGCCCGCGGTGGGCTGGCGCTTGGCGATGATGTGGACGCAGTCATCGTCAATGGCGACTTCCAGCGCGTTGACACGGTGGTCGTCGGCGATCACCTGGTCGGCCAGCGCCATGTCGCCGTTGGCCAGTGACTCCATCGCCCGGTTGATCTGCTGTTCGACGAGCCCGCCCATCTGCAGCACGCGCGAGCGCACGCCTTCGAGTTCGGCGTCAAAGCGTTTGGAAATATGTTCGTTACCCATGATTTTGTTGGCGTTGGTCAGTGCGACAGATTGGGAATCGTACGATTGTAGGCCGGCGATGTGACAGAGTTGTTACCGCGCGCCGGCAGCCGCTTCAGCGTTTCAGGATGCGCACGCCGCCGGGCGCCGCCAGCAACGCCATATCCGCCCCGCGCCTGGCGAACAGGCCGTTGGTCACCACGCCGGCGATCTGGTTTATGGATGACTCCAAGCCCACCGGATCGACGATCTTCAGGCCGCGCACGTCGAGAATCCAGTTGCCGTTGTCGGTGACGACCGCCTTGCCGTCGCGAATGCGCCACTCGGGGTGGCCGCCGAGTAACACCAGTTCACGGGCGACGTAGCTGCGCGCCATGGGAATGACCTCCACCGGCAGCGGAAAATTGCCCAGCACATCCACCAGCTTGGACTGATCGGCGATACAGACGAATTTTTCAGACGCGGCCGCAACGATTTTCTCGCGCGTCAGTGCCGCGCCGCCACCTTTGATCATTGCCAGGTGCGGGGTAATTTCATCCGCGCCGTCAACGTAGACGGACAGGCTGCCGGCATCGTTGAGCTCCAGTACCTCGATACGCGCCTCGCGCAGCAGTCTGGAACTGGCCTCCGAGCTGGACACGGCGCCCTTGATGCGCGCGGCAATTTTTGCCAGCTCGGCGATGAAGAAATTGACGGTTGAACCGGTGCCGACGCCGATGACGGTGTCGTCCGGAACGTAGGCGATGGCGGCGGCCGCTGCGGCCTGCTTGAGTGCGTTCTGATCCATGGCAAGTGCTTTTGAGTTCCCGCATAGAGAATAGCCCAATTCCTGCTACATTTCCCCTGTAAGGCGCGTTTGGCGCGACCGATTCAGGGAAACATCGTGAAGCAGGACTATTTGAAGCGCATCCTCAGCGCGCGCGTCTACGACGTCGCCATCGAGAGCCCGTTGACGCCGAGCGCCGGCATGTCGGAACTGTTGGGCAACAACGTGCTGCTCAAGCGCGAAGACCTGCAGCCGGTGTTTTCCTTCAAGCTGCGTGGCGCCTACAACAAGATGGCGCACCTGACGCCCGCCGAGCTCAAGCGCGGGGTGATTTGCGCCTCTGCCGGCAACCATGCCCAAGGCGTGGCGCTGGCCGCACAGAAACTTGGCTGCAAGGCCACCATCGTCATGCCGGTAACCACGCCCGGCATCAAAGTGCAGGCCGTGCAGCGGCGCGGCGCGCAGGTGGTGCTCAAGGGCGACAGTTATCACGAGGCCGGCCTGTACGCCAGGCAACTCGCGACCAAGCGCAACCTGAGCTACGTTCACCCGTACGATGATCCGCTGGTGATTGCCGGGCAGGGCACCATCGGTATGGAAATCCTGCGGCAGTTCCAGCACCCGATCGATGCGGTATTTGTCCCCGTCGGGGGTGGCGGATTGATCGCCGGCATCGGCGCGTATATCAAGGCGCTGTCGCCGAAAACAAAGATCATCGGCGTCGAGCCGGAAGACTCGAACGCCATGTACCAGTCGCTGAAGGCGGGCAGGCGCGTGACGCTGTCGCACGTCAATTTGTTTGCCGACGGCGTTGCGGTCAAGCAGGTCGGCGCCGAGACCTTCAGGATGGCACAGGAACTGGTGGACGAGGTCGTGCTGGTCAATACGGATGAAATCTGCGCGGCCATCAAGGATATCTACCAGGACACGCGCTCCATCATGGAGCCCTCAGGCGGCCTGGCGTTGGCCGGCATCAAGCGCTTTGTGGAACGCGAGAAGTGCAAGGGCAAGACGCTGGTGGCGATCTGTTGTGGCGCCAACATGAATTTTGACCGCCTGCGCTTCGTCGCCGAGCGCGCGGAGGTGGGCGAGCATCACGAAGCGCTACTGGCCGTGACCGTGCCGGAAACGCGCGGCAGTTTTCGCAAATTTTGCGAGTTGCTCGGTCCGCGCAGCGTGACCGAATTCAACTATCGCATCGCCGACGCGAAACAGGCCCAGCTGTTTGTCGGCGTGGCCGTTACCGGTCGAGAGGAAGCCAAGAAACTGGTGGCGCATTGCAATCGCCGCGGTTTTGCCACAGTGGACATGACCGAAAACGAACTGGCCAAACTGCACGTACGTCACCTCGTGGGCGGGCGCTCACAGTTGGCCCGTGACGAGCGACTCTACCGGTTTGAGTTTCCCGAGCGGCCGGGTGCGTTGATGCTGTTTCTGACGAGCATGAGCCCGAATTGGAACATCAGCTTGTTCCACTATCGCAATCATGGCTCGGATGTGGGCAGGATTCTGGTCGGCCTGCAGGTACCGGCCGATGAGCGCGGCGCCTTCAGCAAATTCGTCAAAACGCTTGGTTACGAATTTGTTGAGGAAACCGCCAATCCCGCCTACCGGCTATTCCTCGGTTAGCCGCGCGCCGCTTTTTTCGCGGCCTCGGCATTGCAGCCGCCGATGGATTCCCGTTTGCGGATCACCAGTTCCCAATCCTCGCTCAGCGCGGTCGCATGGCGTGCCGCCAGGAAATAGCGGGTGCAAGGTTCAACCACCAGCGGGAACGCCTTTTCGCGCTTGACGCGGAACTGGCTCGGTTTGCGCGAGGCCAGAATCAGGCTGTGAAAGCCTGGTTCGATACGTGGATCTTCCTGCATCTGGAATGCGCCGTCGATCGCGACGATGCGCACCGGGTAGTCGTTGAGCGCCGTCGTCGGCATGTCGAAATCGCCGCGCACCTCGGAAAAGATGGTTGTACAGCCTGACACCGCGAGTGCCAGAACGATTGCTGCAAGCCGAGCCGGGCTGTTTTTCATCGCGTATCCGCCGAAAGTTGTGACCCACTGGATGACAGCCGGTGAAGCGCACGCGCGTACGTCACGAACTTACTCCGGCCAATGCTTGATGTATTGCTTCAGCGGGCGGGGCGAGAAATGGGGCGCTGCAGGGAAGAGCAGCCCCGCGCAGCGGGATGCGACCCCGGAAGCGTCCCGATTTTGAGAAAAATTCCGACCCTTGGAATTCATTCGGGCCAATGCTTGATGTATTGCTTGAGCAGGCGAGGCGAGAAGTGGGGCGCTGCAGGGAAGAGCAGGGCCCCGCGCAGCGGGATGCGACCCCGCAAGCGTCCCGATTTTGAGAAAGAATACCGCCCATTGGAATTCATTCGGGCCAATGCTTGATGTATTGCTTGAGGAGGCGATTCTCAAAATCCGCGTCCTTGATGGCGCTGCGCGCGATGTCGTGGAAGGACAGGATGCCGACCAGCGTGCCGTGATTCATCACCGGCACATGCGTGATATGGAGCTCGGTCATCAACCCCCGAAGATGATCGACGCTGTCTTCGGGATGTGCGACCGGGGGGTTGACCTTCATCACGTCGCGGCAGCGGGCCTGCATCAACTCGCCGCCCTGCGCATTCAGGCCGTGCAGCAATTCGCGCAGCGTGATGAGACCGAGCATCTGGTCGTCCTCGGTGATGATTACCGAGCTGATGGCATTGTTTGCCATCAGGCCCACCGCCTCTGATACCGGCACGTCGGGGCCCACGGTAAACAGGGCCTTCCTGCCGCTCTGCCGGGCTTTGTCCTGCAGGACTTCAGAGACGGTTGAGGTACTCATGGCAAGTGGCAAAGGGAGCAAAGAAAAGAAAGGAAAGCATAGCAAAAACCGAGCGGCCCATCGGTGACGGCGAGGCCGGCATGCCGCGATCCCCGGCTCCCGACACTACTTGATGACGCGCAGTTTGCCGCGTGGCGGACCTTTTGGATTCCCGGGGGCCGGCGAATCGGGTTCGGACGGCGAATTTTCCAGGGTGGGTGCGGGCGCAGCTGTCGGAGCGCCGGCAACCGGCACGGATTGCAGCACCGGGCTTGCCGGGGCTTCCGGCGCCGCGGCAGGCAATTCGGGCTCGAAAAACGCACCGCGGCCCGTCTCGCGTGCAAATATTCCCTGCACCGCGTATATCGGCACGGCGATCTCGCGCGATACACCGTTGAAACGGGCGGAAAACTGAATCAGGTCGTTGCCAATGGTCAGGTTGCGCGTCGCATGCTGGCTGATCGACAGCACGATCTCCCCGTTCTTGACGTACTCGAGGGGTACACGTGTCTCTGCGTCCACCTTGATGCTCAGGTACGGCGTGTAGCCGCAGTCCGCACACCATTCATAGATGGCGCGGATCATATAGGGCTTGGTGGAGAGCTCAACCACAGCGCGCTTTCACAGAGGCGGACTGCCTTGCGCCTGCTTCGCTGGCTACGATGCGGCCGACGCGTCCGCAGGCGCAGTCCTTACGCCATTCATAGATGGCGCGGATCATGTAGGGCTTGGTGGAAAGCTCAACCACGGCACGCTTTCACAGAGGCGGACTGCATTGCGCCTGCTTCGCTGGCTGCGATGCGGCCGACGCGTCCGCAGGCGCAGTCCTTACACCATTCGCAAATGGCGCGGATCATGTAGGGCTTGATGGAGAGTTCAACCATGTTCTGATCGATGAAGTCGTCGCAGCGGCACCTGACCCGGCAGGCGGGGCGGGCGATTCTGCTCCACTGCGCTTGGTTGTCGGCCCGCTCGCCGGGCCGGCAACCCGGCTTATTTGCGCATCGCTTTTTCGGAAGCGGTCATCGAGTCGATGAATGCCTGGCGCGAGAACAGACGCTCCGCGTACTTGAGCAGGGGCGCCGCCGCCTTCGGCATTTCCACCTGGTAGTGCTCAAGGCGCCACAGCAGCGGCGCGATGGCCACGTCGAGCATCGAGAACTCATCGCCAAGCATGTGCTTCTGCTTGATGAAGATCGGCGCGAGCTGGATCAGGTTTTCGCGGATGTAGAGGCGGGCCTTTTCGTGCTGGTTCTGCTTGCCCCGCTCCAGCGTGTCGACGTGATTGAAAATCTCGTTTTCCATGCGGAACAGTATCAGGCGGGCTCGGGCGCGCATCACCGGATCCGCCGGCATCAGCTGCGGGTGCGGGAAGCGCTCGTCGATGTACTCGTTGATGATGTTCGATTCGTACAGGATCAAGTCGCGTTCGACCAGAACCGGCGTCCGGTTGTACGGATTCATCACCGCCAGGTCTTCGGGCTTGTTCATGAGGTCGACGTCCAGAATCTGGAAGTCCATGCCTTTTTCGTAAAGCACGATACGGCAGCGGTGGCTGAAAGGACACGTGGTCCCCGAGTACAAAGTCATCATGGCGGCGTTACCTGTCGTTTTTTTGTTGCGTTATCAACGGCTCAAAATGCCAAGCCGCGCATTGATGCGCGGCTTCCACACCCGGATCGCTCGCGCGGGACCGGCAGCCCGTCGTGGGGTGAAATGGTTACTTCACGTCTTTCCAGTATTCGTGCTTCAGGAAGTAGGCGATGAAGAAAAATACAGTCAGAAAAAGCAGCACGAGCACGCCCAGCTGCGTGCGTTCGGCGCGTGCGGGTTCGCCCATGTAGGTCAGGTAGTTGACCAGGTCACCGACGAAGCGATCGTATTCAGCCTGCGTCATGGTGCCCGGCCGTTCTACCGCCAGTTTCATCACAGGCTCCATTTTGCCGGCGTGGCCGGGACGTTCGCCTGCCTTGACCATGGCCTGGGTGCCTTGCAGGTCGTGCAGTACGTGCGGCATCGCCACCCCCGGGAACAGCGGGTTGGCCCAGCCGGTGGGCGATTCGTCGCTGCGGTAAAAACTGCGCAGGAAGGTGTAGACCCAGTCCGGACCGCGTACCCGTGACACCAGCGTCAGGTCGGGAGGCACGCCGCCGAACCAGTCCTTGGCGTCAGCAGGCTCCAGCGACGAAATCATCGCGTCGCTGATTTTGCTGTCGGTGAGGACGAGGTTTTCCTTGATCTGCGCCTCCGTGAGGCCGATCTTGGTCAGGGCGCTGTAGCGCATGTATGCGGCGTTGTGGCAGTTGAGGCAATAGTTGACGAAGTTGCGTGCGCCGCGTTGCAGCGAGGCCTGGTCGTGCAGGTTGATTGGTGCGCGATCGAGCGGCGGCTCAGCGACGCCCGAGGCCATTCCGGCTGCCGGGGACAGCGCGATTGCGGTGATTGCCGTTGCCGCGCAATGGCGCAGCAGTGTGCGGATGGTTTTCATTAGTAATTCACCCTTTCCGGTTCCGGCAATTCCTTGTCCTTGGCGGTGTACCAGGGCATTAGCAGAAAAAATGCGAAGTAGATGATGGTGAGAATGCGCGCGACCAGCGTGGCGACGTCCATGCCATCGAACAGCCACATCTTCGGCATTTGTCCCCACACCGTGGTCGGCACTACGCCGAGGTAGCCGAGGATCACGAAGCTGATGACGAACGCGGTCAGGAACCACCTGAAAATCGGACCACGATAGCGAACCGACTTCACCTTGCCGCGATCCAGCCAGGGGAGCACGAACAGGATCATGACTGCGCCGCCCATGACGGCCACGCCATAAAACTGGGTCGCCGGCAGGAACGAAGCCAACTCCGAAGGCACGGCGCGCAACATTGCATAGAAGGGGGTGAAGTACCAAACCGGCGCAATGTGGGCGGGCGTTTGCAGCGGGTTCGCCGGTACAAAGTTCGGACCTTCGAGGAAGTAGCCGCCCATTTCCGGCGCGAAGAACACGATGGCGGTGAATACCATCAGGAACACCACCACCCCCATGATGTCCTTCACGGTGTAGTACGGGTGGAACGGAATGCCATCGAGGGGCGTGCCGGTCTTGGGATCGAGATGCTTGTTGATTTCGATGCCATCGGGGTTGTTCGAACCGACTTCATGCAAGGCCATCAGGTGCGCCGCGACCAGACCCAGCAGCACCAGCGGGATGGCGATGACGTGGAACGCGAAGAAACGGTTCAGTGTCGCGTCGCCGATGTTGAAGTCACCGCGAACCCAGATGGCAAGATCCGGCCCGATCAGGGGAATGGCGGCGAACAGGTTGATGATCACCTGCGCGCCCCAGTACGACATCTGGCCCCAGGGCAGGAGGTAGCCGAAGAACGCTTCCGCCATCAGGCACAAGTAGATCATGCATCCAAAAATCCACAGCAGTTCACGCGGCTTGCGATAGGACCCGTACATCAGGCCGCGCATCATGTGCAGGTAGACGACGATGAAAAACATCGATGCGCCGGTGGAGTGCATGTAGCGGATCAGCCAGCCCCATGACACATCGCGCATGATGTATTCGACCGAACCAAACGCCAGCTTGGCATCCGGCTTGTAATTCATGGTCAGAAAAATGCCGGTAACGATCTGCAGCACCAATACCACCATGGCCAGCGAGCCGAAGTAGTACCAGAGATTGAAATTCTTCGGTGCGTAGTATTCCGAGACCTGCGATTTGTACAGGGCCATCAGCGGGAAACGCTGGTCGGTCCAGACAATGAGCTTGCCCAGCGGGCCGCCGAATGGCGGATCAATTGCGGGTTTCTGAGCGGCCACGGTTCAAGCTCCTTTGATATCGGCGTCGATGGTGAGCGTGCTGCCCACGATCTTGTACGGTGTGACTACCAGATTGGTCGGCGCCGGCATGCCCTTGAACACACGGCCGGACATGTCGAACTTGGACTGGTGGCAGGGGCAGAAGAAGCCACCCGGCCAATCCGCGCCCAGGTCGGCCGGACCAATTTCCTTGCGAAAGGTCGGCGAGCAGCCCAGATGGGTACAGACGCCCTTGACGACGAAAATTTCCGGCGAAGCCGAACGATTGGCGTTCTTCGCAAATGCGGGCTGCGAGGATTTTTCGGACAGCGGGTCCGCCAGCAGGGCATCGTTCTTGGCAAGTTGCGCCACCTGCTCGGGCGAACGCCGAATGATCCAGTGCGGCGCGCCGCGATACTCGACCGTGACCAGCTGGCCTGGCTCGACTTTGGAAATGTCGTACTCGACCGCCGCACCGGCCGCGAGGGCGCGAGCCGAGGGGAACATGCTGCTGACAAACGGGACGGCCACGGCAACCGTTGCCCCGGCGCCGACCACAGAGGTGGCGGCGATGAGGAAACGGCGCTTTTTCGGATCTACATCAGGGACGATTGCGCTCATGTAATCGATTCTTTAGGCGTGGTGGCCGGGGTGTCGGCGGGGGTCGCCAATTCGGCCGGGGAAGGGAACAGTCGTCTATTTTAGCCAATGCACCTGTAAACTTAAAGCCCTAAACGTATTTTCCCTTTTGCAGCAATCGTTTACAGTGTGATCGTCAATTAACAGGCAGGATGTTTTCGGGCCAAGCCAGTCGGCCGGCAAGCAAACGCTTCCAATATCAAGGGGATAGAGATGAGCTTCACATCGGAATTCAGGGAATTTGCGGTCAAGGGCAACGTGGTGGACCTGGCCGTCGGCGTCATCATCGGTGGCGCCTTCGGCAAGATCGTTGACTCGGTCGTGGGAGACCTGATCATGCCGGTCGTGGGCCGCCTGTTCGGCAGCCTGAATTTTTCGGACCTGTTCATCGCCCTCAAGGACATTCCACCCGGCACCGCGATGACGCTGGATGCGGTGAAGAAAGCGGGTGTTCCCGTATTTGCCTACGGAAATTTCATTACCGTGGCACTGAATTTCCTGATTCTGGCGTTCATTATTTTTCTGATGGTCAAGCAGATTAACCGCCTGAAGAAAGAGGCGCCGCCGGCAGCGCCGCCCGCCACGCCGGAGGATGTGATCCTGTTGCGCGAGATTCGGGACTCCCTGAAGAAGTAAGCGCTGACATTAGTGCTGGTCTAGCGGCGGCGGCAGTCGTCGCGCCGCCGTTCGCGTTGCTTGAACACGCGGCTTCCGGCCCCACCTTTTCTAATTCCTTCCTCTGCCCGGTCTCCTCATGCGCCGTCTCTGGCTGATTTTTACCGAATTTGTCGCCATCACGCTTGCGATCGTGTTTGTGGTGACGCTGATTCGGCCGGACTGGAATCCCTGGCGCCGCAACGTGGTCGAGATCCGCGAATCCGGCATTGCGGGTGGCCTGCTTCCCGTTGGCGGCACCACCGGCTTGCGGCCGAGTTATGCGGAAGCGGCGAAGAAGGCCATGCAGTCGGTGGTCAATATTTCGTCTTCCCGGGAGGTGCGACTGCCACGCGACCATCCGCTCACCAATGATCCGCTGTTCCGGCGCTTTTTCGGCCAGCAGCAGGACGATCAGGGCGGCGACCAGTCGGAGATGCAGGGCAGCCTTGGCTCGGGGGTGATTGTCAGCGCGGACGACAAAGGCAGTTATGTCCTGACCAATGACCACGTCGTCAGCGGCGCGGACGATATCCAGCTCCTGTTTGCCGATGGCAGGACCCTGCCGGCGAAACTGGTCGGCACCGATCCGGAGTCGGACCTTGCCGTGCTGCGAGTGGAAGGCAAGGGCCTGACGCCGATTACGCTCGGCCAGTCCGACAAATCGCAAGTCGGCGACGTGGTGCTGGCCATCGGGGACCCGTTTGGCGTCGGCCAGACGGTGACGATGGGCATCATCAGCGGCCTCGGCCGCAACCGGCTTGGCGTCAATCGTTACGAAAACTTCATTCAGACCGATGCCGCGATCAATCCCGGCAATTCGGGCGGCGCGCTGGTGGATACCAATGGCAACCTGCTGGGCATCAACAGCGTGATCTACTCGCGCACCGGTGGGTCGCTGGGAATCGGCTTTGCGATCCCGGTTTCCATGGCAAAGGGCGTGATGGAACAAATCATCGCCGAGGGCGCCGTCACGCGAGGCTTCATCGGCATTGCCCCGCAGGATGTCACGCCGGAACTTGCCGAATCGCTCAAGCTCGCTGCCGCGCGCGGCGCGCTGGTGGCACAGGTCACCAAGGGCGGACCGGCCGACAAAGGCGGCATGAAGATCGGTGACGTGATCACCGGCGTTGACGGCCGGCCGATACAGGACAGTGTGGCGGCAATGGCCGCGATCGCGGCGCTCAAGCCGGGCGCAAATGCCAAATTCAAAGTCACCCGCAATCAGCAGGATCTTGACCTCAGCGTGACGGTCGCCAAACGCCCGGCGCCGCCCAAGGTGCGGCGCACCCAGTAACTTCTGCTACGGCGCCTCTGACCGAGGATCCGGCTCGACAGCTTCGCTGCGCGGCTTGAGGAAGAGTCGTGCACAAATGAGCCCGACTTCGTAAAGGATGCAAAGCGGGATCGCCAGCGCCAGCATGGACGCCACATCCGGCGGCGTCACTACGGCGGCGATGGCAAAGGCGCCGACGATGGCGTAACGGCGAATCTCGATCAGCGTCTCGATCTTGACAATGCCGGTGGCGACCAGAACAACCACCACCACCGGCGTTTCAAAGGCGACGCCGAACGCGAAGAACATCCCCAGCACGAAATTGAAATAGTTCTCGATATCCGGTGCCACGGTGATGCTTTGCGGGGCGAACTGGGCAATCGTGGCAAAGACAAACTTGAAGACGACGAAGTAGCAAAACGCGATCCCCGCGACGAACAGCACCGAGCTGGAAATGATCAGTGGCGCGACAAAGCGTTTTTCGTGCTGGTAAAGGCCTGGCGCGACAAACGCCCAGATCTGATAGAGGATGTAAGGCAGCACACTGACGAATGCCACCCACAGCGCGATCTTGACCGGAATGAAAAACGGCGCGATCACGCCGGTCGCGATCATCTTTGAGCCCTGCGGGAGGGCGGCGACCATCGGCTGCGCGAGGATGTCGTAGAGCTGCGGTGCGAAGTAAACGCAGGGCAAGCCCGCGATCAGCAGCGCCCAGCAGCATTTCAGCAGCCGGTCACGCAGTTCGACCAGGTGCGAAATGAAGGTGTCCTGGATTTCCTGACTCATGGCGCGGCCCGCACGGGTGCCGACTTGCGGACCGGCTCGATGCCGAAGTCGAATGTCCCTGGTGCGTAGACGGTCGGCGCAACCGATTCGGCCTGTGGCGTTGTCCCCATGCCGGACTCCTGCTCCGCGAGCATGCTTGCCTGGGCGGACACACCCGTATCCACCCCCTCGGACGCCGGCGTCGCGCCCGCATCGGTCAACGCCGGTGTTGGCGCGGCGCCCAGCGAGGCCTGTTCGATGGCGCGTACCTCGGACTCAAACGCGCTCGACTGTTGCTGCACTGATTGCTCGAAGGCGCGCGCTGCCTCGGTTACTTCCTGTTTTACCTTGCTGAGCTCGGACGCATCCATTTCCCGCTGGATGTCGGACTTGACCGTTGCCACGTAACGTTGCAGGCGCCCGAACAGGTGGCCTGCGGTCCGCGCGACTTTGGGCAGTCGCTCGGGGCCGATGACAATCAGCGCGACGACGCCCACCACGGCGATTTCGGAGAAGCTGATGTCAAACATGGGAACGGAATGAAGTGACCATCAAGGTGCGGCAAACTTGGCCGGCTGCCCGGCGAAAGCGATTCAGGGCACGGGCCGACTTTGCCAGGCGCCGCGCGGCCGCGGCGGTCGATCAGCTCTTTTGCCGGTCCTTTACTTCGCCGTCGATGGTGGCACCGGCTTTGTCGGTCACCTGGTCCGGCTTCTTTTCGGCCTCGCTGCTGCCGGCCATGCCGTCCTTGAAGCCCTTGACCGCGCTGCCGAGGTCGCCGCCGATGTTGCGAAGCTTCTTGGTGCCGAACACCAGCACGACCACGACCAGCAGAATCAGTAAATGCCAGATGCTGAATGCACCCATGACTTTCTCCTTCGAAGATTATTCAAGCCGGGCGGGAGGCCCGGTGCGCGGCTATGTCCCGAGCATCACTTTGAGTGGCTCGCTACCGGGTTTGTTGCCGAAAACATGTATGTGCAAATGATACACGTCCTGCCTGCCCATCCTGCCGGTGTTGATGGCGGTGCGAAAGCCATCGGTCAGGCCCTGCTGGCGGGCCAGAACCGGCGCCAGCAGCAGCATTTTCCCGAGCACCGCTGCGTCCTCGGGCGAGGTGTCCGACAGGGTCGGAATGAACTTTTTCGGGATGATGAGGAAGTGCACGTCCGCGACCGGGTGGATGTCGTGAAAGGCCAGGACCTCATCATCCTCATAGACTTTTTTCGAGGGAATCTCCCCCCGGATGATCTTGCCGAATATGGTGTCGTTGTGACTCATGACGCGCTCCGCGCTTTCTTTTCATCCAGTCCCGATGTGCCTTCACGGCGCTCCAGCTCAGCCAGTACATCGGCCAGCGGCACATCCCTTGCAGCCAGCATCACCAGGGTATGAAACAGCAAATCTGCCGCTTCCCTGGTCAGGTGTGCACGGTCGTCGCCCTTGGCGGCGAGGATGGCCTCGGTGGCTTCTTCACCGACCTTCTTGAGCACGGCGTCGATGCCGCGCGCATAAAGCGATGCGACATAGGACGAGTCGGGCGGCGCAGCTTTGCGCGCCTGCAGGGTGGCTTCGAGCCGGAACAGAATGTCGTTTTGTGGCATGGACTTACCCTGAAAATTTCCCGGGCGATGTTAGCACGGGGTCCTCGGCGGGATTGACCACCCAGGTACCGTCCGCAGCGCGCCGGAAGAAGCAGTGCCGGCGGCCGGTATGGCAGGCAATCCCCCCGACCTGCTCGACCTTGAGCAGGATGGTGTCGCCGTCGCAATCGAGGCGCAGTTCACGCACATGCTGGAAATGTCCCGAGGTTTCGCCCTTTCGCCACAGGGCACGACGCGAGCGCGACCAGTAGTGGGCGTCGCCGGTTTCCAGCGTGAGGGCCAGCGAGTCGCGGTTCATCCAGGCCAGCATGAGTATTTCACCGGATGACGCGTCCTGGGCGATCGCCGGCACCAGTCCCTGTTCATTCCAGGCAACGGCATCAAGCAACAGCCTGTTCACAGGCGTACCTCGATGCCACGCGCCGCCATGTGCCGTTTCGCCTGTCCCACGGTGTATTCGCCAAAATGAAAGATGCTGGCCGCCAGTACCGCGTCGGCCTTCCCCAGGGTCACGCCATCGGCCAGGTGATCGAGCGTGCCGACGCCTCCACTGGCAATCACCGGGACGCTGACAGCCTCGGCAATCTGCCGAGTCAGCGCCAGATCAAACCCGGACTTGGTGCCGTCGCGATCCATGCTGGTCAGCAGGATTTCCCCGGCGCCAAGCGCAGTGACGCGCCCGGCCCATTCAACGGCGTCCAGTCCGGTCGGCGTGCGGCCACCGTGCGTGTAGACCTCCCAGCCTTCCGCCCCCACGCGCTTGCGGGCATCGATGGCGACCACGATTGCCTGCGAGCCAAAGCGTCGCGCCGCCTCCTGCACCAGTTGCGGATTGAGCACCGCAGAGGTGTTGATGCTTACCTTGTCCGCGCCGGCGTTCATCAAGCGCCGAACATCGGCCACCTCGCGCACGCCGCCGCCGACAGTCAGGGGAATGAACACCTGGTCGGCAACCTTTTCGATGATGTCCAGAATCAGGCCACGCTGGTCGGAGCTGGCGGTGATGTCGAGAAAGGTGAGTTCGTCCGCGCCTTCGTCGTTGTAGCGCCTGGCGATTTCAACCGGATCACCCGCGTCGCGCAGGTTGACGAAGCTGACACCCTTGACCACGCGGCCGGCGTTGACATCGAGGCAGGGGATGATGCGTTTGGCAAGCAATTGAATTTCCGGCGATGAAAGTCCAGCATTGGCGCGGCTTCTGGCGCAGTTTTACCCGGAACGCCGCGTCAATGCTGGATTATTTGGTTTGGTGCGGCGTTCAGGCGTCGTCGGGATTGGTCAGTGCGACGGCTGCCTTGAAGTCGAGCGATCCCTCGTAGATGGAGCGCCCGGCAATCACGCCCATGATGCCTTCATCTTCCACCGCGATGAGCCTTTTCAAGTCATCGAGGTTATTCAGGCCGCCACTGGCGATCACCGGGATGGTGAGCTGTTTGGCGAGGGTAACGGTGGCCTCGACATTCACGCCGCCCATCATGCCGTCACGGCCGATGTCGGTATAGAGCACTGCCTCGACGCCATAGTCCTGGAAGCGCTTGGCCAGATCGATCACGTCATGCCCGGTCAGCTTGGACCAGCCGTCGGTGGCGACCTTGCCATCCTTGGCATCCAGCGCGACCACGATGTGGCCGGGGAAGGCATCGCACGCTTCGTGCAGGAAACCCGGGCTTTTCACAGCGGCGGTGCCGATGACGATGTAGGTAATGCCATCGTCCAGGTAACGTTCGATCGTCTCGAGATCACGAATGCCGCCGCCCAGCTGGATCGGAATGTCTTCGCCGACGGAGGCGACTATTTCCTTGATGACGCTTTCATTGCGGGGCTTGCCGGCGAAGGCACCGTTCAGGTCAACCACGTGCAGGCGCTGCGCACCAAGATCCGTCCATCTGCGCGCCGTTTCGCCGGCATTGTCCGAAAAAACAATGGCCGATTTCATGTCGCCTTGTTGCAGGCGCACGCACTTTCCGTCTTTGATGTCGATGGCGGGGATGATCAGCATGGCTTAGGCGCGGCGGCGCGTTGGCGGGTCGTGGGTGAAGGGTCCGGGTGACGGCGGAAAATTCGGATCGGGATCAGGGTTGCCAGCTCATGAAATTGCGATACAGCTGCAGTCCGGAACGATGGCTCTTTTCGGGATGGAATTGGGTGGCAAAAATATTATCGCTGCCGATGGCGGCGGTAAAGTTCCCTGCGTAATTCGTTGCAGCGGTGGTCAGATCCGGATCCGCGGGCTCACAATAATAGCTATGCACGAAGTAAAAGCGTTCACCTGTCGCAATATCTTGCCATAAAGCGTGCGGCGCCGTTTGCATGACTTCGTTCCAGCCCATGTGGGGGACTTTTAGAGTGGCATCGTCCGGCGCGAAGCGTTTGACGGTGCCGGCAAAGATGGCCAGTCCCGCGGTGTCGCCTTCGTCCGAACGCTCGAACAGCATCTGCATGCCAACGCATACGCCCATGAAGGGCCTGGTGGCCGCCGCTTCGCGTACCGCAGCTTCCAGGCCGCTTTCGCGCAGGTTGCGCATGCAATCGGGCATGGCGCCCTGCCCGGGAAACACCACGCGGTCGGCGTCACGCACCGCCTGCGGCGCGCTGCTGATGGAGACTTCCACGGGCAGCGCGTGTTCACGCGCGACGAACTCGAACGCTTTCGCCACCGAGCGCAGATTACCCATCCCGTAATCGACAACCACCAGCTTTTGCATGATGCGATGGGAGATGGGTTTAGAAGGCGCCCTTGGTGGACGGCAGCACCCCGGCGGCACGGGCGTCGGTTTCGCACGCCATGCGCAGGGCGCGACCGAAGGCCTTGAACACGGTTTCGGCCTGGTGGTGTGAATTCACCCCGCGAAAGTTATCGATGTGAACCGTGGCCAAGGCGTGATTCACGAAACCCTGAAAAAACTCGATGAACAGGTCGACATCGAACTCGCCGACCCTGGCCCGCGTGAAGTCGACGTGATATTCGAGTCCCGGCCGCCCGGACAGATCGATCACCACCCGCGACAGCGCCTCATCCAGCGGAACATAGGCGTGTCCATAGCGGCGGATGCCGACTTTATCGCCCAGCGCCTTGGAGAGGGCCTGACCGAGCGTAATGCCGACGTCCTCGACGGTGTGATGGGCGTCGATATGCAGGTCACCGGTGGCCTTGAGCTCGATGTCGATCATGCCGTGGCGCGCCACCTGGTCGATCATGTGGTCGAGGAACGGGATGCCCGAATCGAGCTTGGCATCGCCTTTGCCGTCGAGGTTGAGGACGACGCGAATCTGTGTTTCCTTGGTGTTACGGGTGACGTCGGCGGTTCTCATGGGGCAAGCAAATCCTGTAGGGCTGCGATCAACTGATCGTTTTCGGCCGGCGTGCCGACGGTCAGGCGCAATGTATTCGCCAGCAGCGGGTGGGTATGGCTGGTGTTCTTCACAAGGATTCTACGTGAGAGCAGTTGCTTGAAAACGATTGCGGCATCGGGGACGCGAATGAGCACGAAATTGGCGTCGGAGGCAAAGCACTGCACCCGTGGCATGACGCCGAGCGACGCGGCGAGCCGGGCGCGTTCGTTCACCAGCATGGCGGCCTGATCAATCAGTGCAGGGTAGTGCCGCATGGCGTAGCCGGCTGCGGCCTGGGTCAGCGCGTTGATGTTGTAGGGCAGCCGCAGCTTGTCGAACTCCGCCAGCCATTGGCGCCGGCCGATCAGCATGCCGAGCCGGACACCGGCCAGCCCGAGTTTCGACACCGTGCGCATGAGAACGGCGTTGGCATGGTTGGCAATCTCGTCGAGAAACGTGGCACGCGAGAATGCGAAGTAGGCCTCGTCGATGACGACCAGCCCACCGAAGGTTGCGGCTTCGAGGATCACCTCGCGCAGCACGCTGCGGTCAAACAGGTTGCCGGTCGGATTATTCGGGTAGGCAAGAAAAATGACGGCCGGCTGTTCGGTGCGAATCGCCGCCATCAGCGCCCCGGCGTCGAGCGAGAAATCCTCGCGCAGCGGCACGCCGACGTATCGCAGGCCGCAAAACGTGGCAATCATCCTGAACATTACGAACGCCGGCTCGACCGAGAGCAACGCGGCACCCGGCCGGGCGACGGCCAGGGCGATGAGCTGAATGATTTCGTCCGAGCCGTTGCCCAACAATATGTCCAGCGAATCCGGGACGTGCATGGCTTGGCGTATCGCGGCCTTCAAGTCGGTGGCCTCGGCGCTGGGGTAGCGATTCAGCGACGCACCGGCCAGCGCATCGGCCAGACCGGCGCGCAGGTGCTCCGGGAAAGCGAACGGGTTTTCCATGGCGTCGAGCTTGACCATGCCCGTCGCTTCCTGCACATGGTAGGCGGACAGCGACTGTATCTCCGGACGAATGATGCCGATGGGTTTCCCGTTCGCCATGTGGTTCACTTGAAGCGGAATTCGGCAGACTGTGCGTGCGCCTCGAGGCCTTCGGCGCGGGCGAGCGTGGCCGCGACGCAGCCGAGGTCACCCGCGGCCTGCGCCGATACGCGGATGATCGACGAGCGCTTCTGGAAGTCGTACACGCCCAGCGGCGATGAAAAGCGGGCGGTGCGGGACGTCGGCAGGACATGGTTGGGCCCCGCGCAGTAGTCGCCGATGGATTCCGACGAGAACACCCCCATGAAAATGGCACCGGCGTGGCGAATCTGCGGCAGTAGCGCTGCCGGGTCAGCTACGGCCAACTCCAGGTGCTCGGGCGCGATGCGGTTGCAAATGATGCAGGCCTCGGCGAGATCGCGTACCCGAATCAGCGCGCCGCGATTGCTGATCGATGCGCGGATGATGTCGGCGCGCGGCATGTCGGCGAGCAGGCGCTGCATGCTGCTGCGCACCCGTTCGATGTAGCCCGCATCCGGGCACAGCAGGATGGCTTGGGCGATCTCGTCATGCTCGGCCTGCGAAAACAGGTCCATCGCCACCCAGTCCGGGTCGGCGCTGCCATCGGCGATGACGAGGATCTCGGACGGCCCGGCCACCATGTCGATGCCGACCACGCCGAAGACGAAGCGCTTGGCGGCAGCCACATAGGCGTTGCCCGGGCCGACGATCTTGTCCACCGCCGGCACCGTCGCGGTGCCGTGCGCCAATGCGCCTACCGCCTGCGCGCCGCCGATGCGAAACACCCGGTCCACGCCGGCCAGTGCGGCCGCAGCCAGCACTGTTTCATTGATCGCGCCGTCGGGTGTGGGCGTGACCATGATCAACTCGGGTACGCCGGCGACCTTGGCCGCCATGGCGTTCATCAGCACCGACGACGGGTACGCCGCCTTACCCCCGGGCACGTACAGCCCGGCGCGATCCAGCGGGGTGATTTGCTGACCAAGCACTGTACCGCTGGCCTCGGTGTACTGCCATGAAGGCTGCTTCTGGTGTTCGTGATAGCTCTTGATGCGCGCGGCGGCCGCTTCCAGCGCTTCACGCAGCGGTTTCGGCAATTTGTCCAGCGCGCTTGTCAGCGCGGTAGCGGGAATTTCCAGCGCTGCCGCGTCGGTCGCGGCCCAGCGATCGAAGCGGGCGGTGTATTCGAGCAACGCGGCATCGCCGCGCGCCCGTACGTCGCGCAGGATGTCGCGGGCGGTTTCCTCGACGCGCGGATCCTGGGCGGACTCAAAAGCGAGCAGGCGCTCGAGTGTTGCATCGAAATCGGCGCTGGCGGAATCGAGGGAGCGGATGGTCAGCATGGCCTTGGATTTCAAATCTCCAGCATTGGCGCGGCGTTCCGGGCATTTTTGGCTGGAAAGCCGCGCCAATGCTGGAGGTTGCTAGATTAGTTTGGCAGCAGCGGCGAAGGCGTCCAGCATCGGCTGGATGGTGTCGTGTTTCAGTTTGAGAGCGGCACGGTTGACGATCAGGCGGCTGGAAATCTGCACGATGTCCTCGACCGCGACGAGGTGATTGGCGCGGAGTGTATTACCGGTGGAGACCAGGTCAACGATGGCGTCGGCGAGTCCCGTCAGCGGGGCGAGCTCCATCGAGCCGTACAGCTTGATCAGGTTGACGTGCATGCCTTTGGCAGCGAAGTGCTCGCGCGCCGTCCGTACGTATTTGGTGGCGACGTTCAGCCGGGCGCCGCGTTTGACGGCGGCCGCGTAATCGAAACCTTCGCGCACGGCCACCATCATGCGGCACCTGCCGATGCCCAGATCAAGGGGCTGATAGAGTCCGCCGCCATCGTGCTCGAGCAGCACATCCTTGCCGGCGACGCCCAGATCTGCCGCGCCGTACTGGACATAGGTTGGCACATCGGAGGCGCGCACGATTACCAGCCGCACGTCAGGCCGGTTGGTGCCGATGATGAGCTTGCGCGATTTTTCCGGATCGTCGGCCGGCGTGACGCCGGCTGCCGCCAGCAGCGGCAGGGTTTCATCGAAGATGCGGCCCTTCGAAAGCGCAACGGTCAGCATCGGCATGATCAGCCCATGCGCTCGATCTGTGCACCGAGCTGCGAAAGCTTCTGCTCAAGGCGTGCATAGCCGCGGTCGAGGTGGTAGATCCGGTCGACGATGGTCTCGCCGGCAGCCACCAGTCCGGCAATGACCAGGCACGCGGAGGCACGCAGGTCGGTCGCCATGACAGTCGCACCGGTCAGGGTATCGACGCCGTGCACGATGGCGGTGTTGCCCTCGATATCTACCTTGGCGCCGAGGCGCACCAGCTCCTGCACGTGCATGAAGCGGTTCTCAAAAATCGTTTCGGTGACGATGGCGGTACCGGCAGCGATGGAATTGAGAGCGATGAACTGTGCCTGCATGTCGGTCGGAAACGCCGGATACGGGGCGGTGCGCAGGTTGACTGCCTTCGGGCGACCCTTGGCCTCTATGTCAATGGTGTCGGCTGTGGCAGAAATTCGGGCGCCGGCCTCGCGCAACTTGTCGATGACGGCATCCAGCGTGTTTGCCTGCGCGTGGGTCAGCCGGACGGTGCCACCGGTTGCGGTAACCGCGACGAGGAACGTGCCGGTTTCGATGCGGTCCGCCATCACGGTGTGAACGGCGCCGGAAAGCCCCGCGACACCTTCGACGACGATGACGTCGGAGCCATGGCCCTTGATTTTCGCGCCCATCTTGATCAGGCATTCAGCCAAGTCCACTACTTCCGGCTCACGCGCGGCGTTCTCGAGAACGGTGGTGCCATCGGCCAGGCAGGCGGCCATCATCAGGTTCTCGGTGCCGGTCACGGTGACCGTGTCCATGAAAATTCGCGCACCCCTGAGGCGCGACGCCGTCGCCAGGATGTAGCCGCCTTCAATGGTGATTTTTGCGCCCATGGCCTCGAGGCCCTTGATGTGCAAATCGACCGGGCGGGCGCCAATGGCGCAGCCTCCAGGCAGCGACACCTTGGCCTCGCCGAACCGCGCGACCAGCGGACCCAGCGCCAGGATGGAGGCGCGCATGGTCTTGACGAGATCGTACGGCGCGACCGGGTTATTCACCGGGCCCGCGTCCAGGGTGACCGACTCGCCTTCCCGTTTGCAGATCACGCCCATCTGTTCCAGCAGCCTGAGCATGGTGCCGATGTCGTTGAGCTCGGGTACGTTGTGCAGCACCAGCGGCTGCGGGGTCAGCAAGCCCGCGCAAAGGATCGGCAGCGCCGCGTTTTTTGCGCCGGAGATGCGAACTTCACCACGAAGCGGATAGCCGCCCCGGATCTTTAACTTCTGCATGGCGGGAAATACCTTAGTTGACGGGGTGATTCGTCCATTCGCCCGGTGTGAGGGTGCGCATGGACAGGGCATGGATTTCTTCGCGCATGCGCGCGCCGAGGGTGCCGTAGACGATCTGGTGGCGCTGCACGCGCGATTTGCCTTCGAACGCGGCCGACACGATCACGGCCTGGAAATGTGCCCCGTCGCCTTCAACTTCCAGGTGCTGGCAGTCAAGGCTGGCGCGGATGTCATGTTCGATCGATTGCGGGGTGACCATGGGGAGCCGGTGGAGTTGGGTGGGGGCGCTTCGCCGGCACAGGGAAGCGAGCAAGGCTATTGCCTGAGCTTGTATCCCGATTTTAGCAAGTAAAGGGTGGCAGCCGAAAGGCACAGGAATGCGCCCGCGGTGACAGACATCGATACCCAGAGTGAAATGTCCGCCTTGCCGAAGAAGCCGAAACGAAAGCCGTCGATCATGTAAAAGAACGGGTTCAGCTTGGAAAGCGTCTGCCAGAACGGCGGCAAGGAGTGAATGGAATAGAACACACCGGACAGAAATGTCAGCGGCATGATCAGAAAATTCTGGAACGCCGCCAGCTGGTCGAACTTGTCGGCCCAAAGGCCGGCGATGATGCCCAGCGCCGCCAGCATGCCGCTGCCAAGAACGGCGAAATACACAATTGCCCAGACGCTGTGAACGGGAATGTGCGCGACCACGACGCCGACGGCGAATACACCGAGTCCCACGGCCAGCGCGCGCACCACTGCGGCGATCAGATAGGCACCGTAATAGTCCCAGTGCGACAGCGGCGGCAGCAGGATGAACAGGATGTTGCCGGTGATTTTCGACTGGATCAGCGATGAGGAGGTGTTGGCGAATGAATTCTGCAGCATCGACATCATGGCCAGCCCCGGAATCAGGAACTGCTCGTAGGTCACCCCCGGGAACGCGGCGTTGCTGCCTGACATGACGTGCGAAAAAATCAACATGTACAGCAGGGCAGTCAACACCGGCGCGGCGATCGTCTGGAAGGCCACCTTCCAGAAGCGCAGGACTTCCTTCAGCAGCAATGTCTGGAAACCGGTCATGACGGCCTGTGCATCAGCTTGACAAACACTTCCTCGAGATCGGGCTCGGCGACCTCGAGATTGACGATGCGCGCGCCGCTGCGGCGAAGCTCCGCCAGCTTGAGCTCGACCTCGGCGACTTCCTGGACCTCGAAGCAATGCCATGCGCCTTGCTGGCGGGAGCGCATGGCCAGCAGGCCGGGCGGCAGTTCGCCTTCGATCACCACGCGCAAGACGCGCTCCGAGAACGCGCTCAGCAGATTGGCGGTGGTGTCCATGGCCACAACCTGCCCCTGCTTCATCATCGCGATGCGCGAACAGAGTTGCTGCGCTTCTTCCAGGTAATGCGTCGTCAGCAGTATGGTGTGCCCGGTGTGGTTGAGTTCACGGATGAACTGCCACAGGGTCTGGCGCAATTCCACATCAACACCGGCGGTCGGCTCGTCGAGCACGATGACCGGCGGACGGTGGACCAGTGCCTGCGCCACCAGCACGCGTCGTTTCATGCCGCCTGACAGCTGGCGCATGTTGTTGTCGGCCTTGTCGGTCAGGGAAAGCTTGTGCAGCAGCTCATCGATCCAGGAATCGAGCGCCGCGCCGCGCGCGATGCCGAAATAACCTGCCTGGAAGCGCAATGTTTCGCGTACCGAAAAGAACGGATCGAAAACGATCTCCTGCGGCACAATGCCCAGCGCACGGCGCGCCTGCCGGTAATCGGCCCGCACGTCGTGGCCCATCACGCTCAATTGCCCCGAATCGATGCGCGTGAGGCCGGCCAGCGCCGAAATGAGGGTAGTCTTGCCGGCGCCGTTGGGCCCCAGCAGCGCAAAGAACTCGCCCTGCTCGACTCGCAGTGAAACGGCGGCGAGTGCCTGCACGGCGCCAAACTTCTTGGCAACACTGACGACGTCAATGGCGGGAGGCATCAGGGGGCGTGAAGCGCTGCGATAAGCCTGGAGTCAAGCGGCTCCCGCTTTGCCACCACAACCCGCCAGTTGCGAGGGACAGTGAATCATCTGGTCGACACCGTACAGGTCGGCGAGCGATTGCAGGTTCTCCGGAAGGTGAATGTAGCGCAGCGCCTTGCCGAGGCGCGTTGATTCCCTGCGCCAGTGCAGCATCAGCGCAACCGCCGAGGAATCAAATTCCGTCACGTGCGAGAAGTCGATCGCGAGACATTCCGGTAACTTCTCCTGCGAAGCGTACTGCCGCGTTTCCGCGAGCAGGCGCGACATGCTGGCCAGAGTCAGTGGCCCCTCAAGTTGCAGGACTTCGCCGACGACTGTGCTGGCAGCGTTCATTTCCGCGCATCCTACCTGGCAGCATTCTTTGCGTTGCGCTCGGACAGCGACTTCACCAGGGCATCGATGCCGGACTTCTGGATTTCCGTATTGAACGAACTGCGGTAGTTGGTGACCAGCGACACGCCGTCGATCAGCACGTCATAGACCTTCCAGGCATTGCCGATCTTCTCGAGACTGTAATCGATTGGAATCGGCTGGCCGCCAGGTTGGTTGACGAGCGTCTTGACCACGACTTCCGTGTCACCGGTCGCCGCCTTGAGCGGCTTTACGTCGATGGTCTGGTTGCGATACTGCGAAAGCGATGTGGAGTAGGTGCGTACCAGCAAGGTGCGGAACTCATCGGTCAGCGCTTTCTTCTGCGCGTCATTGGCGTCGCGCCAGTTGCGGCCCACGGCGAGCTGTGTCATGCGGGGGAAATTGAAATACGGCAGCACCTTGTCCTCCGCCAGCTTCTCAATTTTCTTCTGGTTGCCGGCCTGCAGGTCCTTGTCGGCCTTGATGGCCGCGAGGATTTCATTTGTCGTCCGCCGGACCATTTCGTCCGGTGCCTCCTGGGCATGGACAGTCAAGCCGAAGGCGGCCAGCGCGGCAAACAGGAAAAACGAAAACTGTTTCAACATGATTTGGACCTGAAAATGTGGAATCGACATGCAGGGTACTCAACGCGCCTGGGTCGGCGCGGTTTACGCACTATTTCTTTACGGCCGGCTTGTCGGCGCCGTTGCCAGCACCTTCGGACGCCTTGCCGAACATGAATTGCCCAATCAGGCGCTCAAGCACCACGGCCGATTGCGTCAGCGTGATCTTGTCGCCGGCCTTCAGGTTCTTGTCGTCGCCGCCGGCGTCGAGGCCCACATAGACTTCACCCAGCAGGCCGGAGGTAAGGATGGATGCGCTGGTGTCCTTCGGGAAGGCGTAGCGGTTTTCAAGGGACAGCGTGACGGAGGCCTGAAATGCCTTGTTGTCGAAGTGGATGTCGGTAACCCGGCCGACGACGACGCCGGCGCTCTTCACGGGCGCCTTCACCTTCAGTCCGCCGATGTTTTCGAAGCGCGCCAGGACGTCATAGGTTTTTTGCGTCCGTTCATCATTCAGGCCGCCGACCTGCAAGGCGAGAAACACCAGGGCGAGGAAGCCGGCGATCATGAAGACGCCAACCCAGAAATCCAGCAGTTTTCTATCCATGTGAGACCCTTTTCAATTCCTATTGTGCCGCGCGCAGCATGAATCCGGTGAGCACCAGGTCCAGCGCGAGAACGCTCAGCGCGGCGGTGACGACCGTGCGTGTGGTGGCTGCCGAGACGCCTTCGGCGGTCGGCTCGGCGTCGAATCCCTCAAATGTGGCAATGGTCGCGATGGCGGTGCCGAACACAAGCGACTTGATGACGCCGTTGAGCACATCGTAGCGCACGTCGACGGCTGCCTGCATGTTTCCCCAGAACACACCCGCGTCGATGCCGATGAGCATGGTGGCCACAATGTACGCGCCGAGCACGCCGGACGCCGAAAACATCGCCGCCAGCAGCGGCATGGAAAATATGCCGGCCCAGAAGCGCGGCGCGACGACTCGCGCCACCGGGTCGATGGCCATCATGTCCATGGCCTTGAGCTGCTCAGTTGCCTTCATGAGGCCAATTTCCGCGGTGACGGCCGAGCCGGCCCGGCTGGCAAAAAGCAGTGCCGATACCACCGGCCCCAGCTCGCGCACCAGCGACAACGCGGCCAGCACGCCCATTTGCTCCTGGGCGCCGTATTTCTGCAGTGTTTCGTATCCCTGCAGGCCCAGCACCATGCCCACGAACAACCCGGACACAAGGATGATGACCAGCGACATCACGCCGGAAAAATAAACCTCGCGAATGGTCAGCGCCGGGCGACGCAGCGCCATACCCGAGTGCGTAAGCACCAGGTACAGGAATCGCACCCGCAGACCGCTGCGCCAGATGGAGTCGATGGCGCGGGCGCCCAAGGCGCTGATGAGGCGCTTCATGGGCGCTTCCCGGGGGGGCGGAGCCCAAGTTCGGCGGCGTAGTCCTGCGAGGGGTAGTGAAACGGCACCGGGCCGTCCAGCTCCGCATGCACGAACTGCTTGATGAACGGCTCCTCTGAGCGGCGGATTTCTTCCGGCGTGCCATGGCCGACGATGCACCCGTCTGCGATGAAGTACAGATAGTCAACGATCTGCATCGACTCGACGACATCGTGGGTGACGACGATTGACGTCGTGCCGAGCGCATCGTTGAGCTTGCGTATGGTCTGGCCCACAACGGACAGCGAAATCGGATCCAGGCCGGCGAACGGCTCGTCGTACATGACCAACATCGGGTCGAGCGCGACAGCGCGTGCCAGCGCGACACGGCGCGCCATGCCGCCCGAAAGCTCGTTTGGAAACATCGCTGCCGTGCCGCGCAAACCGACGGTATGGAGCTTCATCAGCACCAGGTCGCGAATCATGTCCTCGGGCAGGTCAGTATGCTCGCGCATCTGAAATGCGACATTGTCAAACACGGACATGTCCGTGAACAGCGCGCCAAACTGGAACAGCATGCTCATTTTGCGACGAAGCGCGTAAAGGTCATCCTTGTCCAGCTTCCCGACATCCTGTCCATCAACCATCACGCGGCCGCTGGAGGCCAACAATTGCCCACCGATCAGTCGCAGCAGCGTGGTTTTTCCGCACCCGGAGCCGCCCATGATGGCCACCAGCTTGCCTTTGGGTACGCTCAGGCTTATCCCTTTCAGGATCGAGCGCTTGCCATAAGCGAAGTCGACGTTATCGATTTCGACGAGGCTGGAATTGGAGGAGGAAATCAAAGCGTTGTAATAATGATTGTTAAAGGATGCGCGGCGGTCGCGGCGCGAAAGCGCGAATTTTAGCACCCACGAAGTTCAAACATGCTGCCAGCGCTGCCTGCCGATGTTGCGTCGGCGGCGACCTGGCCGGGCGGGGTGTGAAACAGTCTGACCGGCCGGCGTGCGGGGAGTTCGCGGTAATTTCCGGAGGGCGTCACTATAATCGGTTCGGCTGACCAACTGAATTCACTGCCAACGCCTGCGAAAGAAAACAAAGTGGCCATGAAGCCCGCGCTGCTGATTGTTGATGACGATCCGCTCATTGGCGAAAGTCTGTCTTTCGTGCTGTCCGAGGACTTTGCGGTGCAGGTGTGCGCCAGCCGCTCGCAGGCGATGGCGCTGCTGCGTGGTGGCGAGTTTCATCCCGTGCTGGCGCTCATTGATCTTGGATTGCCGCCCGTTTCGCACTTGCCGGACGAAGGTTTCAAGTTGGTCGGAGACCTGCTCTCCTGGTCTCCGGAAATCCGCATCATGGTGCTCACCGGCCAGAACGAGGAATCGAACGCGCGTCGCGCCCGTGCCTTGGGCGCTGCCGATCTGGTGCCGAAACCCTGTGATCCGGCGCATCTGCGAAAGATGCTGACAGCGGCGCTCGAAGCCCGCGAACCAGACCCGCCCGGCGCCGATGGTGATGCCGTGCTCGGCATCATCGGTGACAGCCCGCCAATGCGCAGGCTGAAAAGCCAGATCGACCTTTACTCCTCATCCGCGTTCCCGGCGTTAATCGAGGGAGAGTCCGGCAGCGGCAAGGAGCGGGTGGCGGCGCTGTTGCACCAGCTGAGTCCGCGTGCGCCCTTGCCATTTCTGGCGCTCAATTGCGCCGCGATTTCTGCCAGCCTGGTTGAGCCAACCCTGTTCGGCTACGCCAAGGGGGCGTTTACCGGTGCGACCGGCAACAAAGCCGGTTATTTTGAAGATGCAGGCGAAGGCACGCTGTTTCTCGATGAAATCGGTGAATTGCCGCTGGAATTGCAGCCCAAGCTGCTGCGCGTACTCGAAAACGGCCAGTTCCAGCGCGTGGGTGAGACCCAGCCGCGACAGTCGAAGGCGCGCATTGTCGCGGCTACCAACCGTGACCTTCGTGCCGAGGTCAAGGCCGGGCGCTTCCGCGCCGACCTGTATCACCGGCTATCGGTTTTTTCGATCAGTGTGCCGCCGTTGCGTGAACTCGGTGATGACAAGTTGAAGCTGCTGGATTTCTATCGCGTCCAGTATGCGCAGCGCCACGGTACCGAGCCATTCACGCTGGACGAGTCGGCGCGCAATGCCTGGCTGGAATACCTGTTTCCCGGAAACGTGCGGGAACTCAAGAACATTGCCATTCGCCTGACCGCCAAACACGCTGGCTACGTGGTCACCGCCGACCAGTTGCTGCTCGAGTTCGAAGCTGTTCCGGCGCAGCGCGCAAATGGCGCGACCGATTCCCCGACGGTGGACGCGCGCGCCGAGATTGAATCCAGCCCCGGCTTTAACCTCGCGGCAAGCCTGGCAAATGTGGAACTGCGGTATATCGATGCAGCGCTGGAACTTGCCAAGGGCAACATGTCGCAGGCTGCGCGCCTGCTCGGCGTGTCGCGTTCCACCCTGTACAGCCGGCTGGAAGCGTTGCGACCGGGCGCCAACCGTGAACGCGACCGCGGTGCGGAGGAGTGAGGCGTCGGTGCGGTGCTAAACTTTCCAACACGCCGAATTTGCGGAAGCAACAGCAATGACCATGTATCTTGAGCATTTTGGCTTGAACGAGGCTCCGTTCAAGATTACGCCGCATACCGAGTTCTTCTTTGCCGGCGCCAATCGCGGCGAGACGCTCGAGGCGCTGCTCTACGCCATCACCAGCGGCGAAGGCATGGTCAAAGTGACGGGCGAAGTCGGTGCCGGAAAGACCATGCTTTGCCGGGTGCTGATGGAGAGGCTTCCCGCCACCGTGGAGATGATTTATCTCGCGGTGCCCTCGGTATCGCGCGATGAAATTCTCGCCACCATCGCCGGCGATCTGGGTCTCGACCCGCAGGGCAGCACGACCACCAAGCTGATTCGCTCGTTGCAGAATCGCCTGATCGAGATTCACGCCGAGGGCAAGCAGGTCGTGGCGCTGATCGACGAGGCGCACGCCATGCCGTTGGAAACCCTCGAGGAAATCAGGCTGCTTTCCAATCTTGAAACCAGCCATGACAAGCTGATGCAGATCGTGCTGTTTGGTCAGCCGGAACTGGACCAGCACCTGATGTTGCCGAACATGCGCCAATTGAAAGAGCGCATTACCCACAGCTTCAATCTGTTGCCCCTGCCCCCCCGCGACATCCGCGATTACCTGAACTTCCGACTGCGCGCGGCCGGCTACAAGGGGCCCGACTTGTTCTCTGTGGAGGCCGTCAAGTTGATCGCGGAGGCCTCAGAGGGCCTGACCCGACGCATCAATATCTATGCCGACAAGACCTTGCTGGCTGCGTATGCGGCGGGCACGCACACCGTAACGGCCGACCATGTGCGGGCTGCCGTCAATGACACCCGCATCGTGTTGCCGCCCGAGCCGGCCAAGCCGACACGGGCATGGCCGATTGCCGCTGCCCTGGCTGCCGGCTTGGCCATCGGGTTTGCCGGGGGACGATTCAGCGCACCCGAGACTGCGCTTGTGGCGCAACCATCGGCGCCGGGAGTGGCGAGCGGCAAGATCGTGGCTGCGGCCAGGCAGGAGCCTGTTGCCAGCGTGAGCACCCCTGCACCAACGGATTCGGCGGGCGCGCCGCCGTCGACGGGAAGCGCGAAACCTGAGGCCGGGCCTGCGTCGCCCGCCTTGGTTCCGTCGCAGCAACTCACGGCCGCGCCTGCGAATGCCGCTGTTCCGGTGGCACCGGCCCCTGCGGACAGCAAGGCCACGTCAACCGCGCCTGCGGCGGCGCAAGCTCTGGCGAACGAGCCAAATGTTGTCAGGATGCCTGCCAGCAGCAAGACTGACCCGGACTGGCTCTCGACCCGCATGAACGCGGACCGCACCCGCCTGACCAATCTGGAAGGCGCCCGCTACGCGATACAACTGATGACGGCCGACGAGCGCGAGCGTGGCGCCATCGTGGATTTTCTGCGTGCGGCGAGCAAGGAACTCAATCCGGACCGGATAATGGTCTATGCATCCGGTACGGCGGATAATCCCAAAGTCAGCGTCATTTATGGCAACTTTCGCGAGCGCTCGGATGCGAGCGCGGAAATGGCCCAGCTTTCGAAGAGACTGGCGCAATTCCGGCCCTACGTTCGCTCCGTGAATGCCGTGCGTGACGATTTTCGGCCCGGCGCGTAATGGGGCGGACGACACGTGGCGCCAAGCATTTTTCGCGCAGCAAGGATCGGATTGAAACGCCAACCGGAACAATCTAAAGTTGTTTTTGTGAAATCACGCCCAACCCGTTGCTTTTATTGGCAAAACCGCCTATAAACGGATTTGGGAGATGCGCACACGCTTCTGTTTCCGCTGTGGCGGCGATTGGGGCGCTTCAGCAGGATCACAATTACGAAGAACTTCACACCCATGCGGTTCAAAAACCAACTCAATTCAAATCCGGCTGGCACGTCTGGTGATCGCAGATCGCCCGTGAGGCGCGCGGCCGGCGCAAGCTGTGTGGTGATCTTTTCCCTGATGCAGGGATGCGGTACCCAACCGGTGGCGCGCGTCGAAGGACACATGGCGCGGCCGGAAACGGGTGCCCAAGCTCCGGCTGCCACTGCGGGTGCGGTACCCATGCCGGTTCGCCAGGTGCCGCTGCCGCCGCCGCCAAGACCGCGTGTCGAGGAGGTCAAGTACTCGGTAACCGTAAAGGATGTTCCGGTTCAGGAATTGTTGTTTGCCGTCAGCCGCGATACCAAGGTCAATGTCGATGTGCATCCGGGTATCGAGGGGCGTGTGACGCTCAACGCCATTGACCAGACGCTCAGGCAGATCCTGACGCGTGTCGCCAAGCAAGTGGACATGCGCTGGGAAGTTGACGGGCCGAACATCGTGGTCAGGCCGGATTCGCCTTACCTCAAGATTTACAAGATCGACTACGTCAACATGCAGCGCGACTCGGCAAGTTCGATTGGTGTTCAAACGCAGGTCGTCGGTCCGACTACAACGACCGCTGGGGGCGCCAGCAGCGGTGCGGCCGGACAGAATAGCTCGATCGTGAAGCTTGAAAACATCAGCAAGAACAAATTCTGGGAAACACTGGAACGAAACATCAAGGATCTCTTGCGCGAAACCGACAAGCTGCTGCCCGAAGGCAGTTCCGAAACGTTCACCCAAACCCGCTCCCAGGGTGTGACAGCGACCAACCGTCCGCAGACAGCCACCCAGCGTCGAACCACCGGCCAGTCCGGGCAGGCGGGACAAACCACGCAATCCACCACCACCGGCCCGGGTGTCGCGGAGCAAGTGGCGGCGCAGGAGGCGGCCTCGCAGACGCTGACCTTTCGAGAGGCGGCATCGGTAATTGTCAACTCCGAGACAGGCACGTTGGCGATTCGCGCCACTTCGCGGCAACACGAAAAGGTTGGCGAGTTTATTGAGCAGATAAGTGGTTCTTCGCGTCGCCAGGTGCTGATCGAGGCCACCGTCGTCGAGGTGGTACTCAACGACGCATATCAATCGGGCGTCGATTGGTCCGCGCTGGGCCTCCAGGGGCTGGGCTACACCATCAAGCAGAACTTCACGGCCGGCATTCTGCCGCCTTCCGGCAGTGGCACACAGCCGTTTTCGCTTGCCTATCGAAACCCAAACGCTGCATCGGGCGGTGATATCAGCAGCACCTTGAAGCTGCTCAATTCCTTCGGCAACACGCGCGTGCTGTCCAGTCCCAAGATCATGACGCTGAACAACCAGACGGCGGTGATGCGTGTGGTTGAGAATACCGTCTACTTCACCGTGCAATCCACGGTCACACAATCCGCCGTCTTGGGCCAGCCAGCACTTGTTTCCTACAACACGACGCCGCAGATTGTGCCGGAGGGTTTCATCATGTCGGTCACCCCGCAAATCAGCGAAAACGACATCATTAACCTCAGCATCCGGCCAAGCGTCACGCGCATTACCGGATACAAGAACGATCCCAACCCGGACCTGGGCAAGGCCGGTGTGGTCAATCAGATTCCACAAATCCAGACGCGAGAATTTGAAGCGATGATGCGGGTGGCCAGCGGGCAAACCGCGGTACTCGGCGGCTTGATGCAGGACAGTTTCAAGAGCAACCGCGACGGTCTGCCAATCCTGTCGCGCATCCCGGTGTTTGGCGACGCGGTCAGTTACCGGAACGACACGGGTGCCAAGAGTGAACTTGTGGTGTTTATTCGTGCTTTGGTCATTCGTGAGGCAAGCGTCGACGCCGATCTCGCCGACTACAAGAAATACCTTCCCGATTCCCAATTCTTCAAAGACCCGTCGCCGTCGTTCGATCCGGCAACCCTGAATGCGCCGCAACCGAATGCAGCAGGGGCGGAAAGGGAGCCAAGGAAAGCGCCATGAGCCTGCTCCTCGATGCGCTTAAACGTGCCGAGGAGGCGAAACGCGCCAAGCAGTCGATTGAGCTGAAGGAGCCGGCGCCCGGCGACGCGACGCCGGACCAGCCGATTGAGCTTGCCGAGGAAGCGAGCGGCATCGCTCACGCCAAGGCGCTGGAAGAGATGCTGGCGCCACCGCCAGCGCAAACCAGCAGCGTTCGCCCCACCAGTCGCATCAGTCGCCAGCCTCTGGCGCTTTCGCTTGAGGAAATCGCGCCACAGGAAGCCGCACACGTCGAGCGTGAAAATGTCCCGCCGCCGGCGAATCTGCCGCCGGCCGCTGCGACTGCTAAACAGGATCGCGGTTCACCTGATGCCGCCCGTACCGTGTTCGCTGCCAAGCAACGCCCGGGTGTCATGGCTGCGGCCGCCTCCAAACCCTGGCTGCTGCCGGCGCTTGCAGTATTGGTGGTGAGTCTTGGCGCCGGCGCCTGGTATGTCTGGCAGGAACTAAGCAAGCTCACCAGGCCTGCGGCTTCCGTCGCTGCGCGCGGCAATCCGCCGCTGGCGTCAGTTCCTCTGGCGCCGATGCCCACCACCACCGGACAAGCCGCGCTACCCAAACCGGCTGTGCCGCCCGCCGCGGAGCCGGTACCGGAAATCGTGCTGCCACCCCTGCTGCCGCCGGCATTGAAGGATGCGACCGGCAATCCGGCCACCGGGTTGGCCGGACCCAGCGAAGCGGCGCTTACGCCGCGCGAAGCCTTTGCCAAGAAGCTCAAGGAAACGCCGCTTGCCGCGGAAGCGCCGGTCACGCTCAAGCTGTCGCAGTCATTCCAGCCCGCGCCGGTCAATCCGGAGCTGGCGCGCGCTTACGAAGCGTTGAGCAATGGCGACCTGGATCAGGCTCGCGGCCTTTATGCACGCCGCGTTCAGGCCGACCCGCTGTCGCTGGATGCGCAACTGGGGCTGGCAACAGTTGCAGCGCGCTCAGGCGACCGGCCGCTCGCAAATCGGCACTATCGCGACGCGCTTGCCATCGACCCCCGCAACGAAATTGCCATTGCCGGCCTGCTGGCGATCGCCGGCGAGGGATCGCAAGCCAGCCTCGAAACTCAGTTGCGCACCCTGCTTTCGCAAAATCCTGCGGCGGCCAGCCTGCAGTTCTCGCTGGGGAATCTGCTGGCAAGCCAGAATCGCTGGGTGGAGGCGCAACAGGCCTACTTCGAGGCCTACCGACTGAACGGGGACGTTGCCGACCACGCCTTCAACCTCGCGGTCAGCCTCGATCACCTGGGACAGTCGCGACT
This sequence comes from Usitatibacteraceae bacterium, assembly GCA_044229235.1. Classification (GTDB taxonomy): domain Bacteria; phylum Pseudomonadota; class Gammaproteobacteria; order Burkholderiales; family Usitatibacteraceae; genus UKL13-2. Next base: position 80,644 of record JBGATH010000013.1, read on the forward strand.
CGCGCGCGAGTACTACCAGAAATCGCTGGCGCTACAGGTACGCACCAGGGGGCAGTTTGACAGTGCTGCAGTTGCAAAACGGGTCCAGGAGTTGGCCGGCTCCGACAAAGCTCCCTGACGGGCCATTGGTACAATCAGTTCGCGGCCCGGACCGCGCCTCAAAAAGAATTCACTGCGCCACCACATGAACCAGATGACATCCCCGATTTCACAGCTTCCGCTCGGGCAAACGCTGCTGACCCGCGGGGTGATTTCGCAGGATCAGTTGAACATCGCGCTGACCGAGCAACGCAAGTTCAAAACGCCGCTGGGCAAGATTCTCGTGCAACTCGGCTTCGTGACCGAGGCCACGATTCGCGACACGCTGTCCGAGAGCCTTGGGCAGGTCGCCATCGATCTTTCCAACACGATCATCGATCACAACGCCCTCGCCCTGGTGCCGAAGGAAATTGCGCGTCGCTACCACGTATTGCCCGTTGACTACGATCGCGATGCACGCAAGCTGTTGCTGGCGGTGGCCGATCCGGCCAACGTGGTTGCGCTGGACCAGATTCGCGCCCTCATCAAAGACGATATCCGCATCGAACAGGTGCTGGCGCGCGAATCCGACATTTCCATCGGCATCGAACAGCATTACGGGTTCGAGTTATCGATTGATGGCATCCTCAACGAAATCGAAACCGGCGAGATCGATTACCAGTCGATGGCCGCGGAATTCGATGAGTACAGCCAGCCGGTTGTGCGCCTGGTGGACGCGCTGCTCAACGATGCCGTCAAGCGCGGCGCATCGGATATCCACTTTGAGCCCGAGCAGGGCTTCTTGCGCATTCGTTACCGGATCGACGGCGTGCTCCGGCAGATTCGCTCGCTGCATAAAAACTACTGGTCGGCGATGGTGGTGCGCCTCAAGGTCATCAGCGGCATGAACATCGCCGAAACACGTGCGCCGCAAGACGGGCGCATTTCGCTGAGCTTGTCAGGCCGCTCAATCGATTTTCGCGTGTCCGCGCAACCAACCACCCACGGTGAGAACGTGGTGCTGCGCATCCTGGACCGGCAGAAGGGCATCGTGCCGCTGGAGGATCTCGGCCTGCAGGAGGGCGAGCTGAAGATGCTGCGGCTGATGATGGCCCGGCCCGAGGGCATCATCCTTGTCACCGGTCCCACCGGCTCCGGCAAGACCACAACGCTTTACTCGATCCTCAATCACGTCAACACCGAAGGCGTGAATATCATGACGCTGGAGGATCCGGTTGAGTATCCAATGACCATGATCCGCCAGACCTCGGTAAATGAGGTCGCCAAGCTGGATTTCGCCAGTGGAATTCGCTCGATGATGCGGCAGGATCCCGACGTCATCCTGGTGGGCGAAATTCGCGATCAGGAGACTGCCGAAATGGCATTCCGGGCCGCCATGACTGGGCACCAGGTCTACTCGACGCTGCACACCAATTCCGCCATCGGCGCGATACCGCGCTTGCAGGACCTGGGGGTGCTGCCCGACATCATGGCGGGAAATATCATTGGTGTCGTCGCGCAGCGGCTGGTGCGGCGGCTGTGCAGCAAATGCCGGCAACCGTTCCGGCCGGACGACGAACTCACGCTGAAGGTGCTCGGTGTCGAGCCCGACTGGGATGGGCAGATTTTCAAGCCGGTTGGCTGTGAGCACTGCGACGGCACGGGCTACAGGGGCCGCATGGCGATCATGGAATTGTTCAGGATGGACGGCGAGATCGACGAGCTCATCGCGCGTCGTGCGACCGGGCGGGAAATTCGTGAAGCGGCGCGCAAAACCGGATTTCGGACGCTGGCAGAGGACGCCGTGGCGCGCGTGCTCGCCGGCCACACCAGCCTCGATGAAATTTCCCGCATCGTCGACCTGACAGACCGGGTGGTGTAAGCGCATGGCCTCTTACTCGTACCGTGCCATTGACGATACCGGCCGCATGATGAACGGCAGCACCGACGCCATCAATCCGGTCGACCTCGAGATGCGCCTCAAGCGCCTGGGCCTGGATCTGGTCACATTTGAGACCATCAAGAAATCGACCTTGATGCGCAAGCGCAAGGTCACGCGCAAGGAACTCATCACCTTTTGTTTCCACATGGATCAATTGATGCGCGCCGGCGTACCGATCATCGATGCGCTCACGGATTTGCGCGACACCGTGGAAAACGAGGGTTTCAAGGCGATCGTCGCAAGCGTGCTCGAGGATGTCGAGGGCGGCCTCAAGCTTTCAGATGCCATGGCCGAGCATCCGCAGGCTTTCGATCAGGTGTTTGTGGCGCTGATTCGCACCGGCGAGCAAACCGGTCAGTTGCCGGAAGTACTTTCCAAGTTGACCGAAAACCTGAAGTGGCAGGATGAACTGGCGGCACAGGTCAAGAAAGCGATGATGTACCCGGCCTTTGCCGGCACGGTGATCATCGGCGTGGTTTTCGCGCTGATGATTTTCCTGGTGCCGCAGTTGGCGGTCACCATGAAGGCACTGACCCCGAATCCGCCGGCGGCGACCATGGCGTTGATTGCCATATCGGCTGTCATGAAGCAGTACTGGTACCTGTTCATCGGTGTCCCGCTGGTCGCGATCATCGCGCTGGTGATCGTCGCTAAAACCAACGATGATGCCAAATACCGGATTGACAGCCTGATACTCAAGTTGCCGATCATGGGCCAGCTCTTGAACAAAATCATTCTCGCGCGCTTTTCGACTTATTTCGCACTGATGTACCAATCGGGGCTTGGCGTGCTCGACTGCATCCAGATTTCGGAAAAGATCGTGGGCAACCGCGTGATTGAAGAGGGCTTGCAGCGGGTCGGCAGGGAAATCAACGAGGGCACCGGTATCACCCAGGCTTTTCAGAACGTGCGCCTGTTCCCGCCGCTGGTGCTGCGCATGCTCAAAGTCGGCGAAACGACCGGCGGTCTGGACACGGCGCTGCTCAATGTGAGCTACTTTTACAACCGCGACGTCAAGGAGCAGATGAGTAAGCTGCAGGAAATGATCCAGCCGATCCTGACCGTCGTGCTTGGCGGCATTCTGATAGGTATCCTGGTGACGGTTTTCAGTCCGATGTACGACGTTATCGCCAAGATCAAGCTCTAGTCGACCACGCCCATGGCCAAGCACTTTTTATATCTCACGAATGACAAGCTGATCGCCCTGGTCTGGAGCGGTGGAGCGATCACCGGTCGTGACGTGTTCCGGCCCACAGACGCTGAATCGCCAGCCTTCCAGGCATACATCGCTCGCCACCGCGATGTGCCGACTTACCTGGTTGTCGACCTGATTGAAGAAGATTTCAAGACGGACACCGTGCCGCACCTTCGTGGCGGCGATCGAGACGCCGTGCTTGGCCGCCGCCTTTCGCAGCTGTACCGCGCCAGCAGCTACCGGCACGCAATCGTCCAGGGACGCGAGGAGGACGGCCGGCGCGATGATCGCGTGCTCTACCATGCGGTGACCAACGCAGAAGTGCTGGACACCTGGGTGACCGCTATCGCGCAGGCGGAAGTTCCACTCGAGGGCATCTGTTCCTCCGCGGTACTGTCGGGATTGCTGCTTACCGAGCTGAGCGTGATCTTTCCGCACACGCTGCTGGTAACCATTGTCCCCGACTTCGGCTTGCGCCAGACGTATTTCCGTTACAAGCAAATCAAGTTCAGCCGGCTGACGCCCATCATTTACGACGAGGGTCAGTCGGTGGGCACGCTGATTGCGGCTGAGGCCAGCCGCACCTGGCAGTACCTCGATAGCCTGCGCAATTTCGCGGGCGACGACACGCTCGAGGTTTGCATTCTGGTGCACGCACGCGATCGCCAGATGATTGCCGATGCAATTCGCAACTATCCCCTGTTCAAATATCGCTTCCTCGACATCGAGGAGGTTGCCGCCAAACTGAAGTTGCGCCCTGCCCCCGTCTCCTCTCATGCGGAAGAGGTGCTGGTTCATGTTTATGCCCGTGGCAGCCAGGAGAATCACTTCGCCAGCAAGGAGCAGACGCGTGCAGCAGGGCTACGGCGCGCACGCTTCGTGCTTTATGGCCTGACCGCGGCAACACTTGCCATCGGCGTCGGCGTCACCGCCTTCAATTTCTACCAGGCCAACATCGTCGGCAAGGAAATTGAAAAGCGCAACCTGGTCGCGAGGGGCTTGCAGACCGAGTATCAAGCCGTCGCCGACTCGATGCGCGGCGCGACGACCGCGACTGCGGCGGTACGCGATGCCAGCGCTTTTTACCGTGCCCAGATCCTGCCACAGGCACCCAACCCAGGCCCGCTGCTGCGCGATCTTGCGGCCGTCTGGGCAGAGTTTCCGGAGCTAAAGCTCTGGCAACTGGTGTGGGCGCCGTCCATGGACGCGGCCCACACCCCCGCCTACACGGGTGTCAACCTGGCGCAGGGGCTCAACGTACGCTCCGAGGTCAAGCAGGTTCCCGGGACACCACAGGCGTTGACCTCGAATCCGGCCTCGACAGTCCTCGACGACAATGCGCAGTTACCAGGCAGCAAATATGAAGTCGCCATCATCGAGGGCAGCGTGACTGGATTCAGCGGCGATTACCGCGGCACGCTGGCGACAGTCGAGCGACTGACAGGACGGCTCAATGCGGCGTCCAACATCACGGCGAGCATTATTGCCATGCCGGTTGACGTTCAGCCCAGCGCCATTTTGCGCGGCTCCACAACATCCAGCGGCAGCAGCGAAGCCAGGTTCGTGCTGCGCATCTCACGCGGCAAGGCGGGAACATGAGTTCGCTGGCCAATCCCCCCAGAACCCGCGGAATTCGTTTCGCATCGGCAGTCTTTGTCGCCGGTCTCGTCGTCTCCGGTTTCTTGGGCGGCGGCAGCTACTGGTACTGGCAGACTGAAAAAAAGGATGATGTGCTATCACAACGCGCCCTGCAGGAAATGCGCGCTCGACTGGAAACGGTCAAGCGCGAGCGTGATGACCTGCGTGGTTCGGAAGAGACCTACAAGGCGCTCGTGGCGCAGGGCGCGTTTGCACCGGAACGGCGTCTCGATCTAATTGAAGCCATGGCCGAGCTGCGCAAGCGGCACCGATTGGTGTCGCTCGAATACGACGTATTAGCCCAGCGACCCCTCAAAGTCACTGGCGCGAGCTATGCCTCGGCAGACCTTCGTGCCAGCCGCATGCGGATCAGGGTGCAGGCATACCACGACGGCGAATTGCTGCTGTTTCTCGAGGAATTTGCGCGGATTCGACGCGGCTTCTTTCCGATGGACAAATGCGTGATCAAACGCACGGCCGATTTTGAATCACGCAGGAAGTCCGCGCAGGCCAGTGCTGGTGCTCCTGCTGTGACCCCGGCTGCTGCATCGGCGGCGCCGGCGGCCGGAGATGATGACGCCGAGTCCGGCCCAACGATCGATGCCGCGGTCGAGGCTGATTGCACGCTGGAATGGATCACACTGGCAAAAGCTGCCGACTCGCCCCCGCCGCTTGCGCGCCCTGCGATCAACGCGCGGCCAGGAGTGCGCAATCCATGAAAATTCCGCAAACCACTTTCTTCAACCTTTTGGCTCTGGGTGCACCGCTTTTGGCCATGGCACAGGCGCCGCTTGCCACATCACCGACGGACAAGGCGCCTGTGGCCGCCGCAGTTGCCGGCGCCAGGGAGTTGACTGCCTTTGACGGCGCGCTTTTCTTCACGGCAAAGCAGCGGCTCGAAATGGAGCGTGATCGCCGGCAAAAACTTGCAGGGGTACCGGCGACGATTGCCGAGGACGGGCGTTCCGTTATCAACGGTGTTGCCACGCGCAGCGATGGAAAACTGACTGTATGGGTGGATGGCCAGCCACGTTGGGAAAATGCCAACGCGCGCCACCTTGCGAAATTGAGCAGTGCGGATGTCGGCTCCTCGGCGGGTTTCATGCGTCCGGCTGGTACGGAGGGCTCTGCCCAGCTGGCAATGCCGGCGGAAGGCAAGAAATCCGTCAAGCGGCGCAATAAGTCGTCTGCAAAATGAAACTGCGGCGCAGCCTGCGGCACGCAACAGTGGCGCGACGCGCCAGGCAGCGAGGTCTGGCGCTGCTGATTGTCCTGCTTGGTGTCCTGGGTGCATTTGGATTGCTGTTCGTCTCCACGGTCTTGAAGACCAGCGCTTTGGTTCAGCAGCAAAGGCCAGCGCTTCCCACGCTCGACGAAGGCAGGCTTGCATTGATCGGCGCCTCGATTGGGAACATGAGTACCGGTCAGCGGCCAGGGACGATGCCGTTTCCGGACGGATTCGCATCGACCGAGGTACCGCCTGACTACGACGGTAACGCTGATGGCGGCTGCCTCGATGCGTCCAAGGTCGACGGCCTGCCGCAGATCGCGAACGGCGCAAACCTCCGATGCCTCGGGCGTTTGCCGTGGAAAAGTCTGGGCATGTCCGTGCCGGCACCGAGCGAAAATGATGTCGCGGGCATGGTGCCGTGGTATGCCGTGTCCGGGAATCTGGTTGACCCGGCGTGCCTGACCGTCCTGAATTCAAACACCTTGTCCGTCACTTACACTTCGTTTGTCTGTGGTGGCGCCACCTTACCGTATCCATGGCTGACGGTGCGCGATGGTCAGGGAAACGTCATTTCCAATCGCGTTGCGGTCGTGCTTATCATGCCCGGCCCTCCCCTATCCGGCCAGGCCAGGCCGCCGTCGCCGAATCTTGCCGGTGCGTCGCAATACCTCGACAGCGCCACTGTAGGCGGCACCGTATACAGCAATGCCGACATGGACAACGATTTCATCATCGGTGAGCAAAGCGCGACGTTCAACGACGTGGTGACCTACATCACCATTGACGACCTGATGCGCGACCTGGAAGCGGCAGCGGCGAGCACCGCGCTTTCGGCAGTGGCGAACTTCAGGGCGGCTACCGGTGCCTATCCCTGGCTGGCAAATTTTGCATCGCCGACAAGCGTTGCCAGTTTTGTACCCACATCCAGTACCCGTCAGGGCTTGGTGCCTGCGCACCTGCTGGACACCGATTACCCGACCGGGTTCCAGTACGCCATCAACCGCTCAGGCACGTTTGTTTACGTCAACAACAAGCCGGGAGGTACGGTCCTTACCTCGACGATGAATTCCTTCACTAACGTTACCCGGACGGTCGCACCATCTGCGGGTGCCTGTCAGTGGAAGAACGCAACGGCTTCGCTGCCTGATCCGAGATTGCGCGTCGTATGCCGCGAGACGATTACGACCGGCTTGCCTGTCGGCGTCGTTTCCCGCGTGGTAGACCTGGATTTCATCACCGCCAACGCCGCAGATGTGACCATTGCCGCGCCAACCGCATCAACCATCGCGACCCGCAGCTTCAACCGGACCGGAACGTTTTCCATCGTTGCCAATGCAAGCTCTTTCCAGGTGTCGGACTACAACAGCGGCGGCAGCCTCGTTGGCCAAAGGTATGTCACGGCCGGAACCTCGACTGGCGTCGCGATCAGCAACTTGGTTTATCCGCTAAATTTCTACCTTCCGAAGTGGTTCGTCGACAATCGGTGGCAGGAAGTTCTTTATGGTGCGATGGCCGCCGGCTTTGCGCCCGGCGCGGCGCAGAATTGTTCCACTTCCTGCCTAACGGTTGGCGAGCGCACCGATATCAAATTTGCCATCGTTGCCGCCGGCGGCAGTTTGTCGACGCAGACCCGGCCATCCGGTGTACTTACAGACTATCTCGAAGCACTTGGCGCCGTTTCCAACGCCGACGCCGATGATGTGTTGACCGCGTCGCATCTGCCCAAGAGCAGCACCTTTAACGACCAGGTATTCCCGATCCCGTGAAAACGACAAGACTCACATTGCAGCGCTTACCAAGTTCCGGCGGCTTCAGCCTGATCGAGGTCGCGGTGGTGCTGATCATCATCACTGTGCTTTTTGCGCTACTCGCTGCACCGCTTTCCGGACAGATCGAGGCGCGACGCATCGAGGAAACCCGCAGGCTGCTGGAGACGAGCAAGGAGGCCCTTGTGGGATTTGCGGTGGCAAATGGGCGGCTGCCCTGCCCCGCCAGCACGACCAGCAATGGGGTCGAGAGTTTTTGCACGACAGGCGGGGTTGGCGCCTGTGGTGCGGCGACCACGACGGTGCAGGCACATGGACGCTGTTCCAATCCATTTGACGGATTCGTACCGGCCGTCACGCTGGGTGTTTCGCCGGTGGATGCGAACGGTTACTTGATCGATGCCTGGACGAATGCGAATGCCAGCCGGATCCGTTATGCGGTTTCGACGGAAAACGACGGCACCAATTATTCGCTTACTCGGGTGGACGGCATCAAAGCCCGCACCATGGCAACGGTCGCTGCCAGCAGCGACAACCTGGTCGTGTGTTCCACCGGGCTCACCGCAGCGGCGTCGGCAACAGGTTGCAACGCGCCAACGCAAGCGCTGGCCAGTGGTGCCGCCGCGGTGCTGTTCTCGCTGGGCAGCAACGGTGGAACGGCATTCGCCAGTTTGTCCTTCGATGAGCAAAACAACCAAAGCGCGGTGCCGGACAAGGTCTTCAGCAGCGGCACGCCCACCACCAACTTTGATGATGTCGTAACCTGGCTTTCATTGAACACGTTGTTCGGTCGCATGGTGCAGGCGGGCAAGCTGCCCTGATTGACCCTGGTTCAAACTCCAGCATTGGCGCGCGTCCTGGCGCACTTTTGGCCTGCGAACCGCGCCAAATGGCGTTCTACGTTTTCTGGTGTTCCGTATTGAGGCGGGGCCTGAGCTCGAAACATACGTTGCCGGGTTCGTTCGCCGTCAGCGCCAATTCGTAACCTTGCTGCTCGGCCTGCCGCGCGGCCTGGTAAAGACCGATGCCAAAACCGCCGCGGCGCGAATTGGTGACCGGCTGCCGGAACAAGCCGTCCACGGCACCAGACGGAATCGCCGAGCCGGTATCGCGGATGGCCAGCACCGGAGCAGGGGCTGCTGTGAGGCGGATGCTGATTTCAACGCGCGGTTCCCGCTCGCGCTTCTTGCGTGCATTTTCGAGACAGTTTTCCAGAATGGTATCGAACAGGTTGGAGGGAATGGCAGGGCTGAGGTCGCCGCTCGCGTCGAGCTCGATTCCACTGCCGGATTGCCGTAGCAGCACATCGTTCCACCAGTCCTGCGCGGGCAGCATGGCGCTGGTCGAGCCGAGCGCCGGGTTCTGCAGTTTATCCAGCGTGGCTTGCAGCCGCTTGGCCAGGACCGGCAACTGTCTTTCAAGCATGGTCTGGTATTCGGATTTGCTGCGTCGGTCATTCTCCCGTGCGACCACACCGGCCGAGGTGAGCGCGTAAAGCGACTGCAGCAAATTTTTCATGTCGTGCGTCAGCCGCGCCCCGGTTTCATGCACGGCCTGCATATACGCGTTCTGCTTCATGGCCTGTTCGCGGCGCTTGCCGTCGTAGAACTCGCTGATCACCTGGGCGAGCAGGCGCAGGTGCAGGAACATGGCTGGGGACAAGCGGATTTCGGTGAAAAACGTAATCTCCAGCTCGTGGTACTTGAAGTGCGCATCGTATCCACCGTCCCGGCCAAATCGGCCCGGCCCCTCAGGCGTTTGCCAGATGCCACCGACAATCCACGGGAACTGTTCGACTTCCGCCATGGCGTTTTCAAGGAAGCGCGCTGAACCGGTCTCCGCTTCCGAAAGTTCGGCGATGCGCCGCATCCACAGCTCGAACGGCATGCCCACGCTCATCAGGTAGCGCGAAAAGTAAGTGCGCAGGCCACCAAATCCGGTGCGCGGACCCCATAGCACGGCGAGCACAAACAGCGCTGCCGAGAAGGCGAACACGGTCAGCACCACCGACTGGAAATACTGGTTGTTGGTGACGCGCATGGCGGCGATGCTGCCGAGTATCAGCACCACCACCAGTTGAAAAACGATCAGGCTGTAGAAAAAGTCGAATACCTGCGTGGTCGATTCGTCCTCCGCGCGGAACGGCAATATCGCAAGCGAAGCCAGCGTCATGGGCAGGAAGATGGTCACCAGCCCGCGCAGTGCTTGCGGAATCGCGGGCAATTGCAGCAGCGACACCGGGACCGTCCAGATCAGCAACACCGTGAACAGGTAAAAGACGCCGACCAGATAAAACCGGCTGCGCCGCGCGGCCTGCAGAGTAAACACCTTTCCGCCCATGATGCCGATGAGAATCGCCACCCACACCACCAGCATCCAGCCATCTAGGCGGTAGATGACGGCACCGGTGATCGCAAGCAGCAGAAGCGCGGTGACGATGTTCAGTTCGCGGTCGGTACTGAATACCGGCTGCCAAAGCAGGAACAGGCCGAAGTGAACCATCATCCATACGCGCTGGAAGCCGCTGCCGTCCTCGGAAACCAGGCCGGCATGCAGGGACAACAGCGTGGCGAGAATGACCCAGCGGCGCCACTGCACCAGGCGGGCGGGGAGGGTTGGGGTGGATCCGGCCGGGACGCTGCTCACAGGAGAATTTGGCGAGGGGGAGGGGCACTCAGTCGCGGAGACTAGCCTGTTTCAGGGCGCTTGGCGAATGCGGCGCCTGTCGACAATCCGGACACATGTCCTGCATCGCTACACATGTTCAGGAGGAATCGGCTTGAAAATCCGCTACAACTGCGTGGCGAGAGAATAATACTCTTAATAATCAATTAATTGCGATGTTGGCATGGCGATTGCTCTTGTAGGCTTAGGCAAACTGCCTGAAGCAAAGGAAACCAACATGAAAAACGCGGCGCAAGACTTGAATCTGAATGATCTGGCTACGGCCTTCATATCGTTCGGCATGGTGGTTGGCCTCCTCATCAGGTAAGAATTCAAACCAATCAAAAGCACTCTAAACCAAAGTAAATCGGAGATAAAAATGAACAGCATGAGAAGCATGAAAAGCCAGCAGTCAGGCTTCACTCTTGTCGAAATTGCCATTGTCCTGGTGATCATCGGTTTGTTGCTTGGCGGCATCCTCAAGGGCCAGGAATTGATCAACAGCGCGAAGGTCAAGGCGCTGGTAAACGACATCAAAATCGTCTCGACCCAGGTCTACGCCTACCAGGATCGTTTCAAGGCCATGCCGGGCGACGATCCGCGCTCAGCCGCGAATGTCAACGGCACGGTGGCTACAACGCCGGCAGCGACACTGGCCAACGGCCGGATTGAAGGTAACTGGAACTCAACGACTGTGACTGACGAGGCCTGCCTGTTCTGGCAGCACGTGCGCCTTGCCAACCTGGCGACCGGCGCGGTAGTGGTTCCGGCCAATTGTGACTATCTGCCTTTGAACTCCGAGAACGGCAAGATGGGTATCACCAGCATTTCGCCCCTGACTGCACCGGTCAACGCTTTCAATGGTTCATTCTTTGTGTGCACAGGCAACGTCAACGGTCGCTTTGCCCGTCAGATCGATACCACGCTCGACGACGGCGTACCCAATACCGGCTCGGTGCGGATTCTTGACGGCAACAATTCCGCCAGCAAAGCCGATGCAGTCGATGCAGCCACGATGACGACCAACGGCGACGGCTACGTTTACACGGTGTGCGCTGCGTTCTGATCAAAGCACTTCCGGTATGAAGAAAGCCCGCACACGCGGGCTTTTTTTTCGCCTCATCATTCAGCTGGAGGTGCTTTCCCAAGGTGCCCGTCCCAAACCCCGGTGTCGTCGATGCAGCACAGACCTTCTGAAGGAATTCGGTTCGCTGCAGGCAGATGCTGACCTCACGTGCACGCCGTTTCCGGGCGAACGAATCCGCGCGATACCCTACGCCCAGGGCCTGATCAAGGGATGGCGAGCAATGTCTTGCTGTCGAAACCGGCTGGAAACTTCCTGAACTAAGGTGCTATTTGTTCGCGGATGCCTGGCGGCAGTTCTCGGCGGCATGGTCCGCGGACAGTGCAGGTTGCAGAAGGCAGAGAAGCAATAAAAAAGGGCGGCAGGGCCGCCCTTTCTTGCGCAGTGATTGCCGGGTGCTATTTGGCCTGCGCCAGCATGTAGTCCACTGCCGCCTTCACATCGCCATCGGCGAGGGAGGCGTTGCCGCCCTTGGCGGGCATGGCATTGAATCCCTTCAGTGCGTGTTCATGCAGCAAGGCCTTGCCCTTCGCAATGCGGGGCGCCCAGGCGGCTTTGTCGCCCAGCTTGGGCGCGCCGGCCACGCCGGCTGCGTGGCAAGCCAGGCAGGCGCCTTTGTATACACTTTCTCCGCTGGCCGGCGCGGCTGCCGCCGGTGGCGCTACTTGTGCTGTCTTGACGATTGCGACGGCCGGTGTCGCGGGCTCCGCGCCATCCGGTCCTTTCAGCGTGGTCAGGGGGGCGATGCGCTGCGCGATCGCTTCCGGCGTATTGGCTTTGGCTTCCGAACCACCGACGCGGTGGGTGCCAACCGCGAAATAGGCAATCAAAATGATTGCAATGATCAGTCCGACTGCTCCGGCAGTAACGGCCACGGCGACTTGCAGCGGGTTACCCTTGTCGTTGTCTTGAGCCGAATCGGCGTGATGCTGGGACATGATTGTTTCCTGTGGCGGCTGAGAAATGAATCGCCCATTATACCGGCGAGGGTTGCACGGCTCAAATGGGACGGACGCCATGGTGCCATCGGGAGGCGTGAAAACTGGCCAATGGTAGAATGCAGGCACAACGCGCCCGTAGCTCAGCTGGATAGAGTACTGCCCTCCGAAGGCAGGAGTCGGACGTTCGAATCGTCTCGGGCGCGCCATATAAACAGGCACTTAGCGGCAAAGCTAGTTGTTAGTACGGAAATTTGTACGGAAAGCTTCGCGGGGCTGGCGTCAATCAACGGCGTTGGCCCCGGCAAGCTCAGTAGTTACGTGGTCACTTCATCCCGTAATAGTTTGTTGCACGCAAGCGGGCCGCGACGTCATCGACTTATGAACTTGAAATGCGCTGCAATGCCTTGCGCCTTGTTCATCCAGTGATGCTTCAATTCATCGTCGGGCAACGATGAGTCGTGCCAACCAACGATGTTTGCGTGCTCTTTGTACGGTTTGCCGTCTGCGTCAAGGTTGAGATCGGCGTCAAAGACAACAGAGGCCGGCCCGTCACCTCGGCCTATCGCAGCACTGGGCGCAAATTGGTCAAAATGAACTGAACAGATGATCCATATCTGCTCCTCACTAAGGTCTTTTGCGCGGCAAACGGAAGTTTCGAGTCTATTCTTCTTGTCACCGTTTTCGCGCCGCGGCATTAGTCGCGAATGATGAATAGTGTTTGTTTTCCGCACAATGTGACTCGAGCGGAAAGCAAAACTACTAAGCGGCTCGTCGGAGAATACTTCCGTCGGCGTACTCTGGGTAGAGTTTTGCAACCTCCCCAGCAACTCCCTTAAGAGATTTCTCAAGTAAGTCATGACTTGTCGGGTTAATTGGCTTCCAGCCATGGATCGAGCCCTCCTTGCCAAATTGGCCCGAAAAGTTGATCTTTCCGTGAGGGCCAACACTCAGTGAGAAAACTCTATCGTCATCTACTGTCCAGGTGATACAAATTTCGCCGTCATGTTCTGGCACTACATCCGGGGCCGGGATACCTCCCGGAAGAATGGCGAACAGACACTTAATAACCCGTCCTGCGAGCTTGATTGTTTGATCAGTAACGGGACGTGTGTCCACGCCGTCCCAATTGCGGACTGAACACTCCTTTCTGATGTCCAACAGCGCGGCCTCAACAATGGGGGACCAATCCGTGGCGCTTCCACGTCTAATGTTTGCGTGA
>JBGATH010000013.1:94352-95586 GCA_044229235.1 Usitatibacteraceae bacterium
GTAGGCGTCATTCCAAGGGAGAAAGGGGGATCCTGCGGCAACAGCAGTACTCATACGTATAACTCAGCAGTCTTCTCAGTGATAGTACCGAAAAAGCATCTATTTTTTAGCGCTCGCAACGATTCGAGCGTCTGCCAGAGACTGTCGTCTCCCGGCTTCAAATCTATCGAACGAAATGCATCGATGTCAAGAATCACAGGTGCTCGCATGTCATCCCCGGTCCGATCAAGCGCAATGGTCACATTCGCCATCTCTTTACTATTTTCGTCGACCAAGTGAAACCGCTGAAAGAAAGACACAACTGATTGGGGAGTTTCGTTTGGAACATCAACAAACTTGTTCAAGTACTGTTGATAAGAGTCACCATGGCGCATCGGCAATTGAAGATTGTTGATGAAACGAGCCGATGCTCTAGTTACGCGCAGAGGTCGCAGACTTTCGGTATAGACAGCCCACATTCGCTTTGCCTCTTGAAGTAGCAATTGCCACTCTTGGTATGGCGGCAAACGACTCAGTGTGAATCCTGTGAGACTAAATTGCGCAACGTACTTTTCGTCGTGTGAATGTAACCTCAAACCAACCTGAGAGGCAACAGCAGTAGCTTGAGGCGGACCGTCTAGGGTCAGACTGAAACCAAAAGTCCCTTCAGAAATCGGGCTTTTTAAGTAGTACCCAAATTTCGCCGCATCTAACGTTCCCTGCAATGTGGCAAAGGTGAGCCCATTGGTGGGTGCGACTCGAAAATCGATCAGCGCTTCCGTGATCGGCGCGTTTTCTAGGTGTCGAATTGTTGCCATTTTTCCTTCTTGTCCAAGTCGCTAGCCACTTGGAATCGATGTACTTTACTCTATTCTTAGAGTCGGGCAATTTTGCTTAGTTTCAAGTATTCAGCACGTTCGCATTGCTGAGCGTCGGTCCTCGAGTTGAGCGGCCCCAATTAATGTATTTAGATGTCGTCTCTAATGGCAAATCACGAAAATCGTAACTGGCAGCGCCAATGGAAGATGTCCAATGATGGACGCACGGCCACACATGAAAACGGCGTTGTCGTGACTTTTAACGGCGACCGAGCCCACGTCGATCCTGCATCGAGTGCAATGCTCGGGGAGAAGATAGCGGCCGAGGAAGGGACAGGTCGCCACGTCGGCGCCCACATATACAAGTTGGTCACTCAGGCCGAGATGCTGTTGAAGAAACGCAGCCAGCACTGAGTTTGGGGACATCGGGTTTCCTT
>JBGATH010000065.1:0-14588 GCA_044229235.1 Usitatibacteraceae bacterium
AAGAGGGAGAGCGAAGCGAGGGAGCATTGCCTTGATGAGAGCACGCCCAACCCCGGAGACGCGGCGTTTGACCAAGCAACAGCTAATGGTAGTTCCCGACCGCGACTCTCTAGCACTGGCGCGCCGCTCCGGGCACAAATGGCCCGGAAGCCGCATCCACGCTGGGTTTTGGCCGCCAGGTGCGGCGGCAGCATCGGCGCGGGCAGCAACACCACCCGGTTGCTAAACTAGGTCCGTGCTGCCGCCAGAACAACACCACCAGGCAGCGCCCACCGCGCGGACGACAAAGGGGAGGTCGCATGAGTGACGGCTTGATGTTCATCCTGGTGATCAGCGGCTTCGTGCTGATCGTGGTGCTGCGTGCCGTCTTTTCCGCGCGTGCCAGGCGTCGCCGCGAGGAAAATGCAGCGGCCGAAAAGGAACGCAATGAGGCGCTGTTCCGCTCGATGTTTCCCGAGCTGCAGCCTCATTACCACCCGGAGCGGCTGATCGAATTCGTCGATGCGCGTACGCGCGGCAAAACCAATGCCCGCGGCAAGGCCGAATGGGACTGGAACAACCCGCCCGGCTTTCCGGGGCTGCGCGCCAGGATCAGCGCTACCGACAAGGGCGAGCGCGTCATGCTCAACGATTCGACGGGCAAGGCGGTCACCTCGTTCCTCTACGAGGCCGCCCCTGCCATCGGCATCATGCGCGTGGCCAATGGCAAGGGCAAGCTGACGGTGGACCTCAGCAACCGTCCGGCACCACGGGTGCGCTACTGGCACCCGGAACGCGAATTCAAATGGTCGCTGAAGGGCTGGGTGTTCAAGACACCGATCGCCGACGAACCCTTCACCTCCTCCACCTCCGACACCCGCAGTTCGTCCTTCACGTCCTCGTCGTCATCCGACTCCTCGCGATCGGCGGCGGCCGCGTTCGTCGGCGCCGGTGGTGCCTTTGACGGTGGTGGCGCGGCGGGCGGCTGGGATGCAGGCGGTGGCGACGCGGCTGCATCGAGCGCGTCCGATGGCGGGTCTGCCGCCTCGGAGAGCGGCAGCGAAAGCGACTCTGCCACGGCGTACTGACGCCGCCGGCGCCCTCGATACCCATGTCAGCACCTCCCCTCATCGCCACGGTGGCCGCGATGGCCGCCGGCGGCGCGGACCTGATCGCAGCCGCGCCGCCGCTGCCGGCGGTGCGGGTGCTGATCGCCTCGCTGGCGCGCGGTGGCGCAGAACGCATCGTGCTTGAGTGGCTGTCGGCGGAGGTCGCGCGCGGGCGCGCGGTCGAACTGGCCGTGGTGCATCAGCGCAGCGATGAATACGCGCTGCCGCCGGGCATCGGCCTGTTGCGACGCGAGCGCGAATCGCCTGAAGAATTCATCGATCGGATCGCCGCGCACTGGAACGCTTCTGTTGCACCTGTTTCGGTGCACCTGGTGCCGGATGCGCTGCTGGCACGCCTGTGGCAGGCCGGCATCGCCACCGTTCCGGTGCTGCACAACACCCACGAAGGCTGGCGCAACACACCGGCCACGTGGCATGCGCGCAACGTGCCGCTGGCCATCGCCTGTGCCAATGCCGTGCTTGCGGAGGCGGATGCCGCGGGCTGTCGCGTGCCGATGGCCGTGATACGCCACCGTCCGCAGGTGGGTGCCGCGGCCGCCGACCCCGCGGCGCGGCAAACCCTGCGCACCGAATGGAATCTGGCGGACGACGCGTTCGTGATCGGCGTGGTCGGCGCGTTCAAACCGCAAAAGGATCACGCCCGCGCGGTGGAGGTGCTGGCGGCACTGCCCGCGCATCGCCAGGCGCGGCTGGTCATTCTCGGTGGCACGCTGGATGCCGGCGGCTTGCAGGAGCTTGATCGCGTTGCCACACGCGCCGCAAAGCTGGGGGTGGCCGGTGCGTTGCGCTTGCCCGGCTGGGTGCGATCGATGGATGCCTGGTACGCCGCCTTCGACGCCGTGCTCAACGTCAGCCGACATGAAGGTCTCTCGATTGCTACGCAGGAGGCGCTGGCCGCGGGACTGCCGGTGGTGGCGCTGGACGTGGGCGGCCAGTCGGAAATTGTCCACCCATCGCTCACGCTGCTGCCGCCGGATTCGACGGCAGCGCAGATCGCCGAGCGTCTTGCCGAGCTGCCGGTGCGACGCACGCTGCGATTGGAATCGCCGCCGCGCTTGCCACGCACCTGGAGCGTGCCGCTGGGCATTGGACGCATCGGCCCATCGTCGCTCGACACCCTGTTCGTCACCGCCAACCTCAACGCCGGCGGCGCACAGCGTTCGCTGGTGAATCTGGCCGGCGAAATCGGCAACCGGCTGCGCATCGCCATCGCCGTCTGCGGTTCCACCACGCAGCCCGTGTTTGCCGCGCAACTGGCCGCGCACGGCATCCGCTGTTTTCGCGCGGCGCCCAGCGCGGATTCATTCGAAGTGGCCGAAGGCGTGCTCGCCGAGGCGACGGCACACGGGGCAAGGTCGCTGTGTTTCTGGAACTCCGACCCACGCGTGAAACTGCTGGTCGCGCGTTTCGCGCCTGCGTGTTTGCGTTTGATCGATGCCAGCCCCGGTGGCTATGCGTATACCGAACTGAATGGCGCCGCTACGCTGACCGAGGCACTCGCCTTCGGCCCGGCCGACTATTACGCGCGGCTCGATGTACTGGTGAGCAAGTTCAACGATGACGCGTGCCCGCTCGCGCGCCGGGTGCGCGTGATTTCCAACGGTGTTGAGCTACGCAACCCCGCGCCGCGTGCCGCAACGCCGCGTTTTCTGGTGAGCGGCCGCATTGCACCCAGCAAGCGTATCGAAATCATCCTCGATGCGTTCGCTCAGCTGCTTGCCACCGTACCTGCCGCCACGCTGCACATCGTTGGGCAGGCCGAGTCACGCGATGCGGCGTATCTCGATAGCTTGCTGGATCGCGCACGCGGCTTGCCTGTCACCTTTCGCGGTGCCGACGCGACGCTGGCGTTTCTCGATGAAGCATTCACCGCCGCCATCGTGCTCGGCACCCATCAGGGTTGCCCGAACGCGGTGCTGGAAGCGATGTCGGCGGCCGTGCCGGTGATCGCCAACGACAGCGGCGGCACGCGCGAGCTGGTGCGCGACGCCGATACCGGTTGGCTGCTGGCGGAAGATGTCGATGCCACCGCGCTGGCCGCCGCCATGCGTGAGGCAGCGCAATATCCCGACATCGCCACCGCGCGCGGTGAATGCGCCCGGCAACATGTGCAGCAACACCACAGCCTCGCGCGGATGGCGGCGGCGTATGTCGCCGTACTGGCAGGCGACGACGCGGCGGGGGACGACGCGACGCCCGCGCTGATACGCGAAGCCGAATCGGCCGCCGCCGACTGAACGCAAGCACAAAGTCCAGACTCGGCGCGCCTTCCAGGCCTTTTTTGCCCGGAGAGGCGCGCCAAATGGCGATCTGCGTGTTCGCTTCGGGCGCGGTGGCCCGCAGCGCGCAGGAACCCACTTGCAAGCGAAGGCTCCCGTCCCCACTTCAGTCGGACGGACACTTCACCATGGGCGCCAACGATAAATTCCTGCTCGACACCTACTCGCAAACCGTCAGCGAGGTGGTCGATCGCGCCGGCGCCAGCGTGGCCGCGGTGCACCTCGTCGATGCCAAAGGCGGCGAAGCACAAGGCGGCGGCTCGGGCTTTGTCTATACGCCCGATGGCTACCTGCTCACCAACTCGCACGTGGTGCGTGCCGGCCAGCGCGAACGTCCGGCGGCGGGCAAAATCCAGTATCGCGTGTCGTTCAGCGACGGCCAGCACTACCCGGCGCGCTGGGTGGGCGACGACCCGGACAATAAATGTGACAATAAATGGGGTCAGACACCATTTTCCTCCACCTTCCTCGGCCTGCTCTTCGCTGCCGGGGCTGCCCGTCGATCCCCCAGCGATTCAATCATCGCACGAAACTTTTCGCCTCCCATCGCCCAGCCCTTGTGCGTGCTATCGCGGATTACAGCAAGGTCAGCCTCGTCAATCTCCGATCGAAATAGTGAACGATAGGTCTGCCGTCGGTCTTCCTCGATCCGGCCCAGCCGCAAATACTCGTCGTGGGCAATCAACCAGTTGGCATTCGGACCTGATTCTCCATAGGCGTAGTAGCGATGGCTGGACCAGTGGTAGTCGCGTGGATGGCTGACCATACCCGCACGCACCGGGTTGCACTCGATGTAGCGCATGAGGGACAGCAGGTAGTGTTCGGTATCAACCACCGTCGCCCGGTAGCGCCCTTCCCATAACGTACCGCTGCGTTTGTAGGTGTAGTTGAAGTACTGCACATACTTGCGGCCGGCCGACTGGAAAGTCTTGCTGATACTGTCGGCGTAGGTGGGCGTGGCCAGCAGGTGGATGTGGTTGGTCATCCACACATAAGCGTGGATGGCGAGGCCGAAGCGCCCGCTGGCTTCGACCAACGCATCACGAAATAACTGGTAATCGGCTTCGGCGGCGAAGATGACCTGGCGATTGTTGCCGCGCTGGATGATGTGCTGCGGCTGGCCGGGGATGACGTAGCGGGGGAGGCGGGCCATGGCAGACCTTTCGGTGGGGCAGAAAGGCTGATGCTAGCATGAAGTAAATGGTGTCTGACCCCATTTATTCTTTGTTGCAACGTAACCTCGCAGCTTGCCAGCTTGGGGATGTACCTAACACCCATCGAAAATAGCAGGTGCCCAAGCAAAGGAATTAAAGCTGTCGACATAGATTGAAGCCCCCTGCGTACTTGCCAATTACTTCAAATTATCGAACGCAGTGGATCAGCGGGTGCCTGCCCCATTTATTTGTACAACTTATATTTTCTTTTTCAAAATCGCCACCCAGGCATAGTCCCCGCGAATTCCTTCTTGCTCGACAATTTTTTTGATGAGTTGACAAGCCTCTTCAACGCTATATGTCGCAGCACGAAACCCGGACGAACTCGTCGAATCGAAATCCACAAGTTCAAATTCACCGCGATCCATAAAATATTTCAGCACGGCGAAGGCGCGTTCAAGCGCCTCATCATCGGATATTGCTCGGCGTTGCTCTTGATCATCGTACAAAAACTCGCCGATTACGGTGCCAAAATCAACAACGTCATCGCTTCCATATTCTCGGATGAAACTAATTGTCTGAGATTGAATAGTGTCCATTTCTCGGGACCACATGCTCTTTGTGCCGTAGGTGGGGCCCGCCTCCATCCCCTACCCTTCCAACACCTTCAACAACTCCGCCTCCCGCTCCGCCTTCAACCCTGCCTTCAGCTTGCTCCTGCGCTCCGCCGTCTGCGCATTCCACCAGGTGAGCGTGTCGGCCGCCGTGGTCGCCAGCGGACGGTACGTCAAACCCGCCGCAATCGCGCGTGCATTGCTGCGACGGTGAAACCCCATGGTCTCGCCCTGCCCCGGCACCCATACGGGCATGTCGCTCCACATACCGACCTTGTTTTTCTCCAGGAATTCCGCTGACGCCTCCTTGAACTGTGCACCAGAGGTGGTGGCCGCGCGGATGCCGTAGAGCATGCCGCCCATGGTGAGTTCGTAGTCGGGGCCGTTGCCGTTGAAATTGCCGAAGGTGCGGTTCTCGGCCATGCGGATGGTCCATTCGGCGAGGTCGCGCGCATCGATGAACTGCACCGGGTCGGCCATCGGCGGCACCAACACTTTGCCGCCACGCGCGATGCGTACCGGCCAGTAGGTGAAGCGGTCGGTCTCGTCGCCGGGGCCGACAATCAGGCCGGGGCGGATGACGGTGGTGATGCCGGGGAACTGCTTGTGCGCTTCATCTTCTGACAGCGCCTTCAGCGGGCCATAGAGCCGCATGTTCTTTCGCAGATCCGGCATGGTCTCGGCCATGGCGTCCTTGCCTTCGTATTTGGCGCGCGGCGCGGTTTCATCGGCTCCAACCTTGGTCTCGCCGTCGTAAACCGAGATGGTGGAAATGAAAATGAACTGGCCGACATTGCCCTTCAGCACCGCCGCCGCGTCGCGCACCCAGTGCGGCACGCTGGTGGGGTTGTCGATGCAGACGTCGAACTTGCGGCCCTTCAGCGAGGCGTAGTCGTTGGTTTCGCGATCGCCCGTGAGTTCCTCCACTGCAGCCGGCCATTCCTTGGGGCGCTTGCCGCGATTGAACAGCGTGACCTTGTGGCCGCGACTCAAGGCGTAGCGCACCTGGTGCGGGCCGGTGAAGCCGGTACCGCCGAGGATGAGGATATGCAGCGGCTTGGCAGCCTTCGCGGCGGTCGATGCGGTGCCGGCGCTTTGCGCATCGGCCACCCCGGGCAACAGCGCGCCCGCAGCGAGCGTGGCACCAAGGCTGAGAACATTGCGGCGGGTGGGTTGCATGTGGGTCTCCCGAAATGAGTTGTTGTGCGCGTTGGGCGCTATGCGGATTATTTCCGCTTTTGTTGGGTGGCGTGTGGCAGTTTGTGACCGGTCACGGCCGACGCCGGCTACCTGAATTGCAGGCGCTTTTTCAATTCGCCACGGAGCAGCCACAGGCTCAGCAACATCTGCAGCGTAGAGGTGCACACCGACAGATACCAGACCTGCACCAGCGTGAAGCCGGGCTGCTTCGACAGCCAAATCGCCGGGATGGCAAACAATAGCAATCGCATGGAGGTGCTGATCAGCGAAGGCCAGGTATTGCCCAGCGCCTGGAACATGCTGGACGACGTAAACACCAGCCCCATCGCGACGAAGTTCCAGGAAATGATGCCGAGGAACTGGTCCCCCACGCGGATCACGGCCTCGTCGCTGGTGAAGAAACGCATCATCGCGTGCCCCTGCCATTGGCAGACCAACGTCAGCATCAGCATGACGATCGAGCAGGTGATCGCCGCCGAGCGAAAGGTTTCGCGCACGCGTTCGGCGTTCTTCGCGCCGAAGTTCTGGCCGGCGATGGGCGCGGCGGCAAAGGCAATGGCCATGGCCGGCAGGAACACGCACTGCATGATGCGCGAGCCGATGCCGAAGCCCGCCTGCGCGGCGGCACCGAAGTCGCGGATGATCCAGTACACCACTCCGGCAAATACGCCCATCAACAGGAATTCGCCGCCGGCCGGCAAGCCGATGTTGAGCATGCGCCGCCAGGTGGCCAGCTTCGGCGCCCAGGTCGAGACATCGAACGCCACGTAGTGCTCAAGCCGCAGAAAATAGAACGCCAGCATGATCACACCGATGCCGATAGCGATGGAACTGGCCAGGCCCGCGCCGGCCACGCCCAGCGGATGGCCTGTGCCCCAGCCGGCGATGAGGATGGGCGCGAGAATCGCGTTGAGCACCACCGTGATGGCCTGCACCACCATGCTCGGCTTGACGATGCCGGTGCCGCGCAGCGCCGAGCCCATCACCACCATGGCGAACTGCAGTGCGAGGCCGGGCGTGTACCACCACAGATAGGTCACGCCGGCCGCGCGCGTGGCGGCGTCGGCGCCGACCTCGCCCATCACCGCATCGGCAAAACCGAAGCCGCCGGCCAGCGTGAGAACGGCACATACCATCGACAGCACCACCGACTGGTTGAAAATGTGGTTGGCATCCTGCTGGTCCTGGCGGCCCACGGCGTGCGAGATGAGCGCCACCGTTCCCACGCCCACCATCTGCGTGAGCGCCATGACGATGAAGGTGATGTTGCCCGCGGCACTGACACCGGCCACGGCCGCATCGCCCAGCCTGGCGACGAAATAGAGATCGACAACGAAGTACGCCGTCTGCAGCAGCATGCCCACCATGACCGGCAGCGCCATGGCGATGATGTGTTTGAAGATCGGGCCCTGCGTGAGGTCTTTCATTGGGCGGCTTTTCGCGTCGGTGCAAGGCGGATGAGAGCGCAATTATAGGTGGCGACAGTCGAAGCGATTGCAGCAACGGCGCGCGGTACTGCACCTGGGTCCCAGGGAAAATAGCCAAACTCCAGAACTGGCGCGGCTCGCAGGCCATTTTGCCGCCAGGAGGCGCACCAAATGGCGATCTGCATTTTCTCGAACCCTTCCCCGTCGCCGGGGAAGGGGGATGTTCGATCCATCCTCTGCGTGGCCTGTTGCCGCACCGATAGCCGCATCACCCAGATCACACTGGTGCTGCGGACGATTAGCGGCAATTGCTGAATCCGCACACCGCGCGCAAATGCTCCACGCACCACAAATCGGTTCAAAATATCGTCTATGAAAAATTCGTCTCGCGCGAGTTCCTGTTCGCGCAGCAGCACCGTTGCCGCGTCTGTTTCTGTTTTTCTGGCTGCACTCTGCTTCATACCGTTCTCACAATCCGCGCCGCGCCCCGCGCCCGACACGCTGGAAGAGCGCGCCAAGCCCTGCGTCGCCTGCCACGCGGCGGAAGGCCGCAAGGACAAGGACGCCTACTACCCGCGCCTTGCCGGCAAGCCGGGCGGATACCTGTTCAACCAGATGCGGCATTTTCGCGACGGGCAGCGCACGCATCGCGCCATGGCGTTGCTGATGGAGAATCTGTCGGACGAATACCTGCGATTGCTCGCCAGTTACTTCTCGCAGCTGCCGGTGCGTTACGCGCCGGCGGAGTCTGCGACCGCCACCGCGGCTGGCGCCACTCCCGCCCTGGTCCGCGATGGCGACGCGGCGCGGCGAATTCCCGGCTGTACGTCCTGCCACGGCAAACAATTGCTGGGCATCGCGCCTGTTATTCCCGGGCTGCTGGGCCTGCCGCGCGATTACATCAGCGCACAGTTCGGCGCATGGCGCGTCGGCACACGCCATGCCGCGGCGCCGGATTGCATGGGCGAAATCGCCAGGCAACTCAGCCAGGCCGAAGTTACGACCATTGCCGGCTGGCTGGCGGCACAGCCGCTGCCGGCGGGCGCGGTCGCGGGCACCCTTGACAGCGTCGACCGGGAAACGGTGAACCGTTGCGGCAGTGTGCGCGATGCGACAGGCATGTCCGAATCGGTGAAGTTGCCAGCGGCGAAAAACACCGCGAAGGCGGCAAAACCATGAAGCGCGAACTCAAAGCGCTGTCATGGGCGGCAACGGCGCTGCTGGTCGCTTCCGCCGCCTACATCGTGGTGCGCGAATACGAGCCCGTGATCCCGGCCACGGCACTGGCCGGCAGCGAACAGGTCGTACGTGGCGCGTATCTGGCGCTCGCGGGCAACTGCGCCGGCTGCCACACCGCTCCCGGTGGCGCACCCTACGCGGGCGGCCGCGAACTGCCGACGCCGTTCGGCACCTTCGTCACCCCCAACATCACGCCCGACGCCACCCACGGCATCGGCGACTGGGACATGCGCGATTTCTGGCGCGCGCTGCATCACGGCAAGGGCCGCGATGGCCGGCCGCTGTATCCGGCCTTTCCCTACACCGAGTACACCAACGTCAGCCGCGAGGATGCCGACGCACTGTTCGCCTACCTGCGTTCCCTGCCGCCACAGGCCAGGCCGAATGCGCCGGACCGCCTGCACTTCCCGTACCGCCTGAGGCCATTGCTGTATGCGTGGCGCGCCCTGTATTTCGATCCGGGTCAATTGGCAGTCGATGCATCGCAAAGCGCCGAATGGAATCGCGGCGCATACCTGGTGCGCGGGCTCGGCCATTGCAATGCCTGCCACACGTCGCGCAATGCGCTGGGTGCGGCCGGCGGCGCGGCCCTCGGCGGCGGGCAAGTCGCGGGGCGCAACTGGTACGCGCCCTCACTCACCGCGGCAACGGGGGCCGGCAGCGGCCACCGCAGCATAGAGGCCACGGTGCAGTTGCTGTCCACCGGCATCGCCGCCGACGCCGCGGCAACAGGACCGATGGCCGAAGTCCTCGCCAAAAGCCTGCAGCACCTCACCCCCGGGGACCTGCGCGCCATCGCCGTGTACCTCAAGTCTTTATCCGACACACCCGGCAACCAGCCGGCCGCGCAATCGGCCGAACAGAAAGCACGCATCGCCGAAGCCACCGCCAAGGCCGCGCCGCTTTACGAAAAGCATTGCGCGGACTGTCACGGCAAATCCGGCGAAGGCGCGCCGGGCGCCTATCCGGCACTGGCCGGCAACCGCGGCGTGACCCTGGCCTCGCCGCTGAATGTCATCCGCAGCGTGCTCGATGGCGGCTTCACGCCGGTGACCGCGCAGAATCCGCGGCCCTACGGCATGCCGCCGTTTGCGCACGCCTTGACCAGCGAGGAAATCGCCCTGCTGGTGACCTACATCCGCAACAGCTGGGGCAACCGCGCCAGCCCGGTCAGCGCCGTGCAGGTGGAACGCATCGTCGGCGACTAGCTTCAGCCGCTTGCCGCCAACTGCAACTCAGCGTGTTTCCACCTTGCCATCGGCATGTCGCGCGAAGCGCCCCTGCCCGGCCGGATGCACCGGTGCTTCGCTGGGAAATGGCCAGCCGCCGAATTGCGTGCGGCGATAGTCTTCGAACGCTTGCTGGATCTCGGCCTGGGTGTTCATCACGAACGGGCCGTATTGCGCCACCGGTTCACCGATGGGCTTGCCCTGCAGCAGCAGGAATTCGCATTCGCCGGCACCGGCGACGATCTCGACCGATGCATCGCCGCGCAGTTCGATGGCCGCGTGCGCGTTCTGCGCATGTCCGTCAAGGGTCACACCGTCGCCCCTGAAAAAATACAGGTTGCGGCGCGTGGCGGCATCGCGCGCGTGCGGCAGCGTCCAGCGCGCGCCGGGGCTGAGCTTCAGCGTCCAGATGGCGAGGTCGGCATCGCTGTCGGCGGCACGCGAATTGGGTGGCGGCGCCAAGGGTGACAGCCCCGCCACGCGACCGGCCACGCACACCACTTCGACCTGCCCGCCGCCGGCGTCGACAATTGTCTGGCGCGGCATCTGCTCCGACCACAGCATCGTGAAATAGGGTTCGACCATCTTGTTCTTCGCCGGCAGGTTCAGCCAGATCTGAAACAGTTCCAGGGGATTGGCCGCATCCCGGTGCACCAGCGGGAACATTTCGGAATGCACGATGCCGTGGCCGGCGGTGAGCCACTGCACATCGCCGCCACCGAAGCGCGCGGTAGCGCCCAGCGAATCGGAATGATCGATCAGGCCGCGGCGCACGATGGTGACGGTCTCAAAGCCGCGATGCGGATGCGCCGGAAATCCGGGCACGGTCTGGCCGTGATACATGCGCCAGCCGTCCTTGCCGGCGAAGTCATTGCCGAGCTGCCGCCCGGCCAGCGAAGCATCCGGCCCCAGCGCCGCGTTGCCGCGCGGATAGGCGTCGTCGTGATAAACGCAGAACAAAAAGGGATCGAGCGTGACCCAGGGAAAACCCAGCGGACGGACGGCAATGATGGCGGGGGAAGGCACGATGGCAACCTGATCGGTAATGTTGGATTGAAGGCGCGATGCAGCGCGAAGATTAGCAGCAAGCACGGTCGCCGGCTGTAACGATCACCGCGCGGCCAGCGGGTATGATTGCCGCTCGCACTCTACGGAGACCGCCATGCCGAACAACGGTTCACTCCCGCCCGTCGTTGAACGCAGCATCAACGATTTCGTCGATGCCGCCAAGGCCGCCTTCGGCGCCGACCTGGTATCTGCGGTTCTGTACGGCTCCGCCGCCGAGGGCCGCATGCGCGCCACCTCGGACGTCAACATGCTGCTGGTGCTCTCCCGTTTCGAGCAGGCCGCTGCCGACCGGATGCGCGAGCCGCTGCGCCTGGCGCGAGCTGCCGTGGACATGCACGCCATGTTCCTGATCGAAAATGAAATCCCGGCGGCGATGGAGGCCTTCGCCGTGAAGTTCGCCGATATCGCCGCGCGCCATCGAGTCCTGCACGGCAGTAATCCCTTTGTCCGGCTCGACCCGCCGCGCGACGCGCTGATCCGCCGGCTGAAACAAGTGCTGCTGAACCTGCAATTGCGATTGCGCGAAAGCTACGTGCTGATCAGCCTGCGCGAAGAGCAGCTGGCGCGCGTCATCGCCGATGCGGCAGGACCGTTGCGATCGAGTGCAGCGTCGCTGCTGCACCTGGAAGGCGACACGGCGACGCGTTCGCCCAAGGAAGCGCTAGAACACATAGTGGGCGCGTTCGCTGAACCGGCCTTGTCGGCCGCGCTGCAGGATCTTTCCGCCGCTCGCGAGGACAGCGAGCTGCCGCCGGGCCGCGCCGCGCCGGCGCTGCTGGCCATCCACGACATCACGCAGCGGCTGCGCGAGCGCGCCGAACGCCTGGTCTAGCGCGGAGGCCGACATATGAACCCGTTTGCCCTGCACGGCTTCAGTTTCCTGTTTTTTTACATCCTGCTCGGCGTTGCGGTGCTCTACGCCATGCGCGCCTTCATTCGCGGCCGGGAGGCGGCCCATTCCGGCCCGGCGCCGACCATGAACGATCCCTACCTGATCGCCTACCTGCGCGCCGGCGAGAACGAGACGCTGCGCGTGGCCACGGTGGCGCTGCTCGACCGCGGCCTGCTGCGGCAGAGCGGCGAGGAGATCAAAAGCAAGAATGCGCAGGCCATCTCACTGGTACAGCGCCCCCTGGAAAAGGCCGTGCTGCAGAAATTCCAGTCGCCGGCCGGGGCGTACAAGCTGTTCAAGGATCCCGCCGCCAAACAGGCCTGCAATGCGTACGCCAAGGTGCTGAAGAGCTACGGCTTGATCGCCGATGGCGGTGTCTATGCCACGCGCGCCGGACCGGCGCTGGCCGCGCTGGCCGTTCTCCTCGGCGTGGCCGGCGCCAAGATCAACATCGCGCTGTCCGAGGGCCGACACAACATCGGTTTTCTCATCGCACTCGCAGTGATCCTGAGTCTGTTCGTGCTCTACTGGTGGCTGAAACGCCTCACCGTACCCGGCGAACAGGCCATTGCCGACCTGCAGCAACTTTTCGCGCGCCTCAAGCAACGCAGCCGCACGCTGAAATCCGGCGGCCAGACCAATGAAGTGGCGATGCTGGCCGGCGTGTTTGGCCTGGCTGCGCTGTCGGCGTCGGATTTCCCGTTCCTCGAAAAACTCTATCCGTCGAAGTCAGGCGACGGCAGCAGTTGCGGTTCATCTTCATCCTGCAGCAGCGGCAGCAGTTGCAGCGGCGGCTGCGGGGGCGGAGGCTGCGGTGGCTGAGGTGGCTCGAGTGGCCCAGGTTGCAGATCGCCGCATCACGGGAGACCGCGTCGGCCTTGGCTGGCGCGGCGAACTGGCGGCGGGCATTTTCACGCACCTCGAGCACATCGACCTGCTGGAAGTGATCGCCGACGACCATTTCCGTGCCAGCCCGCGCGAGCTGCGGGCGCTGCGCACATTGGCTGCGCAGGTGCCGATCACCCTGCACGGCGTGGCGATGGGACTGGCGGGCAGCGAAGCCGTGGAATCGTTTCGCCTCGACAACATGGCGCGCCTTGCCGAATCATTGCAGCCCGAATCGTGGTCCGAGCACCTGGCGTTCGTGCGTGCCGGCGGCATCGAGATCGGCCATCTCGCCGCAGCACCGCGCACAGCCGCCAATGTCGACGCGACTGCGAACAACATCCGCGCGGCGGCGCGCATCGTCGGCCGCACGCCGGTGATGGAAAACATCGCCACGCTCATCGATCCACCCGGCAGTGCGCTGGACGAAGCCGCGTGGATTTCAGCCATCCTGCAGGCAAGCAACGCCCCGCTGCTGCTGGACCTGCATAACGTCTATGCCAACGCGCGCAACTTTGGCGATGATCCGGCTGCGCTGATGCTGCGGCTGCCGC
Organism: Usitatibacteraceae bacterium; assembly: GCA_044229235.1. Taxonomy (GTDB): domain Bacteria; phylum Pseudomonadota; class Gammaproteobacteria; order Burkholderiales; family Usitatibacteraceae; genus UKL13-2. Next base: position 13,651 of record JBGATH010000065.1, read on the forward strand.
TGCATCGCGTGCGCGCGGTGCATCTTTCCGGCGGCAAGTGGATTGCCGAGCCGGACGGATCAGCCAAACAGCGCCTGCTCGATGACCATGTGCACGACGTGCCTTTCGATGTGTTCGCCCTGCTCGAACGGCTGGCGATGCACGCGCCGCAGCCGCTGGACGTGATCATCGAGCGCGACGGCAACTATCCACTGTTCGATTCGCTGCTGCTGCAGCTCGATGCGGCCCGGGCATCGTTGCGCGCCGGGCGCGCGGCAACCGCAGTGCCAATGAGGCAGGCCGCATGAGCGCGCCGTCGCTGGAAACCTTTCTGGCGCGGCTGTACACCGATGCGTCGCTGCGTTCGCGCTTCCTCGCCGATCCGCAGCGCATTGCCTGCGATGCCGGCCTATCGGCCGCAGATGTGGACGCGTTGGCGAAGATCGATCGCGCCGGCATGCAGATGGCGGCGGACAGCTACGCGTGGAAGCGAAAGCAGCATCGCCAACCGAAGAAATCGCTGGGGGAAACGATTCGCGGCTGGGTGCGGCGCAAGGCCTGAGGCACCGGCGACACCCACTGCCTGCCGCAGATGAAACTCCAGCACTGGCGCGGCTCCTGGCACGTTTTTGGCCGGGAAGGCGCGCCAGTACTGGAGTTACTGACGGCAACAAAGGCGCAAAGGCTGCGCGACAAAATTCAAGCTGGAAATTTCTGCCAGCATTTTCCGCCGCGCTTATGAGAACACGTTCTATTGACTGGCACTAGCGCACGGGCAGCGTGACGCCGGTAAGGAAGACCGCAAATCCCCCTCGGTCCCACTACTGTCCGGTTAAATTCCCGAACAGATTCAGTTGTTTGCATGATGAGTCTTGGGCGGATTTGGCATCGCCGGCGGTAAGCGCTTGTTGCAGTGGCATTTTCTCGAACAAGGTGACCGACAGAATCTGTAGCAATGT
>JBGATH010000066.1:0-14264 GCA_044229235.1 Usitatibacteraceae bacterium
TTCGGCTTTGCCAGCGTGCTCACCGAGCTGGGCCTGCCGCGCGATGCGCTGGTGCTGTCGCTGCTTGGTTTCAATCTCGGCGTGGAAACCGGCCAGCTGGCCATCGTCGCCGTGTTCCTGCCGGTGGCCTACCTCATCCGCAATTCGGCGTTCTACCGCAGGGGCGTGTTTGTGGGCGGCTCGCTGCTGACCATGCTGGTGGCGTTGATCTGGCTGGCGGAGCGGGTGTTCAACCTGAAGGTGATCAGCACGTAGCGCGGGCGCGCTGCCGGCGGCAAGCGGGCGGCACCGGCCCTAGCCAAACGCCCCCGGACTCTTGAAGCGCACCTTGAGGTCGACGCCGGCGCCGGCGTTGGGGTCGTCGGCCAGGAAGTGATAAAACTCGCGGGCCACGTGTACAAAAAACTGGCGCGCGTCCTCGGCCGCCAGCAGCGGCATCACCACATCAACCACCGACCGGTATTGCACCGGCGTGATCTCCTTGTCGCGCAGCAGGTGCAACAGCACCTTGGCGATGCGGCAGCGCACGGCGATGGTGCTCTTGTCGCCGCCTAGTATGGTGATGCGTTCCTGGTATTTCTTGTAAAGGGCGATGCGCTGTGAGGGCTGCGTGGTGGTCGCGGCCAGCGCAATCAGGTCGTGCATGCCGCGCACGTTGAGTTCATTGGCGACAGCGGTGTTTTCGGCAAAGCCGCGATAGCCGCCGGCCCGCATGATCGCCACCACCGACGGCACATCGGACATCAGGCAGGGAAACAATTCGCGGGCGACGATGGCGCCATCTTCGCTGTATTCGCCCGGCAGCGAGTCCAGCATCGCGTCGACGGCAACGCGGTATGTGGCCGGCGTCAATGGCCCGGGTTTCAAAAATGAAATCAATTGCTGCGCGAAGTGCTTCTTCAGCGACAGGTCCTTGCGATTGATTGCATTTTTTTCCAGAAGGCTCAGGTAGGTCTTGAGCGCATCGGCGTGAGTTTCGCTGGGGGTCATCTGATTGACGGTTGACGCATCCGGGGCAGTTAACAAGTGCGAGGGCAGGGCCCGCACATTATTGCTGATTCAGGCGGCACTGTTTGTAACAGCGCGCGGCGTCGGCGCGATAAATTGAAAACCGGTATGAGCGCCGAGCGCGCAGCGGCAAAACTCCAGCATTGGCGAGCTTCGCCGGCCATTTTCGGCCTGGAAGCCGCGCCAATGCTGGAGTTTGGCAATTCACTGCCGGGGTGCGCACAATACATCAGCCATCGCTCCCACCCATCTTGCAAATAACCGGCGCACCCCCATGAGCATCCCCACCACACCCGCCAGCAAAACCATGCAGTGGCGCCTGCACGGCGTGCGCGTCATCCCCGGCGACCAGCTCGACAGCAACACCGCGCAGACGCCCGGCATGTCGCGCGCCGCGGCAGTGAACTTCGCGCGCGTCGGCGCCGAGAAGATCTGGGCGGGAACCGTGACCATCCACCCCAATGCCAAGACCGGCGCGCATCATCACGGTCCGGTGGAAAGCGTGATTTATGTGGTGAAGGGCCGCGCCCGCATGCGCTGGGGCGAACGGCTGGAATACACCGCCGAAGCCGGCCCGGGTGATTTCATCTACGTGCCACCCTATGTGCCGCACCAGGAAATCAACGCCAGCGAAAACGAGGAGCTCTCCTGCGTGCTGCTGCGCTCAGGGCAGGACCCGGTGGTGGTGAACCTGGACATTCCCGTCGTCGAGAAGCCGGAATCGGTGTACTGGGTGGACAACATTCATCCGCATCCGTGAATTGCGCCGACTGCTGGATTAGCGATGCCCGGCGGACCTTGTCTCAAACATCGCGCAAGGTGACTTCAACCGGACTACTTTCGCGTAACGGTGCGCCGGCCAGTGGCGGCCTTTTTTGTAACCGGCCTTGCGGAAATGCTGCGATCTCGCGGAGCGGGTGAACCGGCCGGAACCACGGCTGACTTCGCCCGTTCGATCGCCGAAACCACCAAATAAGCAGACCGGTCCATATGCGCACGCTTTGCCGCGCGATCAACGATGGCAAGTTCACTCTTGCGCGCCGTGATGTTCACTCGTACGGTTGCATCGTTCATGAACGCCAAATCCACCGGGGCCAGCGCAACAGCGTAGGCATCACGGTAATCGGGGTTCGACTTCCAGCGATCGAGGTCGGACGGTTCCGGCGCGATGTCTTCGCCATGCAGATGCACTTCCACTGCTTCCTGCACATTGCGCATTGCCTCATCCAGCGTAGCGCCGGCCGAGAAACATCCTGGCAAATCAGGAATGGTGACGCCGAATGCCGAATTCTTGTCCTTGTGAATGACGACCGGGTAGAGCTTCATGGCTGGATTCCTGCTTGTTTCAGAATGGCGATTGCAGTGCGTCGCGGCAAGTCCTTCTTGGGGTGTGGCACCGTGATCTTGCCGGGCTTCAAGGCATGCTTGAACTGTGTGTGGCTACCGTTCTGGTGAACCTTGCGCCAGCCAGCAGCCTTGAGCAGCTTGATAATTTCGTCGCTGGACATTGGAAAAGTATACACACCAATACACACTAATAGGTATCGCGTGTACATGCCCTTCGATTGGACCTTCCCCGGCGGAGGCCGGGGGCCAATTTCCGTCTTTTGGCGGTGCAAGCAAACTTAGCCGCGCAAAAATCCCTGCATGGATTTGTGGTTCGCCGGGCGCGTCCCATGGGCCGCGAAACCCCCGCCTCGCCCTCCGCCGGGGAAAGGCGAAAGGTGGAGCGACCGATTACGAGCCCGCCCCCGCGTTCATCCCCAACTGCGCCTTCAGTCCTGCCACCACTTCCGCGCCACCGCGCACCTTCAAGTACGCCCCGTCGTTATCGGCGCGCTCTTCCAGCACCTCGCAGCCCGCGAAGATCTTTCCGCGCAACTGCTGGGCCGACCACGGCAGGAACAGCTCGGCTTCCACCTGGTCCTTCTGGAAGAACTTGTGGATGGTGGCGTGCATCATGGTCACATCGGCGGCGCGCTTGGCGCTCATGATGATGCAGCCCGGGTACTTTTCGCGCAGCGCGGCTTCGCACGCGGCTTGCGCGGCTGCGGCGTCGGCGGTTCCCACGCCCACCATGTCGATCTTGTTGAACACGCGAAGGCGCGGCACTTCGCCGGCGCCGACTTCTTCGAGCACCTTGTCGGTCACGGCCAGCTGCCGCTCGAAGCCGGGGTCGCTGGCATCAATCACGTGTAGCAGCAATGACGACTCGGCGGCTTCTTCCAGCGTGGACTTGAACGAGGCCACCAGGTCGTGCGGCAGGTTCTTGATGAAGCCGACCGTGTCGCTCACCAGCACGCGCGGCACGGTTTCCGGATGCAGCGCACGCACGGTGGTATCCAGCGTGGCAAACAGTTTGTTGGCCACCAGCACTTCGCTGCCGGTGAGCGCGCGCATGAGGGTGGATTTGCCTGCATTGGTGTAGCCCACCAGCGCCACACGCGCGAGCCCGGTGCCGGCTTGGCTGGCGGCGCTGGCGCGGCGCGCGCGCTGCGTCTGGCGTTCCACGTCCATCGCGGCGATTTCTTCCTCCAGCTCGGCGATGCGGTTACGGATCTTCTGGCGATCCAGCGCCAATTGCGATTCACCCGCGCCCCGGCCGCCGGTGCCGCTGCGCTGCCTCCCTTGCGGCCCGGCCAGCTTGGCGGCCTCGCGCAATCGAGGTGACATGTACCTGAGGCGCGCGATCTCCACCTGCGCGCGCGCCGCCCGCGAGGTGGCGTGGCGGTGAAAAATTTCCAGGATGACCATGGTGCGATCCATCACCTGCGCGCCGACCTCGATCTCGAGATTGCGTGCCTGCGAAGGTGAAATATCGTGATCGACCAGCACGATATCGGCGTGGCGTGTTTCCTCATCGGCCGCGGAATGTGCCGCAGCCTTGGCCTTGGCAGCACCGCCGCGCGCCGGTTTGCCGCGGTGTTCCGGCGGATCGATGTCGTCCAGCTCGTCTTCGGCATCGACGTCCACCAGCTCGGCGTCTTCCTCAGTGCTGGTGAGGCCGGTCTCGACAAAGCGCCGCATCTCTTCGCGTTTGCCCACACCCAGATACGCCGCCGCATCGAAACGCGCGCGCTTCTGGATGAAGGTGCCCACCACCTGATAGCCGAGCGTCTTGGCCAGCTCGCGCAGCTCGGTCAGTGAGGAGGCGAATTCGCCATCGGTGATGCTGGGAAGGTGCACCGCGGCGACGATGGCGCGGACAGGGAGTTGCCGGGTTTCATTTTGCATGGCGCCATTCTACGTGGGCGCGGTGCGGCGCCCCTGCCGGATGGGTGTTTCGATCGCGTACTCGGTCATGGTGCAGGCAGTCCATCTGCAGTTGCCGAGGCGGAAGGAGAATACCTGTCGGCGCGAGAAGGCCCGGAGCCTGCGTAACCTTGCCAAACCCCAGCACTGGCGCGGCTCGCAGGCCGAAATCCCTTGCAGAGGCGCGCCAGCGCTGCAGATTGATAGTCGCTTGCTTGGCGAAACGAATTAGCAACCACCGAGAAATCCCCCTCAGTCCCCCTTTAGAAAAGGGGGAAGTATCTCGTGGGCGCGTATTTCGCTGCGTCGGAATGCCGGCCGCGGACGCGAAGCATGCCTCGCGAATTCACCGCTTCACCCCAAGAGGAAAAGGGGAAGCGCATTGTCGGGGCCCGACGCGTTGGCACAGCACCTCCCCCTTTTCTAAAGGGGGACTGAGGGGGATTTCTCGGTCGCCAAAGAACGGGCCTCTCGTTTCCAATTCAGCGAAGTACTCACCTGCCAAGCCAAAACGCCTTTGAGCGCCTCACCCGTGCCGGCACGTCATCCATCCACCACGCGAATTCATTCGCTCGGCCCACGCCGACCGTCGTCCATCGCAAGCTCCTGCGAACGCCGTAGCAACCGCGCTACCATTCCTGCAGCACATCCCCGCGAACACCTCGCCCCCGAAAGTCCCCTTTGAAACGCCTCCTCCGCTACCTCGTCTACACCCTGCTCACACTCCTCGCGTTCATCACTCTCGCCGGCGCATTGCTCTACTACTTCATCTACACCCCCGACCCCATTCGCCCGCCACTTACCGGCACGCTGGCCAAAGGCAGCATGGAAGTCAACGGCCTCAAGCGCACCTACCAGGCTTACATCCCGAAAGACCTTCCCAAAAGCGCGTCGCTGGTGATGGTGATGCACGGCTCGGGCGAACACGCGCCGCAGATTCGCATCGGCACCGGCTATGGGTTTGAGCGCCTGGCCGACCAGCATGGCTTTGCCGTGATCTACCCAAACTCGGCCAGCTTTGACTGGAACGACTGCAGCAAGACCGGCGACTTCACCGTGAACGGCGCCGAGGTGGACGACGTGGGCTTCCTGACCGCGCTGGCAGACAAGTTCATCGCCGAACAAGGCATCCACCCGGGCCACGTATTCGCCACCGGCGTTTCAGCCGGCGGCTTCATGGCGCTGCGCCTGGCACTGGAAGCACCCACGCGCTTTCGCGCGGTGGCGGCCGTGTCGGCCAACGTGCCCGCGCCGGAGAACTTCAAATGCAAACCCGCCGCGCAGGTGACGTCCGTGATGATCATGAACGGCACCGATGACCCGCTGGTGCCGTTCGCCGGCGGCGAGGTCAATCTGCTTGGCTTGTTTTACAAGGGCGGCAACGTGCGCCCGTCACAAGACTCCGCGCAATATTTTGTGAACCGCAACCAGCTCATCGGCGCGCCGGAAACAAAGACGACCGACGTGGCCGATGGCGTGCGCGTGCAGCGGATGCTGTGGAACAAGGGCAAGGAAAGCGAACCCCACACCGAGGTGGAACTGGTGGCCATTCACGGCGGGGGGCATGGGCTGCCGCAGCCGTACGCAAAGCGCCCGCGATTGCTGGGGCCATCGCCGATGGCGCCGGATGGGACGGAAGTGATTTGGGGGTTTTTTGAGAGGCAGGGGCAATGAGAGGGCGCGAGGCAAAACACTCAGGATGACTTGCGGCTTGTCGCTTAGAAGCAAATGATCGTGACTGGCTTGATCTCACGCCTGCCCGTCCCCTAATCGCGCCACCCAAACCGCACTATTGCGGTATCGTTGCGCTTCATCCGCAGGGAGCCGCGATGAAACAAAAATCACCACGCACCACCGCGCAACAAAGCCGCCGCCAGGCTGCGTCGCCGCAGTCTGGCCCGCAGCGTGTTGCAGAGATCAATAACTGGGGTTTCCGCTGGCATGCCGGCCGTTTTCGGGTGGCGCTGTGGATGACGGTGGTGGCCTTTGCGATCGTGCTGACCTTCGGGCAGCAAAGCGGTGCGTTCGCGCAGTGGTACTTGCGCGATGGCTACGTGGCCACGCGTGCCAGCATCGTCAAGGCGCCGTACTGGGCGGATGCGCTGGCGCCGAAGGACCAAAGCAGCGATGCCATCGCCGGATGGCACATCGACCTGCGCGTGGGTGAATATCCCTTCACGCTGCCCATGGCACTCACCGATTTCGATCCGGACAAGAATTACCTGGACCAGAAACTCGTGCCCGATGCGAATCGCTTCGCCGTCGGCAGCGAGCACCGCGTCTGGTTCTATGCGGACAACAAGAAAAAGCAGCCGGAGACGGTAGGCCTCCTGACCAGCACGCCCGCGCTGGTGATCAGCCGCACCGCGTTTCCGCGCTTCCCCACGTTGCAGGATGCGCTGGAGGAGAGCACAGAGTTGCTGATCGCACCGGTCATCCTGCTTTCGCTCGCGATGATTTATCTGGTGCTGTCGTTTTTCGGCAAGCGTGGTGGCGATACGGCGGGACAGACGCTTGCCGCGCGCCTGCCGGCGGTGTTTGCGGTAGCCCTCGTCGCGGGCGGCACGTATCTGGTCAACAACGAACATCCGCTGGCGGGCGACGAGGGGCGCTACGTTCCCGCCGAAATCGAAATCACACGCGGCCCGCAGCCGGACGACAAGCTGACCTATTACGCCGGCTACCGCGTGCTGTGGCGTACCTGGCAAGTGCAGGCGCGGCTGACCGGAGGGAACGGCCAGGAATTCACCATCGATGTCGATGGCCTCGACCCGCACCGCCAACCCTGGGCCTCGCGCCACTCGCCGGATTTCTCCGCCTTCCAGCCGGGCACCAAAATGGCCGTCTGGCAAAACACCTTCCACAGTTCCACCCTGGAACAGCTCGGCTCGATGAAGCCCACCATCTACTGGGAAACCTTCCTCTCCCGCGAACGCTGGCCGGACAAATACACCTGGCGCAATTTCATCAAGGACAGCCCGATCGCGGTGGTGGTTATTGCGGCGGCGGGGTTGCTGGCGTTGATTTGGCTGGTGCCGTTGGGGGGGAGGCGGGTTTAGGCGAGCGCGCGCCTAACGGTACAACAATAGATTGATTACGCCATTGGTCGTGCGTACGTCGCTGAGCGCTTCGTTGGACAGGCGGTAAAACATTCGGCTGCGTGAGCGGGCCAGCTCAGAGATCAGGTAGTCCGTTGGCAAGGTGGACTTCACGATATCGACGGGATGAAGTTGCTCGTCCTTACCAAAGTTGTCGTACATTTTTGCCAGGCGCTTCTTCAATTCAGCATCGCTAAAAGGTTTGCGGCCGGGAATGTCCGGCATTCCCGTAAGTAGCGCCTCGTAGCTGAATTTCTCAATTGAGGGCCGAATTTCCTTCAGATACTTGCGTGACTCGGCGTTCAGCTTAGCCGGATCAATCGCGAGCATGGCCGCGCGTCCCTGTTTGCCAGCTGAACTCATCATGAACGTAGTACCACGCACGAAGGTTGCGTGATCGTCATGAGCTTTCATCGCGGCCTCAATCTTTGGCAGGCTTTGGGTGCTGCCCAGCCAGATCAGTATTTCCATGACGCGAAGGCGCAAGCTGTCGTCCGCCAGCTCTTCTTCCAGATGCGGGATCGCCTCGTCGCCTACCTTGCCGTAGAGGAAAACGCTGATAAGTGTGGCCTCTAGCTTCATCGCGTGCTGCGGAACAAATACTGATTTCTCCGTCTTGAGAAACATCCGGTCAAATTGCCTTAGCAGACGTGCATCCTTCTCGCCGGCAACGCGGTGCGCGAACAGAAACAGGTCTTGAAAGTTGTATTGGACAATCTCGGTGGCAGGATCAATCAGCGCAAAGGCATCAACTGCCGCTTTGATGTTTTGGGCGTCGCCTTGACGTGCGAGGTAGTGTCCAAGGTCGAGCAGGATAAGTTGGTTGGGCGTGGCTAGCTCGGTTTCTTCCGCAAGTAGCCGGCGCAAGACTGGTATGGAAGCGGGCTTGTTAGCGTCAAAGAATTTCCATGCTTCGTCCATTCGCTTGTTGAATTCCCGAACCTGCGCGTCGTCCTTACTTGGTTTGATTTCGCGTAGCGCATCGATGCGCTTGACCACATCGGCTTCGGTGGCGGCATTAGCAGGGAGGACCACACAGGTCGCCAACAATATGCACAATGTACTGACTGCTGCCCGAAGGCGATCGACTTGGTTCGATTTCATTTTTTCCGCGAGTGGAGGTTATGTGACGCTATTTTGAATGAATCTCCATCGCTTACGCAGATTCAAACGGATACCGCACCCCCAACTCCCGCCGCATCCGGTCCATCCAGGCCAGCATCTGCCAGGTCTCTTCGTGCGGTATCACTGCACTCTCGATCTTGCCCGCGCGGATGCAGCGCATGGCTTCCTCGATCTCGTACTCGAAGCCGTTGATGCGATGCGGGCGATCCAGCGTCACCGGCGCGGTACCGCCGATGGTCAGCGTGGCGCTGCCGGCGCTCCAGAAATTCGGATGGATGGTGATGTGCCCGCGCTCGCCGAAAATGTGAAAGGCGTTTTCCGCGTCGGTGTCGATGCCGCACACAAACTGCGACGTCACGCCCCCCGGGAAATGCACCGTGCCGGCCAGGCGATGATCCACGCCTGTGGGGCCGAGCACGGCGCGCGCGTCGATGTGTTCAGCGGGCGGGCAATTTCCCAGCGCGGTTTCCATCACCCAGCGCGTGATGGTGAGGTTGTAGATGCCGATATCCAGCAGCGCGCCACCGGCTTGCGCGGGGTCGAATAATCTTGAAGCGGGATTGAAGGGCGTGTTGAAACAAAAGCTCGATTGCATCGCGCGCACCTTGCCGATCGCGCCGCCTTTCAGCCACTGGCGCACCTCCGCGTAAATCGGCAGAAAGCGCGTCCACACCGCTTCCATCAGGAACACCTTGCATTCACGCGCCAGCGCGATCAGCTCGGCGGCGGTCACGGCATCGGTCACCAGCGGTTTTTCGCACAGCACCGGTTTGCCGGCATGGAGGCAGGCGCGAATTGCGTCGGCGTGGAAGGCGTGCGGGGTGGCGATATAGACGGCGTCGATGTCGGCGGCGTGCAGAACGTCGTCGAGCTGTGTGGTGGCGCGGGTGTTGGATTGGCCAGGCGTGCGCCCGCCGGGGCACCACTGATCCGCGAAGGCAGATGCGCGCGCCAGATCGCGGCCGTGGATGCGCGTGAGCGTGGCGCCGTCGATGCGGGTGACGGCATCGGCGAATTTGTGTGCGATGGGGCCGGGGCCGATGATGGCCCAGCGGAAGTTGGTCATGGTGTGGAAGTGCAAACAGTGAACGCTGCACAGCCTAGCCTAATCCGCAGCAAAGGCCGAAACTCAAGCACTGGCGCGGTGTTCCGGGCACAAATGACCTGCGAGGCGCGCGGGTGCTGGGGTTTGGCGGGTTTTACTCTGGTGAGTGTGGAATGGTGTCGTGGCGTGATGCGCGGCATGGAGTGCAGTGTGACATCGTAAATCCCTCCCAGCCTCCCTTTAGGAAAGGGAGGGGTTAATGCGCTGGTGCGACCAGTCGCGCCGATTTGTCACTTGCACACAAGATGGGCGTCCCACCGCGAGGACTCCTCCCTTTCCTAAAGGGAGGCCGGGAGGGATTTCCGGCGGTGATATTGAATCGCTGGCCACCGAACTTGCGGCAAATGCTCAGCCAAGCATGTCACCACACCCCGCGATCGCGCCCCCCGCAAGACGTATCGCGCCACATGCGTTAGCATCATGACTGGCAGCATCCGCGTGCGTTCAAGGCCCGCAACAACTGCCGACCCGACACCCATGGACCCCGCCACAGCCCAGCCCATCGCGATCGTCGTGCCGTTTCATTACGCCGGCGCCGGGATCGCCCTGTTTGCTGCCGCCATCGGGCTGATCGGCTTCCGCCAGCAGTTGTATCGGACGTTCGTTGCCGTCTGCCTGTGCCTGGCGGTGATCCAATGGTCGTTGGCGCAGTATTACCAGTCCACCACGCTCGTCGAAGCGGGAAACATGATCCGCTGGCAATCGTTCGCTTACACGATAATGGCGCCGCTGCTGTTCCTGTTCATTGCTGCGTATACGCATCAGAAGCGGGTGCTGCCGTGGTTTCTGGCCATGTCCCTGGCCTGCGCGCTGCTGTCGATCGCCAATTTTGCATCGCCGTTCGGGCTGCGCTTTGCGTCGGCGGAGTTCGCGCCACCCGTGATACTGCCCTGGGGCGAATCCGTTCTGCAGTTGCGCGGCGAACTCAACCCCTGGAGTTTTCCGGCGCGCGCCCTGTTGCTCGCGATTTTCTGCTGGGCGTTTTGGCGGGTTGTGATGCAGTACCGTCGCGGTGAACGGATGCTGGCCGTGTTGCTGGGCACCTATCTCGTCATCCAGATCGCCACCGCAATTTACGGCAACCTGATTGATGCCGGCATCATTCGATCGGTCTATATCGTCGGCCTGGGATTCCTGTTGCTCACCTTCGTCATGGGCGTGAGCCTTGTCGTTGAGTTGCAGGAGCGCACCGAGAAGTTGCGGCAATCGGTCGCCGAGCTCGACAGCAGCAACCAGCAACTGCGTGAGGCCGAAGCGCGCATTCACAAGCTCGCGTATTTTGATTCCGTCACCAGCCTGCCCAACCGTTTCCCCGGGCTTCAGCATACGGGTCGCGTGTATGCGGAAGCGCTGGCCTCCGGCAAACACGGCGCACTGATGCTGTTCGACCTCGATCACTTCCGGGTGATCAACGACAGCCTGGGGCACCAGTTCGGCGACAAGGTGCTGGCCGAAGTGGGGCTGCGACTGGCCGCGACCCTGAAAGATCGCGCGGCGCTGTTTCATCTCTCGGGCGATGGCTTCATCGTGGTGTTTGAGGGGCAGGGCGCGGATCTTGAAGCGGTTCGCAAGCTTGCTGCCGCGCTGGCCGATGACATCCTCGGTGGCCTGCGGCCGCCGATGCAGATCGGTGAACATCGCTTGCATGTGGGGGCCAGCATCGGCATTTCGCTGTTCCCGCAGGAAGGGGCCTCGCCCCACGATATTTTCCGCCAGGCCGAAATTGCCATGTATCGGGCCAAGGACCAGGGCCGCAATATCGTGCGGGTGTTCCAGCCGGAGATGCGTCGCGCCGTCGAGCAGCGTCTGGAGCTGGATCGGCGACTGCGTGGCGCGCTCGACAACCGCGAATTCCTGCTGGTGTTCCAGCCGCAGGTGGACGACGCCGGCAACATGACCGGTACCGAAACCTTGCTTCGCTGGCACAACAAGGATCTCGGCCCGGTGCCGCCGGTGCTGTTCATCCCGGTTGCCGAAGAAACCGGCCTGATCCGCCGCATCGGCACATGGGTGTTGAACGAGGCCTGCGCGCGAATTCATGACTGGAATGCGCAGGGCGTTGCCTTCGGCTCCTACCTGGCGGTGAATGTCTCGCCCTGGCAGTTGGCCGATCCGGGCTTCGTCGATGAAGTTCGCGACATCCTGGCCGCGCACAAAGTGGACCCGCAGCAGCTGATGCTGGAAGTCACCGAATCGTCGCTGCTGTTTGACCTTGAAGCCTGCGTGGTGAAGTTGAGCGAGTTGCGCAAACTCGGCGTGGGTGTGGCGCTGGATGATTTTGGTACCGGCTACTCCTCGCTCAGCCACCTGCAGGAATTGCCGCTGGACGTGCTCAAGATCGACAAGTCATTCGTCTATCGCCTGCGTGGCGGCAATCACCCGGCATTGGTCAGCGGCATCATCGCCATCGGCAACCTGATGGGCATGAAGGTGGTTGCCGAGGGCGTGGAAACCGTCGAGCAGCGCGATTCACTGTTGCAAATGGGCTGCAGCCGCTACCAGGGTTATCTCATCAGCCGGCCGCTGGAAGAGGACGCGTTTGTCGACTGGGTGAAATCGCACGGCGTGGATGCGGTGCGTGTGGCAAGCGCCTAGTCCGGCAACGAGCGGACCGGTGAGGCTGGCGCGGCATGCGCCGCAAGGTGACTGCTATTGCGCGATACTGCGCCGCGCCACCCAGTAGGTCGCGCCCTGCGGGCCGTAGCGCTCGGCGTGCGGCGTGCGGGCCGGCAGTGAAAACGTATCTCCCGGCAACAGGTGACGAGTCTTGTGATCGCAGGTCAGCCACATTTCGCCGGCGGTGACGACGGCCTCGGCGTCAAACGGATGGGTGTGCGTTTCCGTTACCGTGCCCGGCGCCCATTCGCGCACCACCGCCTCGGTGAATCCGGCGGCAAGGGCATCGGCTTTGAAAGCGTCAAAACTGGTGGCGTTCATGGGCATTCCTGGTGGAGGCTGGCAGTGGTGATGCTATGCCGACTGATTATTTTCCCGCAAGCGGTCGCGCCGGGCCAGCGCCGGAAACCAGCGCATCCACAGCACCACCACCAGCAGCGTGCCCACGCCGCCCATCACCACCGACCCCACCGGTCCCAGCAGCGCGGCCGTGGCGCCGGATTCGAATTCGCCGAGCTGGTTGGAAGCGCCGATGAAGATCGAGTTCACCGCGCTGACGCGGCCGCGCATCTCGTTCGGCGTATCCAGCTGCACCAGCGACTGGCGGATCACCACGCTTACCATGTCGGCCGCGCCGCTCACGGCCAGCGCCAGCAGCGAAACGAGAAATATCGTTGAAAAACCGAACACGATCATCGACACCCCGAACACCGCCACCGCGCCGAACATGGTACGGCCGGCGCGGCGCTGTATCGGTCGGCGGGTGAGCACGATCGACATGATCAGCGCGCCCACCGCCGGCGCGCTGCGCAGCACGCCCAGCCCCCACGGGCCGACGTGCAGCACGTCCTTGGCGAACATCGGCAGCAGCGCCACGGCGCCACCGAGCAGCACGGCGAACAGGTCCAGCGAAATGGCGCCGAGGATCTGCGGCCGCCGCCAGATGAAATGAAACCCGGCGAACACCGTCGCCCAGGTGACGGGCTGCTTCACCGGTGGTTCGTGCACGTGCCGCACGCTCATGAACAGCGCGGCCGCTACTGCAAACAGCACCGCGCAGACGATGTAGACCACGTGCGCACCGGCCACGTAGATCAGTCCGCCCAGTGCCGGACCGCCGATGATGGCCACCTGCATGCCGCCCGAGCTGAACGCCAGCGCGCGCGGCAGCATGTCCGCCGGCACCAGCAGCGGCACCAGCGATTGCTGCGCCGGCATCTGGAAGGCCTTGGCCATGCCGAGGCCGACCGAGAGAATCAGTAGCAGGTTGCGATCCGTCCAGTGGCCCAGTTCGGCCGTGGTCAACACCAGCGCAATCACCGCCTCGGTGGTCATGCACAGGGCGAGGATGCGGCCGCGATGGCCGTGGTCCGCCGCGTGCCCGGCCGGCAATGTCAGCAGCAGCGCCGGCAGGAACTGGCAGAGCCCGACCAGCCCGAGGTCCCACGCGCTGCTGGTGAGCGTGTACATGTGCCAGCCGATCGCCACCATCAGCATCTGGTTGCCTGCCGCGCTGGTGAGGCGGCCGAACCAGAAACGCATGAAGGGCGCGATCTGTGTGGGGGAGGTGGGTGATGTGGTCATGGCGGGTAAAAGCGATGGAACTGATTTCCGTAACCCGCAGCTTGGTGTCGGGCGCGGGAGTATGCAAGGGATGCGGCGCCTGCAGCGCGTGTGCTTCGATAAGCGCAGCACTCACAGCAGTTTTATAGATGCGGCGGCTAAATGTGTTGATGGGGAGTTGACCTTCCCCGGCGCAGGCCGGGGCCCAATTTCGCCTTTATGCGGCGTGCGTAACTTGGACCCCGGCCGTCGCCGGGGAAGGAACTTGCTTGAGTCCGTTTCAACAGTTTTAGTTGCAGGATCAATAGTTGGCGGAATGGCTAAACACAAGCACTGGCGCGCCTTCCCGGCACAAAACCTGGATTGCACTTCAAGAGCGGACGGTAGGTTGACGGTTGAACATGACCTCGTGAGGTGTCCGATACCCGAGTGATTTGCGGGGGCGATGATTAAGTTTATCCTGCGCTTTGAGCAACTGCGCTTGCGTCAATCGGGCG
>JBGATH010000067.1:0-14186 GCA_044229235.1 Usitatibacteraceae bacterium
GCGCGGCTTCAGGCTGATGATTGATTTTCACTACAGCGACGGCTGGGCCGACCCCGGGCAGCAGACCATGCCGCGCGCCTGGTCGGGCCTGTCCGCGGCCGCGCTGGATGCCGCCGTTCGGCAGCATACGCAAAGCGTACTGCAGCGGCTTCGCGACGCTGGGGTTGCCGTGGAGTGGATACAGGTCGGCAACGAGATCAACAGCGGCATGCTGTGGCCGGCCGGCAGGACCCCGGATTTTTCGCGCCTCGCCGGCCTCATCAACGCCGGTGCCGGGGCCGCGCGCTCGGTGTACCCGCAGGCCCGTATCGTGCTGCACCTGGCCAACGGCCACGACAACCGCCTGTTTCGCTGGTTTTTCGACAATCTGCGCGCCGCCGGGGCGAGGTGGGACGTGATCGCCCTGTCGCACTATCCGCCGGCCGCTGCCTGGCCTGCGCGCAATGCCCTGCTGGAGGCCAACATGCGCGACCTGATCGCCCGCTACGACAAGCCGGTGCTGGTGGCCGAAACCGGCATGGACTGGCGGGAGGCCGAGGCCGCGCACGCCATGCTGGCGGACCTGATGGCGAGGATGCAGCGCCTGCCGTCGGCACCGCTGAACGCACTCGGCGTGTTCTATTGGGAGCCGCAGGCCGCGCCGCTCTGGCAGGGCTACACCATGGGGGCGCTGCTGCCCTCCGGGGAGTTTTCGGCTGCGCTTCGGGCGTTTCGCGATTCCGCGTACGCGGCGGACAACCCCGGCGACGTCAGGCTTTCGCCAGGTCGCTGAAGTACTCGTGATCGGCGGTGTTCACCAGCGAACGCCGGTATTCGACCGGCACCTCGTGAAAGGTCAGCGCCACGCGCTTGATTTCCAGCAGGGGCGCGCCGGCCTTGACCTGCAGGATCTGCGCGCTCTCGCGGTCGGCCAGTGCCCCGCGCAGGCGCTCGGCGGAGCGCACCACGGTGATGCCGAACTCGGTCTGGTAGAGATGGTAGATGGTATTGGGCCGGTTCTTGAACTGCGCTGCGGTGAGGCCGGGAAACATGGCCTGCGGTATGGCGATGGTGTCGTAGATAACCGGCAGCCCGCCCAGGCTGAGGCAGTTGCGGATGCGAAAAATCTTCGCGCCGCGGGCGATGCCGAGGCGCTCGCTTTCCTCGGCATCGGCCGCCGCGGAACGAAACGACAGCATGTCCACCGCCGGCGTGGGCTTGGTGCCGTCGCTCTTCACGATGTGGAAGAAGTGGAACATCATGCGGTCGCGGTTGTGGGCGGCGACGAAGGTCCCGCGTCCCTGCTGGCGGATCAGGATGTTTTCCTGCACCAGCTCGTCGACGGCCTTGCGAATCGTTCCCACCGCCACCTGGAAGCGTTCGGACAGGACCCGCTCGGCGGGGATGGCGCTGCCCGGTTTCCACTCGCCGGCGCGAATGGTTTCGGTCAGCAGACGCTTCACTTCCTTGTAAAGCGGTGTATCCAGTGCCGTGCCCACCATCAGCTTGCTGCGCCGCGCCGGGTCGGCCCATTTGGCCGTACGGGATTTGCTTTCCATGATGCCGTCATCATAACCAAGCGGGGCCGCTGGTACAACTCATATAGATGACTTGGTTGACTTTGGGCGACGGGCTGCATAACATTGCTGTCAGCTTCCCCGCGCCTGGATTCCGCATGGCGGCGCGGCCGGAGGGCGGGGCTTCACCAGAGCGCAGGACCATTGCCGCACCGTTTGGCGGGCGCGGCCGAACCAATCAAGGCAGGAGCACGAAATGATTCATTTTGTATTGCACGAAGCCAAGGACACCGTCGCAGTCGCAGTCGTCGAAGGCATCAAGGCCGGCACCGACCTGACCGCCTGGATCATGGATGACGACAAGCAGATCACCATCCGCACGCTGCAGGACATTCCCATCGGCCACAAGATCGCGCTGAAGGATATGTCGGTTGGCGACACGGTCTTCAAGTACGGCACCGACATCGGCAAGGTGGTTGCCCCGATCAAGGCGGGCGAACACGCCCACGTTCACAACATCAAGACCAAGCGCTGGTAATCCACCAATCCGTTCGCCTGTCCGGCGCCGCACGCGTTGCCGCCGCCGCAAGACCACTTTCAAGGAAACGTCATGTCCATCATCTCCAAGAACACCACTTTCCGGGGCTATCGTCGCGCCAACGGCCGCGTCGGTGTGCGCAACCACGTCATCATCCTGCCGGTCGATGACCTTTCCAACGCCGCTGCGGAGGCGGTGGCGCACAACATCAAGGGTGTGATGGCCCTGCCGCATCCGTATGGCCGCCTGCAGTTCGGCGCCGACCTCGCGCTGCATTTCCGCACCCTCATCGGCACCGGCTGCAACCCGAATGTGGCGGCGGTGGTCGTCATCGGCATCGAGGACGGCTGGACCAAGAAAGTCGTCGACGGCATTGCCGCCTCGGGCAAGCCGGTGGTCGGTTTCGGCATCGAACAACACGGCGACCACGACACCATTCTGCGTGCCTCCAAGGCGGCCCGCGAATTCCTGCAGGCCGCATCCGAAAATCAGCGCGTGGAATGCCCGATCAGCGACTTGTGGGTGTCGACCAAATGCGGCGAATCGGACACGACCTCCGGCTGCGGCGCCAATCCGACCGTCGGCAATGCCTTCGACAAATTGTATGAAGTTGGCTGCACGCTGGTATTCGGCGAGACCAGCGAAATCACCGGCGGCGAGACCGAAGTGGTGAAGCGCTGCCGCACGCCAAAAGTGGCCGAGGACTTCATGGCCATGTTCAATCGTTATCAGGACATGGTGAACCGCCACAAGACCGATGACCTGTCTGATTCGCAACCCACAAAGGGCAATATTCTCGGTGGCCTCACCACCATCGAGGAAAAGGCCATGGGCAACATCCAGAAAATCGGCAAGAAGTGTCTCGTCGACGGCGTGATCGACAAGGCCGAGATTCCCGGCGGCCCCGGATTGTGGTTCATGGACTCGTCCTCCGCCGCCGCCGAAATGGTGACCCTGTGCGCGGCATCCGGCTACGCGGTGCATTTCTTTCCAACGGGGCAGGGCAACGTGATCGGCAACCCCATCCTGCCGGTGATCAAGATCTGCGCCAACCCGCGTACCGTGCGCACCATGAGCGAGCACATTGACGTCGACTCGACGGCGCTGCTCCAGCGCTCGATGGTGCTGGATGAGGCCGGCGACAAGCTGCTCGACATGATGCTGCGCACCGTAAACGGTCGCCTCACGGCAGCCGAGGCGCTTGGGCATCGTGAATTCGTGCTGACCCGTTTGTACGAAAGCGCATAACGTAACGCCCACGTTCGACCACCACACCCATGCCGGTCGCAGCCTGCGCCCGGCATGGCGTCTCGTCCGAATTCTTCTCCATGCGCCGTCACCCGGCGCCTACTGCGGCAGGTACATGCAATGAAAGTCCTGATCAGCGAATTCATGGATGACGCGGCCGTCGCCGCGCTCGCCGGGCAATTCGACACCACTTACGACGCCACCCTGGTCGATCGCCGCGCCGAACTGCTCGAACGGCTGGGCGACACCGATGCGCTGATCGTGCGCAATCGCACGCAGGTAAATGCCGCGGTGCTGGCCGCCGCGCCGAAACTGCGGGTGGTCGGGCGGCTCGGGGTGGGCCTCGACAACATCGATGTTGCGGCTTGCGCGGCGCGTGGTATCGAGGTCATTCCCGCAACCGGCGCCAACGCGCTTGCGGTCGCGGAATACGTGATCTGCACTGCCATGATGCTGTTGCGCGGCGCCTATGCCTCGACCGCGGAAGTTGCGGCGGGCGCCTGGCCGCGCGGCCCGCTGTCGAACGGCCGCGAGATTGCCGGCAAGAGCCTGGGGCTGGTGGGTTTCGGGGGCATTGGCCGCCTCACCGCGACCCTGGCCAAGGGGCTGGGCATGCAGGTGATCGCGCATGATCCGGTCATTCCCGCTTCCGCCCCGATCTGGCGTGAGACCGGGGTGACGGCAGTGCCGTTTGACCAATTGCTCCAGCAGGCCGACGTGGTCTCGCTGCACATCCCTCTCACGCCGCAAACCCGCAACTTGCTGGGTGCGAAAGAGCTTGCCACCATGAAGCCCGGTGCCGTACTGATCAACTCGGCGCGCGGTGGCGTGATCGATGAGGCCGCGCTGGCCGAGGCCTTGCGTGGCAAGCGGCTCGGCGGGGCGGCGCTCGATGTGTTCGATGCCGAACCGCTCAAAGCGGGCTCACCGCTTGCCGGTTGTCCCAACCTGATCCTTACGCCGCACATCGCCGGAGTCACCGCTGAATCCAATGTCCGCGTCAGCGACATGATTGCCGAGCGCGTGGCGCAATTCCTCTCCCGAACCGTTTGAGGCGAACCATGGCCACGCATTCACTGGCAGCACTGACGGAACTGGCCGAACGCGCCTTCCTGCAAGCCGGCGCCTCGCCGCACATGGCAACCGCGACTACGCGCGCCCTGATGTACGCCGAGTCGCGCGGCCTGCCATCGCACGGCCTGTCGCGCGTGCCCCAGTACACCACCCATCTCCGCAACGGGCGCGCCGATGGCAAGGCCGTGCCGCGTGTGGTCAACAGCAAGGCTGCGGCGTGCCTGATTGATGCCGGCTGCGGGCTGGCTTTCCCCGCCTGCGAGCTGGCCGTCGCCGAAGCGATCAGCCGCGCGCGCATTGCCGGTGCCTGCTTCGTCGGCGTGACCAACAGCCATCACTTCGGCGCGGCCGCGCATCATCTCGAGGCCGTGGCCGCCGCACGCATGGTCGGGCTCGCCTTCGGCAACTCGCCTTCCGCCATGTCGGCATGGGGCGGCAAGCGCGGGATATTCGGCACCAATCCGATCGCGGCGGCGTTCCCGCGCGAATCGGCCTCGCCGCTGATGATCGACCTGTCACTGTCGGAAGTGGCGCGCGGCAAGCTGATGGTGGCCGCCAAGAAAGGGGAATCGATTCCGCTCGGCTGGGCACTCGACAAGAACGGCAAGCCCACCACCGACCCCAAGGCAGGCATGGAGGGCACCATGATGCCCGCCGGCGGCGCCAAGGGCGCGATGCTGGCGCTGATCGTGGAGCTGCTGTGCTGCGCGCTGACGGGTGCGGCGTTTGGTTACGAGGCCGATTCCTTTTTCGTTGACGAAGGTAACAAGCCGCGGATCGGCCAGGCTTTCATCGTCATCGACCCGGAAGCACTTGCCGGGCGCGAAGTCTTCTTCCACCGCATCGAGACGCTGGTGGGCGCGATGCTGGCCGATGAAGGCGTGCGCTTGCCCGGCGCGCGGCGCGAGGGCATTGCGGCGAAAGCGGCAATTGACGGCGTCGATGTTCCGGACGCGTTGTATGCCGATCTGGTGAGATTGGCAGCGAAGTAGTTGGCGCGCGAGCGTTGACCAGGCAAACGAAAAACGCCCCATGCGGGGCGTTTTTCAATTTGGTGGCCTGGGGCGGAATGTGGCCGCCTCGCCGAAGCGAGACGGCCATCGCTGCGCGACCGCGCTGCCGCGCGTCCAACCGAAGTCCACTGGACTTCGTTTAGTCGAACCAGGGGCGATTCGCCTCCTGACCCAATCACCAAACAAAAACGCCCCACGAGGGGGCGTTTGTTGTTTGGTGGCCTGGGGCGGAATCGAACCACCGACACAAGGATTTTCAGTCCTCTGCTCTACCGACTGAGCTACCAGGCCGTAAACCGGCTGACTGCATCTACAACTTCGAGCAGGCAGTCCTCTGCTCTTTGCGGCGCCCATCTTCATTTACTTTTCGGCTGAATAGGGCGCGGCAAGCCCGCTATTATAGCGAGAAGCGCCCATAAATCCAATTCCTTGGCCTCTCCCCGAAACATCCTGCTGGGTTTGCTGGTTTCCATCGTGGGCGGCGCGCTGTGTGCGTGGCTGAAGACGCCGCTGCCGTGGATGATCGGGCCGCTGCTTGGCATGGCGTTGTGCAACTTCAGCGGTGCCCGCCTGGCTTCACCCCCCTTGGGGCGGGAACTGGGGCAACTGTGCATCGCCATCACGCTGGGCTTGTATTTCTCGCCGGCAGTGGCACGGGAGGTCTGGAGCAATGCCGGCGTGCTGGTCGCCGCCGCATTCGGTGCCATTGTCATCGGCTATCTGGCCAGCCGCATCCTTACCCGCTTCGCCTACGTGGACGATGCCACGGCGTTCTTCGCCAGCGTGCCCGGTGGTGCCACCGAAATGGCCAATCTGGGCGACCGCTTCGGGGCGGCGGTGGACAAGGTGGCCGTGGCGCATTCGCTGCGCATCCTGCTGGTGGTTTGCAGCATCCCGGTCGCGCTGACCATCGCCGAGGTTCACGGCGGCGATATTTATCGACCGGTAGCGATTCCGCTTTCCTGGACGGGCCTGGCCGCACTGTTCGCCATCGCTGCTGCTGGTGGCGCGCTGTTTGCCGCGATCCGCTTTCCCAACCCGTGGATGATGGGGCCGCTGATTGCCACCATCGCCGTGACGGCGGCCGGCGTCGAGTTCTCATCCATGCCGGGGCGACTCGCCAATTTCGGGCAGGTGCTGCTCGGCTGCGCGCTGGGCGCGCGGTTCTCGCGGGACTTTCTGCGCGACGCACCGCGTTTCGTCAGCGTTATTCTTGCCTGCATTATCGTGATGATGCTGCTGTCCACAGCCATGGCGTTCGCGCTGTCGGCAGCGACCGGAATTTACGCGCCGAGCATGATTCTGGCCGCCGCGCCCGGTGGCATCGCGGAAATGTCGATCACCGCCCGCAACCTGCAGCTGGGCGTGGCGCTGGTCACGGCAGCGCACGTGACGCGCGTGCTGATCATCGTTTCCTCCACCTTGCCGCTCTACCAGTTTCTGCGCAGAAAGCGGCATCGTTAGCGATCGCCGGGAGCAAATGAAAACGGGGCAGCGATGCTGCCCCGTTCGGGATTGCGAACAGCGAAAGTGAATTACTTCTTCTTGTCGTCTTTCTTCGCTTCTTCTTTTTTCACTTCTTTCTTCGGCTCGTCTTTTTTCGCTTCTTCCTTCTTGGCCTGCTTGGCAATGATCAGGTCCTTGATGCCGTCGTATTCGGCTTGCGTCAGGATCTTCTTGGCGACCAGTTCATCCTTGCCCGCGAACGGACGCGCCTTGATGATTGCCTTGGCCTTGGCATCGCCGATCTTGGGCAGAGCAACCAGATCCTTTTCGGACGCGGTGTTCAGATCCAGCGGCTCTTTCTTCGCTTCGGCCGCAGGTGCCGCTTTCGCGTCTGCCTTGGGCGCCGCCGCGGCCTTGGCATCGGCCTTGGCGGCCGGCGCGGCTTTGGCGTCCGCCTTCGGTGCTTCCTGTTTCTGGGCCAGTGCCGCGCCAGATACGCCGATCAGCAGTGCCGCGGCCAGTGTGGTGATTTTGTTCATGGAGTCTCCTGATATTTCCGATAGTGAGTGAGTTGGCTGTTGTCTGCACCGATACAAATCGATTGCCGGTACGGCGGGCCGCGATTATTAGATCACAGCCAGAAAAACACTGCCCGCCGGAAACGCGACAGCAAAAGAAAAGCCCCGCCGAAGCGGGGCTTTTTCATGGCAGGCCAATGCTGACCCACCGGTTCGAGTGCCGGGATGATGGCGAGGCGGACGATTGCGACGTGTACGCGTTGGTACACGAGCAACCGGCCAACGCGGCCAGCGCCCGGCAATCGAAGCGGGATTACATGTCCATGCCGCCCATGCCGCCCATTCCACCCATCCCGCCGCCACCCATGCCGCCACCTGCCGGTTCTTCCTTCGGCAGTTCGGCAACCATGGCATCGGTCGTCAGCATCAGGGATGCGACGGAGGCCGCGTTCTGCAGCGCATAACGCGTCACCTTGGTCGGGTCCAGAACGCCCATCTTCACCAGGTCGCCGTACTCGCCGGAAGCAGCGTTGTAGCCAAAATCGCCCTTGCCTTCGACGACCTTGTTCACCACCACGCTCGGCTCGTCACCGGCATTCTGCGCGATCATGCGCAGCGGCTCTTCGACGGCGCGCAATACGATCTTGATACCGGCATCCTGCTCGACGTTGTCGCCCTTGATGGCACCGGCGTTGGCGCGGGCACGCAGCAGTGCAACACCACCGCCTGCCACGATGCCTTCTTCAACGGCAGCGCGGGTAGCGTGCAGCGCATCTTCCACGCGGGCTTTCTTTTCCTTCATTTCGACTTCGGTCGCGGCACCGACGCGGATCACGGCAACGCCGCCGGCAAGCTTGGCCACGCGCTCTTGCAGCTTTTCCTTGTCGTAGTCGGAGGTGGCGTCGTCGATCTGCTTGCGGACGGTCGCGACACGCGCCTTGATGGATTCTTCGTCACCGGCGCCGTCGATGATCGTGGTGTTTTCCTTGCCCACTTCGATCTTCTTGGCGCGGCCCAGGTCCTTCAGGGTCACGTTTTCGAGCTTCAGGCCGAGTTCTTCCGCGATCACAGTGCCACCGGTGAGGATCGCGATGTCTTCCAGCATGGCCTTGCGACGATCACCGAAGCCCGGCGCCTTGACGGCGGTGGTCTTCAGAATGCCGCGGATGTTGTTCACCACCAGGGTGGCCAGCGCTTCGCCATCGACATCTTCGGCGATGATCAGCAGCGGACGGCCGGCCTTGGCGACTTGCTCGAGTACCGGCAGCAGGTCGCGGATGTTGGAGATTTTCTTGTCGTGCAGCAGGACAAACGGCTCGTCGAGCAGCGCAACTTGCTTGTCGGGATTGTTGATGAAGTACGGCGACAGGTAGCCGCGGTCGAACTGCATGCCTTCAACCACTTCCAGTTCGTTGTCGAGCGACTTGCCGTCTTCAACGGTGATCACGCCTTCCTTGCCGACTTTTTCCATTGCGTCGGCGATGATCTTGCCGATGTTCTCGTCGGAGTTGGCGGAAATGGAACCGACCTGGGCGATTTCCTTGTTGGTGGTGGTGGTCTTCGACAGCTTCTTCAGCTCGGCGACGATGGCGGTGACGGCCTTGTCGATGCCGCGCTTGAGGTCCATCGGGTTCATGCCGGCGGCCACATACTTCATGCCTTCAACCACGATGGATTGCGCCAGCACGGTGGCGGTGGTGGTGCCGTCACCGGCCACGTCGGAGGTCTTGGAAGCGACTTCCTTGACCATTTGCGCGCCCATGTTTTCGAACTTGTCCTTCAATTCGATTTCCTTGGCAACCGACACGCCGTCCTTGGTGATGGTGGGGGCGCCGAACGAGCGCTCCAGAACCACATTGCGGCCCTTCGGGCCCAGGGTGACTTTGACTGCATTGGCGAGAACATTCACGCCATGAACCATGCGGACGCGCGCGTCGCCGCCGAATTTGACTTCTTTAGATGCCATGATGATTACCTCTTATCAATGAATTGGGTGGAGATCAGCGATCAGGCCACAACGGCCATGATGTCTTCTTCGCGCATGACGAGCAGCTCGTCACCGTCAACCTTGACGGTGGTGCCGGCGTACTTGCCGAACAGGATCTTGTCGCCTACCTTCACGTCGACCGGGAACAGCTTGCCGTCTTCATTCTTCTTGCCGGGGCCAACCGCCAGCACTTCGCCCTGGTCCGGCTTCTCGGCAGCGGTATCCGGGATAACGATGCCGGACGCCGTTTTCCGTTCTTCTTCCAGACGCTTGACGATCACGCGATCGTGCAATGGACGCAGTTTCATAGCTCACTCCTTGATAGACAGATTGATTTGCAGAAAACCGGCCACGATGCAGCCGGCAGAAACTTTCAGGGAGCGCCATCTGCGCCAGCGCGCTACTGGCACTCAACCCGAGCGAGTGCTAATAATAGCGTCTGCAAGGCTGTTTTTCAAGGTTCCCGGCTGGAATTATTCCGGCCAAGGCAGCTGCACAGGCAAGGCGACGCCCGCATAAGTTGATAAAACTCGAGGAATGGCGGCCATTTTCAGGCGTTTTTGGCCGGAGAGTCGCGCCAATGCTGGTGATCTGCATGCCGCAATTTCGCAAGACGGGTGCGGCCAGGTTTCGACCGCTTTGCCGGTTCCCGGCCCGGCGGTCAGCGGGAAATGGCGCGCTCAACCACCTGGAGACGGTAGCCCTTGCCGTAAACCGATTGCAGGACGATGCCATTTTCAGCCGACAGCGCCAGCTTGCGACGAATCCGGCTCGCATGCGTGTCCAGCGAGCGCGAGGTTTCCATCGGCACATTGCCCCATAGCGACTGGATCAGCCGCTCTCGCGACACGACGCCATTGAGGTTCTGGAACAGCATAAGGGCCAGTTCGTATTCGCGGTTCTGCAGTTCGACGGCGGCGCCGTGCAGGGCGATCGAGCGATCCGGGAGGTGGATCGTATATGGCGGGATATCCAGTACGTCTGATGCCGGCGTGACCGGGTAGGCCCTGCGCAGGGTCGCGGCGATGCGCGCGGTCAGCTCGTTGCGACGCACCGGTTTGACGATGAAGTCGTCGGCGCCGGCGCCGAGCGCGTCCACCACATCGACTTCAGCATCGCGAGAGGTACAAAAGATGACCGGCGCTTCCGAGGCAAACAGGCTGCGCAACTGTCGCAGGATGTCGATACCGGACATGCCCGGCAGGCCCCAGTCGAGAATGTAAAGCGCGAAACCGGCGGCGGCGCCACTGGCCAGCAGCTGCTCGCCGCTGTCGAAGCGCACCGCGTCGTGCCCGAGTTCATTCACCCATTTGAAAATGGCATCGCTGGTCGCAGGATCATCCTCGACGATGGCGACGCGTCGTATTTCCGTGCCGGCGGAATCTTGAATTCTGTTTGCTGCAGACATTACGTTTCGTCCCTGGTGGCTGCCGGTCGCGCCATGTCCGGGTCTGCAAAATGCAGTCTATCCGTGGAGGGCGCAACGCATTGCTGGCAGCGTCGGGGCGAATGTAGGTGATTTCCTGCAGCGACGCTGTGCGATTTGCGACTAGTTCACAAATGTCCACGTTTGAACAGGCGTCGCCGTCCTGACGATGCGCATGCGCACAGCTGCAAAACTGCCTATCATCGGCCCATGTTTGGCACACACGATCTCATTCTTTTCATCATCTCAGGCTTGTTGCTCAACATCACGCCGGGTGCGGATTTCCTGTACATCCTCGGCCGCAGTTCGACGCAGGGATTGGCGGCGGGCTGTTGGGCGGCACTGGGCATTGCCGCCGGTTGCTTCGTGCACATCCTTGCGGCAGCGCTGGGTCTATCGGCGATTCTGGCAACGTCGGCGCTCGCATTCACCGTCGTGAAGTGGGTCGGGGCAGCGTATCTCGTGTACCTGGGAATTGGCTTGTTACTCAGCCGCGGCCCGTCGCTGCGCGTCGCGGCGAACATGCCATCGGCCAATATCTCGCGCATTTTCTGGCAGGGGTTTCTAACCAACGCGCTCAATCCGAAGGTCGCGCTGTTTTTCCTAGCCTTCGTGCCGCAATTCATCGATGCGACGAGCCCGAGCAAGATCGCGGCCTTCCTGTTCCTCGGGCTCGTGTTCAACCTGAACGGCACACTGTGGAATGTCTTTGTAGCCTGGGCGGCGGCGCGCCTGCTGCTACGGCTGAACACCGCGTCGCGCACGGCGCTCTGGCTCAACCGTTCGCTCGGCGTCTTTTTTGTCGGCCTCGGCGCAAAGCTGGCCTTGAGCGAGCGACCCTAGTTGCCGGTCAGTTTGTTGCTGCGTCCAAACTGGTAGACCCATCGACGGTCCCGCGGCGACTGCCGTTGCTGTGGCGCATCGGCCAGCATCGGGCAGGGCGGATTGCGATAGCCGCCGGGTTGCAGCGTGACGTCATCAGCCACTTCCGACCAAAGCCCGCCGCGCACCGGACGAAACAGCCACTGCACGTAGCCGGACTTGCCGGCAGCCTCGATCAGATCGTCGCCGTCGGGAACATCGGCAACAAATGGCGAATCCCCCTGGATGGCAAGCGGCGAGGTGCCGAATGCATGCATGCCTTCGATTGTTTCCCGCGTCTCGGCGCCGATGCGTCCGAACGGCCGCGCCTCCACGCGCTCGAGATTCCACGCGCCCAGTTCCCAGGCGGTTTCGAGCGCTTCCTGATCGAGTTCGGTGAGCTGATCCCAGCGTGAATTTATCTGCAGCGCCGAACTCGGCACGGGCTGGTAGCCCACCGGATTGGCATCGTCCGTCAGTTTTACTTCAACGAATCCGTGCCAGTGCAGCGTCAACACCGTCGGCGTATTCGAATGCGGGACGGCGGCAAGCGACACGGCCACCAGCGGCAAGCGGTTTGAAATCAGTTGGGTCTCGATCAGATCCAATAATTGCATTCCAAGGCTCCAGGGTCGGATGGGCAAAAGCGCCGATTTATTTCGCCATGGAATGTGCGAGCCGTGTTGCTAGCAAAGGCCGCTAGCGGGTGCCAGCGCTTGCTAACCCATGGCGGCTCACAATACGCGCCGCAATCGTCGCCACCCGGCAACAGCTCATTCACTCTGGAAACAGGTGCTTGCGGCCCGCGTCAGCGACCTGTCGGGCAATGACTACAGTTCACGCCAACTGGTCGCGCAAACTCCCTTGAAAATCAGTTTGTTGGCAAATGGCACGGCAAATGCATCACGCCATTTCCGGCATCGCGCCGGCAGGCAATTGATGACAAGCGGAGAGGCCGGCATGGCACACATCATTCATCGGCAACGGCAACGGATAGCACGCGCCTTCACACCGGGTTCGCTGTGCGAAATCGCGCGCGCGGGCCCGCCGCATCGATCCGCACTGGGGCAGGGGGCTGGCGCGACACCGCAAACGAACCCGGGCGAAGTTGTTCGCCGACGGATATGGCGGGCGATGACGTGGCTGATGTTTGCCAACGTGCTGGCGTTTTGGTTGCTGACGTGCATAACGGCGTTTTCCACGCCCTGACGCCTCGGTAAGTCAGCAGGCGCGGAGTGCACGGGGGTCAAACTCCAGCATTGGCGCGGCTCACCAGCCACTTTCAAGCTGCAGGCCGCGCCAATGCTGGAGTTTGACGCTCGCCGCTGCAGGCCGCGCCAATGCTGGAGTTTGACGCCTGCCGCCTGAGCAAGATGCCGAGACGCTGTGCTACATTGCAGGCCCATGCTGCCTGCCATGCCCAACACGAACAACAGCACGCTCGTCGCCCGCTCGCTCGCCGCCGTCTGGCACCCGTGCACGCAGATGAAGCACCACGAGCAATTCCCGCTGGTGCCGCTGGTTCGCGGCGAAGGTGCCTGGCTATTTGATGCCGAGGGCAACCGTTACCTTGATGCGGTCTCCTCCTGGTGGGTGAACCTGTTCGGCCACGCCAACCCGCGCATCAACGCGGCGCTGAAACAACAACTCGACCAACTCGAACACGCCATGCTGGCCGGCTTCACCCATGAGCCGGTCATCGCGCTCTCGGAGCGCCTCGCCGCGTTAAGCGGCCTCGGTCACGCGTTTTACGGCAGCGACGGCGCCAGCGCGGTCGAGATCGCGCTGAAGATGAGTTTTCACTTCTGGCGCAACACTGGCCGGCCGGCGAAACAGAAATTCGTCAGCATCGAGGGCAGCTATCACGGCGAAACGCTGGGCGCGCTGGCGGTGACCGATGTCGCCGTATTTCGCGATGCCTACGGGCCGCTGCTGAACAATAACCTGCGCGTGCCCTTCCCTGCCCAGCCCGGCGCGATCGACGCACTCGAACAGTTGCTGGCGACACAGCATCAGAATATTGCCGCGCTGATCATCGAGCCGCTGGTGCAGGGCGCCGCCGGCATGCGCATGTACGCACCTGACTACCTGCAGCGTGCCCGTGCGCTGTGCGACCAGTTCGGCGTGCATTTGATCGCCGATGAAATCATGACCGGCTTCGGCCGCACCGGCACCATGTTTGCCTATGAGCAGGCCGCCATCCGGCCCGATTTCCTGTGCCTGTCCAAAGGCCTTACCGGCGGCTATCTGCCGCTGTCCTGCGTGCTGACCACCGCTGCGGTTTACGCGGCGTTTTATGACGATGATGCCGCGCGCGGCTTTTTGCATTCGCATTCCTATACCGGCAGCGCGCTGGCCTGTCGCGCGGCGCTGGCGACGCTGGAGATTTTCGCTGACGACGACACGCTTGCCGTCAACCGCGACAGCGCGAGGCGCTTTGCGTCGCTGTGCGCGCCGCTGGCGGCCGATCCGCGCGTCGAAGACTTCCGCCAGACAGGCATGATCTGGGCGTTCGAGGTGCGCACCTCGCGGCCGGAGTTCGCGCGCGAGTTTTTTGCCGCAGCCTTGCGGCGCGGCAT
>JBGATH010000014.1:0-93447 GCA_044229235.1 Usitatibacteraceae bacterium
CGGGCAGCCCGCGGAAGCCGCGCCATTCCGCCTGTGCCGGATTGAAGATCAACTCACCCTGCTTAGTCTCGAGGTAAGCGCAACCGCCCAGAATGAAAATCGCCACGATGGTGGCGATCCAGCGGAAGCGTGTCATGACGGGACGTTTCATAGGGGGTTAGTGTACGCCAGCGGGTCCGAGTTCCCCGCGGGCCGGCATCAATTTCTCAACTGATCACTGCATAACTCCAGTACTGGCGCACCTCCCAGGCCGAAAATGCCTGAAACGCCGCACCAGTGCTAGTGTCTTGTCGATCGACAGAACAGGGAATCACACCTTGAACGGCATCTCCCGCACGCGTTTGCCGGTCAGCGAGAAGACCGCGTTCGCCACCGCCGGCGCGATCGGCGGCGTGCCGGGCTCGCCGATGCCGGTCGGGGCGTCGTTGCTGCTGACGATGTGCACCTCCACCTTGGGCATTTCGGCGATGCGCAGCACCGGGTAATCGTTGAAGTTGCCCTGCTCGACCACGCCGTCCTTGAGCGTGATGCCGCCGTGCAGCGCGGCGGAAAGGCCGTATACCACGGCGCTTTCGACCTGCGCCGTCACCGTCAGCGGATTGACCACCATGCCGCAATCGATGGCCGAGACCACCCGATGCACCTTGATCTGGCCTTTTTCGATGCTGACCTCGGCCACGTGCGCGCACACCGAACCGAAGCTTTCGTGAACCGCGATGCCGCGCGCCACGCCCTTGGGCAAGGCCGAGCCCCAGCCGGCCTTTTCGGCGGCGGCCTTGAGCACGTTGAGCACCTTCGGATGCTTGGCGAGATATTCAGCGCGAAATGCCACCGGGTCCTTGCCCGCTGCTTTGGCCAGTTCGTCCATCATGGTTTCCATGACGAATGCCGTGTGGGTATGGCCCACCGAGCGCCACCACAGGGCGGGCACCCCGTCCTTGGTGGTGTGCAGCGCCGCGCGCATGGCCGGGATGTCGTAGGGTGAGTCGGCCACGCCTTCCACGCTGGTGGCATCGACGCCGTCCTTGACAAAAAACGGCTCGAACGGGGTACCGGCAATGATCGACTCGCCGACGATGGTGTGGTCCCAGCCGACGATCTTGCCGGCGGCATCGACCCCGGCGCTGACGCGATGCACGTACATGGGCCGGTAGTAGCCGCCCTTCATGTCGTCCTCGCGCGTCCAGATGGTTTTCACCGGCACCTTCGCATCCTTGGCGATCTGCACCGCTT
Organism: Usitatibacteraceae bacterium; assembly: GCA_044229235.1. GTDB lineage: Bacteria > Pseudomonadota > Gammaproteobacteria > Burkholderiales > Usitatibacteraceae > UKL13-2. Next base: position 1,234 of record JBGATH010000014.1, read on the forward strand.
CAACGATGTAATCCGAGGCCGGGTTGGCGCGACGGCCAAAGCCGCCGCCGGCAATCATGGTGTTGAGCTTCACCTGCTCGGGCTTCATGCCCAGCACCTTGCAGGCTGCCCCCTGGTCAAAGGTCTGGAATTGCGAGCCCACCCAGATCTCGGCGCTGTCCGCCTTGACGCTGACAGTGCAGTTGAGCGGCTCCATGGCAGCGTGCGCGAGGAACGGCACTTCGTACTCGGCGGAAACGGTCTTGGCAGCCCCCTTGAGCGCCTCGGCGGGCGCGCCCGCTTTCGCCACCAGTCCCGGGGTCTTGGCCAGTTCGCGGTAGGCCGCACGCATCTTCACCGTATCGGCCCTGGAGGCATCAGCCAGGTCCCAGCTCACATCGAGCAGATCACGGCCCTTCTTCGCCGCCCAGAACGTCTTGGCGACCACCGCCACGCCGCCGGGCACCTGGATGACATGCGTCACACCCGGCACACCCTGCACTTTCGAGGCGTCGAACTTCGCCACGCGCGCGCCGAACTGCGGCCCGTGCTTGACCAGCGCGATGTGCAGGTTGGGTACCATCTTGGCGGTGACGTCCATGCCGAACCTGGCGCTGCCATTGACCTTCGGCGCGGCGTCGATGCGCCGCGTTGGTTTGCCGATGATGCGAAACGACTTGGCGTCCTTGAGCGCCACTTTCTCCGGCGCCTTCTGTTTGCCGGCGGCATCGGCCAGGGATCCGAAGCTGGCCCTTTGCCCGGCCGGCCCGATCACCGTACCGTTTTCGGTTCGGCACTTTTCTGCACCGACTTTCCATTGCTCGGCCGCGGCGGCCAGCAGCATCGCCCGCGCGGTGGCACCCACCGTGCGCAGTTGCATCCAGGAGTTCGCCACCGACGACGAGCCGCCGGTCATCTGCATGCCAAAAGCGGTGTGGGCAAACTCGGGCGCGGCGGGCGCCAGTTCGGCGCGCACCTTGGACCACTCGCAATCCATTTCCTCGGCCACCAGCATCGGCAGCGAGGTCATCACCCCCTGGCCGAACTCGAGGTGCTTGATCAGCACCGTGACCGAACCATCCTTGCCCATGCGCAGGAACGCGTTGGGTGCGGTCACCGGTGGCGGCGGTTGCTGCGCATCGACGCGCCGGTTGCCCAGCGTGAGATTGAAGCCGATGACCAGGCCACCGCTGGCGGCGGCGGACGCCTTCAGGAACTGGCGGCGATTGACCGGCGACGTAGAAGCAGCCGGCTGGCGTTTTTGCGTGAGTTCTTTCATGTCGGCACCCTATGCCTTTGCTTTGGCGGCAGGTTTGTTGGCGGCCGGGGTCGCGGACTTGCCACCGCTGCCGGCGGCGACCTTGATGGCGGCGCGCACGCGGTTGTATGTACCGCAGCGGCAGATGTTGCCGCTCATGGCCTCATCGATCTGCTTGTCGTTGGGCGACTTATTCTTGGCCAGCAGCGCCACGGCCGACATGATCTGGCCGGACTGGCAATAACCGCACTGCACCACGTCTTCCGACAGCCACGCTTCCTGTACCTTTTTGCCGAGGGCTGACTTGCCGATGGCCTCGATGGTGGTGACTTTTTTCCCGGCGACTGCGGAAATGGGCGTGGAACAGGAGCGTATCGGCTGGCCATCGACGTGAACGGTGCAGGCGCCGCACAACGCGATGCCGCAGCCGAACTTGGTGCCGGTCAGTTCCAGCTTGTCGCGCAGGAACCACAGTAGCGGGGTATCGGCGGGTACATCGGTCTCGAGTTTTTCGCCGTTGACGTGAAAACGCAGCATGAGTTTCTCCGGATTGGTGAACAGTGGCTGTTGAACAGGGGACTGGAAACGGGCGAAACGAAGCAGGACTGCATCGGTGCCGGCGCGACAGGCGGGCACGAAGAAAAACCATGGACCGCTGCAACGTCGAAAAGTTTACGCCGAATTTATGCCGCGCAGTATCCGGCTTGGCGGTGATGCCGGATGCACGGCGATGGGCCACCGCCAAGCGCGGGGCAACCCGTTATCATTGCGTATGCCCAAGAAGACCCCCAAACTTTTCCCGACGCCGGCCGATTGCGAGGCCGCGTTTTACGATGCCTTTGAGCGCGCCGACCTGAATCTGATGATGGCCGTGTGGGCCGACGAGCCGGGTGTGGTGTGCATCCATCCGCAGGGGCCGCGGCTGGCCGGGCTGACCGCGATCCGCGACAGTTTTGCCGACATTTTTTCGCACGGCCCCAATACCCGCCTGGCGGTGAGCGAACTGCGCAAGCACCAGAGCCAGACGCTTGCCATCCACAGTGTGTACGAGACCTTCGAGCAAGCACAAAAGCAGAAATCGGTGCCGCCGCCGGTGCTTGCCACCAACGTTTACCTGCTCACGCCGGGTGGCTGGCGCATGATCCTGCACCACGCCTCGCTGTCACCACAGGGTACGACGGCCGAGGAGCAGGGTGTGCTGCGCATCCTGCACTGACATGCGGCAACGCGCAGCCCTTGCGACGGTGGCGGCCAACGCCGTGGCATTGCTCTTCCTGCTGGCACCCGGCGCAATGGCTGCCAACGCGATGGCCGCCGACATGAACAAGGTGCTGCGCACACCGGTGCAGTCCGCGGAAAAAGGCTTCGACTGTGCCTGGGAATCCGATGAGATGACCGGCACGCTGTGCGACAACATCTTTGATTCGTTGTTGCAGTACGACCACCTCGCGCGTCCCATCAAGCTGCAGCCGCGCGCTGCCGCCGCGCTGCCGGAAATTTCCGCCGATGGCCGCACCTACACCGTGAAGCTCAAGCGCGGCATTTTCTTCACCGACGACCCGGCATTCAAAGGCAAGAAACGCGAGTTGGTGGCCGGCGATTACGTGTACAGCCTCAAGCGCCTGCTGGATCCGCAGCTCAAGGCCCAGTGGCAATTCCTGGTGGAAGGCAAGCTGGTCGGTGGCGATGAGCTTCGCGAGGAAGCGAAAAAGACCGGCAAATTTGATTACGACAAACCGATCCGCGGGCTGGAAGCGCCGGACCCGTACACGCTCATCATCCGGCTCAAGGAACCGGACTACAACATGAACTACATCCTCGCGATGCCGGCCACCGTGGCGGTTGCGCGTGAGGTCGTGGAGGCCTACGGGCCGGCCTTTGCCGAACACCCGGTAGGCACCGGCCCCTACCGCCTTGGCGAATGGCGACGAGCTTCGCGCATCGAACTGGTGGCCAGTCCCACGTTCCGGGAAGAGTACTTCTCCACCGCCGCTGTAGATGACCCCAAGCTTTCGCCGACCGATCGCGCCACCATCGCGCACCTCAAGGGCAAGCGTCTGCCGCTGATCGGCCGCATCATCATTTACCCGGTGGAGGAAGAGCAGCCGCGCTGGCTGGCCTTTCTCAACAACGAATACGATTACATCCGTCCAATCCCCACACCATTCATCGACAGCGCCGTCCCCGGCGGCAAGCTGGTGCCGAGCCTGGCCAAGCGCGGTATGACGACCGCGCCCGATGAAGTCGCGTGGATCACCTACACCACCTTCAACATGGCCGACACCATCGACGGCCGGCCCAATGTGATCGGCGGCTACACGCCGGAGAAAATTGCGCTGCGACGCGCCATCTCGATGGCATTCGCGGTCGAGGACGAGATCGGCATCATCGAAAAGTACCAGGCTATCCGCGCCTGGAGCCCGATCGCCGAGGGCATGGCCGGCTATGTGCCGATGCGCAGCCACACGCTGGAATACAACATCGCCAAGGCCAACGCGCTGCTCGACATGTACGGCTACGTGGACAAGGACGGCGACGGCTGGCGCGACATGCCCGACGGCTCGCCGCTGGTGGTGGACCACGCCGCGCCACCGCAGCAGCGCGAACGCAGCCGCAATGAGCTGTGGAAGAAAGGCATGGACCAGATCCGTGTGCGCATGACCTTCAACAAGGTCGAGAAAATGCCCGAGCTTCGAAAGCAGGCGCAGACCGGGCGTGTGCAGATGATGTCGTACGGCTGGATTGCCGATTACCCCGACGGCGAAAACTTTCTGCAGCTGTTCTGGAGCAAGAGCATCGGCGGCGCCAACTATTCCATGTTCAGCCTGCCCGAATACGATCGCCTCTACGAGAAAATCAAGACCATGCCTGATTCGCCTGAGCGCACGGCCATCTACCAGCGCATGGTGAAACTGCTGTGGGTGTACAACCCCTGGCGCGTCAACACACTGAAGCGCGGTACCATCCTCATGCAGCCGTGGGTGCTGGGATACAAGAAGCACCCGTTTGCGCAGGAACCGTATCGCTACCTCGACATCGACCTCTCCAAACTGATCGCCAGCCCATGAGCAGTACTGCTTCTTCCGCCGCACCGGTCCCACGATTTGCGAGCGCGTTGTGCGCGCTGCTGGTCATCGCGTTGGGGCTGCAACTGGCGTGGTGGTTCTGGCATTTCATGTATCCGCCGTGGAAAGACGTTCCCGCCGCGGCGACCGAAGTGCAGGTGCCCATCGGCCTCGGCAGGCAGCTTTTCGGCGACAAGGATGGCCCGGCATCGTCTGCCGACGCGCCCACCGCCGCCGTCACCGGCGTGCGGCTCAAAGGTGTGGTCGCCGTCGACGGCAAAACGCTGGCCGCCGCGGTGGTGAACCTGGGCGGCAAGGACCAGACCGTCTACTTGAAGCAGGAATTCTCGCCCGGCATTTCGCTGGTCGAAGTGCGCGCCGATCACATCATCATTAGCCGCAGCGGCGCACGCGAACGCATCGACCTCGACAAGCCCGGCACCAAGCCCGGCCCCACCAACCTCAACGCCGCCACCGGCGGACCGGCACCCACCAACTTCCGCCTAAACGTGGCGAGCGCCGGCAACAACGCCTACGCCCTGTCGCGCCAGGAACTGAACACGGTGCTGCAGGACCCGCGCCAGATGAATTTCCTCGGCCGCATCGGCCCCGCGCCCACCGGCGGCGTACGCGTGGATGATGCCCCCAGCGGATCGCTGGCGAACAAACTGGGCCTGCAAATGGGCGACGTCATCACCGGCATCAACGGCCAGCCGATCAACTCACCCGGCGACCTGGCGCGCGTGTACGGCCAGTTCGATTCCATGGGCAGCATTCGCGCCGAAGTGAAACGCGGCGGCGCGCCCATCGTGCTCAATTACACGGTGAAGAACTAGCCCACACAGATAGGCGAAAGTCCAGCATTGGCGGGCCTTCCGGACCGTTTTTGCCCGGAACGCCGCGCCAGTGCTGGGCTTTGCGTTTTCATGCTTGACCTGCAACATGCCGACCCGCCATCCACGTCAACCGGCGGCGCCGGCGCTCAGGCTTGAAATTGCGTCGCCGCAAACGCCGCGAACAGCGGCTTCAGTTTGAGGCGCTGGTATTTGCCGGTCACGGTGACCGGTACTTCATCGCCAAACACCACGACCTTCGGGCATTTGGCAAACGGCAGCCGCGTGCGGCACGCGGCAAGAATGTCGGCCTCGCTCAGCGATGCGCCCTCGCCGCGCACCACGTACGCACCAACTTCCTCGCTATACCAATCGTTATCGAAGCCAATTGCGAGCCCGACGCGCACGCCAGGAATGGCAAGCAGCACATCCTCGATTTCGAACGGGCTGTATTTCACGCCGCCGCGATTGATCAGTTCCTTGAGCCGACCGCTGATGAAGAAGAATTTGCGTCCCTGCGCATCGCATTCGAAGAAGCCTTCGTCACCGGATCGAAACCAGCCGTGCCGAAAGGTCTCCGCGTTGGCGTCCGGCCGATGGAAATAGCCAGCCATGACGTAATGGCCGCGAATCACGATCTCGCCGCGCTGTCCGGCAGGCTGCGGGCGTCCGTCGGCGTCGTGGATCGCCATCTCGCAAAATGGAAGTACCGTACCGATGCTCGGGTAGCCGAACGCGGACAGCCAATGCTGCCGGTCTTCGCGGGATAGGTTGGTGGGCAGCGTGCAGTTGAATGCGGTGGTTTCCGACAGGCCATAACCGTGCAGCACCTTCATGCCAAAGCGCTGCTCGAATTTCTCAACCAGGCCCAGCGGCAAGGTGCCCGCACCGCAGATGAAATAGCGAAAACTTGCAAGTTCACGCGCCCGCAGGTCCTCGTTCGCCTCATGCAGGAACTGCAGGATGGTCGGCACCACGGAAACAATCGCCACACGCTCTTCGCTCAGGCGCCGCCAGAACGTGGAAGCCTTGAAGCTGCGATTGAGCACGACGCTGGCGCCGGCGAATACGGTTGTGATCAGCGTGACGACGATGCCATTGACATGATGAATCGGCAGCACGCACATGAGGCGAAACGCGGGCGTGATGGCGTGCCACATCGCCGTGCCGCGCGCATTGATCATGAGGTTATATTGCGTCAGCACGACTCCCTTGGGCTGGCCGGTGGTGCCGCTGGTGTAGACCAGCAGGGCGGGATACCGGCGATAGTCCACTGTTTGCAATTCAGCGCGGTCATTGCCGCCGAGTTCGTCCAGGTCCAGCACGCGGGCTGCGGTGCCCGCCTCGGCAGCCAGCCGTCGCGCGCGGTCCAGATGATCCCGGTGGGCGATCAACAGCCGGGCACCGGCATCTCGCAGGATGAAAGCAATGCGCGCATCGTCTTCGGCAACATTTTGCGGCGCGACCACCAGCCCGATGGTCCAGCCGGCGAACAGCAGCACCGCAGCCAGCGGATGATTGTGCGACAGCGATGCGACGCAATCCCCTTCGCGCAATCCCTGCGCGTGCAGCGCCGCTGCGGCGCGCCGCACCGCGTCCCAGAACTGCGCGTAGCTGTAGTCGGCCGTGACGCCGGCCTCGTCGTCGAAGTAGCGCAGGAACGGTGCGTCGGGTTGCGCAGTGGCATGGTGTGCCAGCAATGTGCCGAGCGAAGGAGCCTCCACCAGCAGCGCGTCGGCGGCGGTCTGGCCAAACCCGTGAGCCTGGTTGATCAGCGCTTCGGTAGTCATGAGATTCTGCCGCGCCGCGGCAGGCATGTAGTCATTCTTCCATGCAAATGGTCGGCGTGCGCCGGATTCACGCCAGCATGGTTTCCCGTGTGCTCACAGCCAGCCCGGCTTTGCGCTCCGCCGCCTTGAGCGTATTGCCCAGCAACATCGTAATGGTCATGGGTCCCACGCCACCGGGCACCGGCGTGATGGCGGACGCAACGGCCTTTGCCGATTCGAAATCCACATCGCCGGCCAGCTTGCCGTCGGGCAGACGATTGATACCCACATCGATCACCACCGCGCCCGGCTTGATCATGTCGCCGGTGATCATGCGCGCCTTACCCACAGCGGCGACCACGATGTCGGCGTCGCGTACGAAGCGGGCGAGGTCGCGTGTCTTACTGTGACACACGGTGACGGTACCACCGGCCTTGAGCATGAGCATGGCCTGCGGCTTGCCGACGATGTTGGAGCGGCCGACGATGACGACGTGCTTGCCTTCCACGCCGATGCCTTCGTATTCGAGCATTTTCATCACACCGTACGGCGTGCAGGGTGGATAGTGGCTCTCATCGATCACCAGCGCGCCCATGTTGCTGTAGGCAAAGCCGTCCACATCCTTGTCCGGGTGAATGGCTTCGATGACGGCGCGGTCGTCGATACTCTTGGGCAAGGGCAACTGCACCAGGATGCCGTGGATCTCGGGCCGCTGGTTCAGTCTTTCCACAAACGCGCTCAATTCGGCCTGGGTGGTGCTGGCCGGAAGTGCGTGAACTTCGGAGTACATGCCGATACTTTCACAGGCTTTCGCCTTGTTGCGCACGTACACCTGCGAGGCCGGGTCCTCCCCGACGATGACCACGGCAAGGCCCGGACGGGTACCGGCGGCAATCAGCCGGTCTGCGCGCAGCTTGTATTCGGCGCGAAAAAATTCGGAAATGGCTTTGCCATCGATGATTTTTGCGGTCATGTCGGGAATCTCAGGAGTTGAGTAGGTGTGATGAGAGCGTTGATGGGCTGATCGTGAGGTCCAACGGGGACCGCATCGACAACCTGGCAATCGAATGCGGCGGCCACGCGCCAGGCCCTGCCCGTGGCGCTCGACAACAGCCGGTCGTAGTAGCCCGCGCCATAACCCAGCCGGTTGCCGGCGCGATCGAACGCGAGGCCGGGCACGAGGATGAAGTCGGCGGCGTCCGCGGATGCCGCCGGCAAATCACTGCGCGGTTCGAGGATGCCCCGGACGCCGGGCACCAGGTCAGTGGCCCGCGCCACGCGGTGAACTGAAAGCGCGCGCCGCGCCCGGTCGATGCGCGGCAGCAGGATGGCCTTGCCGTCGGCCAGCAGTCGGTCGAAGAACGCGTGTGTATCGACTTCCTCGCCAAAGCTCATGTAGCTCATGACGCTGTCGGCGCGATGGTACTCGGGCAAACCGATCAGCCGCGACAGGATGGCGCGGCTGTCCTTGATGCGTGCCTCTGCCGGCATGCGACCGCGCTCGGCCAGCACGGTTGCGCGCAGGGCCTTTTTTTCGGCGGGCAGGTCGGTTGAAGCGAGTAGCATGGCGGACGGGCAGCGGCAAAAGCCGGGCGGACGTGGGGCAGGATGCCGCGATCCCGTGATTGTATTCCGGCTGGCCGCCCGTTAATATCGATGCGCATTCATTTCCCTCGGAGCCCCCATGAACAGACTGCTGCTCGGCGCCCTCGTCAGCGCCCTTTCCCTCAACGCCCACGCCCAACTGGATTTCCGGGGCAAGATGAAAGAAGGCCTCTACGAAACCAGTTTCAAGATGGAAATTCCCGGCATGCCGCAGGGCATGGGCGGATTTGCCAACAAAGTCCAGCGCTGCACGACCAAGGAAGACCTGGAAAAGAGCAAGGGTGACATGTTCCGCGACCCCAAAAGCGGTGGCAGGGAATCATCGTGTGAGATCAAGAACGTGAAAAACAGCGGCAATACCATGTCGTACGACATGGAGTGCCCGAAGGAAGGCATGAGCGCGACCACCACGCTGGCGTTTGCCGATAACGGCGTGAAGGGCGTGACCAAGATGAAGATGGCTGGCGAGAGGGCACAGAAAATGCCGCCCGGCATGGGCGACATGACGATGAATTTTGAGAGCAAATACCTGGGCGCCTGCACCAAGTAGTTTCGCGATACCTGCCCAAAAAAAACGGCGCGGAATTCCGCGCCGTTTTCGTTGCGCAACGCACTCAACGCGTGCGTTGGTAGTTCATCACGTTGTTCGGCTGTCCGACCTGCACGGCACGGAAGCCATTACGGTCCTGCGAGACGTCATAGCGCGCATTGCCGAAGTGCAGCTGCCCGCCGCGGAAATAGCCGGCCACACGCTGACCGCCATCGACCGTGCCCCAGACTGTGCCGTCCTGCGAAACCGACAATTGCACGTTGGCATTGAAGTAGTTGCTGTATCCGCGGAAATTGCCGATGACGAAGGACGGCGGCGCATCGTACTGCGGACGATCCGGCTGCCACCAGTTCTGGCCACCCTGGTAGCCGCTCCAGCTGCCGCCGCTGCCGCGAATCTCGACCCGCCACTGCTGGTTGGCGCCGTTGTGGCATTGCGATTGAGCGATGTTGGCGCCGTCGGCCGTGCTGGCGCCGTCGAGGTCGAGGCATTTGCGCGTGCCCTGGTTAACGAAACGGAAATAACCGCGATCGGTGGCTTCCATGCGCCAGCGCTGGTGCTGGCCGCCGTTCCAGCCCCATTGCGCCACGTCGGCACCGTTTTGCCAGGAGCCCCCCTGCACTTCCATGACCTTGCCGCTTTCGGTATTCATGACCGCGACTTCGCCGCGGCCGATGTCGATCACCTCGAATATCTGGTTGCCGCTGCCGTGGCAGCTCCATTGCTGGATGTTGGCGCCATCCGGCCGGCCGCGCCGGTCGACATCGACACACTTGCCGGTGGCCCGCGACTGGATCAGGCCGCTGTAGATCGCCCGTCCGGATGGGCGGCCGCCGCCGCTTCCGCCGCCATCGACCGGCGGCCGATATCCTCCGCCGCCAGCGCCGCTACCGCCTCCGCCACCACCACCTTCACCGCGTCCCACGCGCCACGACTGGTTGGACTTTCCGTGACAGTTCCATTGCTGGATATTCGCGCCAAACGGCTGGCTGTTGCCGTCCACGTCCAGACATTTGCCGCTACCCACGTTGACAATCTGCCTGCCCTGCATCCGCCAGCGCTGGGCATTGGTGCCATTCCAGCCGTACTGCTGAACATTCGCGCCATCATCGCCCGAGGCGCCCGCCACATCGAGCACACGCCGCGTGGCGCGATTGACGAAAGCCACTTCGCCGCGGCCGACGTCGACGATATCCCATTCGGCCGGGCCGCGGCGGCAATCGCCCTGCTGGACATTGACGCCATCATTCGACGACTGGAACGCCAACGTGGCGCACAGCCCGCTGCCTTCGCTGATCAGGTTTCCGCTTTGTATCACCCGGCCCTGAGGCGCCTGGGCATGGCCGGCATTGCTGACGCCGAGCATCAGCAGCGCGATGGCAATGGTGGTTACGTTTCTCATGAATTTCCCCTCTCGAAATTGTTGTTGCACCATGCCGCTCTCCCTGCGGCCGCCTGCTGATTTCCACAACGCGGCAACCCGCATGCGCGTTTACGTTGCACGTTGCAGGTTGATCGGTGCCCGTCACGGGAGCCCTGCAATTGCGCCTGTCACTCATCTTCAGCACGGGCCAGCACTGCCAGATCTCTCCACACATTGACATCAAAAAATCGCGTCGCCAGGCCGGATGGCGACGTCAACACGAACAGGCGCGATCCAAAGAGCGCATCGGGCTGCAAGCCATAGTCTACCGCTTGCCCGAGGAAAGACTGGGCTGCGTTCTTGCTGGTGAACGCAATGATGCGTGGACGATAGCGCTGCATCTTCCTGCGGAACGCGCCGAGGTCAAATGCCCCCGCCGGCAACTCCGCGTCCACGCCGCTGTGCAGCTTGCAAAGATCGGTAAGCCCGATACGCAGGTCCAGAAGCTGCCGGTATTGCTGCGGTGCAAACCGCCGTGGCGTGATGCCAACCTCGTGAAGGGTGGGCCAGAAGCGGTTGCCCGGCTTGGCGTAATAGGCCCTGGCTGCTGCCGAGGCCCGCGATGGCGCCGTACCGCAGAACACAATCCTGAGGTCGGCTTCAAGCAGGTCGGGTACAAGATAGTCCGCTGCTGATGCGGATGCCAACGTCACATCCCCGCGTGTTGTGGCGCTCAAGCCGCCAGCGCCGCGTGATCGGGGCTGCCGACCGGCCGGACAGCCACCCAGCCGCGCAGGCCATTGAGCCACCAGACGGCCTCGGCACGCGCCAGGTCGCCGACGGTCACGACGCGCTCAACCAGTTCGCTGCGCGCCACCAGTTCATCGCGCAAGGTGCCGTTGAGCAGGCCGCAGGACAGCGGCGGCGTCACACGAACGCCATCGAGCGCCATGACCAAATTGGCGCGGGTGAACTCGGTAAGTTCGCCGCGCTCGTTCCACAGCAGGGTGTCGAACGCTTCCATGCCCTGCGGCGCATGTGATTCATAGGTCTCACGGCGCGTAGTCTTGTGCTGCAGAAATTCGTCAGCGCTGGACACGGACTCGTTCGCCAGCGCAAACGTCGTTGATTCGGGCAGCGCCTCCAGCGGGAAGGCCTCGACGCGTGGCACGCCGGCGCGATCCACCAGCAGGCGCACCCGCCACACGCCAGTCTGATGGGCCCGCGAAACCACCAGCAATGCCTCAGCGATGCGCCGCGCATCGAAACGAAAGCGGAAATGCCGTGCCGAATTCTCGATGCGCGCCAGGTGTCTTTCCAGCAACGCATAGCTGCCCGCTTCGAGGCGCAGGGTTTCGAGCAGCTCAAAAGCCTTTGAAGCGCGGCGCACAAAGCGGCTTTTGTAAATCACTTCGGCCCACTCGCCGGCCACGGTCGAATCGTACGTGATGCCACCGCCAACGCCGCAGGTCGCCCGGCCGTTTTCCAGCCAGACGCTGCGTATGCCCACGTTGAAGCAGGCCCGGGCCTGCGAGCCCGAGCCTGGCGCCACGTAGCCAATTGCCCCGCAATACACACCTCGCGGCGCAGCTTCAAGGTCATGAATCGCGCGCATCGCCTCAATCTTCGGCGCACCGGTCACCGATCCGCATGGGAACAGCGCACGAAAGACGTCCGACAGCCCCAGGCCGGAACGCAGGGTGGCGTTGATGGTGGATGTCATTTGCCAGACGCTTGGCAGCGGCTGCAACGCAAACAGTGATGACACTTCCACCGAATGCGGCTCGGCGATACGCGAAAGATCGTTTCGCAACAGGTCGACAATCATCAGGTTCTCGGCGCGCTCCTTGTCGGAGTGGGTCAGTTCCCAGGCGATGCGCTCGTCTGCTTCGGCAGTGTCACCGCGCGGCGCGGTACCCTTCATCGGCTGGGTGGTGACCTTGCCGTCGTGCAATGCAAAAAACAGTTCCGGTGATACCGACAGCAACTGCGCCTCGCCGGTATCGATGAAGGTGTGATATCCATCGGGCTGGGCCGCTTGCAACGCCCGATGAAACGCATGAGCATCTCCCGCGAAATCTGCCGCGAGGCGGGTCGTCAGGTTTACCTGGTAAAAGCGCCCGTTGCGGATGTCGGCGCGGATCGATTCCACTTTTTCGCGGAAAGCCTCGTGATCCGTATCGCAGGTCCACGCGCCGACCTGATGGCCGCCATGCGCCGCCTGCGGCAAGGCGCTGGCTGCTGCGGCGGTGAATTCGGCGAACCAGGCCAGCGGCACGGCGGCTGGTGTGTTGGCCACCAGCGCGCGGTCAAAGGCCGGCGCGGCTTCGTAGGCGACAAAGCCGACGCACCAGTTGCCCCGGGCGCCAGCAGCGGCCACGGCATCCAGGACCGGGACCACCTCGTCCAGGCGGCGCGCGCAATGCACGGCCACCGGGTTGGTGAAGGCAAGACGCAAGCGCTCCGCCGGCGTCAGCGTAGCCAGCAAGGGAAAGTCGATTTCACAGCGGATTGGCTTCATTTCGCGTTCCAGTTTGGCATACATCAGACCAACCGGAATTGAGCGGGATCGGGTCGTGCAGCCACGTCCGCTGCCGACCATCAGCTCAAGCCAAGCGCGCCCGCGAACCTGCCCGGTCCCCAAGACACAAAAAGACACAACCCGTGCATCGGACTGTGCGCTGCTTCACATCTTTTGACAAATACCCTCACTAACCTTGTGACGCACTTAACAAGAATGAGCACCGCGTGGTCCCTCACGGACGAACGCAGGCAAACCGGCGGACGCCACACATGACCTCATCAGCCAGACCATCACCGTGGGATCGCATACCGAATTTCAAGCATCGATTGCTTGAGAAACAGGTCGATGAGCTATTCCTGTTCATGCCGTCGGCGGTGGCATTTTCGTTTGTCGGATCGCTGGCCGCACTGGTTGTTTTCATCGACACCGGTGATCGCTTCACCGGCCTGGTATGGTTTTCGTTTGCGACCGTGGTGCTGTTCGTGCGCGGCGTAACCGCGTTCGCTTACCGGCATGCCCACAAGCCGGTCAGCAACGCCGCATGGTGGGCGCGGTTGATGCTCGTCGGCAACCTGCTGGCCGGCATCCAGTGGGGGCTGCTGGGAACGGTCTGCTATCCGGTGGAGCACAACTACCGCGAGTTGTTCACCGTCCTGGTGATCACGTCGTTTGTAGCCGGCTCGATCACGCCGTTCTCACCGGTCAAATGGGTGCACCTGGCGATGGCGATTCCCGCCTCGGTACCGCCCGCGATCTACATATTTTTCCTGCGTGACGGCAGCAACTGGCTGGGCGGCTGCATGGCGCTGTTCTTTGTCTTTTGTGTACTTTATTTTTCCTACAAGCAGTACCACATCGTTGCGGCGCGCCTGATCGTCGAACTGGATAACGAAGAGCTTCTGGCGCGATCGCTTGAAAGCAACAAATCGCTGTCCCACAGCAATTCGGAGTTGCGCCTGATTACCGTCAACGAGCAGGAAGCGCGCCAGGAAGCCAGCGTCAAGGCACGTCTGCTCGGCGCGCATATTGCCGGCACTCTGCTGCCGGTGGCCGAGTTCGATGCACAAGGCAACATCATTGCCTGGAATGCCGCCGCGGAAGCCACACTGGGCTACCGCACCAAGGACGCGTTCGGCCATGATTTCGCCAAGCTGCTGCTGCCGGCAGAGGCACAGGTTGCCGGCAGTGCCGCGATCAAGCAACTCCTGCGCGTGGACCGTGCCAGCGCGCTGCCGATGCTCATGCAAAACCGTTCAGGCATGCGCATGTCGATGCACCTGTACATTACGCCGATGGAGGTCTCAGCCGGCGTGCCCGTGCGTGTCGGGGTGATCATGTCGCCGCTGGATCCCGTTCAGACTGATCGCGACGTGGCGCAGGCCGCCTGACAGCATCCGCTAACGACGCGCGCCGCCTGCATTGAACTTGGCGCACAATTGGGAAAACCTGCCTGCACGATGCCTGGAATTGGCCAGGCAATGGCGATCACCCGATACGAGCGCATCACCACGACTGCGGACGACGCGCCGTTCAGGCGATCTCAATCCGGCAATTAACGCACCCGAATAGGCGTGGAACGGCCACGTCACGCGTCATGCAGCGACGTGCCGGATCCTGCACAGTCAAATTTGAGCAGCGCCGAGCGCGGTATGCAGTTACCCGTTACCGGACGGGCCCGCAACTAACTCCACTTCGGCTTTTTCTTGACGAAGGCCGGCGGCGGTGTGAAGGGGGCTGCAGGAACTGCAACTGCCTTGCCGTAGGGAATGTCGCGCGGTTTGACGGCTTCCGCGGTCTCGGGGGTCGTGCTGGGGGGCGTTTTTTTCATGGTCTCCCATCATGATCGCCTGAGGGGCGAAAGGCAAGTCGCGTGCCGGAAAGCAAACGCGGCCGCGACGGCTTTTTGCCGCCGCAAAACCGCGCTTTGTCCTTGATTTATCAGGCTTTCAGTGCAATTTTCATCTGCTCAAGCGCGTTCGGGTCCTCGATGGTGGTGAGATCGCCCGGATCGCGTCCCTCGCACAAAGCCTGGATTGCGCGACGCAACAGCTTGCCGGAGCGTGTCTTTGGCAGGATGGCCACAAAATGCACCCGCGCCGGGCGGGCAATGGCACCCAGTTCCTTGTCCACGGTGGCCATCACTTCCTTTTCGTGGGCGGCGGCGAGTTCCGGCGTCGCAACCTTTGCGCCGTCCTTGACGACTGCAAAGGCGACCGGCACCTGGCCCTTGAGCTGATCGGCCACGCCAACCACAGCCACTTCGGCAATGTTCGGGTGGTTCTGCACGGCTTCCTCGATTTCGCGCGTACCAAGGCGGTGTCCCGCGACGTTGATTACGTCGTCGGTGCGCCCCATGATGAAGTAGTAACCATCTTCGTCGCAGGTTGCCCAGTCGAACGTTGTGTAGACCTGCTCGTCGCGAAACTGCGAAAAATAGGTTTTGACGAAGCGCGCATCATCGCCCCAGATGGTGCTCATGCAGCCAGGCGGCAAGGGAGGAACAATGCACAGTACGCCCTTCTCGTTCGGGCCGACCTGCTTGCCGGTTTCCTCGTGCTTCAGTTTCATGCGGTAACCGTACGCTGCAAAACTCGGCGAACCCAGCTTGCGCGGGGTGACTTCCACGCCGGGTTCCGCCGACAGAATCGGCCAGCCGGTCTCGGTTTGCCAGTAGTTGTCGATCACCTTCACGCCCAGCCCCTTTTCGATCCAGTCGGAGGTCGGCTGGTCGAGGGGCTCGCCGGCGAGGAAGAGATAGCGCAGCGACGAAACATCGTACTTGGTGAGAAACGCCGGGTCCTGTTTCTTCAGCACCCGCACCGCCGTCGGCGAGGAGAACATCACCGAAACCTTGTATTGCTGCACGATGCTCCACCACACGCCGGCATCGGGCTTGATCGGCACGCCTTCGTACATGATGGTGGTGCTGCCGTTGATGAGCGGCCCGTAGATGATGTAGGAGTGGCCAACCACCCAGCCGATGTCGGACGTGCAGAAGTAGGCCTCACCCGGTCGGGTATCGAAAATATTGGGCATGGAGGCCGCCAGCGCCACCGCATAACCGCCGGTGTCGCGCTGCACGCCCTTCGGCTTGCCGGTGGTGCCGCTGGTATACAGGATGTAACTGGGGTGCGATGATTCCACCCATTCACAGGCCACCACGTCGTTGATATGACGGTTGCGCAAAACCGAGTAGTCCATGTCGCGGCCGGGCGTGGCCTGCATGTCCTTGTCGAGGCCGCGATTCACGATCACCACGTGCTTCGGCGGGTGCTGCGCCAGGCGGATGGACTCGTCGGTGAGCGGTTTCAGGGGGATCACCTTGCCCATGCGTGAGCCGGCATCCGCAGTGATCATGACCTTGGGCCGCGCGTCATCAATGCGCGCCGCCAGAGACGCTGCCGCAAATCCGCCGAACACGACTGAATGGATCGCGCCGATGCGCACTGTCGCCAGCATGGCGAACACTGCTTCCGGAATCATTGGCATGTAGATCAATACGCGATCGCCCTTGCCTACACCCAGCGACTTGAGAATCGCCGCGAAGCGGTTGACCTCATCGAACATGTCCTGGTACGTGAACGTGCGGGTGCTTTCGACTTCGGATGAAATCCACACCAACGCCGGCTGATTCGCGCGCGTGGCGAGATGCCGGTCGATGGCGTTGTAGCAGAGATTGGTTTCGCCGCCGACGAACCATTTGGCAAAGGGCGGCTTTGAAAAGTCGCACACCTGCGTGAAGGGCTTGACCCAGTCGATGCGCTTGGCCTGCTCGGTCCAGAAGGCGTCAGGCTGGTTGACGGACTGTGCGTGAAACTCAAGGTAACTGCCCATGATCTTCTCCGAGTTGTTCCGGCGGCGGTCAACCACCTTTTTCCGGCATTGCGGACTCATGCTGCGCCACCCGGCCGCAGTGCTGCCAACCGGGAATACCCGAGATTGCCCGATTCCGGGCGGCAACTTTTGATCCAACACAAAAAAGGGCGCCCGTCGGGCCGCGTTGCAGTGTCACGCACCCGGGCACGGCCTTCGCCCCAGGCAATGATCACACGCCGGGCGAGCGCAGGTTGTCGCAACGGCGACAATCCGCCGGCCAACATGCGCCCTGGCGTATCAGGACAGTACCGACTTGATCGCGTCGATCAGCGCCTTGGATTTGGCCGGCTTGGTGAGATAACCGTTTACACCAAGTTTCAGCCCTTTGAGGATATCGTCAAGCGCGCCGAGGCTGGTGAGCATCAGCACCGGCATGTCCTTGAGGGCGGGATGCTGGCGGATGCGGTTGAGGATGTCGAAGCCGTTGGCATCGGGCATCAGCACATCGAGAATCACCAGATCCGGTGTTTTCTTGAGGCCATTGAGGATGCCTTCGCGCGTACCTGCATGGGTGGCCTTGAAACCATTGGCGGACAGGATACGAATGAGCAGCGTGGCCGTCACGGTATCGTCCTCCACCACCAGAATGGAGGCAGGTTGCCCGCGCGGGGGGCGCTTGGGCGCGGAGTTGTTGAGGCGGACGAAATAACCATTGCTGGTCAGCTTGGATTCGCCGATAACGGCCTCATCGGCGATCTGCTTTTCCTCTGCGGCCGTGCGCTTGGGCTCGCTGACCAAGGTCTCGGGCGCGAATATCTTGGTGAAATCGAGATCCATCGGATCGTCGTCGATCGGCGTGCTCATGATGAGGTTGTGCTCTTTCGGCTGTTTGACGGTTCGTAAGACATTCTAGTTTGGCAAAGTGTTCCGTGCCGCGTGTTGAAACTTGAGACAAGGCAATAACTCACCAGCGTCGCGCTTCCCACTCAGGGGGCGTGGCGGCGGTTTCGCTTGCCGCTCAACCGGACCGCCGCAGCGCGTCGCCCTGAACAATGCGGCCGGCAACCCGGCAGGTCAAGAGGCCGACACCAAGGTTCACACAGCGGTGAAAAACTGGCCGGCGAGGACGATGAATCCGCGCGAGTAATACCCTTACGACATCCACCAGCCCGGGGCGACTTGCCGGCAGTCCGGAGAGCGGCGCCGGACTGCGCAAGCCCTCAGCGACGCACGTCGACCACCAGCCGGCCGCGCACCTGCCCGGCAAGAATAGCCGGTGCCTGGACAATCACCTGCGAGAGGCCGATTTCGCTGGTGAGCGCGTCTAGTTTTGACCGGTCCATTTCGAGCGCAAGGTGATGCCAGGCTTCGCGGCGGCGCGCGGCATCGGCATAGACACTGTCGATGCCGGCGAGCGTGACGCCGCGCAGGATAAATGGTGCCACTGTCGTCGGCAGGTCCATGCCTTGCGCAAGACCGCAGGCAGCAACCACCGCGTTGTACTGGCACAGCGCGAGCGCATTGGCCAGCGTGTGAGAGCCGACGGAATCGACCACTCCCGCCCAGCGTTCTTTCTGCAGCGGTTTGCCCGGAGCCGAAAGCTCGGCACGATCGATCACGTCCGCGGCGCCCAGCGCCTTGAGAAAGGCGGCTTCCTGCGTCCGCCCGGTGGAGGCCACCACGCGATAACCGCGTGCCGCCAGCAAGGCAATGGCCACGCTGCCGACCCCGCCCGAGGCGCCGGTGACCAGAATATCGCCGCGATCGGGTTTCACGCCGTGTCGCGCCAGGGCCAGCACCGCGAGCATGGCGGTGAACCCTGCCGTGCCGATGGCCATGGCCTGCCGGGCAGTGAAAGCAGCCGGCAGCGGCACCAGCCAGTCACCTTTCAGCCTTGCCTTTTCCGCCAGGCAGCCCCAATGGGTCTCACCGACGCCGTGCCCGGTGAGCACCGCCTTGTCGCCGGCCTTCCACGCCGGATGGGTACTGCTCTCGACGATGCCGGCGCCGTCGATGCCGGCGACCATCGGCCACTTGCGCACCACCGGTGACTTGTTGGCGATGGCCAGTCCGTCCTTGTAATTGATCGTCGAATAATCGACGGCGAGGGTGACATCGCCGTCGGCCGGCAGTTGCGCCTCGTCGATATCGGCCAGTGATGCATTGAAGCCCGCATCCGTTTTCGCCAGCAGAATGCCCTTGAAGGTTCCCATTGCTGTTTTACTCCGCAAAGTCCGCGCTATTGTTTGAAGCCGCCAATGCTGCCACTGACCGTGCAGGTGTCGGTCTGCGGACGGAAATTCAGCTTCAGCGAAAACGTGCTTTCGCCACCCGTTCCCTCGATGGCCGACCAGCTGCCGTTGAGAAGCGGGTCCGCCACGCATTGGTAGTTGCCGCTGCCCTCAAAGTTCGATCCGTATTGCTGCAGTGTGCCGGTAAGCCGGCAGCCGAAGCCGCCTACTTCGGTAATCGTGACGGCCCCTGTTGATGCCGTGTGCGCCACCTGGATCGAACTGGTCCCGGAACTGCTACCGTTAAGGCTCGGCGTGGTGCAGCCGCTGGCGCTGCGCGCGATGCCGCCACCGTAGAAGCCCGTCAGGTCGATGTTCTCCAGCGGTTGACGGGTGATCTGCTTGACCACTTGCGCCACCTGCGCGCCGTTGACGCTGTAGCTGTAGCTCAGCGTGCCGGCGCGGGCGCTGGAAAAGGTGAATGTCGCGGTTCCGACCTTGGTGACGTCGGCTGGAACCAGCGGCACGAACGGCAACTGCGCGAAGCCGGTGCCGACAGTCTGGAACAGGTCGCCGGTAAAGGTATTGCCGGACGGCCCAGAACGCTGCGCATTCGACATCACCAGCCACAGCGGCTGGCGATTGGCGCTGTAAATGAACCAGGTGGCAAACATGGTGTTGCCCTGCTGGGCGATGTTCACGCCCCAGCCGCTTTCCGACGGTACCCACCACATGTCCTGATAGTTGGTCGCCGCCCGTGCCGGAATCGCCGGCATGGCCAACATGAGCGCCACGGCAATCCGGCGCCACCATTTGAAGTTCGCCAACAGCCGCATGTCAGCCCCTTTCCAGGACGCGCGGATCTTCCGCGGAAGCATGTTTTCGGGAGAAGTACTCGCGCGATTGCATTTCCCTGAGCCGCGATGCCGTGCGGGCAAATTCCGCGGACACCATGAGCGTGGCATCGCCGCCAGCGCGCACGCCGGTACTGCCGGCCACGCTGCTTTCGATGCGCTCATCCGTGACCAGCCATTCCGGCAACACCTCAGCGGAACAAATGAGTTTAACGCGCTGGTCGTAGAACACGTCCACCAGCCAGGTAAAGCGCCGCACCACATCGGCGCGGTTGCGCGCGTGCATCTGCGGAATGCCCGAGATCAGGACGGTATGGTATGCGCCGGCGATTTCCAGGTAATCCACCTGCGAGCGCGCCTTCACGCACAGCTCGTCAAACTGGCACCACAGCACGCCTTTGGCGCGACGGATGAATGCCAGTTCGCGGGAGCCGATCTTGATGTAGCCGTGCTGCGCATGCGAGGCCTTCGACATGGCCTCGAAGGCACGAGCCATTGCCGCTTCGGCATAGTCCGAAAGCGGCGAATAAAAAACCGGAATTGACTCGAGGATGCGTCGCCGGTGGTCGCGCTTGCCGGAGATCTCGATCACGTCCAGTTCGTTCTTCAGCAGGTCGATGGCCGGCTGGAAGCGCGCGCGCTGCAGGCCGTTCGGATACAGGTCATCCGGACGGTAATTTGACGTCATCACCAGCACCACGCCCTGGGCCGTCAACAGGTCCAGCAGGCGGCCGAGTATCATGGCATCGGCAATGTCGCTGACGTGGAATTCGTCGAAGCACAGCAGGCGCAACTGCTTGGCGATCTTGGCCGCGATCGGCTCCAGCGGATCCTCTTCACCGGCGTGCTTTTGCATCTCGGCGTGGATCTCGCGCATGAATTCGTGAAAGTGGGTGCGCCGCTTGCGCTTGAGCGTGGACACGTTGAAGAACGCATCCATCATCAGCGATTTGCCGCGTCCCACCCCGCCCCAGATGTAGAGCCCGCGTGGCGGCTTCTTGCCACCCCCGAAATTGGTGACCAGGCGGTTCACCGGGCCTTGCCGGTACTGGCGGTACTTTTCCAGATCGTCGTGCAGGCGCTCGAGGTGCTTGAGCACGTCCAGCTGCGCGGTATCGGCCTCGAAATCGGATTGCTGCGAAAACTTCCAGTACCACTCGAGCGGGCTCGAGGCCTCGATCTTGTCGGCGTCACCCGACTCTCCAGTGATGTTCGGCAGTGCCTCAGCGTGCGCGTGTGCGTTCATGTTTGCGATTCAACATTCCACAGCATCATGGTGCCAAGGTCGAGCATTGGCGCGGCTTCCAGGCCAAAAATGCCCGGAAAGGCGCGCCAATACTGGACTTTGAACAGGTCACCTGCGTCTTTTCAGCCACACCACTTACATGTTGAGCGTGCGCTTGTCCACCGCCAGCGCCGCTTCGCGTACCACCTCCGACAGCGTCGGGTGGCCGTGCACGATGCGGGCGATATCCTCGGCCGCCGCCTTGAACTCCATGGCGGTGACGATTTCCTGCACCAGCTCCGAGGCGTGTGCATGGATGACGTGTCCGCCGAGGATGCGATCGGTGCTGGCATCGGCGATCAGCTTGACGAAGCCGCCGGCCTCGCCCTGCCCCAGCGCCCGACCGTTGGCCATGAACGGAAACTGGCCGGTCTTGATGGCAATGCCCTCGGCCTTGCATTGCTGCTCGGTCTTGCCCACCCAGGCCACTTCCGGCGAGGTGTAGATGATCCACGGAATGGTGTTGAAATCGACATGGGGCTTCTGCCCGGCGATGGTTTCAGCTACCGCCACGCCCTCGTCCTCGGCCTTGTGCGCCAGCATCGGGCCGCGCACCACATCGCCGATCGCATAGACGTTCGGCAGGTTGGTCTTGCAATGGTCGTCGACCTCGATGAAGCCGCGTTCGCTGACTTTCAACCCGATGTTGCTGGCGCCCAGGTTGTCGGTATTGGGCACACGGCCGACCGAGACGATGAGCTTGTCGCATTCCAGTTTCTGCGCGAGGCCTTTGTCGTCGGTGTAGTCAACGCTGATCGCGGTTTTTTTCTGCGTGACTTTCTCGATCTTCACGCCCAGCCGGATGTTGAGCGCCTGCTCCTTGGTGAAGACCTTCCAGGCTTCCTTGGCGATCGATTCGTCGCACGCACCGAGGAAAGCCGGCAGTGCTTCGAGGATGGTCACCTCCGCACCGAGGCGGCGCCAGACGCTACCCAACTCGAGACCGATGACGCCCGCGCCAATCACCCCCAGGCGCTTCGGCACCGCGGCCAGGGCCAATGCGCCTTCGTTATCGCAAATGCTGACGTTGTCGACTGCGATGCCCGGCAAATGGCGGGCCTTGGAGCCGGTAGCGATGATGACGTGTTTGGCGGAGACCGTTTCCTTCACGTCACCATTGGCAACCTCGATCGCATAAACATCCCCGCCGGAGACAAACTTGCCGAAGCCCTTGAGCCAGGTGATCTTGTTCTTGCGAAACAGGAACTCGATGCCCTTGGTCATCTTGCCGACGATGCCGTCCTTGCGCGCCTGCATCTTGGCCAGGTCGACCTTGACCCCGGCGGCGGAGATGCCGTGCTCGGCAAACTTGTGTTCCAGTTGCTCAACGTTTTCGGACGACTGCAGCAGCGCCTTGGACGGAATGCAGCCGACGTTGAGGCAGGTGCCGCCCAAGGCCATTTCGCCCTTGGGATTCTTCCAGCCCTCGATGCAGGCGACGCTGAAACCGAGTTGCGCCGCGCGAATGGCGGCGATGTATCCGCCGGGACCGGCACCGATGACGACGACATCAAATTGCTTGGACATGGTGTGACCTTTTCTTCAACAAGACTTTGGAAATTTCATCAGCTCAGCCAGACGCGCGACACGTGGACCCCGAGCGCGGCACAGAAGCCGGCAACCAGCGGCGACGTGCCCTTGAGCAGGAAGGGAGGGTTCTTCACCAACTGAGACAGCCAGAGGGTGATGGCCACCGCCAGGCCGACGCCCAGCGATACCGAGAAGTGCTGCCCGAGGTAGCGCCCCAGAAACTTCGCAAACGTCACGGTCAGGAAACCTGTCAACAAGGCGCCAAGCACGAAGAACAGCACCTGCGTCAACAGTCGGGCGGGGGACCATTTCTTTTTTGCCAAAGATGGCGGCTCCTAGGGGAAACAGGCACGGTTGAGTCATGGGACTGGCGCATTCCCGGCGCGGCGCCAATGCAGCGCAGGGAACGCTCAACTCATCAGATATCCAGCAGCAGGCGGGCGGGATCCTCCAGTGCCTCTTTCATGGCCACCAGCGACAGCACCGCTTCGCGCCCGTCGATGATGCGATGGTCGTAGCTCATCGCCAGGTAGTTGATCGGCCGGATGACGATCTGGCCGTTTTCCACCACCGGGCGCTCCTTGGTGGCGTGTACGCCGAGAATGGCCGACTGCGGCGGGTTGATGATCGGCGTCGACAGCATCGAGCCGAACACACCGCCGTTGGAGATCGAGAATGTACCGCCGGTGAGGTCCTCGATGGTCAGCTTGCCATCCTTCGCCTTCTGGCCAAACTCGCCGATCTTCTTTTCGATGTCGGCGATCGACATCTGGTCAACGTCGCGCAGGATCGGCACCACCAAGCCGCGCTCGGAGCCGACGGCGATGCCGACGTCGTAATAGCCGTGGTAGACGATGTCGGTGCCGTCAATGCTGGCGTTGACGATCGGGTATTTCTTCAGCGCATGCACGGCCGCCTTCACAAAGAACGACATGAAGCCCAGCTTCACGCCATGCTCTTTCTCGAACTTGTCCTTGTACTTGTTCCGCAGGTCGATCACCGGCGCCATGTTCACTTCGTTGAAGGTGGTGAGGATGGCAGCCGTCGATTGCGATTGCACCAGCCGCTCGGCGATGCGCGCGCGCAGGCGCGACATCGGTACGCGCTGCTCGGTGCGGTTGCCGGCGGGCAGCTGAACCGCCGGGGCGGCCGCTTTCGCTACTGGCGCCGCCGGGGCGGCGGCAGCCGTCGCGCCGCTCACCTTGTTCACCACGTCCTCCTTGGTCACGCGGCCACCACGGCCGGTGCCGGCGATGTCGGCGGTGTTGACATTGTGCTCGGCGGCAATCTTCGCCGCGGCCGGACTGGCGGGTGCCGACGACGCGGCCGCCGCCTTGGCCGGTGCGGCCGCAGGTGCAGCGGCGGGCGCTGCGGCAGCAGCCTTGCCTTCGGTGTCGATCAAGGCAATGACTTCTCCCGAGGTGACCATGCCCGCATCGCCCTTGATGATCTTCACCAGTACGCCGTCGGCCGGCGCCGGCAGCTCCATCACGACCTTGTCGGTCTCGATGTCGATGAGGTTCTCGTCACGCTTGACGGCCTCGCCTTCCTTTTTATGCCAGGAGACGAGCGTCGCTTCCGAAACCGATTCGGAGAGGGTGGGCACTTTGACTTCAATTTGCATGATTTTTCCTCAGGTCTGGTTCTTGCCGCCCCGTGGGGCGCGGCAGCAGGTCAATTAATCCAGCGTCTTGGCGAGCACACCCATCTGCGCTTGCTGGGCAATTTTCGACGCACCGCTTTCCCAGGTCAGGGCAGCTTCCACCAGTTCGCGTTGCTGTTCGGCGTGCTTGCTGGCGTAGCCGACCGCCGGCGAGGCCGATGAGGGGCGCAGCGAGTACGACAGTGTCTGGTCGGGACGCATTTGCCGCAGCAGGTAGTGCTGGACGCGATGCCATGCGCCCTGGTTGCCCGGTTCTTCCTGCACCCACACCACTGACTTGGCATTCGGGTACATCGCAATCTGCGCGGCGAACTCCTCGTGCGGGAACGGGTAAAGCTGCTCGATGCGACAGATGGCAATATCGTCGATGCCACGCTTGGCGCGCTCGGCGACGAGATCGTAGTACACCTTGCCGGAGCAGAAAACCTGCCGCTTCACTTTCTTGGCATTGAGTTTTTCCACCTCGCCGATCACCACTTCGAACTTGCCGTTGGCCAGATCTTCCAGCGGCGAACCGGCCTCCTTTTTGCGCAGCAACGACTTGGGCATCATCACGATCAGCGGCTTCCGGGTTGCCCGGAGCGCCTGGCGGCGGATCATGTGGAACAACTGCGCGGCGGTGGAGGGCACCACCACCTGGATGTTGTGCTCGGCGCAAAGCTGCAGGAAACGCTCGAGGCGCGCCGAGGAGTGCTCCGGCCCCTGGCCTTCGTAGCCATGCGGCAGGAACATGGCGAGTCCGCAGAGTCGCGCCCACTTGGTTTCGCCGCTGGCGATGAACTGGTCGATGACCACCTGCGCACCATTGGCGAAATCGCCGAACTGCGCTTCCCAGATCACCAGTTCGAAGGGCTGCGCCGTCGCGTAACCGTATTCAAACCCCAGCACGGCTTCTTCCGACAGCAGCGAGTCGATGACCACGAACTTCGCCTGCTTTTCGGCGATGTTCTGCAGCGGCACGTAGGTGCCCGAATCCCATTTTTCGCGATTCTGGTCGTGCAGCACGGCGTGTCGATGCGCGAAGGTGCCGCGGCCGCAATCCTGGCCGCTCATGCGCACCGGCACGCCCTTGTCCACCAGTGACGCATAGGCAAGGTTTTCCGCCATGCCCCAGTCCAGCGGCAGCTCGCCCCTGCCCATCTTGCGGCGCGCTTCCAGTAGCTTTTCCACCGACATGTGGCACTTGAAATCGGAGGGAATCTGCGTCAGACGCTCGGCGTAATGCTTGAGTTGATCCATCGGCACGCGGGTATCGGCCGGCGCGCGCCAGCCCTGGCCGATGTAGGGCGCCCAGTCCACCGCCAGCGGCGGCTTGATGCCGTAAAGAATGCGCGTGTTGGTGCTCTTGCCAGCATCCAGACGCGCGCGGATATTGGTCACCAGGTCGTCGCCGTAGGTCACCTCGACCACACCCGACGCCGCCAGCCGGTCGGCATACACCTTGCGCGTGCCGGGGTGCTGGGCAATCTTCTTGTACATCAGGGGCTGGGTGACGAATGGTTCGTCCTGTTCGTTATGTCCCAACTTTCTGAAGCAGACCATGTCGATGACCACATCCTTGCCGAATTTCATGCGGTACTCGAGCGCGATGCGGCCGACCATCAGGACGGATTCCGGATCATCGGCGTTGACGTGGAACACCGGCGCCTCGATCATCTTGGCGATGTCGGTGCAATACAGCGAGGACCGCGTGTCGCGCGTATCCGAGGTGGTGAAACCGACCTGGTTGTTGACCACGATATGCACCGTGCCGCCGGTCTTGAAGCCGCGCGTTTGCGACAGCGCCATGGTTTCCATCACCACGCCCTGCCCCGAGAATGCGGCGTCACCATGGATCAGCATCGGCAGCACCTGCTTGCCTTCGTAGTCCTCGCGACGGTGCTGGCGCGCGCGCACCGAGCCTTCCACCACCGGGTTGACGATCTCCAGGTGCGAGGGATTGAACGCCAGCGTCAGGTGCACGCCGCCACCCTTGGTCTGGATGTCGGACGAGAAGCCCTGGTGATATTTCACGTCGCCGGAGCCCAGGTCGTGGGCATGCTTGCCCTCGAACTCGGAGAACAGGTCGGCCGGCAGCTTGCCGAGGCTGTTGACGAGCACATTGAGGCGGCCGCGGTGGGCCATGCCCAGCACCACTTCGCGCACGCCCTTTTCGCCAGCCGACTGGATCAGGTCATCCACCAGCGGGATCAGCGTCTCGCCGCCCTCGAGTGAAAAACGCTTCTGGCCGACGTAGCGCGTATGCAGGTATTTCTCCAGCGTCTCGGCTGCGGTCAGCCGTTCGAGCAGGAACTGTTTTTCCTCGGTATTCAGCGATGGCTGCGATTGGATCGACTCGAACTGGTCGCGGATCCAGCGCTTCTCGGCGGTGGTGTTGATGTACATGTACTCGACGCCGACCGTGCCGCAATAGGTCTTTTTCACCGCGGCAACGATGTCCTTCAGCTTGGCTTTCTCGCTGCTGCCGTTGATCTTCCCCTGCCACGATCCAAGGCCGAATTCGGCCTCGAGATCGGCGTCAGTCAGGCCGTAGTAGGACAGTTCCAGTTCCGGCACCGGCATGCGTTCGCTGCGCTTGAGCGGATCGAGCGAGGAATGGCGCGAGCCCAGCACGCGGTGCGCGCGAATGTACTGCAGCACCTTGAACGCACGCTTGTCTTCGCTGCCGCCGCTGGCGACATTGACATAGGCAATGCGACCACCGCCTTGCTTCGCCCGTTCGGCAAACGCCTGGATGACCGGCGAATGCGGTACATCCTGAGCGGCTTGACCAGGGGTGTTGGGCAAGGCATCAAACTGCTTGCGCCAGTTTTCCGGTACCGAGGTCGGGTCGGCCAGGTACTGTTCGTAAAGCTCTTCCACGTATGGCGCATTGGCGCCGAAGAACAGGCTGCTTTGCTGGAAATCTCGCATCATGATGCCACCCCGGTCTGCTGCAACAGCGCTTCAAAAAATGAAAAGCCCAGCATTGGCGCGGCTTCTGGGCCGATTTGCCGCCAGATACGGCGCCAATGCTGGAGTTTGGTGATACCGGACCGCCGTCCAAGTCGGCCAGCGTCTTGGAGACGCCGACGTCAGGACAGTTCCGTTTACTTCTTTACGTCGCGGCGCATCGCGCCGTTGTACAACTGCCGCGGACGTCCGATCTTGTATTCCGGATCGGCGATCATTTCGTTCAACTGCGCGATCCAGCCCACGGTGCGTGCCAGCGCGAAGATGGCGGTGAACAACGGTACCGGAATGCCGATGGCCTTTTGCACGATGCCCGAATAGAAATCGACGTTCGGATAGAGCTTGCGACTGACGAAGTAATCGTCCTCGAGCGCGATCTTTTCGAGCGCCATGGCCAGCTTGAACAGCGGGTCGTCGCCTAGTCCCAGCTCGTTCAATACTTCGTAGCAGGTTTCGCGCATCAGCTTGGCGCGCGGGTCGTAGTTCTTGTAGACGCGGTGGCCGAAGCCCATCAGCTTCACCGTGGAATTCTTGTCCTTCACCTTGGTGATGAAGTCGCCGATCTTTTCGACGCCGCCGTTTTTCTGGATGTCGTAGAGCATGGACAACGCGGCTTCGTTGGCGCCACCGTGCGCCGGCCCCCACAGGCAGGCCACGCCGGCAGCGATGGCTGCGAACGGATTGGTGCCCGACGATGCGCACAGGCGCACCGTGGAGGTCGAGGCGTTCTGCTCGTGATCGGCATGCAGGATGAAGATGCGATCCAGCGCGCGTACCAGCACTTCATTGACCTTGTACTCCTCGGCCGGCACCGCGAACATCATGCGCATGAAGTTGGCGGTATAGCCCAGGTCGTTGCGCGGGTAGACGATCGGCTGGCCGACCGTGTACTTGTAGGCCATGGCGGTCAGCGTCGGCAGCTTGGCGATGAGGCGTATGGCGGATATTTCGCGCTGCTTGGCATCAGCCAGATTGATCGAATCCGGGTAGAAAGCGCTCATGGCGCCAACCAGGCCGGTCATGACCGACATCGGGTGTGCATCGCGACGGAAACCGCGCAGGAAAAACTGCATCTGCTCATGCACCATGGTGTGATTGGTGACCTGGGCGACGAAGTCTTTCTTCTGCTTTGGATCGGGCAGTTCGCCCTTGAGCAGCAGATAGCAGGTTTCGAGAAAGTCGCAGTTGTTGGCCAGTTGCTCGATCGGGTAGCCGCGATACAGCAGCTCGCCCTTGTCGCCATCGATGAAGGTGATGGTGGAGTTGCACGAGGCCGTGGACAGGAAGCCCGGATCGTAGGTGAACATGCCGGTCTGGCCGTAAAGTTTGCGGATATCGATGACGTCCGGGCCATGCGAACCGCCATAAACGGGAAGATCCACGGTCTTGCCTTCGCCGTAGGTCAGGGTGGCTTTGCCTTTTTCATTCATTTTCGTGCGCTCCTTAACCGTCAATGTTTCCAATCATCAGGCGGGCCTGACGCTCCTGATCTTTTGGATCAGCGGAACCAGCTGCTCGTCCTGACATGCCTTTTTGCCCAGCAGGTAATCCAGCAAATCGTTGTCCTCGACGCGCAGCAGCCTGTCCAGCAGGCCCAGTTCGTTTTCGGACAACTTCATCAGCTCTGCGTCGAAAAAACGGCCCAGCAGGATGTCGTTTTCCAGCAGCCCGCGACGCGCGCGCCAACGCAATCGATCGTAAATCCTTGGGTCAATCGCGGCTTGCGACATATCAAACTCCGCGCTTTACGAGCATCTCCTTGATCTTGCCGATTGCCAGCGTCGGGTTGAGTCCTTTCGGGCAGACGTCCACGCAATTCATGATGGTATGGCAGCGGAACAGGCGGAATGGGTCATCCAGATTGTCCAGCCGCTCATTGGTGGCCTGATCGCGGGTGTCGGCGATGAACCGGTACGCCGCCAGCAGCCCGGCCGGGCCGACAAACTTGTCCGGATTCCACCAGAACGACGGGCACGAGGTCGAGCAGCAGGCGCAGAGGATGCACTCGTACAGGCCATCGAGTTCCAGCCGGTCCTGCGGGCTTTGCAGGCGCTCTTTCTCGGGCGGCGGGTCGTTATTGATGACGTAGGGCTTGATCGAGTTGTACTGCTTGAAGAACTGCGTCATGTCGACGATCAGGTCGCGAATGATCGGCAACCCCGGCAAGGGCTTCAGCACCACCGGCTCGGTCAACTCGGCGATCTTGGTGATGCAGGCCAGGCCATTCTTGCCGTTGATGTTCATCGCGTCGGAACCGCACACGCCTTCGCGGCAGGAACGGCGCAGCGACAAGGTGTCGTCGATGGTTTTGATGCGGATCAACGCGTCGAGCAGCATCCGGTCAGAAGGCTCAAGCTGCACATCGTATTCCTTGAAATACGGCTTGGAATCGGTGTCCGGGTCGTAGCGGAGTATTTTGAATTTCATGAGTTTTCCGATGGCTTCCTAGTAGACGCGTGCCTTGGGTGCGAAGGACTCGACGGTCAGCGGCTGCAAGTTGACCGGCTTGTACTCGAGCCGGTTACTGTCCTTGTACCAAAGCGTGTGCTTGAGCCAGTTCTGGTCGTCGCGGCCGTTGACAAAACCAGGCCGGTCGTGAAAATCGGCCCGGTCGTGGGCGCCGCGCGTTTCCTTGCGGGCCTCCGCCGACACCATGGTCGCGACTGCCGCCTCGATCAGGTTCTGCAACTCCAGCGCCTCGATGCGCGCGGTATTGAATACCTTGGACTTGTCGCCGATCTGCAGTGTCTTCGCCCGCTCGGCCACTTCCTTGATCTTCACAACGCCTTTTTCCAGCATGTCCGGGAAGCGGAACACGCCGCAGTGCGCCTGCATGGTCTGGCGCATGGCGTTACCGACTTCGTGCACGCTTTCGCCGCCGGTCTGCGCATCCAGTGCCGCGATGCGTGCCATCGACTGCGCGCCGGCGTCGGCCGGCAGCGGCAGGTGCTGGTTGTTTTCCCGGATGAACTTGATCATCGAATCGCCCGACGATTTGCCCATCACCAGCAGATCCGTCAGCGAATTGGTGCCCAGGCGGTTGGCGCCATGGATCGACGCGCAGCCGCACTCGCCCGCGGCATAGAAGCCGGCCACGACGCTATTTGGGTTGCCGCCCTTCGGCACCACCACTTCACCCTTGTAGTTGGTCGGAATGCCACCCATCTGGTAATGGCAGGTCGGTACCACCGGGATCGGTTCCTTGGTGCAATCCACATTGCCGAATTTGAGGGCGATTTCGCGGATTCCTGGCAGGCGCTTGTTGATGACTTCCGGACCGAGGTGATCGAGCTTCAGCAGGATGTAGTCGTTGTTGGGCCCGGCACCGCGGCCTTCCTTGATCTCGGTCGCCATGGCGCGCGACACCACGTCGCGCGAGGCCAGGTCCTTCATGGTCGGCGCATAGCGTTCCATGAAACGTTCGCCGTCCTTGTTGAGCAGGATGCCGCCTTCGCCGCGCACGCCTTCTGTAATCAGTACGCCGGCGCCGGCCACGCCGGTCGGATGGAACTGCCAGAACTCCATGTCTTCCAGCGGGATGCCGGCGCGTGCTGCCATGCCCAGGCCGTCGCCGGTGTTGATGAAGGCATTGGTGCTTGAGGCAAAAATGCGCCCGGCGCCGCCGGTAGCGAACAAGGTCGCCTTGGCGTGGAAAATCATGGTCTCGCCGGTTTCCATTTCCAGCGCGGTGACACCCAGCACGTTGCCTTCATGGTCGCGGATCAGGTCCAGCGCCATCCATTCCACAAAGAACTGGGTATTGGCAAACACGTTACGCTGGTAGAGCGTGTGCAGCATGGCGTGACCGGTGCGGTCGGCCGCGCAGCAGCTGCGCTGTACCGGTTTCTCGCCGAAATTCTGCGAGTGGCCGCCGAACGGGCGCTGGTAGATGGTGCCGTTGTCGTTGCGGTCGAACGGCATGCCAAAGTGCTCAAGCTCGATCACCGCTTCGGGCGCCGTCTTGCACATGAACTCGATGGCGTCCTGGTCGCCCAGCCAGTCGGACCCCTTGATGGTGTCGTACATATGCCAGTGCCAGTTGTCCTCGCCCATATTGCCCAGCGAGGCACCCACCCCGCCTTGCGCCGCCACGGTGTGGGAACGCGTCGGGAATACCTTGGACAGCACGGCAGTTTTCAGGCCGGCCTCGGACAGTTGCAGCGCAGCGCGCAGGCCGGAGCCCCCCGCGCCGACCACGACTGCATCGAACTTGCGTACGTTGAGCGCCATCAGCTTCCCCACAGAATTGCGCCGGACCAGATGGTGCATCCGACCAGAAATACGATCACCCCGACTTCAAGCGTCAGGCGAATGCCCACCGGCTTGATGTAATCCATCAGCACATCGCGGATGCCGATCCAGGCGTGATAGAACACCGCAACGAAAAACATCAGCGTCAGGATGCGCATCGCCTGGTTGGAAAACAGCTGCTTCCAGTCGGCGTAACTGACCGAGCCCTTGACGATCAGGAAGCCCAGGAACACCACGCTGAACAGCAGCATGATGACGGCAGTGATGCGTTGCGCCAGCCAGTCCTGCCAGCCGTAGTGGGCGCCTACCGGCGTCCGATCAGCCTTGGTCACCATATGCGTGCTCCGATAAGGATGGCGGCAATCACACCGCCGGCCATGACCAGTCGTGCCGACAGCGTCGCCGGCTCCTTGGCGATGCCGATGTGCACGTCCAGCAGCAGGTAGCGGATGCCGGCGAAAAAGTGGTGCATGTACGCCCAGATGAAACCGATGACGATGATTTTCACCATCGGTTCGGCAAAGTAGCCGCGCCAGCGGTTGAATGCCGCCTCGGAACTGAGCGTCCCCTGCAACACGCACAGAACCGTCGGGATCAGCAGCGCGAACATCACTACGCCGGTAACGCGGTGAAAGATCGACATCAGCCCGGCCGGAGGCAGGTGCAGGAGGTTGATGTCAACGTACTTGGGACGGGTCGCAGGAGGGCGCGGGACGGAGGACATGTGGGGGACCTTTGGTGTTGTCTTTGTAGACACTGCGCAAGGTGGGCATCACGGGGACTGCTGGAATAGCAATGGATGCCGGAAACCAATAAATTCTAATCCCAAATTCAGCTCACTGCATAGTACGTGCGATGTCGTCCCGGCCCTCCATGGGGATGAGCGCTTCCCGTCGGAAAAAAATTATATCTAATTGTTTTTAAACACTATTGTCCATGCACCTCGCCTAACTGCGCGCTGGCCACCTTGCCCCGGTTCATGTAGTATCACAATTTGATATCATGCGTTTCGACGTGCGTAGAGGGGGCGATTTTGGCAAACTCGATGAAATACCGCGGTTACACCGCCCGGATCGACTTCGAAGCAGACGACAACATCTTCACCGGTCAATTGCTGGGCATGTCGGAGCGCATCGTTTTTCACGGCGCCAGTGTGGAAGAACTGCGGGCCGACTTTGAGTTCGCGGTCGATCACTATTTGCAGGAATGCCTTCGCAGCGGCAAAAAGCCGGAGAAACCGGCCGCTGGCCGCGTGCTGCTGCGTTTGCCGCCGGAACTGCACGCTGCGGCGCTGGTGTCGTCTGCAGCGGAGGGGAAGAGCCTCAACCAATGGCTAGTCGATGCCGTGGCGCGCGCGGCGCGCTGATCGCCGTAACGCCGGCAACAAAGGCGCGGTTCAGGCCAGTTCGGTGAAGTAGGCGTAGCCGTCGGTGCGGCAAAGCCCGCGCCGATATTCGACCGGCTTGTCGCCGTAGGTGTAAGCGACGCGATCCACGCACAACAGCGGCGTGCCGGTCGCAACATCCAATTGTCCCGCGGCAAACTCGTCCGCGGCAATCGCACGCAGGCGCTCCTCGGCGCGAATCATGCGCAGGCCATAGTTGGTTTCGAAAAAACTGTAGATCGACCCCTTCGATTCCTGGATCTTCTCCATGGTCAGATTCGGGATCAGCGCGGCCGGCAGCACCACTTCATCCAGGATCACCGGCTTGCCGGCAAATGCGAGGACGCGACGTATCGCGGTCACCATGGTCCCGGCGCGCAGGTCGAGCGCTCGCGCCACCTCCGCCGTGGCCTTCATGCGCTTGATATCGATGAACGTCGTCTTCGGATGATGCCGGTCACCGTGGACGGGAAACACCCGCAGGAACCGATATTGATGCTTGGGTTCGGTATGTGTTGCCACATAGGTTCCCTTGCCCTGCCGGCGGATGAGGATGTTTTCGGCGGCAAGCGCGTCGATTGCCTTGCGCACGGTTCCCTGGCTGACCTGATACCGCGCCGCCAGCTCCATCTCGGACGGAATGGCATCGCCAGGCTTCCATTCGCCCGCGATCAGACTCTGCGTCAGCAGGACCTTGATCTGGTCGTACAGCGGACGAAAGCTGGGGGCAAGCTGCTTGTCTTGAATGGGTTGTGCCATGGCGGTCTGGTGTTCTCGGGGCGATGTTATCACGGCCATCGCAAAAGTCACCTGTCTTATATAAGATATAAGTCTGTTGACACCGCCAGCCATTGGGCATACGATTCTGGAATGTCGCAGCGCAGCAAGGCACATGCAGCTTGCCATTACCGCGCCCGGCATGAAGCGTGTTTGCTAACTCCTTGATTGCCAACAACACTTCTACAAATGACGCCATATCTACGCCCCCGCCGTTCGATGCTTTATGTTCCTGGTTGTGCGCCGCGGTATCTGAACAAGGCGCGCTCGCTGAAGGTGGATTCAGTCATCTTCGACCTCGGCGATTCGGTGCTCGTCGAAAACAAGGAGGCTTCGCGATCGCAGATTGTCGACGCCGTGTTGCAAGGAGGATTCGGCCGGCGGGAAAAGGTCGTACGCGTCAACGATCTTGATTCGCCCTGGGGCCACGATGACATCAAGGCGGTAGCCGACATCGGTGCCGACGCCATCCTGTTCCCGAACATCGAAAGCAAATCCGACGTCATCGAGGCGCTCACGGCGCTGGATGCTGCCGGCGGTTCCCAGCTGCCGATCATGGTGATGATCGAAAGCCCGATCGCCGTCTTGCGCGCCGAGGAAATCGCCTCGGCCTCGGACCGCATCGCCTGCATGATCATGGCCACCAGCGACCTGCTCACCCAGCTGCATGGACGCAAGACGCCGGACCGGCTTGCCCTGCACTACTCGCTCTCCCATGTACTGCTGGTCGGCCGCGCCTATAAGCGTGCCGTGGTCGATGGCATCAGCGTGGACATCAAGGACATGCATTCATTTGAGCTGGCATGCCGTCTGTCGCGCGACCTGGGCTTCGACGGGAAATCGCTGGTGCATCCCAATCAGCTGCCCTATTGCAATGACGCCTTCACACCCAAGCCCTCGGAGATTGCCCTTGCGCTGGAGGTGATCGAAGCCTTGCAGCAGGCCAACAAGGCCGGCCGCGGCACCGTGATGGTCAATGGCAGGCTGGTTGAAAGTCATCACGTCAGCGCGGCAAAACGCATGCTGGCACTGAGCGAGATGATCCGGGAACTGGAAGCCGCCTGAGCCAACCATGACCACCG
The DNA here is from genome assembly GCA_044229235.1 of Usitatibacteraceae bacterium. Taxonomy (GTDB): domain Bacteria; phylum Pseudomonadota; class Gammaproteobacteria; order Burkholderiales; family Usitatibacteraceae; genus UKL13-2. The sequence goes on from JBGATH010000014.1 coordinate 36,005, forward strand.
CCCTGCGACCGCTCACCGGCTACTTCTTCGAGGATTACACCGTCGGCCAGCGGTTCGTGCACGCCACGCCACGCACCATCACAGCGGGGGATGTGGCTCTCTACATCGCCCTGACCGGCGCGCGCCAGGCGCCGCACTGCGCGGCTACCGTGGCCAGGGCGCTGGGCTACCCGGATACGCCGGTGGACGATCTGCTGGTGTTCCACATCGCCTTCGGCAAGACCGTGCCGGATGTGTCGTACAACGCGGTCGCCAATCTTGGTTACGCAGACGTGCGCTTCACTTCGCCGGTCTATGCCGGCGACACCATACGCTGCGAATCAACGGTGATCGGCCTCAAGGAAAACTCCAACCGCAAGACCGGCGTGGTGTACGTGCGCTCGACCGCATTCAACCAGCGCGACGAACAGGTGCTGACCTGGGCGCGCTGGGTGATGATCAACAAGCGGCACAGCGAGTCCCCGGCGCAGGATACGGTGGTGCCGATGTTGCCCAAATCGGTCGCGGAGCACGACCTGGTGATTCCGGCCGGACTCACGCCGCGTGAACTCGGCCCCGCGGTCACCGCCTCCGAACGCAACTGGAGCAACTACGAAACCGGCGAGATCATCGATCACCCGGCCGGCATGACCATCGACGAGAGCGACCACACCCTCGCCACCAAGCTTTACCAGAACACCGCGCGGGTGCACTTCGACCTGCATCACATGAAGGACAGCCGCTTCGGCCGCCGCCTCGTCTACGGCGGCCACGTCATTTCCGTGTGCCGCGCCCTGTCGTTCGACGGTCTTGAAAACGTGATTTCCATCGCGGCGATCAACAGCGGCAGCCATCTGAATCCGACCTTCGCCGGCGACACGATCTATGCCAAATCCGTGGTGCTCGACAAGCTTCCCCTTAGCCCGGACATGGGTGCCTTGCGCCTGCGCCTCATGGGTATCAAGAACGATGCGCCGGGCCAGGTGAATATCCATAGCCACGAGCTGCCGCCCAGCGTGGTGCTCGACCTCGACTACACCGTATTGATGCCTCGCCAATAATCCACCGGAGTTCGACATGAGCACTGCCGTCCACCCTTCCCAAGCCCTCTTCGCCGGCGAGAAGCCATTTCCGGTCATTCCCAGTTGCGAACATTTTGCGGGCAGTGAAAAGCTGATCGGCAAAGCGCTGGAGTTGCAGGACAAGTTGGGGCCGGTGTTCGACATCACCTGCGACTGCGAGGACGGCGCACCCGCCGGCCAGGAAAAGGCGCACGCCGAAATGATTGTTCGCGTGCTGACGTCGGACGCGAACAAATTCAGGATGGCCGGCGCGCGAATTCACGACTACTCGCACGGCTTGTGGAAGCAGGACGTGGACATCCTGGTGGGGGGTGCCGGCAAGGTGCTGGCCTACATCACCATTCCCAAGTCCACGTCTTTTGCCGAGGCGAAGGAAATGATCGACTACATCCAGGCCGTGGCAAAGAAAACCAATGCCGGCCGCGAGATTCCCACCCACGTGCTGGTCGAGACCCACGGCGCGCTGCGCGATGTACACCAGATTGCAGCACTGCCGAGCATCCAGGTGCTGGACTTTGGGCTGATGGATTTTGTCTCCGGCCATCACGGTGCCATCCCCGCCGCCGCCATGCGATCACCGGGGCAGTTCGAACACAAGCTGCTGGTGCGCGCCAAGACCGAAGTCGTGGCCGCGGCGCTGGCAAACGGCGTGGTGCCGGCACACAACGTCTGCCTCGATCTGAAGAACACCGAAGTGGTGCTGGCCGACGCCCGCCGCGCGCGCTACGAATTCGGTTTTCTGCGCATGTGGTCGATCTATCCGGCGCAGATTTCAGCCATCGTTGACGCCATGAAGCCGGACCACTCGGAAGTCGAGGACGCCGCCAACATCCTGCTGGCCGCGCAGGCTGCGAACTGGGGGCCGATCCAGTACAAGGGCGAACTGCACGACCGCGCCACCTACCGGTACTTCTGGGAACTGCTGCAAAAGGCCAGGGTTACCGGCGTTACAATTCCCGACGCGGCATCACAGGCGTTTTTTGCCTGAGTTTGCGGCGCATCAAGGCCGAGGTTCCTGTGCCGGTTCAACATCGCAAAACTGTCATTTCCGCGACAGCGCTGCCGGCGCGCTTCAGTCACCATCACGATGCGACGCCTGGCGGAGATCGCCGCCCACATCCCACGTAAAGCCCTTACAGGACAGTCATGATCACTTCCCCCGGCGCGAAATTCCGCCAAGCCCTCAAAGAAGAAAAGCCGCTGCAAATCATCGGCACCATCAACGCCAATCACGCCCACCTCGCCAAGCGCGCGGGCTACAGGGCGATCTACTTGTCCGGCGGTGGGGTCGCCGCAGGTTCACTGGGCTTGCCTGACCTGGGCATCAACAACCTCGACGACGTGCTCACCGATATCCGCCGCATCACCGACATCTGCGACCTGCCTCTGCTGGTGGACATCGACACCGGCTTCGGCCCCTCGGCATTCAACATTGCCCGCACCATCAAGTCGCTCATCAAGTTCGGCGCGGCCGCCTGCCACATCGAAGACCAGGTGGGCGCCAAGCGCTGCGGTCATCGCCCCGGCAAGGAAATCGTCAGCAAGCAGGAAATGGCTGACCGCGTCAAAGCCGCAGCCGACGCCAAGACCGATCCGGACTTCTTTCTCATCGCGCGCACCGATGCCATCCAGGTCGAGGGTGTGGATCTCGCGCTCGAGCGTGCCGTGGCTTGTGCCGAAGCCGGCGCCGACGGCATCTTCGTCGAAGCCGCTTACGACATGCCGACCTACAAGCGCTTCATCGAAGCCACCAAGGTGCCGGTGCTGTGCAACATCACCGAATTCGGCAAGACACCGTTCTTCACCACCACCGAACTGGCCGAGGCCGGCGTGGACATGGTGCTGTATCCGCTGTCCGCCTTTCGCGCCATGAACAAGGCAGCGGATAACGTCTACAAGGCGATCCGCCGCGACGGTACGCAGAAGAACGTCATCGACACCATGCAAACGCGCGAGGAACTGTACGAATCGATCGGCTATCACCAGTTCGAGCAGAGCCTCGATAAGCTTTTTGCGGAGAAGAAGTAGACACGAATGACATAACAATAAGTCCAGCACTGGCGCGCCCTCCAGGCCGTTTTTGCCCCGAAAGCCGCGCCAGTGCTTGAGTTTCACCATTCGCTCATAACACCGAGCCCGTCACCAAGGAGAACACCATGAGCACCACCGCGACCGCCCCCGCCGACACCGCCGCCGCCCCTGCCGGGCCGAAACCGAAAAAATCGGTTGCGCTGTCAGGTGTAGTGGCAGGCAATACCGCGCTTTGCACGGTCGGCCTCACCGGCAACGACCTGCACTATCGCGGCTACGACATCCTCGATGTCGCTGAGACCTGCCAGTTCGAGGAAATCGCCTACCTGCTGGTGTACGAAAAGCTGCCGACCGCGACCGAACTGGTGCAGTACAAGAAAAAACTCAAGTCGCTGCGCGGCATCCCGATGGCGGTGCAGGATGTACTCGAAACCCTGCCCGCCTCGGCGCACCCGATGGACGTGCTGCGCACCGGCTGCTCGGCGCTCGGATGCGTGCTGCCAGAGAAAGACGACCACAATGTCGCCGGCGCGCGCGACATCGCCGACCGCCTCATGGCCTCGTTCGGCTCCATGCTGCTGTACTGGTACCACTTCGCCGTCAACGGCAAGCGCATCGATGTGGAAACCGACGACGACTCCATCGGCGGGCACTTCCTGCACCTGCTGCACGGCAAGGCGCCGTCCGACCTGTGGGTGCAGGCCATGCACACCTCGCTGGTGCTGTACGCCGAGCACGAATTCAATGCCTCGACTTTCACCGCCCGCGTCATCGCCGGCACCGGTTCGGACATGTACTCCACCATCACCGGCGCCATTGGCGCGTTGCGCGGCCCGAAGCACGGCGGCGCCAACGAAGCCGCCTTCGACATCCAGAATCGCTACAACTCGCCCGACGAGGCCGAAGCGGACGTGGTAAAGCGCATCGCCGAAAAGCAGGTCATCATCGGCTTCGGCCACCCGGTGTACACGGTGTCCGATCCGCGCAACGTGGTGATCAAGGAAGTCGCCCGCCGTCTGTCGGCCGACGCCGGCAACATGAAGCTCTTCAACATCGCCGAGCGCATGGAAAGCGTGATGTGGCGCGAGAAGAAGATGTTCCCGAACCTCGACTGGTTTTCAGCCTGCTCGTATCACATGATGGGTGTGCCCACCGCCATGTTCACGCCGCTGTTCATCATCAGCCGCACCTCGGGCTGGGCCGCGCATGTCATCGAACAGCGCCTCGACGGCAAGATCATTCGCCCGTCGGCCAACTACATCGGGCCGGACAATCTCAAGTTCCTGCCGATGAAAGATCGCAAGTAACACACGTCTGATCGCGGGCGGGGGTTGCCACAGGCAGCGCCCGCCTGTTTCAATTTTCGCCCCGCATTTTCCTTCAGGAGTTCGCCATGATCGAGCAACGCGCCATTACGCTGGAACATTGCATCGACGTCCTGGAAGCCCGCCGCCGCCTGCTGTGCGAGGAAATCCACGATTACGCCCGTCCGGTGCCGGCCTGCGATGTCGACTTCAACACACTGCTGGCCGAGCGCGCCGAATTGAGCGTCGCGCTGTCGCACCTGCGACCGCTGTGCCGTGGGGAAATGAAAATCCCGCATCCGCGCGAAGACCTGGTCGCACACTGAGCGCACACTGTGCGCACCCCTTTTCTGATGCCTTACTCGTTTTCAAAGCGCCAACCATGAATACCGCCCGCCGCAAACCCCTCCCCGGCACCAGCCTGAGTTATTTTGATGCGCGCGCCGCCGTTGACGCCATCCAGCCCGGCGCTTACGACAAGCTGCCCTACACCTCGCGGGTGCTGGCCGAAAACCTGGTGCGCCGTTGCGACCCGGTCATGCTCACGGCGTCGCTGACGCAGCTGATTGAACGCAAGCGTGACCTGGATTTCCCGTGGTTCCCGGCGCGTGTGGTGTGCCACGACATCCTCGGCCAGACCGCGCTGGTCGATCTGGCCGGCCTGCGCGATGCCATCGCCGACCAGGGCGGCGACCCCGCCGAAGTGAATCCGGTGGTGCCGGTGCAACTGATTGTCGACCATTCGCTGGCGGTGGAGTACGGCGGCTTCGACAAGGAGGCGTTTGCCAAGAACCGCGCGGTGGAAGACCGGCGCAACGAAGACCGCTTTCACTTCATCGACTGGACCAAGCGCGCGTTCAAGAACATGGAAGTGATCCCGCCGGGTAACGGCATCATGCACCAGATCAATCTGGAGCGGATGTCGCCCGTCGTGCACAGCAAGGACGGCATTGCGTTCCCCGACACGCTGGTCGGCACCGATAGCCATACGCCGCACGTGGATGCGCTGGGTGTGATCGCCATCGGCGTGGGCGGCCTGGAAGCGGAGAACGTCATGCTGGGCCGCGCCTCGTGGATGCGCCTGCCCGACATCATCGGCGTGAACCTGACCGGCAAACCGCAGCCCAACATTACCGCCACCGACGTGGTGCTGGCGCTGACCGAATTCCTGCGCAAGGAAAAAGTGGTCGGCGCTTACCTGGAGTTTCATGGCGAAGGCGCCGCGGCGTTGACGCTGGGCGACCGTGCCACCATCTCCAACATGGCCCCCGAATACGGCGCCACGGCTGCGATGTTCTTCATCGACCGCCAGACCATCGACTACCTCAAGCTCACCGGGCGTGAAGACGCGCAGGTGAAGCTGGTCGAGCTTTACGCCAAACAGGCAGGCCTCTGGGCTGATGCGCTCGAAACCGCGCAATACGAGCGCGTGCTGTCGTTCGACCTCTCCACCGTCGTGCGCAATATGGCCGGCCCCTCGAATCCGCATAAGCGCCTGCCGACGTCCGCGCTGGCCGAGCGCGGCATCGCTGCCAAATGGGAAGAAGTGCCCGGGCAGATGCCGGATGGCGCGGTCGTCATCGCCGCCATCACCTCGTGCACCAACACCAGCAACCCGCGCAACGTAATCGCCGCCGGTCTGCTGGCGCGAAATGCAAACCGGCGCGGCCTCACCAGAAAGCAGTGGGTCAAGACTTCACTGGCACCTGGGTCGAAAACCGTGCAGCTCTACCTGGAAGAAGCGAAGCTGCTGCCCGAGCTGGAAAAACTCGGCTTCGGCATCGTCGCCTTTGCCTGTACCACCTGCAACGGCATGTCCGGCGCGTTGGATCCGACCATTCAAAAAGAAATCATCGACCGCGATTTGTACGCCACCGCTGTGCTTTCGGGCAACCGCAATTTCGACGGCCGCATTCATCCCTACGCCAAGCAGGCATTCCTGGCTTCGCCGCCGCTGGTGGTGGCCTATGCCATCGCGGGCACGGTGCGTTTCGATATTGAAAAGGACGTGCTGGGCATCGACGACAACGGCCAGCCGGTCACGCTAAAAGACATCTGGCCCACCGACGCCGAGATCGATGCCATCGTCGCCTCGAGCGTGAAGCCAGAACAGTTCCGTCGCGTGTATGAACCCATGTTCGCGGTCAAGGCGGACACGGGCGCTGCGGTCAGTGCGCTCTACGACTGGCGTCCGCAAAGCACCTACATTCGCCGCCCGCCCTATTGGGAAGGCGCCTTGGCCGGCGAACGCACGCTCAGGGGCATGCGCGCATTGGCCGTGTTGCCCGACAACATCACCACCGATCACCTCTCGCCGTCAAACGCCATCCTCGCCGATAGCGCGGCGGGCGAATACCTGGCAAAAATGGGACTGCCGGAGGAGGACTTCAATTCCTACGCGACGCACCGCGGCGATCACCTCACGGCATTGCGCGCCACGTTTGCCAATCCGCAGCTGATGAATGAAATGGCCGTGGTGGACGGCAAGGTAAAGAAGGGCTCGCTGGCTCGCATCGAGCCGGAAGGCACGGTCACGCGCATGTGGGAAGCCATCGAAACCTATCTGGAGCGCAAGCAGCCGCTGATCATCATCGCCGGCGCCGACTACGGGCAAGGTTCCTCGCGCGACTGGGCGGCCAAGGGTGTGCGCCTCGCCGGCGTGGAAGCGATTGCAGCCGAAGGCTTCGAGCGCATCCACCGCACCAACCTCATCGGCATGGGCGTGCTGCCGCTGGAATTCAAACCGGGCACGACCCGCCTCACGCTGGGCATCGACGGCAGCGAGACGTTTGACGTGACTGGCGAACGCAAGCCACGCACCACGCTTACTCTGGTCATCAACCGCCGAAATGGCGAGCGCATCGAAGTGCCGGTGACCTGCCGCCTGGATACGGCCGAAGAAGTCTCGATCTATGAAGCGGGGGGCGTGCTGCAGCGCTTCGCCAAGGACTTTCTCGAATCGGCCAAAGCCGCGTAGTCAGACTGGAATTCGCCATGGCACATGCACCGCAAATCAAGATACCCGCCACCTACATGCGCGGCGGCACCAGCAAGGGCGTGTTCTTCCGCCTGCAGGATCTGCCGGCCAGCGCGCAGCATCCCGGTGCCGCACGCGATGCCCTGCTGCTGCGCGTCATCGGCAGCCCCGACCCCTACGGCAAGCAGATCGACGGCATGGGTGCGGCGACTTCCAGCACCAGCAAGAGCGTGATCCTGTCCAAAAGCAGCAAGCCGGACCACGATGTGGATTACCTGTTCGGCCAGGTCTCGATCGACAAGGCGTTCGTCGACTGGAGCGGCAACTGCGGCAACCTGAGCGCCGCAGTCGGCCCGTTCGCCATCAGCAACGGCCTGGTGGATGCCGCGCGCGTTCCGCAAAATGGTGTGGCGGTCATTCGAATCTGGCAGGCCAACATCAGCAAGACCATCATCTCGCATGTGCCAATCACCAACGGCCAGGTGCAGGAGACCGGCGACTTCGAGCTCGACGGCGTGACCTTTCCCGCGGCAGAAGTTCAGCTGGAATTCATGGACCCGGCTGCTGAAGAGGAAGGTGCCGGAGGATCCATATTCCCCACCGGCAACCTGGTCGATGACCTCGAGGTTCCGGGAGTCGGCACGCTGAAAGCCACCATGATCAACGCCGGCATCCCGACCATTTTCGTCAACGCCGAAGCCATCGGCTACACCGGCACGGAATTGCAGGATGCCATCAACAGCGATCCTAAGGCGCTCGCGAAGTTTGAAACCATCCGCGCCCACGGCGCCATGCGCATGGGCCTCATCAAGCACCTCGATGAAGCCGCCAAGCGCCAGCACACGCCGAAAGTGGCGTATGTGGCCAAGCCGGCCGCATACACCTCGTCGAGCGGCAAGCCAGTCGGCGACGGCGATGTCGACCTGCTGGTTCGCGCGATGTCGATGGGCAAGCTGCACCACGCCATGATGGGCACCGCCGCCGTGGCCATCGGCACGGCGGCTGCCGTGCCCGGCACACTGGTCAATCTGGCGGCCGGCGGCGGGCCGCGCACGGCAGTCCGCTTCGGTCACCCTTCCGGCACGCTGCGGGTCGGCGCCGAGGCAACCCAGGTGAACGGCGAGTGGACCGTAACCAAGGCCATCATGAGCCGCAGCGCCCGCGTGCTGATGGAAGGCTGGGTGCGCGTGCCGGCGGATTCGTTTTGAACATTGCCACGACGCGATGGCCCGGGAACAAGCAGCGTGTCCGTACCCAATTTTTTGATTCGCACTAGAATAGCCCCCACCACTGATCCCACATCGCGCCGCGTTCGCGGCGCTCATCCAAGAACAAAGGATTCCTCATGCCCCACAATTCCTTCAACACGCTGAAAACGTTCACCCTTGCTTCCGGCAAGACCGGGCAGTTTTATTCGCTGCCGGAACTGGCCAAGACTTTTCCCAACGTGAACAAGCTGCCAGTCTCGATCCGCATCGTGCTTGAAGCCGTGTTGCGCAATGTCGACGGCAAGAAGGTGACCGAGGAACATGTCAAGCAGCTCGCCAACTGGGGCGCCAACGACAAGCGTGAGTTCGAGATCCCGTTCATCGTCGCGCGCGTGGTGCTGCAGGATTTCACCGGCATCCCGCTGCTGGCCGATCTCGCCGCCATGCGCGGCGTGGTCAACAGAATGGGTAAAAACCCCAAGGTCATCGAGCCGCTGGTACCGGTGGACCTGGTGGTGGACCACTCGGTGATGATCGACCATTTCGGCAACAAGGATGCGCTCGATCTGAACATGAAACTCGAGTTTCAGCGCAATGAAGAGCGCTACCAGTTCATGAAGTGGGGCATGCAGGCCTTCGATACGTTCAAGGTTGTGCCCCCGGGCATCGGCATCGTGCATCAGGTCAACCTGGAATACCTGGCGCGCGGCGTGCACAACAAGGGCGGCGTGTATTACCCCGATTCGCTGGTCGGCACCGACAGCCACACCACCATGATCAACGGTATCGGCGTGGTCGGCTGGGGCGTGGGCGGCATTGAAGCCGAAGCCGGCATGCTGGGCCAGCCGGTGTATTTCCTGACCCCGGACGTGGTCGGCGTGAATCTCACCGGCAAGCTGCGTGAAGGCGTGACCGCCACTGACCTGGTGCTCACCGTGACCGAAATGCTGCGCAAAGCCAAAGTCGTGGGCAAGTTTGTCGAGTTCTTCGGCGAAGGCACTGCCTCGTTGGCGCTGCCCGACCGCGCCACCATCGCCAACATGGCCCCGGAATACGGCGCCACCATGGGCTTCTTCCCGGTCGATGACACGACGGTGGCGTACATGAAAGGAACCGGCCGCACCTCTGAAGAAGTCGATGCCTTCACGCAATACTGGAAGGCACAGGGCATGTACGGCGTATCGAAGGCCGGCGACCTGAACTACTCGCAGACCCTGGCGCTGGACCTGTCCAGCGTGAAGCCCTCCCTGGCCGGGCCGAAGCGTCCGCAGGACCGCATCGAAATGCCCGCGCTCGGTTCGACCTTCACCTCGCTGTTCTCCAAACCGATCGCCGAAAACGGCTTTGCGCAGGCTCCTGACAAACTGGCCACGCGCCACACCACCAGCGCCGGCAACGACATCGGCAACGGCGACGTGCTGATTGCGGCCATCACCAGCTGCACCAACACCTCCAATCCGGGCGTGCTGCTCGCGGCCGGCATCCTCGCCAAAAAAGCGGTGGAAAAGGGCCTGAAGGTGAAGCCGCATATCAAGACATCGCTGGCCCCGGGCAGCCGTGTAGTCACCGACTATCTCACCAAGGCGGGCCTGCTGCCTTACCTGGAAAAGCTCGGCTTCAGCGTGGCCGCTTATGGGTGCACCACTTGTATCGGCAACGCCGGCGACCTCACGCCGGACATCAACGAAACCATCACCAGCAAGGATTTGATCTGCGCCGCGGTGCTGTCGGGCAACCGCAACTTTGAAGCCCGCATCCATCCGAACCTGAAGGCCAACTTCCTGGCCTCGCCTCCTCTGGTGGTTGCCTACGCCATCGCCGGCACCGTGCTGAAGAACCTGGAAACCGAACCAGTGGGCCAAGGCACCAACGGCCCGGTGTACCTGAAAGACATCTGGCCTTCGAGCGCCGAAGTCGCCGCCGTCATGAACTTCGCTATGGACCCGGCGACTTTCCAGCGCCTCTACTCAAACCTCGGCGCAGACAATCCGCTTTGGCAGAACATCAAGGGCGTCACCGGCCAGGTCTACGACTGGCCCAAGTCCACCTACATCGCCGAGCCGCCGTTCTTCGGCGCCAACTTCGGCATGAGCGCGGGCACCGCCAAAGATGTGAAAGGCGCGCGGGCCTTGGGGGTGTTCGGCGACTCGGTCACCACCGACCACATCTCGCCCGCCGGTTCCTTCAAGGACACCACGCCGGCCGGCAAATACCTCATCGGCGAAAACGTGCTCAAGGCCGACTTCAACAGCTACGGCGCGCGCCGCGGCAACCATGAAGTCATGATGCGCGGCACCTTCGCCAACGTCCGTATCAAAAACCTGATGCTGCCGCCGAAGACCGATGGCAGCCGCGTCGAAGGCGGCTTCACATTGGTGAACGGCGAGCAGGTGCCGATTTACGATGCAGCGATGAAATACATCGCCGACGGCACCGGTACCGTGGTGTTCGGTGGCGAAGAATACGGCACCGGCTCCTCGCGCGACTGGGCAGCCAAGGGCACGCAGTTGCTGGGCGTAAAGGCCGTCATCGCCAAGAGTTTCGAGCGCATCCACCGTTCCAACCTGGTCGGCATGGGCGTGCTGGCCTGCCAGTTCAAGAACGGCGAATCGGCAGAGTCGCTGGGCATCAAAGGCGACGAGACCTTCGACATCACCGGCCTCGAAGGTGGCATCAAGCCGCAAATGGACGTGACGCTCACCATCACCGCCAAAGACGGCAGCAAGAAGTCCACACAGGTGCTGCTGCGCATCGATACACCGATCGAAGTTGATTACTATCTGCACGGCGGGATTCTCCCTTACGTCCTGCGCGAGTTGATCAGCAAGGCGGCCTAGAAGAATGCAATCCATCCGTGCAGCAATGTGCCGCCTCGACGCTCACCGGTCGCTTCGCTCCCCTTTCGGCTCGGCGGCACACGGCGGCATCCTGCCTTACGTGCTGCGCGAGCTGATTTCCAAAGCCGCGTAAACAACCACCACCTTCATCGCGCCGGCAGTCCGCCAGCAGAAGCCGTCAGCCGCGCGATTCGAAAAGAGGGGGAGGAGACAGCCGGGCGAAAGCCCGGCTATTTTTTTGGGCAACTTGCGGCCCAATCGTTAACACCTTATCGTTGCGGTTCGCGCGCGGCATGGCGCAATCACTGACTGGAAGGTCGCATGAGCCCTGTCCGCACCGCACTGCTTGCACCATGGATCGCGTTCGCGTTACTCGCCGGTGTTGCCGGCGCCGATGAAAAATCGTCGGCAAAGCGGCCGGGACGCGGCGACACGCCACCGCCCGCACTGGGCATCACGCGCGGCGGCGACGAGATCGAAACCACCCAGTTTGCAGGCCGGGTGATGGTGGTGACGTTCTGGGCTTCGTGGTGTGGCCCCTGCCGCAAGGAATTGGTGATGCTTGAAGGCCTGCAGCAGGCGGCGAAAGAGCGCGTGAAGGTGGTCGCGGTCAATATTGAGGAGCGCGACGTATTCAAGGCGGTTTCGCGCGCCTTGCACAGCATGACCGTCACCATCACCAATGACCCGCGCAAGCGCTCAGCCGATGCCTATGGCGTCCACGGCATTCCGCACATGGTGATCATCGGCAAGGACGGCAAGATCCTCAGCGTCCACCGCGGCTACAGCGAAGAAGCGCTCGATGGGCTGGTCGCGGAGATCAATGCGGCACTGGTGGCGGGATAGTCGTCGCGACAGCGAATCAAAGCGTCACGGTATGTGGATGCGGATAAGTAAGGTTTCGTCGTCATGCGGCGACCGAAAATCCCTCCCGGCCTCCCTTTATGAAAGGGAGGAGACCCGCCCGAAATTGCAGCCGGTATCGCGTCGTGAAATGCCCGCTACATCTTCTTTCTTGAAAGAGCCCGTGATGCCGAGCCGCTCTGACCGAGCGTCAGAGTTCAACTCCTCCCTTTTCTAAAGGGAGGCCGGGAGGGATTTTCGGCCGCCATCCTGCGTTTTAGTACCCATCAAGCACCAAACAATCCCGCCGAATCGCCGCGATTAACCGACAATCATTTCTTCCGCTCAATGTAGGCGTCAATCACCCGCTCCAGCACCGCCAGCGGCATGGCACCATTTTTCAGCACCTCGTCGTGGAACTCGCGGATGTCGAACTTCGCGCCCAGCGCTGATTTTGCGCGTTCACGCAGTTCGAGGATTTTCAGCATGCCGGTCTTGTAGGCCAGCGCCTGTCCCGGTGCCACCAGGTAACGCTCGATCTCGGTGACCACGGCATCCTCGGCCATGCCAGTGTTTGCAACCATGTACTCGATGGCCTGTTCACGCGTCCAGCGCTTGGCGTGCATGCCGGTATCGACCACTAACCGCACCGCGCGGAACATCTCGTCGCGCAAGCGGCCGAGATTGTCGATCGGGTCCTTCTCGTAACCCATTTCCCATGCCAGGCGCTCGGCGTACAACGCCCAGCCCTCCGAATACGCGGTGAACGGAATCACGGTACGAAACAGCGGCAAGCCCTTCAGTTCCCTGGCGATCGACAATTGAAGGTGATGCCCGGGCACCGCCTCGTGATAGGCGAGCGTGCGCATGGAAAACTTCGGCTGCTCGGCCATGTCGCGCAAGTTGGCGAAGAACACGCCGGGGCGGGACCCGTCCAGCGGTGGCGCATTGTAGTAGGCGCCCGGCGCGGTTTTCTCGGTAAAGGTCGGCACGCGCTTCACTTCCACCTTGGCGCGCGGCTTGGTGGCAAATGCCGGTTCGAGCCCGGCAGTGATTTCGTCGATGATGGTCTGGTAATCCTTGAGGATCTGCGCGCGGCCGCTGTCGTCGTTGGCGTAAAGCTGTGACGGCGACTTGGAAAGTGCGTGGATGCGCTCGGCGCGAGACTTCTGCGTGTAGCCGGCTGCCGCCAGAATGGCGTCCATCTCTGCGCCAATGCGCGCTACTTCCGCCAGGCCGGTCTGATGGATCTGATCGGCCGGGAGTGTGGTGGTGGTATGGGTGCGGATGGCGTACTGGTAGTACTTTTCGCCATCCGGCAGCGCCCACACGCCATCGTTGCGCGTCGCCTTGCCACGCAATGATTCGACGTAGGCCAACAGTTTTTTGTAGGCGGGAATCACCTGCTCCACGACAGCTTTTTCCACGCGCTGCTGCAGCGCGGTGCGGGTGGCGGCGTCCATTTTCTCCGCGGGGATCTTGGCCAGCTTTTCGGCAAAGCCGACCGCGATCGGGTTGGCGGCAGCTGCGGTATCGATGAACGCCTTGATCTGCTCGGACACTTTTTCCACAACAAACCTGGGTGGAATGATGTTCTTGCCCTCGCGATATTTCACGCCATCGATTACCTGATCCAACGCACGCGGAATCTCGGCAATGCGGGCGATGTAGTGCTCGGCATCGGTGGCGTCGTTGACCTGCTGGACCTGCGCGAGCAGGTTGGGAATCTCGCTTTGCACGCCGAACAGCTGGTTGATCGGGTAATTGTGGAAACGCCAGGGCGTGCCATCCACGATGTTTTGCAGGAAGTGCAGCAGGATTTCGTAGGACAGGCGCGCCTGCCCGTCGGCCTTGCTCATTTTCCCGTCGGCGTCATAGCTCTTCAACGTCGCCAGGTCGTTGGCGAACTTGGCCTGCACTTCATCATCGTGTGCCAGCGAACGATCGCCAAGTTTGGCGTTATGGCCGCGAATGCCGAGCGGCTCGAGCACGCGCAGTTGGGTGAGCAGTTCCGGATTGTCCAGCGTAACCTGAAGAAAAACGCGGTTATAGAACCAGCCGATCGACAGCGGCTTCGCGTACCAGGTATGCACGCCAAGCACCGCAATCGCGGCAAGCAGCACCAGCAGCAGGATTCCCGCCCATTTCAGTAACCTTTTCATGCATCAAACTCCCAGCGAAAGATGGGCGAGTCTAGCACCGGCAGGCGCGCCGATTCGTCACCGTTTGTCCGACCGCAACGTGAACATTACAAACACGGGTTGCAGCCGCTGCCGTTAGGGATCAAAGTAATCATTACGCGCGCTCAAACAGCGCAAGCCGCGCCCTGCCAACCGGCAAAATCCCGTGAACGCCATTTCCGCAAACGCTGCTTCACCCACGCACTCCACCTTCGTCACGGCAACCGCCTGGTGTTTCCTGCTGGTCGCAGGCTTCGGTGCGTTCATGAATGCGCTGCAACTGCTGCTGATGTTCACCGTACTGCCTCCCGCAGACTACGTCGCCATAGCCGCCGACATGCAGACCACGCAATCGCTGCCTTCGTTCCTGGTGTTTGTGGTCGAACACATGGTGGCCTGGACATTCCTCGGACTCTGCCTCTCCTTGCTCACCGCAGTCGCATCCGTCGGCCTGCTGCGCCGCCAAAATTGGGCGCGCGTGGCCTTCGTCATCATCATGTGGCTGGGCGTCGCCTCAAACCTCGCCGGCGCCGCGGCACCGCTGGTATTTGGCCCGATGGCGCAGAACCTGCTGCAATCCTTTCCCGCCGAGATGCGTGGCGACCTGCAGTCGATGATGACCTTGATGACCTGGCTGTCGGTGGGCCTCGCCCTGCTGTTTGCAGCGCTGTTCGGCTGGACCGCGCTCAAGCTGATGTCTGCGGCGGTCAGGCGGGAGTGCGGCGCAACCTGACTCAAGTGCTTCGCCAACTGGGCGGCACGGTTGAAAACCCTGCCGGACGCCACCATCATTAGCGTGCCGCTGCAATTTTGCCGCAACGGCTTCTTTTCACCCTTCTTGCAAGCCAACGCGCTGCGCGCCACTGGACTCCCCATGACGATCGACATCACCAATCTTTCCGTTGCCGAACTCGACGACCTCATCACGCGCGCCGCCAAGCGCCGTGCCACGCTGAAACCGCATATCAGCGATGCGCAACCGCAGGGGGAATTGCAAGCCACCTTCGATCCGAAGTGGTACATCACCGGCGTCAATAACGGCACGCTGCTGCAGATCAAGGACCCGGGCCATGGCTGGCTGAACTACATCATCGCCCCGGCGTCGCGCGCGGTGATGCTCTCGCACATGCTGCAGCACGCGCTGCTACCGGTGGTGCCGCTGAGCACCACCGCGCCTCCGCCGGCGCCCTCCAGCGGCGGTGGAACGGTGCACTGAAATGCGCGGCGAGGCGCCGGGTGCGGTTATCATGGGATGAGAATTCCCTGCCGCACCTCGACGCGTAACGGGCATCGCATCTTCACTCTCCGACGGCTTCGCCACCGACCATGGAACAATTTCCCCAGGACATTTACACTGAACCATCACCAGTCGACGTGAACACGCTGGCTAACCTCGGGCCACTCACGCCGATGGCCGGCATCTGGCAGGGTGCACGCGGGCTCGACATCAAGCCAAAGGCGGAGGGCGCGAAGCAGCAGGCCTATGTGGACCGCATTGAGCTGCAGCCGGTGGATCCGGTGACCAACGGTCCGCAGCTACTGTATGGCCTGCGCTATCACCAGCACGTGACCAAGCCCGAACAGGTCAAAACCTATCATGAGCAAGTCGGCTACTGGCTGTGGGAACCGGCCACCGGCACCATCACGCACACACTGACGATTCCGCGCGGGCAGGTGGCCATGGCTTCCGGCAGGGCCGCAGCCGATGCCAGGGAATTCGAGCTGGTCGCGACGCGGGGACTCGAAACGTACGGCATCTGCTCGGTGCCGTTCCTGGAATACGCCTTCAGGACCGTGGAGTTCCGAATCAAGGTCACCATCAACGATGACGGTACCTGGACCTACGACGAAGACACGGTGATGATGATTCGCGGACAGGAGGAGCCCTTTCACCACCGCGACAAGAGCACGCTGACCAAAATTGCGGAAGCGACGCCCAATCCGTTGGCCAGGAAATAGCGACCACATCGTCGGCCCGGGCGGCCGTAGAAAAAAATGAACATCAATGCCATGCGGCTCACCAGGACCGCGCTGGTATCGCTGGCTGTCAGAAACGCAGCGCAAACGCCGACAGGCCAGCGCACAACGCGCCGCCAAGTAAGACCTGCAGCGCGCTGCTCGGCTACCCTGCCCACGGGATGGATTGCCGTGCGCGGCTGTGCGATAGTGCTGCAACGGGAGCGTATTCAACGAAGGGGTAACTCATGAGTTTCCACACCCGAAAGGCATTCCGCGCCGGCCTCGCATTTCTGGCTGCCGCATTGAGCCCTGCGGTGCCTGCGCAGATCGCTCTCGGCACGGCACAAATCGTACCGGCCACGCCGACCAGCGCAGACACGCTATACCTGCGTCTCTCGCGGCCCTGCGGCGCGAGCCAGTTGGCCACGCCGCCCTACGCCGTCAAGCTGTCACCGACGCGCATCGACGTTGACGTGCGCTACCTCCCGGGTGCTGCGCCGAACTGCACGCGGCCCGATCCGGTAGCCGCTGATCCGATCCTGATTGAGCTGGGCAAATTGCCGGGAGGTTCGTATTCGGTGGTGGTAACGAACTCAAGTCTTGTCAGCAACGAAGCGATATTGTCGCCAGCACTCAGTGGACCGGTGAACGTCACCGTCCTTGACCGCCGCTCGCAGTTGCATCCCCTGTACTCCCGTGTCAATTACACTGATCACTGGTGGGACTCTGCGGATGGCGGTGCGGGTTTCATGATCTGGCACAGCACGTACGACCAGCTGCTCGCTGTCTGGTTTTCGTACGGCGCCGACGGCAAGGCCACGTGGTACACGGTGCAGAGTGGCACCTGGGTCACGCCAACGCGTTACGATGGCCTTCTGATTGTAACCAGCCGCCAACCCGGCACACTCACGTCCGGCTTCCCCGAGATCGCCAACACGGAAGGTGCCGTGGTCGGCTCCGCCACACTGGATTTCGGTAGCGGAGATGGAAACACCACCGCAAAGCTCAGCTACCACATCACCAACACCAATATCGACGTGGTGCGCAACCTGCGGCGCTTTGGAAAGTGACCACCATGAACCTCTCCGCCCGCACCACCTTGGCTTCCATCACCACAGTTATCGCTTTGCTGGTCACCACGGCCCTGCCCGCTGCCGCGCAAACAACCCTGACCCTGCCTTCGCTGAGCCCCGCTACGCCCACCACCGCCGACCTCGTGGTGCTGCGCATGCCGGGCCGTTGCAATGCGGCGTATCGCACGCCCGCATACAACGTACGAATGTCCGGCACCAACATTTACGTGCAGCAGCGCTACAACTACCCGCCGCCGCCCTGCCCGGCGCCGCCGGCCGGCGAGAGCGCGTTTCCGGTATTCGCCGAAATCGGCCGCCTGCCCGCCGGCACCTACAACATCGACATCACCGGCGTGAGTGAAGTCGCCGGCACTGTCGTCGAGAGTGCCGAGTACCTCAGTATTCCGCTGGTGGTCACCGCCAAGTCCGGCAGCATCGCCGGGCCCGTGCCGTTCATCAACTATGCCGGCCACTGGTGGGACGAGTCCGACCTGGGCGCGGGATTCATGATCTGGCAAAGCGACCGTGACGCGGTCCTGCTGGCGTGGTTCACCTATGCACTGGATGGCAAGGCAGCGTGGTATTCGCTGCAGGGCGGGCGCTGGGTATCCGCTACGCGCTACGAGGGTCCGCTTTATCGGACCAGCCGGCAGCCCAATGCCAACGCACCGCACAGCGTGACCAACCCGGGGGCCACGGCTGCCGCCAGTGTCGGCACGGCCAGCCTCGACTTCAGCGGCCCGGACGGTATCGACAGTGGCGTTTTCACCGCGACGCTGTCCGCGGGCGGGCAGGTCAGCCGCAACATCCGCCGCTTCGGCAAATAGCCAGCACGACCGGTTTGTGCGCTGCACAAACCGCCCAAAGTCCAGCATCGGCGCGCCTTGTGGCGGCATTTTGGCCTGGAAGCCGCATCAGTGCTTGAGTATCAGCTTTGGGAGGTATAGGGTGTGCGCTGCTGGTGTGTTTGCCGACCTGTTTGGCCGCCAACATACGGCAGCACCTAGGGAATGTCGCAAGACGAGACGAGTTGTCAGGTTGAAACGGCACCGATCACCCAGCGCCCGCCATGAGGCCGCGTGACCCGGCAGTTCGGTTCAGCATCGAAGGAACAGCACATGGCCGAACATACCAAGATTGTCTCCACCATCCCAGCCACACGGATGCGTGAAGCCATGAAATCCCTGCCGCCCGCGCGCGTCGCCGCCAACGACTTCATGGACAGCCCGACTTTCAATGTCGAGGGCCGCCCTGTGATGGTGCGGTTCAAGCGCACCTTGTTTGAACGCCAGTCCATCGAGAAAAAGTGCGGATGGATATTCGAGTCCGCGCGATTTCTGGATATTGAGGCTGCGGCGGGGCACGCAGACTAGGGTTCGCGGTTCGCTTGACAGCTTGCGGGTGCGGGATCAGTTTGTAATTGCTCGCACGTTCGACGGCGTCAGCGCTGAGGCAAGCACCGTAAATCCCTCCCGACCTCCCTTTAGGAAAGGGAGGGGAAAACCAAATTCTCGCTCGGGCCAAATCGCCGCGCCTGCGCCGTAGCCCATTCATACACTGAATCGCCCCTCCCTTTTCTAAAGGGAGGCTGGGAGGGATTTCGGGCAGTCAAATCTCGGTGCCGACTGAACACCAACCGCCATCAATCCGCCATTACTTCTTCCTCGCCTTCTCCATTTCTTCTTTCGTCGGCGCTTCGCTTTTCTCGATCAACAATTGTCCCGCCCCCGCATCTATCAGCAATTTGAGGTGACCAGGCTTGTTGTCTCCGCGCTTGTAATTCAGCACCCACACCAGGCAGCCGGATTCCACCGCCAGCACGCCTTCCCGTAGCGGGCCCGGGCGCCTTGTCATGTTGGCGCGGGCAATGACTTCGGCGTCATCGCGGGACAGCGTGGCTTTGGCCTTCATTTGTTCAGCGCTGGCCCCCTTGTCCATTTTCACGGCGCAGTTCTTTTCCCATTGCCGGGCGGCGAAGGCATTTGGCGACAGCAGCGGCAGCGCGCAAAGCGCGGCTAGCAATAAGGGTTTCATCGACATTTCATTTTCTCCTGGCGCGATGGCCAACAGCATAGCGCAGGTAACGAGGCGCTGACGCGGACTACTACCCGCCATCATGGCGGCTTCCGCTGCAGCGCCCCGGCTGAGGCTGGTCGCACAGCCGGCGATGCATATCCCCGTTGACGCCACTCCCGCCCCCCCCTATCCTGACGGTTAACAACAGCCGCGCGCACCGCTAACGGCCCGGACCTCTCGCGGGACGACCCCACAAGGGACGGTGCGCCCAAGCCAGGAGGAACCCCGTTGGCCGCCGAATACCCCCCATTCATGCATGGCTACGGCATGATCGCGTCCGCGTTTGCCAAGATCCAGGATCCGGATCGGCCCACGCCTCCGGTCTTCAACCATGAATACCTGCGCTACTCGCTCGGCTTTGGACGCGAATCCGACCGCGCGTTCATCCCGCTCATCAAGCGCATCGGCTTGCTCGCCGCCGACGGCAAGCCCAGCGAACTGTACGAACGCGCGCGCAATCCCAAGACTGCCGCCGCCGCCTTCGCCGACGCGATGCAGATTGGTTACCCGATGCTGTTTGCCGCACGCCCCGACGCCGCAACAATCGACCGCAAAGTACTCGCCGAGCTCGTGCACTCCACGACCGGACTGGAAGCGGGACACACCAGCCTGCGCGCCATTGTCGGCACCTTCTTATCGCTGCGCGACCTGGCCTCGCCGAAAGCGGAAGTGCCGCGCGCCGACGACCGCCGCAAGACAGACGAAAGGCGGCGGCGGGCGTGATTCCGCCGGCTGCGATCCTTAGCCGCGCATGTCGGAAGTGCATCGCCCGGCTTACCGCGCCGCGGGTCGTGTTCGCCTGCGCCCTGCCCCTGCTACCCCTGCCGGCTTACGCCGCTGACGCGCCTCCCGCCCCCGTATCGGCGCCACCCGTCGTCACCATTGACCAGATGGAAGAGTGCGATCGCCGCGTCTCGCCGGCGGCGCGCCTGGAATGCTATTCGCAACTGACGCTGGACTTGCGCGCGCAACAGCAGAAAGACGTGCAGGCCGGCAAGAAGCCCGCGCCCACCGCCACCGAAATCGCCACGCGTGCGCGGCCCGGCAAAGCCATCGCTGACGTGATCGAGGCGCACTTCGATCCCAGCTACTTCACCCTCAGCTCGGGCAAGGGATTCGGTGGCGACCAAACCAACAAGAAGATGCTTTACGAAGCGCAGCTTTTTCACAGTTTCAACTTGGGTGCCAAGTACACCAACGACGGTTGGTTCAAGTGGCATGTGGATGTGCCGGTTCGACTTGGCCTGCGGCAGCTCACTGAAGACTCTTACCCGGTACGTACCCCCAGCTACAACCCCGGCCTGCGCTTCATGGTCGTGCCGCATGGTCCCAGTGGCAGCGGCATGGAATTCAAACAGCCCGGCGAGCAGCTGACCTACTTCAGCCTGGGATTGCACCATCACTCGAACGGGCAGGAAGGCGTCTCGAAGCTGCCACGCGTACCCAGCAACGGCACCGCCAATACCCGCAACGGCAACTTCAACACCAACTACATCGAAGCCGCCGCGCACTGGTTCAACAAAGGTAATCCGGTGGAGTGGGCGCGCGTGGCGGTACGCCAGCACTTCTACAAGACCTTCGACGAAATCCAGGTCAACCAATACCCCAGGAACGAATTCATCGCCGAATTGCGCAGCAAGGATTTTCATTTCCTGGGAGAACGCTTCCCGGTGGAGCTGCGCTGGACCGAACGCTACGGCACCGGCTACCGCTTCATCCGCGACGACCAGCTTGCTCCCGCCGACAGCAAGCCCGCACGCGTCAGCGACAAATTGCACAGCACCCTGGAAGTGTTCATCAAGCCCGCGGGCGGCGTGCTCGACAGCATCGCTCTTGGCTTCTACTTTCGCTACGACCTCGGCTACGACTACTACAACATCAATTTCCAGAACCGCATCAACCGGCTGCAGATTGGGTTGGCGACGAAGTAGTCACTGCGCCGATTTTCTGACGTTGCTATTGACCCTGTTTCTGACCTGATGTTTTTCACCCTTCCCGGCGAAGGCCGGGACCCAAGTTTCGCAAATTAGGCAAGCTCGACACTCTCCCGAGCAACGCACAAACACCGACAGGACCAAAATGAAATCCCCAACACGCCAATTCGCACTCGCACTGATCACCGCCCTGTCACTCGCACTGCCTGCAGCACTGGCCATCGCCCAAACCCCAAAATCCCCCACCCCCGACCAAACCCGCGCCGAGATCACCGCGCTCCTCAATGATTTCCTGAAACCCGGCAACAACGACAAAGCCGAATGGCACGAACGTTTCTGGGCCGAAGACCTCGTTTACACCAGCTCCGCCGGCCTCGTGAAAAACAAAGCCGAGATCCGACAGTCCTTCAAGGACGCCGCCAAACCCGTCACCGAAAAAGCCAACCCCACCATCAAACCGCCGCCCGCCACCACGGTGTTTTCCGCCGAGGACATCCTGGTGCGGCCCTACGGCGAGATAGCCGCGCTGACATTTCGGCTGGTGGCGAAAGAGGCAGATGGAAAGGTGACGAACTACCGGAACAGCGGGACGTTTTTATATCGCGGGGGGAAGTGGCAGGCGGTGACTTGGCAGGCGACGAAATTACCCGAAGCATTCAAATAGTGCCGATCCGCGAATCAGAAAGCCTTGTCGGCTATCGCATGAACATAGAAATCGGCCAAGTATCGCTTGACAGTTCGTTACTGAACGCTAGGCTTCGCGTTGACCTCCGGGACGACTGGTTCCCCGATCCGCTTGGATACGAAGACATGTTCAGTGAAGGTCTCATCGCAGAAATACTGAACACCAACTACGAACAGAATCACGGCACCTACGTTGCATCAAACCGTACGCTTTACAACATCCCCAAAACCGGATTCACGCTGCGATATGCCCTTGAAACCAGCCTCAGTGACCGCGCGCTTTATCATGGACTAGTTTCCTTCCTAATGCCGTTTTACGACGCACACATTCCATGGAATGTGTTTTCGCATCGCTATGACTATGAGAAAGAACGTAGCCGAAATAAATACCTGTTCAAACCTAGCATTGAATCGTGGAAGAATTTTGTAGGGGCCGCGACAAGTGCGGTGTCCTCCGACAACTGGCTGCTGTCGACTGACCTAAGCAACTATTTCGAGAACATTGAACTATCTATTTTAAAGCAGTCGCTTCTTCAATTAGTTCCGAAATTAGATGTCGACGTCAGAGGGAAAAGTGACGTCCGTGCGCACATTGACTTCTTGTTTTCCTCGTTAGCGAAGTGGACGTTTTCCGCTGATCGAGGATTACCACAAAACAGAGACGCATCGTCTTTCTTGGCAAATGTCTATATGCGGCAAGTTGACCTCGCAATGATTGAGCTTGGATATGGCGAACGGTATTTTCGCTACATGGATGACATAAAAATCATTTGTAGCGATGAATTTCAAGCACGCTTGGCACTAAAGCAACTGAGCATCGCACTTCGCCCGCTCGGTCTCACCATAAACGCGAAGAAGACGGCCATCGTGCCTGGCACCGATGCTGAACAGATTGCGAAATGCCTCGACCAACAAAAGAGCGCAGTGGAACAAATGGACTCGATGTGGCGACAAAAGACGCGTAGTAGCCTGTTTGCACTGATTCCCCAATTGCGGACACGAATATTGCAGCTTGTCGGCGCAGGAGAGGTCGATTCTCGTGAATTTCGATACTGTATTAAGCGGCTCGAGTTGTTGATCCGATACAAGGATCTGTATGTGCCGAAACAATTCTATGCGGGTATCACATACGCGATCTCAACAGCCGTTGTGAAATACCCCGCCTCGACCGATCAGTATGTCCGCTACCTAAGCGCTGCGGAGACAACCGAGACGGAGCTATCGCCAATCGTCGACTATTTACTAAGCGAATCCCAGTCAATTTACTCTTGGCAAAACTACCGGCTCTGGCTACTTCTCGTTGAAAAGAAGTTATCCACGCCCGCGCTGCTAGAGCGCGCGCGAAAGCTGGTTAGAACGGCAGATTCGCCGAACAGAGCCGCCGCGAGTGTCTTTCTTGGCTGCTGTGGCACAGAGGACGATCGAATCCTTGTTGCGGAAAACTTTAGGACGCTCGACAGTTTTCTCGGGCAGCGCGCAGCATTGCTGGCAATTCACGAATTGCCTTTTAAACCGCACGTGACTACCTCTGTGAGGCCGCATATCCGTCCTGATCTTTTTGGTGTTTATAGAGCACTCAAGAAATCTAAACGGAGAGGGGCATACATTCAACCAAAGGAAGACTTGCACTTTGACTCAGGTGATCGAGATGAGGTCGCGTATGAATGACCCACTTTTCTTGGCACATTTGATTGATAGGTTCTCCCCAGGCGCAATCGCCTTTGTCGTCATGGAAAATGGCCAAGCCAATTCACGATTGACCCTCAAAGACCTGAGCGAACTAGATGTGCCGATCGTTACGCATGATGTCACTCAAGTAGTTGAGTGCTTTCGATATTCAGATACCCCATTGCCTGCCAACCTCGTCGAAATTGGTGATGCTCTTAAATTCAGGTCGCAACTTTCTCGCGACCAGGGTGGCGAGCCTCAATGGAGCGTATGGAAAGCAGCAAGCGAACTTTTCGATAAACATGGTGATGCGAAACTGTTGTCGCAACTTCAAGACGCGAAACTCGACCCCCCAAGTCGCGGTCAAGTAGTTTCTCTACTTTCGTCAGCCTGCAGTGCGCTCGAGAAGCTTTGGCAACAGTTGGTAGTTGATCTTGAGCAAGTCGGGGAACGAGTCCGCTTTTGTGAGTATGAAATGCGTATTCAGCAGATTTTTCACTACCGACAGTATTTTGGTATCCGCGTCAATGAGAATCTCTTGCAGGAGCATATTGACTCTGCAAAGCGGGATAAGTTTTCCGCCTTCCGTAAGTTGGCAGCCTGCATGGGTATGAATCCGACGGGAATGCCGCTAGCGAGCATCGTCCAAAAACTCAAACGTACCGATGCCTCACACCTCGTTGAGTTCGCGGACTTGCAACTTCTCGAGGACTACATTGAATTGGCAAGCGCACGGTCAAAGACCGCGAGTCTGCTCCTTGAGTACACGAAAGCCGAGAGAGACTTGAAGGTACTACTTAAGGTGCGCACGAATGATGATCGAATACATCCGAAGTTTCAATGTCATGGAACAATCACGTCTCGAATCCTCGTTGCAGATCCGGGATTGCAGCAGCTTAGGCGCAAGTTTCGCGACATCCTACTTCCCGAAAGTGGGAAAACACTGATCTATCTTGACTTTGCACAATTTGAGCCGGGAATACTCGCGAGCATGAGCAATGATGGCGAACTAATTGCCGCATACAACTCGGCCGATCTCTATACCGCGCTTTCAGTTGCTGTATTTGGAACGGAGGAACACCGTACCCTCGCAAAGCGCGTCTTTCTCTCATTTTGCTTCGGGATGAGTCTGACTGGGATTGCAAAGCTTCTCGCCGGTGCGGAGGGTACGGCGGCAGATCGCGACAGGTACGCGAAAATTATTGACGCGTACTTTTCCAAGTTTCCTGCCATTTCAGTTTTTCGGAGGGAAAAGGAAGCAGAGTTGCAGCGAGAGGGCAAGGTTGGCACCCTTCTCGGGAATTTTAGGGCGCGGCGAGGCTCATCAGAGCTATCGCCCAAGGAACGAAGATGGTCACTCAGCCAAGCTGTGCAAGGCACCGCTTCACTAATCTTCAAGGACGCGTTGTTACGTATCCAGAGCGATTTCGGAAATGAGGCAATCTTGCTACCAATGCACGATGCAGTGTTGCTTCAAGCAAGCGATTCACCCGACGAGCAGTCTCATGTTAGGGAGACTGCCAAGCGCCGTATGGAGCAAGCCTTTGTCCATTGGTGCCCGCAGGTTTCTCCCAAAATTTCTTATGGTGGATTTGTGAACTAATAGAGTCAGACACCATTCTTGGCGCTGCGTAAAGACACGCTGGCCCGCATAGCATCATTCAACCAATAACAGTCAGGGAACTA
Source organism: Usitatibacteraceae bacterium (assembly GCA_044229235.1). Classification (GTDB taxonomy): domain Bacteria; phylum Pseudomonadota; class Gammaproteobacteria; order Burkholderiales; family Usitatibacteraceae; genus UKL13-2. The sequence goes on from JBGATH010000014.1 coordinate 61,526, forward strand.
TCTTGATCCACTTCACCCTCAAGCTCGTCACGTTCTACGCCGCCCTCACCTTCACAGCATTCGCGGCCGACATGCCCATCAGCACCGACGGCACCGATCCGAAAACATGGGACCCGAAGCTCGATGCGGTCAAGTCCGGTGCGAAAAATCACAAGATCATCTTTGAGGACAAGGAAATCCGCGTGCTGTCGGTCACCGTCGAGCCGGGCGAGGTGGAGGTGGCGCATCATCACCAGTGGCCCAGCGTCATCGTCTATGACCGGCCGGTGAAGAGCGAGAACCGCGATGCGAATGGCAAGCTGCTGCCATCCAAGGCGCCGCCACCGGGCAAGCGTGAATTGCCGCTGACGTTCCGTGTGCCGCCCGAGGCCGCGCATTCGGTGAGCAATCTCGATACGGTTCCACTGCACCTGATTCGTGTCGAGTTCAAGAACGGTTTTCCGAAGGAGTAACGGTACGTTGCCCGGGGTCAGACGCCAGGATTTCTTTTCTACACAGGCAACCAACTTCACCACGATGGAAATCGAGCTCCTCCGCTTCGTGAACGGCGCTTTCGTCATCGCCGGCCCCATTCTGCTGATCGGCCCCCTGATCCGCAAAGGCCGCCTGCTCTGGCTGTGGCTGCCGCTGATCTTCACGGCGTGCCTCGCATCGCATTTCTACGTGTACCAGGAGAAGTTTCCATGGGACAGCGCCCTGCTGCGCGCGGGGATCGTGTCAACAGTGGTGATGGCATTCGGCTGGGCGATGGCAGTGACCATGCGTAAATACGAGGCAAACGAGGCGAAACAAGCACGCGACTCGACGACGCCGCTTCAATCGCACGGGAAGGCAAATGACTGATCGAGCGCCGCAAGACCGGCGCGCGTTCCTCCAATGCGCTGCCGCCACCAGCCTCGCGCTCGCCGGGTTGGGTGCCTCCGAAGCCGCCGACCCTGTCACCATCGCCGAACCCCTTCCCCGCCGGCGCCTCATCATTGACACGCTCGGCGGCATTTCCAATCCGAATGCGTCCGAAGCATTCATCGGGGGCCCGGATCAGGGCATCGATGCGCGTGCCATTGCCGACGCGCGCGCGGCCGGACTCACCGCCTTCAACCAAACCATGGGTTACTGGTCCGGCAAGGACGATCCTTTCGAGCTTTCGGTGAAGGACGTGGCGCTGTGGGATGCGCTGATCCGCCGCAAATCCGATGCGCTCATCAAGGTGTGGTCGGCCGTGGACATCCGCCGCGCGCACCAGGAAAACAAGCTGGGCGTGATCTACGGCTTCCAGAATGCGGCGCAACTGGGCAGCGATGTGCGGCGCGTGGAGACGTTTGCCAACCTCGGCGTGCGCGTGATCCAGCTGACCTACAACATCCGCAATGCGCTCGGCGATGGCGCAGCGATGGCCGAGAACAAAGGCCTCACCGATTTCGGTCGCGAGGTGGTGGCGGCACTCAACCAGCAACGCGTGCTGGTGGACCTCAGCCACAGCGGCGAGAACACCTGCCTCGACGCACTGGCCGCTTCGAAGCAGCCGGTCGCCATTACCCACACCGGCTGCCGCGCGCTGGCCGACCTGCCGCGCAACAAATCCGACCGCGAACTGAAACTGCTGGCCGACAAGGGCGGCTACGTCGGCATTTACTGGATGCCCTTCCTGGCCATCGGCCGCCAGCCAGTGGCCGCCGACCTCATCGCCCACATTGAACACGCCATCAAGGTCTGCGGCGAAGACCAGGTGGGCATCGGCACCGACGGCACTGTCCCCGGCATCGACGACATGACCGGCTTCATGTCGCGCCACAAGAAAGATATTGAAAACCGCCGCAAGCTCGGCATCAACGCGCCGGGCGAAAGCGCCGACATCGTCACCTTCCTGCCTGACCTGGTCGGGCCAACGAAATTCCTGAAGCTGGCTGACCTGCTGGCCAAGCGCGGGCATTCGAGCGCGAGGATTGAGAAGGTATTGGGGTTGAACTTTCTCGGGGTTGCGCAGAGGGTTTGGGGGGCGTGATGAGTGCAAACGGGTTGACGACGGCCTGGGCTGCGGTAGCGATGGGACTCGCTGGTTGCGCTGCGTCGCCGCCACCACCTCCGCCCCCGCCCAATCCGCCGCCCTTGGCAAGCGAAATGGCCAAGGCGCTGCTGCGTCAGGCATTGAATGAAGTTGAGATGCTGAAACTTCGTGAAGCCCAGCGCCAGCGCGATGACGTGGACCTCGGCTGCCTTACTGCCGAGCACCGCACCGAGTTCAAGCAGCGCGAGCTGCAGTCGACGACCAGCATCGCCCGAGAATCGATTGAGCGAATGTCGTTCGCCATGCAACGCCAATCCCCGGCGGCGCACAAAGAGCGTGTCGCCGCGCAATACACGCTCGATCGTTGCGAGGCGGCTCTGCCTGCAGGCACGGACCAGAGCAGCGCGTGTATCGCAGAGCGTGCGGAACTCGCCAAGTTGAGCCTGAACACATCACCGCCGCAGGAACTGCCGGTCCAGATGCGCGATTTGCTGACCCGGATGGCCAGGGCAAGAGCCGCTATTCGCGCCGAGTATCCGGCTTGCGATAAGGTGCAGTGACAGAGTCGTTCAGCACTCGCGTTTCCGTTCGCCCTGAGGCGCTCGAAGGGCCTCGCCGCGTGCAATCAATCAGGCCGTTTCAGTGACGGTGCTTCGACAGGCTCAGCACGAACGGGGATGTATGCCGGTATTCCAGCACGGAACGGCGGCAATGAACCCGAGCACTGGTGCGCTTCTTCAGGCCTTTTTGACCGGGGAAGCGCGCCAGTGCTGGGGTTTGAAGGATTGCCGCTAGATGTCGTCGTGCACGATCACGCCGACCATGGTGTCCACCGGCCGCTCCCACGGCGCGATCTCCAGCAGGCGCCGTGCTTCGGCGATGCCCGCATGCATGCGCGTGCGGATGCCGGCCGGCGTGAAGTCGATGTCCTTGAGCTGGTCTTCGCCTTCGCGCGGCGGCGCCACCAGCGGCACCACGTGCATGGTCGTGCCGCAGCCCCAGGAGGCGAGCTCGCGAATGGTCTCCGACTGTGCCAGCTTGGCCGGCACCTGCTGTGCAAGTTCGCGAATGATGTGCCGCAGGTGATGGATTTGCTGCTGGCGGACGATGTGGCTGCGCGCGCGGCTGGCGTACTGAATATCCTTCTCGCGACCCATGACTTCCCAGAGCGTTTCCGGCTCCGGTCCATCGGGGTTCCACAAATTCACGGTGAAGATCAGCGAGTCGCGGCGCGGCTTGTCGTCGAGCACGGCTTCGATGGGCGTGTTGGAATAAATGCCGCCGTCCCAATACGGATCGCCGTCGATGCGCACCGCGGCGAAGGCGGGCGGCAGTGCACCCGAGGCCATGATGTGCTCAAGCGTGATGATTTCCTCACGGCTGTCGAAGTAGCGCATCTCGCCGGTACTGGCATTGACGGCTCCCACGGTCAGCCGCGTACGGCGGCTGTTGAGGTAATCAAGGTCAACCAGCTGCGACAACGTGTCGCGCAGCGGAGCCGTGGAGTAATAGGCGGCCTGCTCGATGCCGACGCGCGCGTGCGTGCCCAACAGGCCGTTGTTGTTCGGCGTGAAGAACGTGGGAATGCCCTTCATGAACGTGCTGGCGTTGGCCAGGGCATGCCCGAAGGCCGAAAACAGCGCCGGCATTTCTGCGCCCGCGCGTTGCTGTACGCCCTCCCAGAACGCGTGCAAGCGCTCCATGCGCCGCTCCGGCGGATTGCCGGCGATGATGCCGCCGTTGATGGCACCAATGGAGGTGCCGATCACCCAGTCCGGGTCGATGCCGGCTTCGTGCAGCGACTGGTACGCGCCCACCTGGAATGCGCCCAGCGCGCCGCCGCCCTGCAGCACCAGCACGACTTGCCCCGGATGCACGGTGCGCAAGCGTGGCGTTCCCGCTGCCGTCGTGCGTGGTGACGCGGTGCGCGGACGCGCGGCACGCCGGGTTTTTGCTGCGGACGACCTGGCCATGGCGCGGGTCACTTCGCCGCGACGCTGGACGTGATCGATGCGATCACGCCGGCCGCCGTCTGGAAAGACTCCAGGTCCTTGCCCTGGATGTTATGACGCCGCGCGATAAATGAAAAATCGGTATAGGCCGCATACACGTCGCCGTTTTCTTCCTGCAACACCAGCAAGCGCACCGGCCAATCGAGCCCGGCCAGCGGATTGGCGCGCACAAACAAGGTACCAAGCGGCGGATTGCCGAACACCAGCAGCGTGGAGGGCCGCAGCGTGATGCCGGCCGCGGCAGCAAGGCCGGCCTGGTCAACTTCCTCGAAGAAGCGGATGCCCTTCGCGGCCACATCCTTCTTCAGTCGGGCGACGGTCTCGGCATGTGAATACGCACTTTTGACCTTGACGATGCCGCTCGCCGGCGCGATGGCGGCAGTGCTGGTGGCTTGCGCGGAGCTGATGGCGAACGCGGACATGGCAGACAGCGCGCAGGCGAAGGCCTGGGCACGAACGTGATTAGTCAATCCAAACATGGGAGTTCCTTCAGGGCTGGTTTGTTTAATTTGTTGGCCGGACGGCGCATTGTTTGCGATGCATCAATCGCGCCGCTCGCGCTGCTTGAGTCCGGGGCGAAGCAGGCCGTTGCGCCGTTTTCTCGATCAACTTCCGACGCAACGGCCGTTCGCGTTCCCACTCACTCAAACAGATCTTCGGACGGCACTTCGATGGCGCACCCTCCGAGATCCATGCGTCGCCGCACGAAAAGAAAACTGACAATATTTTTTGTCGGATCGATTTGTAAGTAACACCGCGAACCACCGACCGATCCGCGCAGGCCACCCGGTGGCTTGTGATGCGGCAAATGGTTTGCCGCGCGCTTGATGCGTACAGCGACGGTGGTGCGACAACCATTGGTGCTGCGCCATTTCATTTATCAGGAGAAACTCAACATGTCCCGTAAGATCTTTCGCCGCCTGCACGCCGGCCGAGTCGTCGCGTCTTCACTGCTCGCCTCGCTGCTGTTTGCTGCCGGCGCCGTCCACGCCGGTGAATGCCCCGCTGGCAAAGCTGGTGCCAACCCATTGGCCAATGCACCCTCGGCGCCCGTCGGCATCACCGATACCGAGCTGGCCTCCATCGATCTCGCCAAGGAAAACGTAAAACTCAACCAGCGGCGCCTGCGCATGCGCCACATGACCATCGCCCCCGGTGGAGTCGTGCCGCTGCACGATCACGCCGATCGCCCGGCGCTGATCATGGTCAATGCCGGTGAGATCTATGAAAACAGCAGCAAGTGCCTGGTGCCGATCCTGCACAAGGCCGGCGACATCGCCCGCGAATATCTGGGCACCAAACATCACTGGAAGAATGAAACCAGCAAGCCGGTCGAATTGACCATCGCGGATATCGTCAACGACGAGAAGCCCGCGACCATGCCGAAAATGATGTAAGCGCCACGGCCGGCGCGATGGCGCAAGGCAACACGCGCAATCGCGCCGGCCGATCGATTATCGTTTCATGCCACATTCCTTTCCGCTGCTGCCGGTGGCGTTGCTGCTGGCCGGCATCATGGGATTCGCCATCCAGCGCGGCGCCACCTGTACCGTGGCGGCGGTGGATGAATTCATTCGCTTGCGGCGCCTGAAGCGTCTGCTCAGCATGCTCGAAGCCGCGTTGTGGGTTGCCGGCGGCCTGCTGATTGCGCGCGCGCTGCACTGGACCGGCGCCATGCCTGCCGGGTATCCGATATCGATGTTCACCATTTTCGGCGGCGTGCTGCTGGGGCTGGGTGCGTATGTCAATCAGGCCTGCGTGTTCGGCGCCCTGGCCCGCTTCGGCTCCGGCGAATGGGCCTACGCCGCCACGCCGCTGGGCTTTTACCTGGGCTGTATCAGCGTGGAGCGGCTGTTGCCACGCATGCAGGACGCACCACTGGCCGTGCCGCCCCCTGTCTTTCACGCCGGGCCGCAGCTGGCCGTGCTGGCCATGGCGTTCATGGCCATTCGCCTTGGCGCGCCCCTTTTCGAACTGGCGGCGCCGCAGGCACACGCGCCGCGAACGGCAAGGCTGCGCGCGCTGGTGTTCATGAAGGCATGGACGCCGCATGCGGCCACCAGCGTGATCGGCGTGACCTTTCTCTTTCTGCTGCTGATGATGGGCGCCTGGGCCTACACCGATGTGCTGGCCGAACTCGCCCGCGGCATGACCGACAATCTTTTTGCCCGCGTGTTGCTGCTGGCGGCGCTGGTTGGTGGCGCCGTCCTCGGCGGTTATTCCGCCGGCCGTTTTCGCAGCACGCGCGTCCGTGTCGCCACGCTATTCAAATGTCTGGTCGGTGGCGTGCTCATGGGCTGGGGCAGCCTGATGATTCCCGGCAGCAATGACGGCCTGATCCTGCTGGGCATGCCGCTGCTATGGCCCTACGCCTGGGTGGCGTTCGCCACCATGTTCGCCTCGATTGCGGCCGCGATGCTGTTGGCACGAGCCTTGCGCCCGGCGGCATGATGAGGCGCGCAAAGCATCTCTGAACCGAGGTCGTCGGCTGCCAAGGCGCACCCTGTTGCACCACCAGATGCACAATAATTTGCCGATGCGTGTTACTGCCTCCGGCCATACCTCGCGCCGCCTCGAATGCAATGCTTAAGGCACGTGACCGAATCGTTGACGCGGATGGCCAAGGCACGCGCGGCGATTCGCGCGGAGTATCCGCCTGTGGAGAGCTGAAGTGAGGGGCGCTGTGCGGCGTGGTAATTTGTCCGAATTGCTTTTCTTTTTACCTTCCCCGGCGGAGGCCGGGGGCCAAGTTTGTTCATGCTCAAGTAAGTTCCGAGCTTGGTCCAATCCGCTGCATCGGATTGGCGTTCGTTGGGCGCAAAGCATGCTTTGCGAATTCCCCAACTCACCCCCGGCCTCCGCCGGGGAAGGGCTGAATCAAGGACGTTGAAATTGCGATAATGAAACTCCAGCACTGGCGCGCCTCTCCGGCCATAAATGCCCTGGACACCTCGCCAATGCTGTACTTTGTGCAATTTGTGCTGGGGAAGGCACTGCTCATTCCGACCTGTCCGACAAACCCAACCCCAGTCCACTAACTATAGCCGCATCGCTCAAACGTGCCGGACAGCGTCGAACTGAAATTCCGAGGCGTTTGAGCAAATGAAAACAGCCGTTCTTCACAGGAGCCAACGCCATGAAGGGATGGACCATGAAGGGTGCAGGTTTTGAGACACCGTGTCGGCGACTGCGCGCTGCGGGCGGCGCGGGTTCACTCGCCATCCTGATCGCTGCGACTTGCATCAGCCTCATCAGCATCCAGCCAACCCACGCGGCTACGTTCCGCTGGTCGGCCGCCGGAGAGTTGGTGAACTGCGATCCGCACGCCGCCACCGATACCGCGGGTGTGGTGTTCATGAGCCATGTGTATGAGCGGCTGGTAACGTTCGATCGCGGCTACAAACTGGCGCCGGCACTGGCGGTGTCCTGGACCCCGCTCTCCCCCACCACGACCCGCTTCAAGCTGCGCCCGGGCGTGAAGTTCCACGATGGTGGTGCGTTCACCGCCGACGATGTGGTGTTTTCCATCGAGCGCATGCTCAAGCCCAAGTCGCAGATGAAAAGCGCGGCAAATGGTTTCGGCAAGATCGTACGCATTGACGACCTGACCGTGGACGTCCACACATTGAGGCCGTTGCCCACTCTGCTGAACCAGCTGGCGCTCACGCCGATCATGAGCCGCGCATGGTCGATCAAGCACGGCGTGACCGACCCGCTGGATTTCGCCGGCGGCAAGGAGAGCTACTCGGCGCGCAATGCCAATGGCACCGGTCCATTCATGCTGAAGTCGTTTGAATCGGGCGGCAAAGTCGTGCTGGCGGCCAATCCGAACTGGTGGGGCAAGCCCGAAGGCAATGTCACCGAGGCCACTTTCATCCCCATCAAATCGAACGCCACACGCATGGCGGCGCTGATTTCCGGCGAAGTGTCGCTGCTCACCGATCCGCCGCTGCAGGACCTGGAGCGACTGAAGCAGGCCGGCCAGGTGAAGCTGATGGTGAATCCGGAGCCACGGGTGATCCTGCTCGGCTTCGATCTGTTCCGCGATGAACTGAAATACGCCAGCGTCAAAGGCAAGAACCCGTTCAAAGACCGCCGCGTGCGCGAGGCGGCGCGGCTGGCGATCGATTCCGAACTGATCGCCGCCAAGGTCATGCGCGGTCACGCCAAGGCTATCGGTGCGCTGATCGCAGAAGGCATCTTCGGTTACTCGGCAGAGGCGGCGAAGCCTTCCAGGCATGATGCGGCGCGTGCCAGGCAACTATTGGCCGAAGCTGGCTACCCCCAGGGCTTTGCGGTCACGCTTGATTGCACCAATGACCGCTACCTGCTGGACGAACAACTGTGCGCGGCGGTGGCCGGCATGCTCACGCGCGTCGGCATCCAGGCCACACCCAATCCGCGGCCCAAGGCGATCTTTTTCCAGAAGACCGATGTGAGCAACCGCGACACCAGCCTTTACATTTATGGCGTCTTCCCGACCACCATTGATGCGCTCACCATCGTCGACAGCTACCTGCACACCTTCGCCGGCCCGCGCGGCGATTTCAATTCTGCGGGGTATTCGAGCACGAAGATGGACGCGCTGCTCGATGCCGCGATGGAGGAGCTGGATCCGGTGAAACGCAGCTCGCTGTTGCAGCAAAGCCTGCTGCTGAACAACGAAGAGGTGGTCTATGTGCCCATTCACCAGCAGCGGCCCTCGTGGGCCATGCGGCAGAACATCGAAACGCCGCCCAGGCTGGATAACAATGTCGACTTGCGGTTTGTGGTGGTGAAGTAACCGCCTTGCGTGGGAACGGCGGTGGCGGTGGCGCGCGACCATCGCCGCGGCTTGAGGCACATCAAAGCCTACCCCTGCCCGTCGGCAATGATGGGAACTGGTATCACGTTTGCCTAAGAATCCCATACTCTTCCATCCGCCATGAGCGAGTCACTGGTCCGCAGCATCTACCGCCGCTTCACCAACTCCGCCATCGCGCTCGCGACGGTGCTGGTGATCGGCACCGTCGGGTTTCATTACATCGGCGGCGAAAACACCAGCTTTGTCGACGCGCTGTACTTCACCTTCATCACCATCGCCACCATCGGCTACGGCGAGATTTTCGACCTGACCGGCAAACCCGGGGCGCGCATCTTCACCATGCTGATCGGTTTTGCCGGCATCGCCGTCACCACTTACATCCTTTCCACCCTCACCGCCTTCATCGTGCAGGGCGACATGAACAAGGCACTGCGGAGAAGCAAAATGCTCAAGCGAATCGGCAAATTGTCCGGCCACTACATCGTCTGCGGCGTGGGGCGTGTCGGCAGCAACGTTGCACATGAACTGGCCCGAACCAATCGGCCCTACGTCATCCTCGATACCAACGCCGAGCAAATCGATGCCCACATCGAGCGTTACAGCGTCGTGCCCTACTGGGTGGGCGATGCCAGCGAGGACGAGATTCTGCTCAACGCCGGGGTGGAGCGTGCAGCGGGCGTGTTCGCCGTCACCGGTGACGACAGCCGCAATCTGGTCATCACCCTCACCGCCAAGCAGCTCAACCCGGCGTGTCGTGTGGTGGCGCGCTGTCACGACATCAATTTCTTTTCCAAGATGAGCAAGGTCGGCGCCGACGCCATCGTTTCACCGGACTTCACCGGTGGCATGCGCATTGTTTCGAGCATGATTCGCCCGCACGTGGTGAGTTTTCTCGACAACATGCTGCGCTCCGAAGGTGACTTGCGGGTAGAGGAAATCACCGTCGGCACCGCGCGCGACCCGGTATCGATCGCGCAGGCCGCACCGGTGCATCGCGATTACGTGGTGCTGGCGGTAAAGGCCGGCGAGCAGACCCTCTTCAACCCGCCGGGGACCCATCAACTTGAGCCGGGACATGTGCTGGTGGTGATGGCCAGTCCCGGCGGCAGGCAGGCGCTGGAGGCGGTTTTGGGTTGATTGGGGTCGGATTTCGTTCACCCTTCGAGTTGATGGTTGGCTGGGCACCAGGCGCCTGGAATTTCCCCACTATCGGTTTGTTCGGCCGCCTTTGCTTCGACTGACTGGTTGGTCTTGTAATGACCGGCGAGAAATCCCCCTCAACCTTGCAGGCCGCGCGCACCAATGCACTGGCGCGCCGTTTCGCAGGCGAGCGGCATGCCGCTCGAAACCCCTGCTTCACCCCCCTTTAGAAAAGGGGGAAGTGCCAAGTGGCGGTTGGCGCAATGGCACCCGTTTCCGCTGCCCAGAAAGAGCGACGACTGCACGCCACAGTCACTGACCGTACCAAGGCGCCTCCCCCTTTTCTACAGGGGGACTGAGGGGGATTTCTCGGCACATCAACTTGCGCCCCCTACCCACGAGGCTCACCGCAAGCAAGTAAAATAACAACGTCACCGAACCCAAGCTACCCCCATGTCCCCCCTCGAACAAAAGATCGCCCGCGACCTGCAAGCTGCAGCAGACGCCGGCGAACTGAAAATTGCCAAGGACTACGGCAAGTCATTCGACGACGACATTGCCTGGCTGGAAACGCCGGCGGCACTGCGCATGCCCTTCAAGGTGCTCAAGGATGCCGGCCTGGCACCGCCTGAAGTCGGCATGTTTCACGAGCGTGCGGCGCTCAAGGAGGCGGTCGCCAACTGCACTGACGACCACACCCGCATCGAGTTGCAGAAAAAACTTAGCGAGCTTGACCAGAAGATCACGCTGCGGCTCGAATCGCTGCGGTCGCATTCGCAACTCTAGCGGCGAGGCGATCACGTCGCGGGGCTGAATATTGCGGCCGGTCCGCCATTCATACCGCCCCGTCGCCATTCGTCGCATCCTGCACGCCATTCTTCGCACCTGACTTCCACCCGCAGCAATTTGCTGCAAAATGCCCGCATCATCAACATCACCCCGGGAGTGCAACCATGTTTGATCGTCTGTCGCGCAGTTGGCAGCTGGTGAAGGCCAGCGGCGCCGTGCTCCGTCAGGACAAGGAGCTGCTGCTGTTCCCGCTGATATCCTCCTTCGCCACGCTGGCGGTGGTCGCGTGCTTTCTTGTGCCGCTGTTCGGCCTGGGCGCGCTCGACGGGCTGGGCGGCAAAGGGCCGATGCCGGCCGGCATGTACGTCGTCGGCTTCCTGTTCTATGTCTGCCAGTACTTCGTGATTTTCTACTTCAACGCCGCACTGGTTGGCGCGGCGATGATGCGCCTCGATGGCGGCAACCCGACGCTGGGCGACGGCTTGCGCATCGCCAACAGCCGGGCAGTGAACATCCTCGCCTATGCGGCGATTGCCGCCACCGTGGGCATGATCCTGCGTGCAATCCAGGAGCGCGTCGGCTTCCTCGGCAAGATCATCACCGGCATCATCGGTGCCGGCTGGACGCTGGCTACCTCGATGGTGGTACCGATCCTGGTCTCGCGCGACATCGGCCCCATGGATGCCGTAAAGGAAAGCGCGATGCTGCTGAAGAAAACCTGGGGCGAGAACATTGCCGGCCAGATGGGCATCGGCGCGGCATTCACCCTCATCCAGCTTGCCATCATCGCTACCGGCGTGTTGCTGATTGTTGCCGCTGCCGTCATGGGCAGTGCCACCCTGGCCATCATCCTCGGTGCATTGCTGGTGGTGGCCGTCATCGTCACCGCCCTCACCCACGCGGCGTTGTCGGGCATCTATTCGGCCGCGTTGTATCGCTACGCCAGCAGCGGCGAAGGCTCGGCCGGTTTTGATTCCGCCGTGCTGCAGCAGGCGTTCCTGCCGAAAAAATAAGCCGCAGCAACGGCAACTGACCCTCCCCGGCGCGGCGCGGGAGGGTCACCGCCGGCACAGCGCCGCGTTCGGCCGGCGCCGCCCTTAAAGCACTTTCAAATCCGGCCCGCCACGCTTGCCCAGCCAAGTCGATTCAAACCGCTTCAGCGCCGCGCGCATGGCCGGCTGGTCGCCGCGCTGGCGATAAAGCTCGATCAACCCCTGCAGAGCCCAGCCGTTGCTCGGCGTGCGCGCCAGCGACTCGCGGAAGGCCTTCTCGGCTTCGTCGAATTTGCCCGCCTTCAGCAGTGCGGTACCCAACGACTGGCGCACCGGGTAATACCAGTGCGGCGGTTCGGTGTAGGGCAAGGTGTCCTGCACGAACACGGCGTCCTCAAACGCTTTCACGGCACCATTTACGTCGCCCTTCGCATCGGCGAGGCGCCCCATGGCGACGAAGCGCGCGGTCTGGACGATCTCCTTGCCGGGGATGTCCCACTCGGATAATTGTTTGAAGTCGCCGTCCTTCTCGATCGCGGCCAGCGTATCGATTTCTTTCTGGCTCTGGGCGTGCTGGCCGCTGCGCGCGAAGGCCACGGCGCGTGCGTAGTGCCACATGGCGTTGACCAACAGGAAGTCGTTGCCCGGATCGGGCAGCGCGAGGATGGTTTCCGGCGTGCTGAACTGCACATGTGCAAAGTACGGCGCGGCCTTCACCGGCTGCAACGCGGCCGCGACCTTGAGAAAATCCTTGTCGATGACCTTGTCGAGCTTGGCCGCCGCATCCAGCGCTACCGCGCCGTTGCCGCCCATCAGCGCCGACACCATCACGAAGTGAATGTTGTGCGGGTAATAGGCACCCTTGTAGAGCGGATCGCTGGCGTTGTCCTTGAAGTATTTCTCGTCGACCTTGATGGCGGCGACATTGGTGTCCAGCGCCTCCTTGTATAGGCCGACGCGGTAGTAGACGTGCGCCGGCATGTGCACGATGTGTCCCGCGCCGGGCATTTGCCTGCCGAGCTGGCGCGCATACGGCAACGCTTTCTCCGGATGCGTCGAGGCTTCCATGGCATGGATGTAGTAGTGGATGGCGCCGGCGTGGGAGGGGTTGCGCTCCAGAACCCGCTCGAGCGCATCGAGCATTTCCGGCGTGCGTCCCTTCGGCTTGGCGCCGGCGGCTTCCCAGTAATTCCACGGCGACAAATCCATCAGCGATTCGGCGAACAACACCTGGATGACGTCGTCGGCGCGGAACTTGGCGGCGGCAGCGGCCATGCCATCGGCATAGGCGGCATCGAGCGGCGCGCGCTCGGCCTTGGCATCGGCGCTGTAGCGTTTGGCGACGGCGGCGATCAGCAACTGCTCGCGCAGGCTGGCGCTGGCGCTCAGCTCCAGCGCCTTCTTCGCGGCCGCCACAGCGGGCTCGATGGCTTCCGGAAACATCGGTGCATTGATGTTGGGCCCCAGCACCAGCGCCTCGCCCCAGAAACACATGGCGCAGGTCGGATCGAGCTTCTGCGCGGCGCGGAAGGCACGTGCGGCCTCGGCATGATTGAACGCAAAGGTGAGGCGCAGGCCCTGGTCAAAGTAGGCCTGTGCCTTGTCATTTTTGGTGCTGATCTTGTACGAATCGGTGCCCAGATCCTTGTAGAGCGGCGGTGTTTCGCTGGCGAGTTTATCGGCGGGTCCTGCCTTTTTCTGGCCGGGCTTGAACGGCGCGGTTTCGGCGGCCGCCACCAGCGTCTTCAACAGTGCCGGCGTGCCGCTGGCGGAAGGCGCGCAGGGCACGCCATTGATGAACAGCGGGTCAAAGGATTTTTGCTCATCAAACAGGCCGGCCAGGGTCGGCGCGACCTGCGAGAGGGTGAGCGTGACGATGCCCGCGGTCGCGAGCGAAACGACAATGCGATTGAGCTTCATTGGGCCTCCATCAAATGGTTGTTTTTATGTTTCAACGGACGTGCTGCTACGCGGGCACCCGGCACGGTGGATGCAATCTACGCCGATTCGGCGGATCGTGTTTTGACCGGCTGTGCCGTACCGCAGTGGCGCTCGTCCGGCTGCCGTAGAATCAGCGGCACTCATTTGCCCGGAGCCGCGCGTGAACCCACTGTTCAGATGTCTCGCTTTCGTCATCTTCACCGGACTTCTCGCCACGCTCGCCGGCGCGCAGACCCCGCCGCCAAAGGAAGACTTCACGCTGTTCAATGAGCCGCTGGTGGCGCTCACGCACGCCGAAGTGATCGACGGCACCGGCGAGCCGGTGCGCAAGGACCAGACCATTGTGATTCGCGGCGGACGCATCGAGTCGATCGGCGATGCGGCCGGCGTAAAGCTGCCTGCCAACGCCAAGGTGCGTGACCTCACCGGCCACAGCGTGCTGCCGGGCTTTGTGATGATGCACGAACACATGTTCTATCCGGCCGGCATGGGCAATTACACCGAGATGCTGCGCTCGTTTCCACGGCTCTATCTCGCCGGCGGCGCCACCACGGTGCGCACGGCAGGCAGCATGCTGCCTTTCGGCGACCTGAACCTCAAGAACGAAATCGCCACGGGCAACATCCCCGGCCCGGACATTCACGTCACCGGCCCGTTTGTCGACGGACCCGGCCTGCTGTTCATGAAAGTGAAGATCACCAAGGACCCGCCGGATGCGCGCTCCCTGGTGGACTACTGGTCGCGCGAAGGTGCGACCTCTTACAAGGTGTACATGCACATCCCTCGCGCCACGCTGTCCGCCGTGCTGGAGGAAGCGCACGCCCGCAAGCAGAAAGTAACCGGGCACCTCTGCTCAATCACCTATCGCGAGGCGGCGGACCTGGGCATCGACAACCTGGAGCATGGCTTCCTGGCATCGACCGATTTCGTGAAGGACAAGGCGCCCGACACCTGTCCGAAACAGTCTGATGTGCTCGCCTCGCTGGCGGCGCTGGATCCGGACGGTGCCGAGGCCAAGGCGCTGATCGATCACCTGGTGGCGAAGAAGGTTGCGCTGACGTCCACACTGACCATCTTCGAAACCTTTGCGGCCGGCCGCTCGATGGCGCCCGGCGGCGCGCTGGAATTGCTGATGCCGGACTTGCGCGAGCAGTATTTGTCGCGCTGGTCGATGATCGCGCAGAGCGGCAAGAATCAGTGGGGCGACTTGTTTCGCATCGGCATGCGGCTGGAGAAGCGCTTCGTCGAATCCGGCGGTCACCTCATGGCCGGCACCGACCCCACCGGCTATGGCGGCGTGGTGGCGGGCTTCAGCAATGTGCGCGAACTGGAGCTGCTGATCGAAGCCGGCTTCGCCTTGCCGGAAGCGGTGAAGATCTCGACGAAGAACGGCGCCGTGTTTCTCGGTGTTGCCCAGGACGTGGGCACGCTGGAGGCCGGCAAGCGCGCCGACCTGATCGTGTTCAAGGGCAATGCTTCCACCGACGTGAAGGCGCTCAAAGACATTCAGTGGACGATGAAGGCCGGCGTGGCGTACGACCGGGCGAAGATACTGGCCGCGATGAAGGGCAAAATCGGCCTTTACTAGGCAGGCATGAAACTCAAGCACTGGCGCGCCCCGCAGGCCGAAAATGCCCGGAGAGGCGCGCCAGTGCTTGAGTTTTGTCGCGGTGTGCCGGGTGAAGCTGATTTTCGCTGCGCCGCCTGACCCGACTTTGTACCGAAAAGGACTCGCTATTTCGCCGCCGGCTGAAACCCCGGTTCCCCCATGTTCCAAAGCATGAACGCCATGCGATCCGCCCACTCTGCAATGCGCTGGTCGGCGGTGGATGACACGCCGTGCCCGGCATCAAATTCCACCCGCAGCAGCACCGGCTTGGCGGCGGAGGTCGCGGCAGAGAACCGCGCGAAGGTCTTGAACGGCAACCAGGCCGCGACGCGGTTGTCGTTCATGCCGGCCGTGATGAGGATGGCCGGATAGGCGGTGCCATCCTTGATGTTGTGATAGGTGCTCATGGCGAGTAGCTGCTTCACGCCTTCGGCCGTTTTTACCGAGCCCATTTCGCTTTCGTGATTGGGGCCGTTGCCGGTGGCCTCGATGAATCGAAGCGCCTCGGTGATGCCGACGCGCACAATGCCGACCGCGAACAGGTCGGGCCGCTCGGTAAGCGGCATTCCCGCAGCCACACCGCCCATGCTTGTCCCCTGGATGGCCAGTTTGTTCGCAGACGTGAAGCCGCGCGCAATCAGCGATTCTCCGCAGGCAATCATGTCCTTCCAGGTATTGGCCTTGCGCGGGCCGACGCCGGCCTGGTACCACTCGCGGCCAAAGGCGCCGCCGCCGCGCGGCTTCACGCTGACGAACACGCCGCCGCGTTGCAGCCAGGGGTCAAATCGACGCGCGAAGAACGCCGGTTCCGGAAGTCCGTATCCACCGTAACCATCCATCAGCGTCGGGTGCGAGCCGTCCTTCACCAGGCCACGCTTGTACAACACCGACATGGGCACCTCGGCACCGTCGTGGCTCTTGCAGGCCAGCTCCTCGGCGACCCAGTCTTCGCCCACCTTGCTGCTGCTGGCGGGGATGAGGTCGGTGATTTCGGCGTTGGTCCCTTTGGCCCACAGCACGCGGGACTCACGCGTCCAGCCCTCGAGGGAGAAAAACACACCGGGTACCAGGGCGTTGGCTTCGAGCAGATTGATGCCGCCGCTGTACGGCAGGTTGACACGTTGCGCGCTGCCCGGCTTGCCTCCATGAGGCAGGAAGAACAATTCGGCAATCGAGCCGCTGCGCACGGTGAAGTAAAGCCCGTCGCGCGCGACCCCCAGCCCGTCGATCACGCCGGCTTGCTGGGGCACGACTTCGACCGGCGCCAGTGCCGGCTTGGCGATGTCGTAACGCACCACGCGATAACGCGGTGCCGCCGCAAACGTACGGCCGTAGACATATCCGTGCGCCGCGCCGACGTCATCAATGCCCGCTTCGATGCCGAACAGCTGTTGCCATTTCACGCGAACCGGATCGCGAAGCAGAGCTGTGGTGGGGGCCACGTAGACACGCGACTGGGAACCGATGCCCTCGGCGTGCAGCGAAATCACGAACTTGTTGCTGCCGCTAAAGTCCAGCACCTGCCAATCCTTGTCGCGCACGCCGGGACCGAATTTCTCGCCGGCCCCCATCAGCTTGCGATCCGGTCCACCGGCCAGCAAGTGCAGGTACACCTGCTGCTTGCCGAAGGGCTCTCCGCCGGCCTTGAGTGAATCACCGCCTCGTGCGTACACCACGCCGCGGCTGTCGATCGTCCAGGTGCCGGGCGTTTCGCCCCAGATGGCGGGAATCGCATCTCCCACCTGTTTGCCGCTGGCCACGTTGATGATCTGCAGTTCGCCGAGTTCGGCGTCGGCCTTGGAAATCACCGCGGCAATGTGTTTGCCGTCAGGCGCCACCACGAACCCGTTGATGGCATGCAGCACACCGGTACGACGCTTGACTTCCTCCGGGTCGATCAGCACGCGTTCGGCGGCTTTGGCGGATGGCCGCGTGTAGAGCTTGACCACGCTCTCACCCGGCAGGCGTTTGGTGTAAAACCAGGCGCCGCTGCCAGAAACTTTAATGGCACCGATGGCCGGCGACTGGTGTGCGTCCAGCGCCTTCACTTCATCACGCAGCGCCTTGAGCCCCGGAATACGATCCAGCTGCTCGCGGGTGAATGCACTTTGCGATTTGGCCCAGGCTTCCGTTTGCGGAGATTTCAGGTCTTCCAGGCTGCGATAGGGATCGGCAACGCGAATTCCATGATAGTCGGTGACCAGGTCACCGGGAACGGCCTTGAGGGGCGGATCGGCCGCAAATACCGATGCCGATATGAACAGCGATGCAAACAGTGTTGCGACACGCAGCGAACGGTGCGGGCGAATTGTGCAGGCCAAGGCATTCTCCGGAAAAGCGCATTCTGAAATGAATTTTCAGCTTTGCAAGACCGCGTATGTTGCCACAGCCCGGTGAAACTAGTCGCCGAAAAACCTGCCCTGCACCCAGGCGCCGGCGAACATGCCGGCCACTGCCAGCAGCAGCGGCCAATTGCCTGCACCCAGGCCGGCGATCGCCGGGCCCGGGCAGACGCCACAAATGCCCCAGCCGATGCCGAACAACGCCGCGCCGCCCAGCGTGCGTGCATTCAGTACCGACGGGTGCGTACCAAACGATTTCTCAAACAACGGCGCCTGCATCACCGCGGGGGCGGCGTGGTACACGATGAGCGTCACCGCGAAAGCGCCGCCGAGCACCAGCAGCAGCCCGAAATCGGCGAATCGCAAAAATGACAGCACCACTTCCGGCTGGATCATGGTGGACAGCGCGAGCCCCGCGCCGAACAGCATGCCGGAGACCAGCACCGCAACCATCGAGCGCGCACGCATCACGCCCCGCCGATGCTGCGCACCAGGTGCGCGGTAATCATGCCGGTGGCGAGAAAAATCACCACCGCGAGAATGGAAGGAACTTGCAGCGAGGCCATGCCGCAGATGCCGTGGCCGGAGGTGCAGCCATTGGACAGGCGTGCGCCGAACCCCGCAATGAAACCGCCGATCAGCAACTGCCACCAGGAAACATGCGTCACGACGCTGCCGGTGCCGGACAACATGATCCACAGCGCTGCGCCGATGATCAGTCCCAGCGCATAAACCAGCCGCCATCGCCGGGTCTCGACAAATCGAGCCTGCTGGAAAAATGCGTGACGGCTGAGCCATGACCAGCAGGCGGAATAGAAACTGCTCATGCCGCCGATCAGTCCGGTGGTTACAAACAGCAGGCTGACACCCGCACCGATGAACAGACCACCGGCAAGATAGTGTTGCCAGCCGAGGGGAAACAGATCGTGGAGGATCATGCTGGGCGTGCTTCCTGTTTGTGTGTCGGCATAAGTCGCAAACTATCGCAAGGCGGCTGGTTAATCAATCGGCCTGAGGCCCCAGCGAATGCGCGCACGATTGCAACCGTCGCTGCCGGAGAGCAATTCGTGGCATGGGCTGGGGCGCCATTCATAGATATTGCATTTGACGCATTCACCCACTTTGCCGGACAGCGCGACGCAGCGAATGGGCTCATCGGCCGTCCCGCGCATGCAGGCCAGCCAGGGATCCATGGTTTCGGTAAGGCCTGCAGGCACCCGCCCGCCTGGCGCGTCGTCGGTTTCGCCCGAATGGAACGACACGCGATACGCCGCGCAACAGGCGCCACATTGTTGACAGGGATTGCTACTCATTGAGACAGGTTAACTGGATACAATGGCCGAATGCATATTCAAAGATTCTTGCAATTCTGCCGCATGCCTGCGCGGCACGCCGCAGCCGTTGCAGGCTGCCTGTGTATCGCAGTCGGGTTGGCGGGCTGTTCCACTGCCCCCTTGGCCGAGCGCCCCGCCCGCGCGGACACGCGGCCGGCGTCAACCCTGGAAGGTGCCGAGCGCGCGCCCTCTCCCACGCTGCAAAGGCTGCGCGACGAAGCGGCCGCGCTGATGCCACTGGCGCAGAGCAATCTGACCAGGCGTTTCCTTGCGGCGACCAGTTCCCTGCCGCCGGTTGCGTCGCGTACCGTTTACATGAACGACGTGTCCCGCGAGTATTTTTCACCGGCCGCCAAGGCGTCTCTGCCGGCCGCGACCCAGGCCAAGCTGGCCGAGGTAACGCTGGATGAATACCGCTACTACTACACGAAGTATGGCTCGCCACTGGCTTACATTCGCCCGCTGGAACTGGTGCATGCGCGGGGTTTCACCGAGGTCGACGGCAAGCTCATCGCCGACCTCGGCTATGGCGGAATTGGCCACTTGCGCCTGCTGGCGAGCCTGGGCGCGCATGTCACCGGCATGGACCCGGACTCCTATCTGAATGCACTGTACGCCGAGCGTCGCGACCAGGGCGGCGTACCGCCCGCGCGCGACGTGCGCCGCGGCGCCGCGGGCTCGATAACGCTGGCACACGGTTACTGGCCGAAGGATCCGAGGATGGTCGAGCGCGTGGGCCAGGGATTCGACCTGATCCTGTCCAAGAACACGCTGAAAAAGGGCTACGTGAAGCCTGACCGCAAGATCGACAAGCGGCAGATGGTGGACTTGGGCGTGAGCGATGAGGCGTTCCTCAAAACCGCCTACAACACCCTGAATCCCGGCGGGATGCTGATGATTTACAACATTTCGCCGAAACAGCAGGACAAGGGCTATAACCCCCAGGCGGATGGTCGCTCGCCCTTCACGCGTGAGCAGTACGAGAGGGCGGGATTCGAAGTAATGACTTACAACGCCGGGGATGATGCGGCGATTCGCGATGTGGGCCGCGCCCTGCGCTGGGACCGCAACGCCAAGGACGAGGTCACGGATCTCGACGGAAACCTGTTCGCGCTGTATACCCTGGTGCGCCGTCCGAAGCGCTGATTCGACCGTTCGTCCACGGCCCCGCCGGCGACCGGGCGGAAACCAAAAAACACAATCCGCCACCCGCCAGCGGTGACATAATTGGCGGCTCGCCGTTCCCGGCTGATCCGGGGACCCCGATTTCCGTTTCGAACGCCCGATCCCGAGGAAAAGACATGACTCCATCCGCCTATACCCCCGATCCGGTTGCCAGCCGTACTAGCCTGCGCATTTCGGCATGCGTGGTGGTTGCGCTGGCACTGGCAGCATGCGGCAAGACCGAAAAAATACCCACGACCACCGAGCGCCTCGCATCGGTCCAGCAGAAACAGGAAACGACACCTGATTTCTACGTGCCGCGCAAGACCGTGGACTACATGTCCGACCTGAAAAACATTAAGGATGCGCCGAAAGAAACACCGAAGGCACCGGAGCGCACAGCCGCGCCTGCACCGGCGCCGGTTGCGGCAGCACCTGCGCCAGCCCCGGTTGCTGCCGCCCCGGTCAAAACGGCACCGGCGCCGGCACCTGCACCGGTGGTGGCCCAGCCGGCTGCCAGTGCCCCCGCCAGCAATGTGGTTGCCAGCGCTGCCCCGACGGCACGGCCGGCCGCACCGGCTCCCAGCACGGCGGTGACGGTACTATCGCGCGAGCAACCGGATTTCCCGCGTGAGGCGGTGCGTGCCGGCGTGGAGAGTGGTACAGTCCGCGCCCGCCTGACGATCGGCCCGGCCGGTGACGTAACCAATGTGGCCATCGTGCAGGCACAGCCGGCGCGGGTATTTGATCGCGCCGTTCAGATCGCCCTGGCACGCTGGAAATTCAATCCGGGTGCGGAAGGCCGTACCTACGATACCGAGGTGCTGTTCCAGCGCTGAAGCAGCGCAACAGCTTGAGGGAACGGCGCCTCCGGGCGCCGTTTTCATTTCTACCGCCGGCTGGCGCGCGGCAGGAACCGGCAAAAGCCGGTGACTTCCTCGCGGTCGTGGTAGAGCTGCTTGAAGCGCAATTCAAAGCGCCGGCCGTTGGCCTCCATGGCTTCCGCGATGATCGCTTCGCAGCGGCGTATTTCGTCGAGGCGTTTTTTCATCGGCAGCTTGAGGTTGAAAATGCAGCGCTCGGTCCAGCCTTCGCGAAACCAGGCGGCAACCAGCTGCGCGACACGCACCGGTTTCTCGACCATGTCGCACACCATCCAGTCCACCGGCTTTCGGGGACGGTAACGAAAGCCATCCTCGCGTAGATGACGCACCAGCGCGTTGTCCAGCAAATCGCCTTTCAGCGGCCCGTTATCCACCGCGGTGACATGCAGGCCGCGATTGATCAGTTGCCAGGTCCAGCCGCCGGGCGCGGCGCCAAGGTCGACCGCGCGCATCTCCGGGGTCAGCAAGCGTTCTTCGTCACCCCCAAGAAAAACATGAAACGCTTCGGCGAGCTTGAGCGTGGATCGGCTGGGTGCGTCGTGCGGCATACGCAGCCGGGCGATGCCGTTGTGCCACGGCGAGGAACTGGCCGCATGACCGTAACCGAGCAGTGCGCGCCGATCGGGCAGCAGCAGCACGTGCAGCACGGCGTCGGTTTTCGCGTTCGCATCCAGCAGCCCGGCACTACGCAGTTGTTCGGCAATCAAAGGTTGTATGGCCTGGGCGAGCTTGGACTGCGCCTTGCCCTCATTGGTATCCGGATACTCGAGCAGAATCTTCGCTACCGGACCGGCGCCCATGTCCGGCAGAAATGTCCTGGCCGCGGCCACGATCGGCGTCACGCGATCGTTGGTCGGCAGCGGCACATCGACCAGTTGCGATCTCAAGCACTGACGCGCGAAAATCATTTGCGACCAATTGAACTTGCCGTCAAGCGAGCGCGCCATGCCGGCATCGAAGGCAACGTGCACAAAGCCCGACTCGGGGGTGGCCGTGATCATGCGCGCAGATTTTCCGGCGATCGCCGCGAACTCCGCCGCCAGATCGGGCTCAAATCCGGCACGACAATAGGCGAGCCAGCAGGCAGGCGTTGCCGCCGAAATGTTTACAGGTGCTTTCATGGGCAGACTTTAGCCCACTTTGCCCCGCATGCGCCTGGATGCGTCACGCAATCGCTCCTGAATGTCATCGCAAGACGATGGAAATGCGTTGAAAACGCGCCAACCACCAAAGGATTTCACTCAATGCCCCATCCGCCATTCTCCAGTCCCGGCCTTCCGCGCGAAGCAAACAAACGCGCTGTGTTGAGCTTTTCCGCTCTTGTCGCCGTGGTGGCGCTGCTGCCGGGGGCTGCCGCTGCAGCCTCCAGCGATGCCGATTTTCGCGCGTTGACCAAGGATCGAAAATTCGAAGCCGCCGAAACTTTGGCCCGCGAACGATTCAGCAAGGATCCGAAAGATGATGTCGCACTCTGGTATTGGGCAAGACTGGCTGCCGGCAACGCGTCGAAGCGCGAGGAGCTGATCCCCAAAGCCGAACAGTGCGTGGTCGACCTGCCGCAATCGGCCAAATGCCATCACGCGCTGGGTACGCTGTATGGCGCAGCCGCGCTCTCGTCGGGGATCATGAACAGCATGAAGTACGCGTCTCGAATCAAGGACAGTTTCGCCAAGGCTGTGGAGCTGGATCCGCGCAGCTTCGAGGCAAGAAATGATCTCAACCAGTTCTACCTGCAGGCGCCAGGCATCGTCGGCGGCAGTGTACGCAAGGCGATTGAAAACGCGGCAGCACTTGAAAAACTGAACGCATTCGAAGGCAGGATATTGCGCAGCCAGATACATGTTTACGAAAAGGAATTCGACAAGGCGGAAGCGTTGCTTTCTTCGCTGCAGGCGCCGTCCAACGACGACGGTGCGGCGGTCACCCTTTCGCAAAGTTGGGCTTCACTCGGCTTTGCAATGCTCAACGATAAACAGGTCAAGCAGGCGCAGGCGCTGTTTGAGCGACGCCTGGCCGCGGACATGGACAACGCCATGTTCCACTTTGGACTGGGTCGCGCCTTCCTGGAGAGCAATGCATTCGACAACGCCATCGCGTCCATTGAGCGCGCATTGAAAATAGACGCCAAGCTGACTGCGCACTATCGCCTCGGCATGGCTTACCAGGCCAAGGGCGACAAGCCCAAGGCGATTGCCGCGTTTCAGCAGTTCCTGACGTATGCCACCTCCGGCAAGGCGGCAGAGGACGCGCGAGCCCGACTGGGCGAGTTGAAGAAGGTCTAGCCGCTGCGTTCACTGGCGCGCCGCACGAAAGTGCGCACGCCGCTACAGTTCGGCACGCAGCAATTTTGCAACCGCGGCCGAACTGCGTTACCATCTTCACGTCAATTTTGCGTCAGAAGGTATTCCCGATGAGTCAATTGCGCCATTCGCAAGCACTGCGTTACCTGCCGTCGGCAGGCGGCGTAGCCGTTTGCGCGCGCATGGCATGGGACCCGCGCCGAGCGTCCAACGGCAAGCGAATCGGCAACGCAGGCGCAGGTACCTTCACCATTTTTTCCTGATCCGGCCGCACCCTTGGTGCCCTCGCCGGGTTCAAGCGGCGGGGAAACAACCGGAAACACCATTCCCCGCTTTTTCATGACCGGTTCACACCGGTAGCGACTCTGCACCCGCTGACACAATCGGCGACGCGCAAGGAATGCTGGAATCAAGACAATGCAAACACAACAACAAAGCCCTGCGCCGCAGCATCAGCCGGCGCGCTGGTGGCACAAGTATTTTGGTGCGATCTGGTCGAACAGCGACTTCCGCAAGCTGTGGCTCTCGCTGACCATTACCCACTTCGGTGGCCAGGTCACCTTTCTCGCACTGCCGCTTACCGCCGCGATCATGCTGCACGCCACGCCATTCCAGATGGGAGTGCTGACGGCTGTCGAAGCGTTACCCTATACGCTGTTTGGACTGTTCACCGGCGTGCTGATCGACCGTTCGCGCAAGCTGCGCCTGATCGTGCTGGCCGACATCGGCCGCGGCGCGGCATTGCTGTTGGTGCCGATTGCGGCCTGGTTCAATTTCCTGTCGATGCCCATCCTGTATCTGGTCGGCTTCCTGGTTGGCCTGGGTGGCATCATCGGCTGGGCCGCTTACCAGGTATTCATGGCTGAGCGCGTGGGATCGGAGCACCTGGTCGAGGCGAATTCGGGCATCGCGCTGTCGGATTCCGCGTCCAGCCTGATGGGGCCCGGACTCGCCGGTATCCTGATCCAGTGGCTGACGGCACCGTTCGCCATACTGGCCGACGCCATATCGTTTTTTTTCTCGGCCTGGATCCTGCGTGGCATTCCACCCAAAGACAGCGACGCGCCGAAGCTCACAACTGATTCGGCCAACTGGGCCGGAATCTGGAAAGATGCCAAGGAGGGCCTGCGCCTGATCCGCGAGACGCCGGTGCTGCGCTCGATCGCCATCAGTCTGATGCTCTGGAACATTCTCAAGCACGCCTACATCGCCATCGTAATCTTGTACGCGTCACGCGATCTTGGCCTGTCGCCGGGGAAAATTGGCGCGCTGTTCATGGTGGCGGGGATCGGCTTCCTGCTGGCCTCGGCCAGCTGCCAGCCGCTGAATCGCCGCTTCGGCGTCGGCAACGTGATGCTGGCAGGACTGACCATGACCGGCATGTCCTGGCTGATGGTCGCGGCGACGGTCAACCTGGAGTTTGCCGCCCTGCAATTCGGCGTCGCGCTGTTCGTCATGGATCTGGGTGCGATGCTGTTTTTCATCAACTACCTATCGTTGCGGCAGGCCGCGGCACCCGAGCATTTGCGCGGGCGTGTCACTTCGACGCTGATTTTCATTGCGGTATCGCTGGCTCCATTGGGTTCCCTGTTGGGCGGCACGCTGGGCACCTTGCTGGGGTTGCGCGTTACCATCGCGATTTGCGGGGCGGCAGGACTGCTGCTCGGCTTCGTGCTGTTCCGTATCTCGCCCCTGGGCAAGATGCGTGAGTTGCCCAGCGCCCAGCCCAGCGTTGTACCGATGGCACCGGAAATGTCGGCTGAGCAAATCTAAAAGCCGGCTCCGCTGCGTCAAAGGGCCAATACGAACTTGAACGCAAGGGGTTAATCATGGATTTCGGAACGACAGTCGTCTCTATCGCCGCGGTATTGTTTGGGGTCGCCGGGCCCATCATTCTCGTGGGAATCATCCTCTGGTACAAAGCCAGACGTACGCGCATGGTTCATCAAACCGCACTGCAACTGGCCGAAAAGGGCCATCCGGTGCCACCGGAGTTGTTCGCGGGCGTCGACGATGCGACGGCAGACCTGCGCCGCGGCGTGGTCCTGGTCGGCCTGGGACTCGCACTGGCAGCATTCATGTACCAGATTGAAAAACCCTGGAGCGTCGGCCTGATCCCGTTGTTCATGGGAGTGGGTTATCTGGTGGTGTGGAAGCTCGAATCCGGCAAACCGAAAAACGATCGCGCCTAGTCGCGCGTCACCCTTTGCAACGCGGAATCGAGCGGAAGGCATGAACCGGGAAGCGGCGGGCTTTACCGACAATGACTTGATCGGTCGCGTGCTGCTGCGCGATGACCGCAATGCTTTCGCGGAATTGGTGCGGCGCCATCAGTCGGCATTGCGCGCGTCGCTTCGCAAAATGACCGGCCACATCGAGCTGGCGGACGACATTGCGCAAGAAACGTTCATCCTGGCGTGGAAGAACATAGGCTCTTTCCGGCACGAAGCCAAATTTTCAACGTGGCTGTACCGCATCGCTTTCAACGCCTGGCAATCCGAGGCACGCAAGCGCCACGAAGTACTCAGCGAGGACGGCGAGTTGCCCGAACCCGAGAGCGTGGCCCCGGAGTCGGAGCACACCGGCGTCGCCCGCGACGTGGCGCGCGCCATGGAAGGCTTGTCGGAAGGCGAGCGCAACGCCATCCTGCAGTGCTATTACAACGACCTTTCCCACGAGGAAGCCGCCTACGTGCTTGGCATCCCGCTGGGAACGGTCAAAACCAATATACTGAAAGCCAAGGAAAAGATGCGTGCGAAGCTGGGCGCATATTCGACCGATGAAGGAGTGGCAGCATGATGATCATTCGTGACCCTGTGGACGACCTGCTCAAGGCCGATGCCGCCGAACATCGGCATCAGTATCTCGAAGACGACGGATTCACACTGCGCGTGCTCGATGTCCTGCCGAAGCATGCGCGCGTTTCCAGCAAACAACGCATCGCGATTCCGTTGGCATTTGCCACGCTTGCCGCCCTGTTTGTGGTGTTCTTTACCGGGGGCGGAAATTTTTTCATTGACGGCATGATGGACATCGCCACCAGATCCGCGACGCCAAGCGCATTTGGTTTTGGCGTCCTGTTTGTCGTGTTTGCGGTGAGCTCGCTTGTAGCTGCGCGCGACAACTAAAACACGGCAACGGAAAACAAAAAGGGCCGCCGGATCACTCCGGCGGCCCTTTTCATTTTCGAGATGCTGATCAGAGCATGTGTGCGACGCCGGCACGCTCTTCTTCGAGTTCCTTGAGCGTGGCGTCCATCTTGCCGCGCGAGAATTCGTCGATCTCCAGGCCTTTGATGACGGTGTATTTGCCGCCAGCGCATGTGACTGGCACCCCATAAATCACGCCGTCGGGAATGCCATAGCTGCCGTCGGAAGGTACGCCCATGGTGACCCACTTGCCGTTGGTGCCGAGCACCCAGTCGTGGATGTGGTCAATGGCGGCATTGGCTGCCGAAGCTGCAGACGACAGTCCGCGCGCCTCGATGATGGCGGCACCGCGCTTGCCCACGGTCGGGATGAAAGTATTCTTGTACCACTCGGCGTCGTTGACGACCGATGGCGCCGGCGCACCGCCGATGGTGGCGAAGCGATAGTCCGGGTACATCGTCGGCGAATGGTTTCCCCAGACGATCATTTTCTCGATCGAGTCCACCGCCTTGCCGGTCTTGCTGGCCAGTTGCGACAGCGCGCGGTTGTGATCGAGACGCAGCATGGCGGTGAAGTTTTCGCGCGGCAGGCTGGGCGCGGACTTCATGGCGATGTAAGCGTTCGTATTGGCCGGGTTGCCGACCACCAGCACTTTGACATTACGCGATGCGACGGCATCCAGCGCCTTGCCTTGCACGGTGAAGATGGCGCCATTGGCCGTCAGCAGATCCTTGCGTTCCATGCCCGGGCCACGCGGGCGGGCGCCAACCAGCAAGGCGATGTCAATATCCTTGAATGCCGTCATCGCGTCCGAATGCGCAGACATGCCGGCAAGCAGCGGAAACGCGCAGTCATCGAGTTCCATCATCACGCCCTTCAGGGCCTTCTGTGCCTTCTCGTCGGGGATTTCCAAGAGCTGCAGGATCACGGGCTGGTCCTTGCCGAGCATTTCGCCCGAGGCGATGCGGAACAAGAGGCTGTAACCAATCTGGCCGGCGGCACCGGTCACGGCGACACGCATGGGGGTCTTCATGTGCAACTCCTGAGTGGGAAAGGGAAGTCGTGCGAATGCAATCGGGGAGACTGCGCTGGTCATCCAATTATACAAAATTGGCCGACGCCAGATTGAGCTAGCGCAATTGCTGCGCAGAAATCCTCAAGCACTGGTGCGCCGTTCGAAGCAATTTCGGCCTGCGAGGCGCGCCAGTGCTTGAGTTTGGCTTTGGGGAACTTCTAGAAACCGTAGCGAGCGGTCAAAGTTCGGGCCACGTGAGCAGGGGTTTCGCGAAGCACTGCTTCGCGCCTTCGAGCGCCAGAGCGCGCTGCGACCGAAGGAAGTCCCTGCGGGACAGGGCGCGAGGAATAGCGGACGCGTACGAGAGTACGCAGAGCACCAGAGGCGCGAAATTTGATCGCGCAGTAGGTTTATAGAAGTTCCCTCTGGTCCCTGCGCCCTATTCCTTGCTCGTGGCCGGTTTCAGGCTGATTGCCAGCACGCCTAGAGTAACCAGCGCCGCGCCTGCCAACTGGATCGGTGTGATCGGTTCGTCGAGAAAAAAGTAGCCCATGAAGATCGTTGCAATCGGGCCGATGGAGCTCATCATCGCGGCATTGGAGGAGCCCACGCGTCGCATGCCCTCGGCCATCATCACCACCGGCAGAACGGTGGAGACGATGGCCATCCAGCCCGCCAGCGACCACACCTGTGATGGCTGCTGGCGCAGTGTCGCGATGCCCTGCGTCGCCACACAGTGGATCGTGATGGCGACGGTGGAAACGATCGACGCATAGGCGGCAAAGCGCACCGCACCCACGCGTTTGATCATCTGACCTGCACTGACGAGGTAGCCCGCGTAGAGCACGGCCGACACCAGAACCAGGCCGCCGCCGACCAGTACCATGTCGCTGCTGCGCAGATCGTGCAGGAACACCAGCACGATGCCCGCGTAGCTGACGAGCAGCGCGAATACGTCACGCGAAACTATCCGATAGCCAATGAAAGCTGCGGAAATGAGCACGACCATGGTGGGATTGAGGAACAGGATCAGGCGTTCGAGCGCTGCGCTGATGTATTGCAGGCCCCAGAAATCGAGCAAGCTCGCGCCGTAGTACCCCATGAGCCCGGTGGCGACCAGCGCCAGCCAGTCGCGCCCGCTGAGGCGGTAACCGATTTGTCGGGAGGCCCACCAGCCGATGACTGCGAATAGCGGCAGCGCCAGGAGCATGCGCATGGTCAGCAACGTCACCGGATCCACGCGCGGGACCGGGCCGGTCACGGCATAGGCAAGCTTGACGAAGATCGCCTTGGCGGAGAATGCGATTGCGGAGAGGATGACCAGCGCCGCGCCGAACCGATCAGCTTTCATCGGTGCTGGCACTGCGCTGGAGGCGTGGCTGAGGCCAGGTCTATTGAACCGTGACGCGGAATACCACTGTGCCGGACTGTGCTGCGTTCAGCGTGCCGGCCAGCGTCCATTGCAGGTTGCCAGTCCCACCCACGATTGGCTGCGTGGTGACATTGCAAGCACTGATGGCCGCCGGCAGGGGTGCTCCACAGCTGGCATTGACCAGGGTCGTGAATGCCGGCGTGTTATCGCTGATCACGATCGACGAAACGCCTGTGGGAGAGCTGTTGGTGTAAGTAATAACGTACTCGAGCACATCGCCCGGCTTGGCGGCATTGGCCGTCAGCGGGACACCGGCCTGCGTGACATTGCGCACTGATTTCGCCAGCACCAAGCCGGTACCGCCGGCAGATCCAACCGTAGTGACATCCTGGCGGGTGTAAACGATATTCGGCCCCACCGTTGGTGTAAAGGTTGCGATTGCGGTTATGGCGTCCTGTGCATTGTAGGGTGCGGCAGCCGGAATGTTGGAGCGCACCAGCACGCAGACCTGGTCGCCCGGATTGACGGCGATATTGGCAGCAATCAGGACGGATCCTTCAGTGCCATCCAGCACGCCGTTGCAATTGAGGTCGCGATAGATTTGAGTGGTCCATCCGGGCGTCGCCGGACTGGCAATGTCGGTTGCGGAAAAATTCACCACCCCGGTCATGCCTGCATTGAACACGTGGCTGTAAACCACGCTGGTCCCCGGCAGGCCGGTCTGCGCGCCGTCGGTAAGGAATGAGTTGGACGCCATGCTGCCCACGGGAACTGTCACCACAGCGCTGTTGTTGCCGGTATTCACAGCCGGCTCGTTGCCACCCGATACCGATGCGGTATTGGTGACGCTAGGCGCGGCGGGCCCACTTACAGCCACATTGATTGTGATCGGCGTAGCCACGCCTCCCGGAGGCAGTACGGTATTGCTGGTACACGTCACGGTCTGCCCGGCGTTCGCACATATCCAACCAGCCCCGCCGGATCCGGCAGCAACGTAAGTCAGTCCGGGCGGCAGGACATCAGTCACCGTCACCGTGCCGATCGTAGCCGCCGTCCCGCTGGCGTTATTTGGCGTCAGCGTGAACGCGGCATTGCCACCTACCGTAAACGGCCCAACTGCGGTCATGCCTATACGCAGATCCGGAGCGAGAACAGTCGTCATGATTGTGGCCGACGTATTGTTACCGGCGCCGGTCCTCGCCGGGTCGTCCGGATCGGTGATTCCCGCAGGCACGATGGCGCGCGCAAAGTTGGCCAGCGTCCCCGACTGTGGCGCTGTCGCCTGCAGGGTGAACGTTACGCTGGCTCCTGCTGGCAGCGTGGTGATCGTGCTCGACACATTTGCACCTACTATGGTCACCGGTCCGCAGGCTGCGCCACCGGTGGCGGCACCACAAACTGCAGTCAGTCCGCCAAGTGCCGCAGGCACATCGTCATTGAAGACCGTCGCATTTGCCGCATCCGGGCCGGCATTGGACACCACGACCGTGTAGGTAAGCGTCGTTCCCCACAGAATCGTTGCGGGTCCGGCCTTGGTAACGGAGACGTTGGCCGATGGCGCCACAGTCAGCGTGGCATTCGCCGGCGCCGCATTCGCACCCGCGTTACTGACCAGCGCCCCGGCCGCGATGGCGTTTACGTAGCTGCCGGTGGTCGGCGCAGTTACGTCGATGGACACGGTACAAGAACCATTGGCCGGCACTGTCCCGCCCGCCAGGGAAACACTGCCTACCGTGCTCGTCACGACGCCGCCGGCACAGGTCGTCGCCGGATTACCAGTGCCCGCGCGCACCAGTCCAGTCCCCGGCGTGACCGGGAAGGTATCCGTGACACTGGTGACGCTGATCGCCGCGGCATTGGGATTCGTGATGGTAATGGTGAGCGTGGAAACGCCGCCGGATACGATGCTGGTTGGCAGGAATGCCTTGGCAATTCCTGGCGTTGCCGCCGTCACCGTCAGATTTGCCGTGTTCGATACCGCGCCGATGGCAGACTCGGTCGTCGTCACTCCTGAAGTTGTATTGGGGAAGACGCCGGCAACATTACCAGAGACCGGTATCGTCACCGTGCAACTGCCGGAGGCCGGAATTGTCAGTCCGGTGAAGGCAAGCGCGGTCTGCCCGGCTGTGAGGCTGTTACCGGCCGCGCCAACACAGGTTCCGCCTGCAGGACCAGTCGCATTGACCGACATGCCGCTCAGCAGATTGGTAAAGGTTGCGCCAGTCAGCGCAATGCTGTTCGTGTTTGACAAGGTGTAGGTCAAGGTCGATGGAACACCAATGGCGACGGTGGCTGGCCCGAAGCCGATCGCTATTGATGCCGGAGATGGCGTGATCACCACGCAGCTCGCGGTCACGGCATTGGTGACATTGGCCAGCGCAGATATATTGCCCGGGCCGTTTGTAAATGCTGGCGGACTCGCCGCGCAGCTGGTGTTGACTTGCCCGGCGGCATTGGTTACCTGAACATCGATCGTACAACTTGCCTGGCCCGCAGGCATGGTTGCACCCGTAACCACAATAGATGTCGCGGCATTGGGCGCAGCGGTAACGGTGCCGGCACTGCTGCAAGTTGAGCTGGCCAGAACGCTGCCTGCAGCAACCCGCAGTGCGGAGGGAAGGCTGTCAGTGAAATTGATGCCAGATCTTGCGGGGTTGGTGCCTGAATTGTTCAGCGTGAACCGCAGCACGGTCGTGCCACCGTCCGGTATGGTCGCAGGCAAGAACACCTTTGTAAGTGTCAACGTATTGGCGTTCACGCTCAGACATTGATCGCTGCTGCTGTTGGTCGCCCCGGTGGTGGTGACACTGGCCGCCAGGTTGGTCTGCGCTGCCTGCGGACAGGTGCCGGTCACGCCGGTGGCATTGCTCACCCCGGCCACACTGACCGTACAGCTGACCGTGCCGTTGGCCATCGCCAGACCCGTCAAGCCACTCAACACCCGCGTGCCGCTGTTGTAGGCGGCCGTGGCCGGTCCACTGCAACCGGCGCTGTAGGCAACCGCCGGCGTGGCGCTGGTGATCTGCAAGCCCGCCGGCAACGTGTCGCCCACCGTGATGGCACTTTGCGC
>JBGATH010000015.1:0-88974 GCA_044229235.1 Usitatibacteraceae bacterium
CAGGGCGTGAGGAATAGCGGACGCGTACGAAGGTAAGCAGAGCACCAGGGGCGCGAATTTTGGCCGCGCAGCAGGTTGATAGAAGTTCCCAGCGGTAAAAGTCCAGCATTGGCGCACCTTTCCAGACACTTTTGCCCTGCAAGCCGCGCCAGTGCTTGAGTTTGCCTGCCCGCCTCGCGCCAAACCGCTGTCCCCGGTAGAATGCGCCCTCATGAACACCGACACGCCAGCCCTGTCGCAAAAGCAGCAATTTGAGGCCAACAAGCTCACCAAGCGGCTGCGTCGCCTGGTCGGGCAGGCTGTCGCCGATTACTCGATGATCGAGGCGGGCGACAAGATCATGGTCTGCCTGTCCGGCGGCAAGGACAGCTACGGATTGCTGGATGTTTTGATGCTTCTGAAGCACAACGCGCCGGTGCCGTTTGAGCTCTACGCATTCAACCTGGACCAGAAGCATCCCGGCTACCCGGCGCATATCCTGCCGGACTATCTGAAGGGACTGGGCATCCCGTTCCAGATCGCTGAGCAGGACACCTATTCCACGGTGAAGCGCCTGATCCCCGAGGGCAAGACCATGTGTTCGCTGTGCTCGCGCTTGCGGCGAGGCGTGATTTATCGTGTCGCCGATGAGATCGGCGCCACCAAGATCGCGCTTGGCCACCACCGTGACGATATCGTCAACACGCTGTTCTTGAACATGTTTT
Organism: Usitatibacteraceae bacterium; assembly: GCA_044229235.1. Taxonomy (GTDB): domain Bacteria; phylum Pseudomonadota; class Gammaproteobacteria; order Burkholderiales; family Usitatibacteraceae; genus UKL13-2. The sequence goes on from JBGATH010000015.1 coordinate 705, forward strand.
TCGGCGGCAAGATGAAGGCGATGTCGCCCAAGCTGCAATCCGATGATGGCAAACACGTCGTCATCCGGCCGCTCGCCTACGTGGAAGAAACGGACCTCGAGGCCTATGCCGCCTATCGGCAGTTTCCGATCATCCCCTGTGACCTTTGCGGTTCCCAGGACAACCTGCAGCGCCAGCAGGTCAAACAGATGCTGCGCGAATGGGACAAGCAGTACCCGGGCCGGGTGGAAAGCATTTTCCGTTCACTGCAAAACATCGCGCCTTCACACCTGCTGGATCGAAGCCTGTTCGATTTTGCTGGTGTGAAGGCGCGAGGTGAAGCGGATGCGGACGGGGATCAGGCGTTCGACGCCGAGGAATTCGCGGCAGCCGCTATGCCGCCTGCGCAGATCATCAAGTTTCGCTGATCGCGCCGGGTTGCCCGCCGTTCAGGCGGCCTGCATCGCGCGACGGTCGCGCTGCACCAGCTTGTACAACCCGTAGATCGCCAGCACCGGCAGCCCGAAAAAGACGGCGAGCGGCGTGAATGCCAACGTGATCGCAAGCACTACCATCACGGCGGCAAACGCTAGCGCAGCGGTGACGATCATTGCCACGCCGGCCATGACGGCCACCAGCACGATGCCGACAAAAATCAGCACCGGGATGGCGATGGCCCAGCCCAGCGGTGAATCGGACATGTCCTCGTCGAACATTACGAGGTGCACGCCGGGATCGGAGTGACCGAAATGTTGCGCTGCCGCAAAACTGAGGATTGCCAGCGCCAGCACGGCGACCAGCGTGTAGATGAGTGGGCGAGAAATCTTGTTCATGTTCGGCTCCCGTTGATGCGTTGTTGGATGATGCACGCAGTTTGGGTGGCGCCGGCCATCGGCTCAACGGCCGGGGGACGAATTGCAGAAATTGCGGCCTGATCGACATGCCGCAGAGAGGAAATGCCAAAGAAAAAGCCGGGCGGACCCGGCTTTTTCTCCCTGTCAGGCGCTAGCCGGCCGGCTTGGGAGGCGCTGCAGGCGCTTTGGCTGGAGCTTTGGCCGGAGCCTTGGCGGGCGACTTGGCGGGCGGCGCCGTCGGTTGCGCCTTTGGTACGGCCCCTGCCGGCGGCGGGGAGCCGATCATGGCAGTCAGGAATCGCTCCTGCAACACCGCTTGGCTGCTGTACTTTTCCATTTCCTTTGACATCGAGGATTCCAGCGAGGCGATGCGGTCGGCCGACCTGGGGTGCGTGGAGTAGAGAAGACTTGCGCCACCCTCATCCTTCTGAAGATCCTGCAAGAGCTGCAGGACATTGACCAGACCAAACGGGTCGTATCCAGCGCGCGCGGCCAACACCATTCCCATACGGTCTGCTTGCTCTTCTTCGCCACGATCCAGCGAAAGGAGAATGATCGTACGAATCTGCGCGATCCCGTACTTCATCACGGTTTTTCCGAGCTCGGCGCCGACACCGGACTTCACTTTGGAATCGATCACTGCGCCACCGACAGCGCCGCCGAGCGTCGCCCAACCAGCACTGGACTTGAGCTTTTGGAACGCCTTCACATGATGGCGTTGCACCACGTGCGCAATTTCGTGGGCGAGGGCTCCAGCCAGCTCGGCTTCGCTGCGCATACGAAAAAGCAGGCCGGTGGTAATGTAAATCTGTCCTCCGGGTGCCGCACCTGCATTGGGTAGCTTTGAGTCCAACACCGCAAACCGCCACGGCAAGTTTGGCCGCTCGGAGTGTGAAGCAATCCACCTGCCTACTGAGTTTACGTAGCGCTGAATCCGCTCGTTATCGTATAGGGAAGCCGCACCAAGAACGCCAGCCATGACGTTTTCGCCGAGTTCGATCTCTTCCTGCTCCGACATTTCCTTGTTGGCATCGGCCAGGTCTTTGCTCGCTGTGACGCCGGCATCAGCCAGCGACGCGAATTTCGAGCCCCCCGGAACCAGATTTGCCACCGTTGAGCCAATCGGGATGCCTTTCATATCCGGCATGCCCGCGCAGCCGGCCAGTGCCAGCGCCGTCGTTGCCGCAAACAGCACTCTGATGGTGTACGTGTTCATTTGCCTGCTCCCGGTTTGCCCGCTGCTGCATCAACCGCATCCTGTGAAAGGTAGGCCACGCTGCGAAATGCCAGCCTGCCTTCGCTGGCGAGGCGCCTGGCCGTGGCGTCATTGGTCTGGAATTTCTTGAGTTTCTCCAATTCGGCCGGATTCAGCTCGGCGCGCTCGACGTCTTCCTTGGAGAATCCGCGAATGCCCACGGTCGCACTTTGCGCCCGGCTCGTGGTGCGGGTTCGGTCCGCACTACCCGCCAGAAGGCGGGTCAATGCCGCTAGGTAATTGGTGTACGCAGGCGCCTGCTCCGCCACCACGCTGCTGCCGCCGCGCAGGTGCATCATGCGCACCCAGCCGGTCACGCTGCCAACGCGCACCTGTTGCCAGGCGCCCTGACGGGTGACGACCCTGACCTCGGTTTTGTTGGCAAGCTGCTGGATCACTTTCGCAGTGTCGTCGGGTGCCGCCCGCAGCTCCGTGGCGCGATTGGTTTGTACCGGCTCCTGCGCCGCCGCCACGCTACTGCAAACGGCAAGCACCGCCCCAATGAAAAACAGTCTTAATCGTTTCATGCGCGTCCCAATCCTTTGATCCATTGAACAACGATCACGCGTGCGCTGGAAAATTATTATCGCGCTAGTCTCGCACATTCGCCGCACCAATGTGGAGCGGCCCGTCGCCCAATCAGGGGATCAGATGCCCAGACGCTGCCAAATGGTGGAGCTGAGGCCGGCCTGGTTGAGGGTATAGAAATGCAATCCGGGTGCGCCGCCTTCGAGCAGCCTCGCCGCAACGTCGGTGACGACATCGAGGCCAAACGCGCGGATTGACGCGCTGTCGTCGCCAAAGCCTTCCATCTTGCGGCGAATCCAGCGGGGGATTTCTGCGCCGCAGGCATCCGAAAATCGTGCCAGCTGCGAAAAACTGGCGATCGGCATGATGCCGGGCACCACGGGGATGGCGACACCCATCGCCCGGACCTGGTCGAGAAAATGAAAGTAGGCGTCCGGGTTGTAAAAATACTGGGTGATGGCTGAATTGGCGCCGGCCTCGACCTTCGCCTTGAAATTCTTCAGGTCGTCCTGTGCGCTGCGCGCCTGCGGGTGGTATTCGGGATACGCGGCAACCTCGACGTGGAAGTGGTCGCCGGTTTCCTCGCGAATGAATGCCACCAGATCGCGCGCATGGCGGAATTCTCCGGCCACGGCCATGCCCGATGGCAGGTCGCCGCGCAGGGCCACGGTGTGCCTGATGCCGGCGTCCTTGTAGGCGTGAATGGTCTTGCGAATGCTTTCACGGGTGGAACCGATGCAGGAGATATGCGGCGCCGCGTGATGACCCGCGGCACGGATATCGAGCACTGTGGACAAGGTGCCTTCCTGCGTCGATCCGCCGGCGCCAAAGGTGACCGAGAAAAACGCCGGGCGCAGTTGCGCCAGTTGCTTGACGGTTTCCCTCAGCTTCGCCGCGCCTTCTGGCGTTTTCGGCGGAAAGAATTCGAAGGAGAAATTGCGTGCTTCGGTCATCGACGTGTCACCAAGTTCCTGTCATTCCCGCGAAGGCGGGAATCTCTGGTCATGTTTTCTTCAGAAGCAGCGAAAGGCAAGAGTCAGAGGTCCCCGCCTTCGCGGGGACGACAGTTGACTAGTACCGATACGTGTCCGGCTTGTACGGCCCCTGCTTCGACACATGGATGTACGCCGCCTGCTGGTCGCTCAGCTCGGTGAGTTGCGCATTGAGCTTCTTCAGCTGCAGGCGCGCCACCTTTTCGTCCAGGTGCTTGGGCAACGTGTACACGCCCACCGGATACTTTTCGGTGTTGGCAAACAGCTCGATCTGCGCGATGGTCTGGTTGGCGAATGACGACGACATCACGTAGCTCGGATGTCCCGTACCGCAGCCAAGGTTCACCAGCCGCCCCTTGGCCAGCAGGATGATGCGCTTGCCATTGGGGAAAATGATGTGATCGACCTGCGGCTTGATCTCTTCCCACTTGTACTTCTCGATCGAAGCGACGTCGATTTCGTTGTCGAAGTGGCCAATGTTGCAGACGATGGCCTGGTCCTTCATCTTCGCCATGTGGTCGTGGGTGATGATGTGGTAATTGCCGGTGGCCGTGACGAAAATATCCGCCTTGTCCGCCGCGTATTCCATGGTCACCACGCGATAGCCTTCCATGGCCGCCTGCAGCGCGCAGATCGGGTCGATCTCGGTAACCCAGACTTGCGCGGACAGCGCGCGCAATGCCTGCGCCGAGCCCTTGCCCACGTCGCCGTAACCGGCCACCACCGCGACCTTGCCGGCGATCATCACGTCGGTGGCGCGCTTGATCGCGTCGACCAGCGATTCGCGGCAGCCGTAGAGGTTGTCAAACTTCGACTTCGTCACGCTGTCGTTGACGTTGATGGCCGGGAAGGCCAGCTTGCCGTCCTTGTGCATCTGGTAGAGCCTATGCACACCGGTGGTGGTTTCCTCGGTCACGCCCTTGATGTGCTTGAGGCGCACGGAATACCAATGCGGATCAATGGCCAATTGCGCCTTGATGGCGGCGTAAAGAATGCGTTCTTCTTCCGAGCCGGGATTGGCCAGCACCGTGATATCGGCTTCGGCGCGGGTGCCCAGGTGCAGCAGCAGGGTCGCATCGCCGCCGTCATCGAGAATCATGTTGCTGTAGCCGCCATCTTTCCAGTCAAAAATGCGATGGGTGTAGTCCCAGTACTCTTCCAGCGTCTCACCCTTCACCGCAAACACCGGTGTACCGGCTGCGGCAATCGCGGCAGCGGCGTGGTCCTGGGTGGAGAAAATATTGCAAGAAGCCCAGCGCACCTGCGCGCCCAGCGCTTCCAGCGTTTGGATCAGCACGGCTGTCTGGATCGTCATGTGCAGCGAACCCGAGATGCGCGCACCGGCCAGCGGACGTGTGGCGGCGAACTCCTCGCGGATGGCCATCAAGCCGGGCATTTCGGTCTCGGCAATCTTGATTTCCTTGTTTCCCCAATCAGCAAGCTTGAGGTCGGCGACGTGGTAGTCCCCGCTGATGATGTTTTGCGGCTTGAGTACGGCATTCATGTCTGACTCCTGCAATTGATGTGTGTCGAATATCGCGGGCACCAAATGAAAACGGCGCCCACACTGGATTTCAGTGTGGGCGCCGTTCGGGTATTGCTGAATTCGTTTCCGAGCCTGGTCGACGAAATTACTGCTTGCGTCGCGCGCAGCGCCCCTCGGAACGCGAAATTATACGGATTTTCCGGCGGGCGTGCGAGCCTCTTTTTTCGGCCCGAAATCTAGCCTTTGAGACCAGCCGCGTCGCGCAAAATTGCGACTTTATCGGTGGCTTCCCAGGTGAATTCCGGCTCCTCGCGGCCAAAGTGCCCGTAGGCCGCTGTTTTTCTATAAATCGGCCGCAGCAAGTCCAGCATTTGCACGATGCCGCGCGGCCGCAGGTCGAAGTGCGCTGCAACCAGTTCGGCGATCTTCTCGTCCGGAATCACGCCGGTGCCTTCGGTGTACACCGTGATGTTCATCGGCTTGGCAACGCCGATCGCATAGGCGACCTGCACCTGGCATTGCCGCGCCAGGCCGGCGGCCACCACGTTCTTGGCCACATAGCGCGCCGCGTAGGCTGCCGAGCGATCCACTTTGGAGGGATCCTTGCCGGAGAAAGCGCCACCGCCGTGCGGGCAGGCGCCACCATACGTGTCAACGATGATCTTGCGCCCGGTCAGCCCGCAATCCCCCTGGGGGCCGCCAATGACGAAGCGCCCGGTCGGATTGACCAGATAGCGGGTGTTTTGCAGCCATTCCTTCGGCAGCACCGGCTTGATGATGTCCTCGATCACCGCTTCAATCGCGGCTTTCTTCATCAGCTTGCCATCGGACATTTCCGGGCTGTGCTGGGTGGAAAGCACCACCGTGTCGATGGAGTGCGGCTTGCCATCGACGTAGCGCATGGTGACTTGCGATTTGGCATCCGGGCGCAGCCATGGCAGGCGGCCGTCGCGGCGCAGTTCGGACTGGCGCTGCACGAGGCGATGCGCGTAATAAATCGGAGCCGGCATCAGCACGCTGGTTTCGTCACAGGCGTAGCCGAACATCAGCCCCTGGTCGCCGGCGCCCTGGTTCATCTGGTCGTCGGAAGCGTGGTCCACGCCCTGGGCAATGTCGTTGCTTTGCTTGTCGTAACAGACCATCACCGCACAACCCTTGTAATCGATGCCGTACTCGGTGTTGTCGTAGCCAATGCCCTTGATGGTGTCGCGCGCAACCTGGATGTAGTCGACATGCGCATTCGTGGTGATTTCGCCGGCGAGTACGACCAGGCCGGTATTGCACAGCGTCTCTGCGGCAACGCGGGAGCGCGGGTCCTGCGCTAGAATCGCATCGAGAATGGCGTCGGAAATCTGGTCTGACACCTTGTCCGGGTGGCCTTCGGAAACGGATTCGGACGTAAACAGAAAATCGGTCATGGTTTGGGTATCCCCACAGTCATTGACAGTCGTTGAAAAATGCAGCGCGGGTCAGCAGACAACCCGGCGCCGTGCGGAATTGCCGGTTAAAAGCAACCGCGAATATTAGCAGAAAGCGTTTTTCAGGCCTAATCTCCGGCGAACCCATACCGTGACCCTGCTGTTTCGTTTGCTCGGCAAATTGCCGTTATGGCTAAACCATTGCATCGGCGCGCTGCTGGGCTGGGCGGGCTGGCTGTTGTCCCCAAGGCATCGGCGCATCACCCGCGATAATCTCGCCCGCTACGCCGCATTTGCCGGCCTCGACGACACCCGCGCGCTGACGCGTGCCGCCATTTCCGCCCAGGGCAAGGGCATAACCGAGCTGGCGATTGCATGGACCGCGCCACTGGCGCGACTGCCGGAACTGGTGGCTGCATGCGATGGCTGGGAGCATGTCGACGCAGCCCTGGCTGCCGGCCATCCGATCATTTTTGTTTCGCCGCACCTGGGCTGCTACGACCTGGCGGGACGCTACCTCAGCACCCGTACACCCGTCACCGCCATGTACCGCCCGCCCAAGCAGGCCTGGCTGGAGCCGATCATGCAGGCCGGTCGCGTGCGGGGCGCCGGCAACACCGTGACGGCGGACGCGGCCGGTGTGCGCGGCCTGTTGCGGGCGCTCAAACGTGGCGGAAGCGTGATGATCCTCCCCGACCAGGTACCGGCACCGGAACAAGGTGGCGACGGCGTGTGGACGGACTTCTTCGGCGCGCCCGCATACACGATGACGCTGTTGCCGCGCCTGGCAACATCGGCGAATGCTGCCGTGCTTTATTGCTTCGCCGAGCGCCTCCCTTCCGGCGCAGGCTACCGCGTGCACATCGAACCGATGACAGAGCCCTATGCGCCGGACCGGGCTGTGGCCGCGCGCCAGACCAATGCAATGGTGGAGCGGCTGGTCGGCATGGCGCCTGCCCAGTATCTGTGGGGCTACAATCGCTACAAACAACCGGCCGGTGCGCCACCGCCGCCTGGCCCACAAGAAATCCCCTCATGAGACTGGTGCTGTTCATCCTCTGGTGCCTTCGCTGGCTGCCACCGCGCTGGGTCGCGGCCATGGGCCGCGGGCTGGGCACCCTGCTGTTTCACTGGGGCCGGCGGCGCGTCACCCTGATCAACCTGAAGGCGTGTTTCCCGGAAAAGAGCGAGGAGGAGCGTGTACGCATTGGGCGCGGCGTATTCCAGAGCCTCGGCCGGTCCACGCTGGAACTGGGCCGGCTGTGGTACGCCCCCATCGACATCGCCCTTTCCAGGGTAAAGGTAGTGGACAGGCATTTCATGGACGAATGGCGCGGCAGGAAGCCGGTCATCGTGCTGGCGCCGCACTTTGTCGGTCTCGACATCGGCGGCGCGCGTTTTTCTCACGATTACCCGGAAGCGTTTTCGATGTACTCGGAGCAGAAGAACAAGGTGTTCGACGCCGCGTTGCGACGCGCCCGCAAGCGCTTTAGCGACGCGGTCCTCATCACCCGCCAGCAGGGCCTGCGCCCGGTGCTGAAAGCGCTCAAGGAAAAGAAGCCCTTCTATTACCTGCCTGACATGGACTTCGGCGCCAAGGACGCGGCCTTTGTAGATTTCTTCGGCATCAAGACGGCGACGGTTACGGCGCTGTCGCGCCTGTGCGAGATCACCGGGGCCAAGGTCGTGCCGCTGGTCACACGCCAGACCGAGGACGGCTATGAAGCGCGCTTTTATCCCGCCTGGGAAAATTATCCGAGCGGCGACGCCACTGCCGACGCGCGGCGCATGAATGCCTTCCTGGAAGAGCGCATCCGCGAAATGCCGGACCAGTACTTCTGGGTCCACAAGCGCTTCAAGACCCGCCCGCCCGGCGAGCCGAATTTTTATGATTAAATGTCAGCCACAGTCGAGGAGGCGTGGGCATGGCTCAATACCAAGTGTTGCTCAGGGGTGAACATTTCCTGCTGAACCGCGAAGGCAAGGAAGGCTGGTACGGGTTTATCAAGACCGTATACGTGCAGTCCGAGACCGAGGACAGCGCCTGCGAGTATGCCGTCAAGCAGGCGGTGTCGGATCCGGAATTCCGCGGCTCGGTGCGCAACCCTCCCGACCAGCCTCCGGCCATGAACGTCGAGGAATGCACCGAAATCGAGAAGAATCCCGATCTGCAGGACAGCCCGTTCATCTACACGCCCGAATAGAACTTTCCGCTTGCAACTTCGTTTCACCAAAATGCATGGTCAGGGCAATGACTTCGTGATGTTGAACGGCGTCACCCAGCAGGTCAGCCTGACGCCCGCCCAGATCCAGCGCATCGCCGACCGGCACTTCGGTGTCGGCTGTGACCAGTTGCTGGTGGTGGAACCCGCCGGCCGTGCCGATGTCGATTTTCGCTACCGCATCTTCAACGCCGACGGCGGTGAGGTCGAGCAATGCGGGAACGGTGCGCGCTGCTTCGCCCGGTTTGTGCGCGACCAGGGCCTCACCGACAAGAATGAAATCCGCGTGGAGACGCTGTCGGGCGTGATCGTGCCGCGCATCGAAACCGATGGCTCGGTGACCGTCAACATGGGGCCGCCGCGTTTTGCGCCGGCCGATATTCCGTTTGTGGCGGATACCGAGTCGCCCAAATATGTGCTCGACGTGCGCGGCACCCACATTCCCATCAGTGCCTTGTCGATGGGCAATCCGCATGCGGTGCAACTGACCACCGACGTCGATGCCGCGCCAGTGCGCGAGACGGGACCCCTCATTGAAAACCATGACCGGTTTCCCCGGCGCGTGAACGTCGGCTACATGCAGGTTGTCTCCCGTGACCACATCCGCCTGCGTGTCTGGGAGCGCGGCGCCGGCGAAACGCTCGCTTGCGGTACCGGTGCCTGTGCGGCGGTGGTGACGGGAATCCGCTGGGGATTGCTGGACGCACGCGTGACCGTCGGCACGCGCGGCGGCGATCTCACGGTAACATGGCAGGGCGATGGCGAGCCGGTGTGGATGTCCGGCAAGACAGCCACGGTTTTCCACGGCGAGATTTCGATCTAGCCTCCACCCAGCACAGAAGGGCATCACCACGTGTCGAATGCATTGAGCGCAGAACAGGTCGCGGAATTCCTGCGGGCAGAGCCGGATTTCTTCGAGCAGCATGTGGACGTGCTGCTGAACATCAACGTCGCGCATCCGCACGGTGGTCGCACGGTTTCCATACCCGAGCGCCAGCTCATCGCCACGCGCGAAAAGGTCAAGCTGCTGGAAAACAAGCTTGCCGAGCTGATCCAGTTCGGCGAGGAAAACGACCAGCTTTCAGACAAGATTCATGCCCTCAGCGTGCGCCTCATCGATTGCGCCGACCTGAACCAGATCATCGACACGCTGTACCTTGAGTTGCTGGACAGTTTCCAGGTACCGCACGTCGCCGTGCGCTTTTGGAACGTGCAGCCGCCGGAACATCCGATCCCCGAATTTCAGCCAGTGCCGGCCGAGCTCATGCAGTTCGTTGAAGCCATGTCGGTGCCGTACTGTGGCAGCCACCCGGTCTACGAAACCAACCAATGGTTCGGCGAGCATGCGCCGCACCTGAAGTCGTACGCTATGCTTCCGCTCAAGACCGGCCGCCACTTCGGCCTCCTGCTGATGGCCTCGGAGAATGCGTCGCGCTTTTATGCCGACATGGGTACCGTGTTCCTGTCGCGCATTGGCGATGTCCTTGCCCACTGCCTCGCGCGGCACCTCACCTTCGTTCCCGCCGCAACCGGCGAGAGCTGAGGTCGAAGCAGCCTTCGATGGACGATTCCATCGAAAAGTACCTGGGCTTCCTTACGCACCAGCGGCGCCTGGCCGCATTGACGGTAAAGCACTACCGGCGGGACCTGGCACTGCTGTCCTCACTCAAGGCAACCGGCAAATCGACCTCTGCGCCGGGCGACTTCAGCCAGGCTGACATCCGCCGTTTCGCTGCCACCCTGCACGGCCGCGGACTTTCGCCAAAATCGCTGGCGCGGGTACTGTCCGGCTGGCGCGGCTATTACGATTTCCTGGTGCGCGAAGGCACCATCAATGCCAATCCCGTCGATGGCGTGCGCGCACCAAAGGCAGCGAAGCGCCTGCCGCAGACCCTGTCACCGGATCAGGCCATTCGGCTGGTGAGTTTTGCCGATGATGCGCCCGACAGCGTCCGCGACCGTGCTGTTTTTGAGATGCTCTATTCATCCGGCCTGCGCATCTCCGAGGTCACGGGACTCAATCTGGGTTCGGTCGACCTCGTTGAGGCGGAAGTACGCGTCACCGGCAAAGGCAGCAAGACACGCATCGTTCCGGTCGGCAAGCAGGCCATCGAGGCGGTCAAGCGATGGTTGGCGATTCGCGGCACCCTGTCCGCAAAGGATGATGCGCTGTTCATTACCAGCCGCGGCCTGCGCATTTCGCCACGGCTGATGCAGTCGCGCATCAAGAAGTGGGCCGCGCTGCAGGGGCTGACGGTTGATCCGCACCCGCACATGCTGCGCCATTCATTTGCCTCGCATGTGCTGCAGTCTTCCGGCGATCTGCGCGCCGTGCAGGAAATGCTGGGACACGCGAGCATCGCATCCACGCAGGTTTACACACACTTGGACTTCCAGCATCTCGCCAAGGTGTACGACACCGCCCATCCCCGGGCAAAACGCAAAAAACAGGAATAGGCACATGCACAAAGTCTTGCGAATTGCCCTCTGGGCAATTGCCTTCATCGTCGCATTGCTGGTTGCGGCCGTCGTTGCCGGTTTCCTGGCGATGCGCGGCAGCCTGCCGACGCTCGACGGTGACATCAAGCTGACTGCCCTTTCCGCGCCGGTGTCGGTAACCCGCGACGCGCAGGGCACGGTTGCCATCACGGCAAAGGCGCCGCTCGACGCGGCCCGCGCACTCGGTTATGTTCACGGCCAGGAGCGTTTTTTTGAAATGGACCTGACCCGCCGCTCCGCAGCCGGGGAGCTCTCCGCCCTGCTTGGCGCGGCTACGCTGCCGATGGACAAGGACAAGCGTCGCCACCGCATGCGCGCGCGCATGGAACGGCAACTTGCCTCGACCAGCCCTGAAGAACACAGTTGGCTGACGGCCTATGCCGACGGTGTCAATCAAGGCGTCGCTGCCCTGTCGGTTCGCCCCTGGCAGTACCTGCTGCTGCGCACCCAGCCGGAGGCGTGGCGTGAAGTCGATTCGCTGCTGGTCGTGTCCGAAATGTATTTCATGTTGCAGGCCGGCGGTTACGACAGCCGCTATACCGACATACGGCTGCGCGCGCTGCTTGGCGACCGGCTGTTTGACTGGATGCGGCCGCTTGGCGGGGAGTGGGATGCGGCACTCGACGGCAGCAGCATCGCGCAGGCGGCGTTGCCCACGCCGGCCGAACTCGATACGCGCAAGGCCCCGATGCCGGCGAAGACCGCCGCATCGCTCGCCGCATCAGGTGTTGAAGCCCCGTCCGATCGCGAGTTGATGCCCGGCAGCAACAACTGGGCGGTGGGCGGCACGCGTACCGCGCACGGCGGAGCCACCCTGGCCGACGATATGCACCTCGGGCTGGGTGTGCCCGGTATCTGGTTCCGCGCACAAATGACGATTGGCGGCGACAAACCGCGCCGCATCAGCGGCGTCACCCTTCCCGGCCTGCCGTCCATCGTGGTGGGCAGCAACGGCGACGTGGCCTGGGGATTCACCAACAGTTATGGGCAATGGTTCGACTGGGTTGCAATCCCCAAGTCGGGCGCCAGCGCAGCGGCCATCGAGGTCAGGACGCAGCGAGAGGTGATTGCCGTCAAGGGCGGCGACAGCGTCGAGTTGAACGTACGCGAAACCGCGTTCGGCCCGGTGCTGCGCGAGGACACGGGCCATGAGTACGCCCTGTCCTGGGTGCTGTACCGGGACGGCGCGGTCAACGGCCGCGCCTACGCGATGATGTTTGCGACCAACATTGATGACGCGATCACCATCGCGCAGGAAAGCGGCATCCCCCACCAGAATGCCGTGATCGCCGACCGCGCTGGCAACATTGCGTGGACCATCATGGGCCGCATGCCGCAACGCGAAAAGCCGCAGGCCAAGCGGGGAATGCTGGCCACGCCGGCGGAATTGCCGCAGGCCTGGCTCCCCATCGGCCGCTATCCGCTGGTGAAAAACCCGGCCGACGGCCAGCTCTGGACTGCCAACAGCCGGCAGTTGGGCACATCGGCCGGCGCGCTCATCGGCGAAGGCAGCTTTGACCTCGGCGCGCGCGCCGCGCAGATTCGCGACCGGCTGCGTGAAACACCGAAATTTGATGAGCAAGCTCTCTATGGTGTGCAGCTTGACGATGAATCACGTTTCCTGAAGCGCTGGGCGGAACTGGTGAAAACTCTGCCTGCTCGCGACGCCAAAGTGGATGCGCTCACCGAGGAACTCAAGCGCTGGAACGGTCGCGCCGACGTAAGCCAGACCGGGCATCGCATTGCGCGTGCCGTTCGCCAGCGCATTGAAGAACAGCTCTGGCAAAGCTGGCTGGCGACGGCCGATGCCGGCAACAACGCAAGCGAGCCGCCGGACAAGCGCTACGCCGGCTTGCCGATGGACGCGCGCTTCGAATACGCCGCATGGCAGGCACTGACCGCCAAGCCTATCCACCTGCTGCCGCAACCATTCAAGTCCTGGGACGAATTCATCGCTGCAAAGATTGGCACCGTGCACGATGAACTGGTAAAGCAGCACGGCAGTCTGAAAGACGCCACCTGGGGCAAACGCAATACGGCGCGCATCAAGCACCCGTTTTCGCGGGCGATGCCATTTCTTTCCAGCTTTCTCGACATGCCCCCTGACGCGATGGCCGGCGACAACCACATGCCGCGGGTGGCCGCACCGGGCTTCGGCGCATCGCAACGGCTGGTGGTGTCGCCCGGCCGGGAAGAACAAGCCATCATGACCATGGCCGGCGGCCAAAGCGGGCATCCGCTTTCACCGTTTTACGGCGCGGGCCACCGCGACTGGCTGGCGGGCAAGCCGGCACCGCTGCTTGCCGGTGAAGCCAAGCACACGCTGCGATTCAACCCTTAAACTCCAGCACTGGCGCGGCCTTCGGCGGCATTTCGGCCTGAAAGCCGCGCCAGTGCTGGAGTTTGCTGCCCTGATACCTGGTTGTATTTCAGTGCGAAAACAGCACCGGCACCGTCATCGATTCCAGCAGCGTGCGGGTCACACCGCCGAGCACGAACTCGAACGCCCGTGAGTGGCCGTAAGCGCCCATGACGATGAGGTCCACGCCGAGGTCAGCCGCCAGTGACAGCATCTGGTTGCCCACATCCACTTCGGCGCTCTTTTGCTGGCGCACGTTGACTTTGACGCCATGGCGCGTGAGCCACAGGCCAATGTCGGCACCGGGAATGTCGCCCCACCCGGCATCACCCTTCGGATTGAACGAAACCAGATTAATTTCTTTTGCGCGCTTCAACAGCGGCAGGGCATCGGCCACCGCGCGCGCCGATTCGCGGGTGCCGCTCCAGGCAATGAGAATGGATTTGCCGAAGGTCTGGAAATCACCCGCGTAGGGCACGAGCAGCACCGGCCGACCTGCACCCACGACAACCGCGCCTGCCAGTTGCGCCGCTGTGGCGCTGCTTTCTGCGAGATCGGCCTGCGTCATCACCAGCAAGTCGGCATGGCGCGCGTGCAAGGTGACGTTATGCGCAATGTTGTCGTTCACGGTACGCCATTCGATCTTGCGTCCGCCACGCTGTTCTTCGGCGGCCACCATGGCCTGCACCTTGGCCATGAGCCCCGCGCCAAGTTCCGGCTCGAAGCTCAGCACCGCCGGTGCGAACGGATCCAGCGTGGTGGCGAACGGCTGGCCGATGGCATAGACCGCGGCCAGATGGGCGTCGAAGGACTTGGCAAGATTGCCCGCGACTTGAAGCGTATGCGCATTGCGGTCTTGCCCGTCGAGGTAAACAAGAATGGTTTTGTATGACATGGTCGGCCTCCCAAGATTCTTCACCTCCCACGTTACGTCAGTGATGTTTCGACCGCTTGATCGTAATCAAAAAACAGCCGGGTCCGGTCCCACATCGGCACAAACACGCCGCGCGCCAACCCGGCAGGTGGCTTGACCGCCATGAACTTTTCGCGTCCCGAAGGCAAACTCCAGCATTGGCGCGGTATTCCAGCCATTTTGCCGCCATGGACCGCGCCAGTGCTTGCGTTTGGACTTTTGCAAGAGGCCTCCCAGATGCGACTCAATTGCACCTGCCACAGGCCCGTCCTACAATGCTGCCTCTCGCCAAGACCCAGCCATGAAGCCCGCCTATCTCTCCCATATCGCCGACGCCGAGCGCCAGATTCGCGCCACCGGTGAACGAGTGACCCAACCGCGCGTGGCGGTGCTGGCCCTGCTGATGGCGGCCGCGCACGCCTCGACGCACCAGGATGTCGCTACCGCCATCGCCACCCACCACCCGATCGATCGTGTGACGGTATACCGGGTGCTGGACTGGCTGGTCGAGGTGGGAATTGCGCATCGCATCGCCGGCGATGATCGCGTCTGGCGTTTCATGCTCAATCCGGATGATGCGGGCAGCACCCACCACCAGCACGCGCATTTCACCTGTGTCCAGTGCGCCCAGACCTTTTGCCTGAACGACATGCCGGCGCGATTCAATTTCAAGCTGCCCGAGGGATTCCGCCCGACCGAGGTGGACCTGAAGTTTCGCGGCACGTGCGCGCATTGCAGTTGAGCGCCTGACATGACCGCCAGCGCCATCACGCCGGTCACGCTGCTCACCGGATTTCTCGGCAGCGGCAAGACCACCCTGCTTAACCGCATCCTGCGCGAACCGGGCATCGAGGAGACGGCCGTGCTCATCAACGAGTTCGGCGCGGTCTCGATCGACCATTTGCTGGTGCGCGAGGCCAGCGAGAACCTGATGGTAATGAGTAACGGCTGCATCTGTTGCTCGGTGGCCGGCGACATGGTGCAGGCGCTGCGCGACCTGTATTTCAAGCGCGCCAACGGCGAGGTACCCAACTTCCGGCGCGTCATCATCGAGACCACCGGCCTGGCCGATCCGGCGCCCATCCTGCACACCCTCATCGAGATGCCGCTGGTGGCGGCGCGCTATGCGCTTTCCGGCATCGTCACCACGGTCGATGCGGAGCATGGCGCGGGCCAACTCGACGCCCATCCGGAATCGGTCAAACAGGCGGCGGTGGCAGACCGCATCGTCATCACCAAGGCCGACCGGGCTTCAGCCGTGGCGCTGGCGGCGTTGCGCCAGCGTCTGGCCGCGCTCAACCCCGGCGCGACCATCCTCGAAGCGGTCAACGGCCAGCTCGACGCGGCACGTCTGTTCGACACCGGCTTGTATCAGCCCGGCCAGCGCACCCCGGATGTACGCCGCTGGCTGGCGGCCGAGGCCTACCGGCCGCTGGCTGCAAGCACATCGCCCATGGCATTGCCGCGGCCGGCTGCGCCGCGCCACGATGCGCGCATCCGTGCCTTTGCCGTCGCGTTCACCTCGCCGCTGGTCTGGGACGCGCTGGTCGATGCCCTGGAAACCCTTACCGAACTGCGCGGCGACCAGTTGCTGCGCATCAAGGGCATCGTCAATCCCGCCGGCGAGGATCGGCCGCGGGCGATTCACGCCGTCCAGCACACGCTGTACCCGGCGGCGCAATTGCCGGCCTGGCCGGATGCGGATCATTCGACACGGCTGGTATTCATCACCCGCGACCTGGACGAGGCCTTTGTGCGCGAGACACTGGCGGCATTTCTCGGCCCACAGGCGCTTGACCAGCCGGCGACGCCAATTCGCGACAGTCATGCGGCCGCCGCCGCTTGAAGCCGTCGGCTTTCACCCCATCTCTTCCAATTCCCTCTCCGCGCTTACCGAGTCCCCATGGCCCAAACCTCCACCAAGTCGCCCATTCCCACCACCATCCTCACCGGCTTTCTGGGTGCGGGCAAAACCACGCTGCTCAATCGCATCCTGACCGAGCGCCACGGCGAGAAGATCGCCGTCATCGAAAACGAGTTTGGTGAGACCGGCATCGACAACGAAATCCTGGTGCAGGACAAGGAAGAGCAAATCGTCGAAATGAACAACGGCTGCATCTGTTGCACCGTGCGCGGCGACCTGGTGCGCATCCTCGGTGACCTGGCCGACAAGCGCAAGAAGGGCAAGCTCAAGTTCGACCGCGTCATCATCGAGACCACTGGCATGGCCGATCCCGGTCCGGTGGCGCAAACGTTTTTCATCGACGAGGACGTCCACGATGCCTTTGTGCTTGATGCCGTCATCACTGTAGTCGATGCCAAGCACGCCGAACAGCAACTCAATGACAACGAGCAGGCGCGCCAGCAGATCGGCTTTGCCGACCGCATCCTCATTTCCAAGACCGACCTGGTGGCCAAGGAAGAAACCGACCAGCTCATCAGCCGCATGAAGCGCATGAATCCGCGCGCCCACTACCAGCAGGTACATTTCGGCGAGACCGACATCAAGGAACTGCTCGATGTCCGTGGCTTCAATCTCAACGCCGTGCTCGACATCGACCCCGACTTCCTCGCAGACAGCCATCACCACCACGACGACGATATCCAGTCCTTTGTGTTCAACTCCGAGCGGCCGCTGGACATGGAGAAGATCGAGGCATTCCTGTCGCTGCTGATCCAGACCTACGGCAACGACATGCTGCGCTACAAGGGCGTGCTCAACATCGAAGGGCAGAAGAACCGGATGATTTTCCAGGGCGTGCACATGACCATGGGCGGCAGCCCCGGCAAACCCTGGGCGGCGGACGAAAAGCGCGAATCGAAGATGGTATTCATCGGCCGCAACCTGCCCAAGCGCATCTTCGTCGAGGGCCTCGCCTATTGCGTGGCCGATGACGCCAAGACCGTGATCGAACTGAAGTAACGTCGCCATGCTGGTTTCCCTGCGCGATGTACGGGCCGGATACGGCGGCCAGGTGGCGATCGCCATCGACCAACTCGACATTGCCCAGGGCGGGCACACGCTGCTGCTAGGCCCGTCCGGCTGTGGCAAGACCACGCTGCTCAACGTCATCGCCGGCATCGCGCCGGTGATGGCAGGCGAGGTGCGCATCCAGGGCCAGCTGATCGGCACGCTCAGCGAAAGCGCGCGTGACCAGTTTCGAGGCGCGCATATCGGCTTCATCATGCAGCGCCTGCATCTGATTCCGGCCCTCACGGTCGAAGCCAACCTGAAGCTGGCGCAAACTCTGGCCGGCAAACCGGTCGACCCGGTGCGCATTCGCGAGGTGCTGGCCTCGCTTGGCATCGACCACAAGCTGTCCGCGACACCGAAGCAGATTTCCCAGGGCGAGGCGCAACGCGTTGCCATCGCGCGGGCCGTCATCAACCGGCCGTCGCTGATCATCGCCGACGAGCCGACGTCAGCGCTCGACGACGCCAATTGCGAGGCGGCCGTCGCCCTGCTGATCAATCAGGCCGCCCAGCACGGCGCGACGCTGCTGGTGGCCACCCACGACCCGCGCATCAAGAGTTACTTTCCGCGCATCGTGCCGCTCGGCGGCGGAGCACCACGGTGAAGGCGCTCGCCATCGCCCTGCCGCTGGCCTGGGCATACCTGCGCGAGCGAGTGCTGTCGACCGTGCTCAACATCGTCCTGCTGGCGCTGGGCGTCGGTACCATCACCGCCATGCTCCTCGTCCTTTCCCAGAGCGAGCAGCGCATGGAGCGCGATGCCGCCGGCATTGACCTGGTGATCGGCGCCAAGGGCAGCCCCCTGCAGCTGATCCTCTCGGCGGTATTCCACGTCGATATCCCGACGGGCAACATCCCGCTGGCCGATGCGCAAAAAATCGCTGCCGATCCGATGGTAAAGACTGCGGTGCCGCTGTCGCTGGGTGACAGCTACCGCTCATTCAGGCTGGTGGGCACCCGGCCGGCATTCCTCGACCTGTATGCCGCCACACCCGCGAGTGGCAGGGTATGGACCAAGCCGATGGAAGTGTTCATCGGCGCGGAGGTCGCCACCGCTACCGGGCTGGGGATCGGTTCACGCTTCGCCGGTTCGCATGGCCTGTCCGCCGGCGGCGGCAGCCATGAGGCGACGCCGTTCGAAGTGGTCGGCATCGCCGCCCCCACCGGTAGCGTGATCGACCGTCTCATCCTGACCAGCCTCGACAGTATCTGGGACGTACACGAGCACGGCGCGAAGCCGGCCACGGGTGCGCCGCGCGACGCCAATATCCCCGGCGAAAAGCACGACGAGGAGGATCGCGAAATCACCGCCCTTCTTGTCCAGTACGCCAGCCCCATGGCAGCCGTCAGTTTTCCGCGGCGGGTGAATGCCGAAAGCCGCCTGCAGGCGGCATCGCCTGCACTGGAAACGGCGCGACTGTTTGCGCTGATCGGTGTCGGCGTCAATGCGCTGAAGGGTTTTGCCGGCGTCCTGATGGTTTGCGCCGGCCTGGGGATTTTCGTCGGCCTTTTGAATGCGCTGGACGACCGTCGCGCCGACCTGGCCTTGCTGCGCGTACTGGGCGCCAACCGCGCCACCGTATTCCTGACGGTGCTGGCGCAAGGGTTCGCGCTGGGCATCGCGGGAGTTATACTGGGCGTCGTTGTTGGTCATGCCGGTGTCGAGTGGGCAGGCAGGGCGGTGGAGAAAGTGCATCGCGTCGCGTTTACAGGCTGGTCCTGGGCACCCGGGGAATTTTGGGTAGTCGGTATTGCCCTCGGCCTGTCGTGGCTGGCGGGGTTGTTTCCCGCGTGGCGCGCTTACCGGCAGGCTGTACCCGAGTTGCTTGGCCGCGCCTGATCCTGTGCATCCGGTTTTCTAATGTCCGACTCACCTTCCCATACCTATTCCATGCGCCGCCTCTCGCTGGCTTCAATTTCACTGCTGTGCACACTGCTGGCCGGTGCCGCCACTGTGCAGGCGCAGGTCAGCAAGCTGCCGGATGATCAGTTGTACAGTTTCATCGGCAAGGACGCGCCGGCCGGGGTGATTCCGTGGCAGCTGCTGCGCAACGTCAAGCTGGTGGAAGAAAAGAAAGCCGGCAAGCTGACCATGCGGCCCGAGTTCTCCGCGCAGATCCGGGAACTCGACAAGCAGACAGTGAAGGTTTACGGCTTCATCATGCCGCTGTCGACCACGCCCAAGCAGAAACATTTCCTGATCTCGCCGCTGCCGACCCACTGCCCGTTCTGCGTGTCGCAGGGGCCCGACTCGATGATCGAAGTCATGGCCAAGACGCCGGTCGACTTTTCGTCTTGGGACCCGGTCATCGTCTCAGGCAAGCTGGAATTGCTCAACGACTCGTCACTGTTCTACCGCCTGGTGGACGCCGAGCAGGTCAAGGCGCCCTGACCATGGCCACACCGATTCAGGGCAAGCCGGGCGTTGCCCCCAAGCCTTCGGCTTCCGCCGCAGCCACTGCCGCCGCCGGCAAGGCATCCATGACCAGCTCGGGCACCTTTTCGTCCGAGCAACTGGTGCCGGATTCCAATGCATTCCCGCCGTTGTACGAAGCGGCCATCCTGTACGCCGCCGATTGCTACGACGCGGCGCAGGAAACGCTCAAGGAGCACCTCAAGACCAAGGAAGGCAAGGACAGCATCCGTGTCTGGCTGATGCTGTTCGACCTGTACCAGCTGACCAACAACCGCAAGGAGTTCGACGCGGTGTCGATGCTGTTCACGGTGAAGTTCGAGCGGTCGCCGCCGGTGTGGTCGGATTCGGCCGATAACTCCGACCCGCGCCGCAAGGAAAAGCGCGAGCGCAAGGACTTCTTCGCCATGACCCCCGGCCAGGACGGCGCACTGCTTGCCGAGATCGACCGTTTCGAGGCCTTTGCGCGCGACATGGGCAGCTGCCGCATCGGTTTCGAGAAAGTGCTGTCGATGCTGTCGGAGGAAGCGGAATTGTTCTCCATCGTGCTGCAGCGCCTGCGCAGGTTGAAGGTGCCGCTCTGGTTCAACGGCCTCAACGATTTCGCGGCAATGCTGAAGAAATCGATCAACGACATGACCGGCCAGTCGCTCGCCGCCAGCCAGGGTTACTGGTCGCTGTTGTTCGAGCTCTACATCCTCGATGGCAAGTTGCACGAATACGAAGAGCTGGGGCTCGAATACGCGGTCGCATTCGAAATGTCGCCGCCACCCTGGGAATTGGTCAGCCGCCCCACCGGCGACAGCGTGGTGACCGCAACCGGCACCCATGTTCCCTTGTCGGCGGACCCGATCGGTTTTCCCCTCAAAGGCGTGATCAGCCCGACCAGCAAGGACATGCTGCAGCAGCTGGCAATCTACGCGGGCGGCAAGCAGCAGGAAGTGCTGGTCGACATGAGCGGCCTGCTGCGCATCGATTTCGCCATGGCGGGCCAGTTCTTTGAGGCCATACGGGCAATTCACCTTTCGCAGAAGCGCGTCATCCTCGCCAACCTGAACGAGCTGGTGGCCGCCCTGCTGGAAGTATTCGGCATGACCAAGCACGCGATACTGATGCGCAAAAAGGCTGCCTAGCCGAATGCCTGGCCGCACTTGAGTCGCACCCGGCCGTCCCCATCTGCGTTGTTCAATCCCCGACTATCCGCCATGCAACCCGAACAATTTCACGGCACGACCATCCTGTCGGTGCGCCGCGGCGACAAAGTCGCCATGGGCGGTGATGGCCAGGTCACGCTCGGCAACATCGTCGTCAAGGCGACCGCCCGAAAGGTGCGGCGGCTCTACAAGGACCAGGTGCTGGCCGGCTTTGCCGGTGCCACCGCCGACGCGTTCACCCTGTTCGAACGCTTCGAAGCCAAGCTCGACAAGCACCAGGGCCACCTGCTGCGCTCAGCCATCGAGCTGGCCAAGGACTGGCGCACCGACCGCATCCTGCGTCGCCTTGAAGCCATGCTGACGGTGGCCGACCGGACCAGCTCGCTGGTGATCACCGGCACGGGCGACGTGCTCGAACCCGAGCTTGGCTTGCTGGCCATCGGTTCCGGCGGTGCCTATGCCCAGGCCGCCGCGCAGGCGCTGCTGCAGAACACCGACCTGTCTCCCGCCGAGATCATCAAGAAATCACTGACGATCGCCGGCGACCTGTGCATCTACACCAACCAGAATCACACGATCGAGGTGCTTGAGTAGATTGTGAGGCACCAGGGTCGAGGCGTGGGGCGCAGTACTGTTCCCCTTGCTTCCCCCGCCCCACATCCCGCTGTGCATCCCGCTCCCTCACTCCCCACCAAACATGATGACCCCGAAGGAAATCGTCAGCGAACTCGACAAGCACATCGTCGGCCAGTCGGCTGCCAAACGTGCCGTCGCCATCGCGCTGCGCAACCGCTGGCGGCGCTCGCAGGTGTCCGAGCCGCTGCGCAATGAAATCACCCCCAAGAACATCCTGATGATCGGGCCCACCGGCGTGGGCAAGACAGAAATCGCACGCCGCCTGGCGCGGCTGGCGAACGCGCCGTTCCTGAAGGTGGAGGCCACCAAATTCACCGAGGTGGGTTACGTCGGCCGCGACGTGGATTCCATCATCCGCGATCTGGCCGAGATCGCCGTCAAGCAGGCCCGCGAGCAGGAAGCCGAAAAGGTGCGGCACCTCGCCAGCGACAACGCCGAGGAACGGGTGCTGGACGTGTTGCTGCCGCAGGCGCGCAGCTTTGATTTCTACAACAAGGCCGACGCCGAAGGCAGCGACGAAAACAAGACGCGCCAGAAATTCCGCAAGATGCTGCGCGAAGGCAAGCTCGACGATCGCGAGGTCGAAATCGAACTTGCCGCCATGTCGGGCAACATGGAAATCTTCGGCCCGCCCGGCATGGAGGAACTGACCCAGCAGATCCAGGGCATGTTCCAGAACATGGGCAGCACCCGCAAGCGGACGCGCAAGCTCACGGTGCGTGAAGCCATGAAGCTGCTCACGGATGAAGAAGCGATGAAACTTGTCAACGACGAAGAGACCAAGGTCAGCGCGATTCGCAATGTCGAGCAGAACGGCATCGTCTTCATCGACGAGATCGACAAGATCGCCAGTCGTTCGGAAATGCAGGGCGCCGATGTTTCGCGCCAGGGTGTGCAGCGTGACCTGCTGCCGCTGGTGGAAGGCACCACCATTTCCACCAAGTACGGCATGATCAGGACTGACCACATCCTGTTCATTGCCTCGGGCGCATTCCACCTTGCCAAGCCTTCCGACCTGATCCCGGAATTGCAGGGCCGCCTGCCGATCCGCGTCGAGTTGTCCTCGCTGTCGATCGCCGATTTCGAGGCGATCCTCACCAACACCGATGCCTGCCTCACCAAGCAATATCAGGCACTGCTGCAGACCGACGACCTGCAAGTCGAGTTTCCGCCGGCAGCGGTCAAGCGGCTGGCCGAGATCGCTTTTGCGGTCAACGAGAAAACCGAAAACATCGGTGCGCGGCGCCTGTATACGGTGATGGAAAAGCTGCTCGAGGAGGTCTCGTTTGACACCGCCTCGCAGGGCAAACATTTCGTCGTGACCGCCGAATATGTCAACGAGCGGCTCGGCGAGCTGGCCAAAAGCGAAGACCTCGCCCGCTACGTGCTGTAGGCGCGCTCACGTCGCAGTCTGTCGCAGTACGGGAATGAGCGTTTCCCACGCGCCGGTGCAATCGGGCTACATTCGCATGATGTTCATTGTGCCGAGGAAACTCACATGCCCCAAATTCTCCTGCGCCGCGCAAGTGCGGCCGCTGCTATCGCCATGACCACGCTCGCGGCCACGGCTGCCCAGCCTGCCAGTGGCGGGTTTCGCGCGGCCGATCTTGCCGCCGAGGAAGCCAGGTTCGCCGCCTTTTCGGTGCAACACGGCATGCGCGACGCCTTTGTCGCGTTCTTCGCCAACGATTCGATTCTGCTGCGGCCGGATCCGGTCAACGGCCGCGAATTCATGATGGCACGGAAGAATCCGCCCATCATCCTCGACTGGAAGTCGCAGCTGGCCATCCTCGCCGCATCCGGTGACCTGGGCCTCTCCACCGGTCCGTGGACGTCAACCAGCAAGACGAATCCGGCCGAGCCTGTCTCGTACGGACAGTTCTTTTCGGTCTGGCAGAAGCAGGTCGACGGGTCGTGGAAAGTATTGATCGACCATGGCATCTCACACGGCAACAATCCGGCGCCCGACAAGGCATTGCTGACATTGGATCTCGCACCGGTCGCGGGCGCGGCCGGGCGAAAGCCGGCGCCGGATCCGGAAAAGACGTTTGCACTCGCCACCGCTGCGCGGGGCGCGGCTGACGCCTACCATGCCGTGGTCAGCGATCAGACCCGGCTGTTGCGCGAGGAGCGCGCGCCCATCGACGGCAGGCGCGCCATCGATACCTATCTCAAGTCTGTCGCCGGCACCTGGCAGTGGCAGCCTGTCCGCCAAGGCATGTCGGCTGCCGGCGACTTTGCCTATGCGCTGGGAACATGGTCGCATCGCACCAAGGCCGGCATCAGCACGCAGGGCCACTTCATCCGCGTGTGGGTTCGCGACCTCGCATCCCGGCCCGATCACTGGCAACTCGCCGCCGAAGTCTTGACCAAACGTCCGCCGCAAAAGAACTGACACGCACCGCGGAGAATGATAAAACTCCAGCATTGGCGCGGCTTTCCAGCCGAAAATGCCTGGAAAGCCGCGCCAATGCTGGAGTTTTTCAGTGGGCTTCTTCTCAGCCTTTCATGGCCTCATACAGCGAGGTCACGCGTTCCATGACGTCGAGGATGTTGTCGCAGGCTTTGGCGACGTGTTCCAGTTCCTGCTTGGACGTGGCGTTGGCATTGAGCCGATCGATGGCCTGCTTCAGGAACAGGTACTGCGTTTCCGCCAGCGCCAGTTCGCTCTTGATCTGCGGGGTGTTTTGCGGCGCGGCAAGCAGCCTGGTCATCGCGGCACGGTAATCGCCCTCGGCCTTCTTCAAGTCGTTGGCAATCACGTCGGAGCGTATGCCCCAGCTGCGGAACAGGTACAGCTTGGCGATGCGCTGCGTCAGCGTGCGCACATCGCCTGCCACCACGATCAGGTCGCCGCGCGCCGACTTGGTGTGCGCCTGCAGCAGCATGGCGCCCTTGGTCGAAATCCACACCAGCTCCTCGTTCTGCTCTGCCAGTTGCCGGGCGTTCTGCAGGTTGACCGGCTTGGCGGTGATACCGCGAAATTCGTCGAACAACTGTTCCAGCAACTGGTAGTTGTCCTTGATCTCGGCGGTGGGCGCCGATCCCTGCAATTCCTTCAGCGCAGCATCGAATTCGCGCAGGGCGTCGTCGAGCTGGCGACGGGCACGCGTCTCCAGCACGCGTTGCCCGGCCAGGCTGAATGCCTTGGTGATGCGTTCGGCAAGCATCGGCTGGCGCGCGGCCGTGTTGAGCGCGGCCGCAGCATCAAAACGCGCGGCCGCCTTTTGCTGCGCATGCGCGCGGCCGACTGCAAGCAGCGCCAGCGACGCGCACAGCCATTGGCGGCGTTGAGGGCTCACGGGACCAACGGAATCGGCACGGCTCATGTCAGGGCTTTCAGTGGCGGGTCGTGACGATACGCGCGCCGCGCCGATGTGGATTCAGCGGCCGCCATACGCGGTCAGGCGCGCACCCCGGCGACCGAGCAGGTGGTCGACCGATAGGCTGCCGGCGCCGTGAAACAGCACCACCAGCATCATGGTGCCCCACAGCAGGTGATCCTTGACGCCGGCTTCGGAAATATCCGGATAGGAAACCACCGCGACGGCGTTGAAAATGCAGAACACCAGCGCCACCGGGCGCGACGCTATTCCCAGCGCAAACAGCACCGGCAACAGCAGTTCGGTGCCGGTACCGGAGACGGCCGCCAACTGCGGTGACAGCACCGGCACCTTGTATTCATTTTCGAACAGGGCGATGGTCGAGGAGAAATCCTGCACCTTGGTCAGCCCCGACTTGAAGAACACCGTCGCCACATACAGGCGCAGGCCCAGCAGGAAGCCGGGCGCCAGCCAGTCCAGGCCGCGGGAAAACATTTCATTCCAGTGCGCGAGTCGCGCGATCAGTCGGTGCATGCTCCGTCCTCGTCGAAATCAACAATGATTCCCGATTGGACGGATTCGATGAGAAATCCTTGCAAGTCGAATTGCGGGTTCTCGCTGAGAGCTGCGTTGGCGGCAGGTTCAAAAAGCGCGCCGCATGAAAGCGCGGACAGAAAGCGAAAGGCCGCCGCGGGGAACGATTGCATGACGACCTCGGTACCCTGCCGATACAGCAGCAGGCTGTCGCCCGGCCGCGCCCAGTCGACTTCCAGCGGGCCGGCATATTCCGGTTGATTGACTTGCCAAATCTGCAGGATCGGAAAGGGCGATGCCACCAGGCGTGCGGCGGGCTGCAGGCGAAAGCGCAGGCGCGCGTGCGATTCACCGGGAACTGCCGCAAGGCGATTGAGGTCGAGGCCGACGGCATCGGCGGCATGAAAGCATTCGTGCCAGGACCATTCAAGGCGCGCGACATCGGCCAGGTAAGGCAGCTCGCCGGCATGCGGGTACTGGGCGATGAACAGCGGCCACTCGGCACCGAACCGGTTCAGGTCGCCCGAGCGGGACGGCGTGCCGGCGATGAACTGGTCCGCGGCATGCGCAAAAAAGGCATCGCCGACAATGCGCCGCACCACCGGATAAATATCCTGCAGCGCGCCGCGCAGGTTGCTCAATACATTGAGCCGGTAAATGGCCAGATGCTCGGCGGGGCCAAGCTTGCCGCCACGAATGTGGGCGGCAGCCTCGTCGCTGCCGGCAAGCATGGACTCGACGAAGGCCAGTTGCACCTCACGCAGCACGGGTCACCTCACGCGCCGCAACGGAAAGGCAGGTGTCGGCCTTGCGCGCTTCACCCAGCAGGATGTCAAGCGACGGAATATCGGTATCCCACTCGATCAGCGTCGGCACCACGCCGGTACGGCTGAGCGTGTAGGCGTACAGCGCCCACACCTCGTCGCATACCGCCGCGCCGTGGGTGTCGATGAGCATGCGCCCGGTATCCTCAAAGCCGGCGAGGTGAATCTCACCCACCGCCGCCGGCGGAATGGCATCGATGAAGCTGCGCGCGTCGAAGCCGTGATTGCAGGCATTGACGTAGATGTTGTTGACGTCAAGCAGGATGCCGCACCCGGCGCGGCGCGACACCTCCGCGACGAATTCCCACTCGGGGATGGAGGATTCGGCAAACTGCAGGTAGCTGGATACGTTTTCCACCAGAATTTGCCGGCCCAGGTAGTCCTGCACCTGGCCCACGCGCCGCACCAAATGATCCAGCGACTCGTCGGTGTAGGGAATCGGCAGTAGGTCATTCAGGAAGCGCCCGCCGGCACCCACCCAGCAAAGGTGCTCGGATACCAGGATCGGATCCAACATCTCCACCAGCCGCTTCAGGCGACGCAAATGCTCCGGGTCCAGCGGATCGGTCGAGCCCAGCGATAGCCCGACACCGTGGGTGCTGATCGGGTAGTCCTCGCGGAAGCGCGCCAGGTATCGCAGCGGCTGCCCGCCATCGCCAAAAAAATTCTCGCTGTGTACTTCCAGAAACGGCAGCGCCGGCCTGGTCGCGAGCATGGCCTGGTAATGCGGCGCGCGCAGGCCGATGCCGGCGCGCGTGAAGTCAGGGACGAGCATGGGCAAAGAAAATGCCCCCGCCTGTCGGGACGGGGGCATCGCTCTCAAGGGAAGGCAATTCGGCGCAGCGGGTGACGACCGAGGTCACGGCTGCGCGCCGGCAATTACTTTTTGGCAGGGGTGGCTTCCGGCTTCTTCAACGAGCCCTTCATGCCTTCGCAGGTGCCCTTGGCGACATACTTCCATTCGTCGGCGGCATTGTCGGCGGCGGCCTGGCCGGCACATGAATGCTTGGCGGTGCCGCAGTCATTGGCACCCTTCTTGGCAATGCCGTAGCACTTTTCTTTTTCCGCTTTCTTGTCCTGGGCGACGGCGACGCCGCTGGCGGTGGACAAGGCGACGAGGCCGGCGATGGCGGAGGAGAGGATCAATTTCGAATTCATGCAAAGCTCCTTTGGCAGGTGGTTAATGGCTGAAGGGTCGGGGTGCAGCGAAAAGCGGATACGTTACAACAATCCTGTCGCAGGCGTCGGCCCGAACAGTACGCGGGGCGCGGGCCCCGTCTGGGTATTACCCAGCCCGCTGCATACAGGTCGGCTGGCCGGATTCAATTGCCGCCCCCGGCGTAGCGGCTGGCGAGTGATCGCAGGAAGCCGAGCTGTTCCTCAAAGCGCCGGCAACTGAGGCATTGAAAAAGATGGTCCTTGAGGCGTCCTTCCTCGGCTGGCGTCAACTGCGCATCCTGGCGAAGGCTCATCAGGCGCGCCGCTTCCCGGCAGGACAACTCGGCTTCAGCATCGGTCATGTTCTTGCTCCCTGGAACCAGTTTCGGTCTAGGCACTCGCGCAGGGCCAGGCGGGCACGGTGCAACATTACCCAGCAATTGGACGAGGTGATCGACTCTTCCTTACAGATTTCGTCGGTGTCGATACCCATCACTTCGCGCTTGAAAAACACCCGCGACGCCGCCTTGGGCAGCTTGTCGAGGCAGCGCTCGAAGGTCTCGAAAAATTGTTTCTGCTGCAATGCGCCGTCGGGGTTGGACCATTCTGCCAGGCGCGGCGACCAGTGCCCGGTCTCGTCGAACATGCGATCCATCCACTCCGGGTCAGCCGAATCGTCCTCCTCGGGTGCACTGGCGAAGTGCGCGCGTTCGCTGATGATGCGGCGCTGGAAGTCGATGATCTTGAACTTGAGAATCGAGGTCAGCCAGGTGCGCAGGCTCGACTGGCCGGAGAACGAGGCCACGCCCTCCAGAGCTGCCAGCAGCGCCTCCTGCACGACCTCTTCGGCCTGCTCGGCGTCGCGCAGTTTGGCCGTGGCAAAGCGCAGCAGGTAGCTGCGGTGGCTCTCGACCTCGGCAAACATTGCGGAGGGTTCAGGCGGGGGCTTGTGCTTTGCGGGATCGACCATATTTACCCGGGTTTTGGTGCAGTGCGCTGGAAGCGGCAAGTCTATAAGAATTTGCCGTCCGCTGTTCCGCCGATCTGCGCCCCCTTGAAATTTTGCATGCGGCCACCCATTTCAGTTGCACAGCGTTCTTTTCTTCCAAAGGAGACAAACATGAACACACTGGTACGTTTGAACAATCGCCTTTCTCCAACCTACAGCGGTTATCCCGAGCGTCTGGACGACTTGTTTGCCGGGTTCTTCCGACCCATCGCCGACAGCGCCAGCAGGGGCGCCGAACCGATCCGGCTCGATGTGAGCGAGGATGCCAACGCCTATCGCGTCGCGGCCAACCTGCCCGGCGTCAAGAAGGAAGACATCCACGTTTCGGTGGACCAGAACGAAGTCACCATCAGCGCCGAAATCAAGCGTGAGGTCAGCGCCAAGGAAGGCGAGCGTGTGCTGCACAGCGAGCGTTTCTTCGGCAAGACCACACGGGTATTCAGCGTCGGGCAGGATATCGACGAAGCCGGCGTGCAGGCCAAGTACGCCGACGGCGTCCTGAACCTGGTACTGCCCAAGAAGGCCCCGGTGACGGCGAAGCGCGTCAACATCGAGTAAGGCGCCGCCATCGGCATCACCCGCAAACGGCCCGCGACATTCGCGGGCCGTTTGCCTTGATGGGCGCGATCAGCTGCCGCCGAAACCCGCCTGGCGCCAGGCTTCGAACACCATCACCGCCACCGAATTGGACAGGTTCAGGCTGCGATTGCCGGGCCGCATCGGCAGCCATACGCGCTGCGATACCGGGATGGTGGCGAGCACCTCTTCGGGCAGGCCGCTGGTCTCCTGGCCGAACACGAAGGCATCCCCGGCGCGGTAACTCACCTGGTCATAGCGCGAGGCCTGCCGCGTTTCGACAGCGAACAGCCGTGCCTCCCCCAGCGCGTCGCGGCATGCCTCCCAGGACTGATGATGCCGGACGTCGGCGAACTCGTGGTAGTCGAGACCGGCACGCTTGACCCTGGCATCGTCCCAGTCGAAGCCCAGCGGGTACACCAGGTGCAGGCGCGCGCCTGTATTGGCGCAGAGGCGAATGACATTGCCGGTATTCGGCGGGATTTCCGGCCGGTAAAGAACGACGTTGAACATGTCGGTTATCGCGCCTGGTTCAAAACGGCACGGTCGCGTCGTCGGTCGCGGCGCGGTGGCGCGCGAGCGTCGCCCGCGCCACCACCCAGGCCGACACCGTTACCGCCCCGGCTTGTTTAAGCGTTTTGGCCGCCTCGGACAGCGTGGCCCCGGTGGTCATCACGTCATCGACCAGGACAACGTGTTTGCCCGCCAGGGAGGCTTCGCTGGCAAAGGCGCCACGCACATTTTTCAAGCGGGCACGGCGGTTCAGGCCGGCTTGCGGCGGGGTGTCGCGCACCTTCAGCAGCCCGTGCGCGGCGTATTCGATGCCGAGCCGGCGTGCCACGCGCTCCGCCAGCAGCGCCGACTGGTTGAAGCCGCGTTCGGCCAGGCGTTTTCTTGCCAGCGGCAAGGCGATCAAGGCATCGGGGCGCGCAGACCCGGCAGCCGCCGCGAGCGCCGACGCAAACAGATCGGCCAGCGCCAGGTTCGCATCGAACTTGAAGGACTGCACCAGCCGGTCCAGCGGAAACGCATAGCAAAACGCCGCGATGGTGTGGTCGAATGCCGGCGGATGGGCGAGGCACGCACCGCAAAGCAGTCCGAGCGTTGCCTGTTCGCCACAGCGCGGGCAGCCGCCCGCCGACCACAGCGGCAACTCGCCGGCGCACGCCGCGCACAGTGTGTCGGCTGACCGCAGCCCGCAGAGCTGACAATCCTGCGAAAACAGCCGCGGCAGCCCGGCGGCATGGGCAAGCGTGGAGATGGAAAAGATCGGCAAGGCGGCGGGAAACTATCCGGTGTGAAGCCGCTATGCTATTCCATTGGCAGGCATTGCCGATGCGGCGTAATTTGCGTGCGTCGCTGTGCCGACACGGCCATCTCCGGAGATTGCTTGCCGCCTGTTTTTTAGGCTATTGTCCAGACCGGGCCAGCGGGAAATTGACATATTGCAAGGCATTGGCAATGATGCTGCACTCGCAGCCGCCTGCCATTTCCTCTTTCAGGTTCCCATGACTTCTTCCGCCGTCGCCAGCACCCCGATCGCCGTCCCCTCTGCGTGGCTCAAACAAGCCCGCAATGAGCCCTGGCCGATTGCCGCCGTGGAAGCACTGCTGGCCCTGCCGTTCGCCGACCTGATTCACCGCGCGCAGAGCGTGCATCGCCAGCACCACGACCCGAACAAGGTGCAGCTTTCCACCCTCATCTCCATCAAGACCGGCGGCTGCCCGGAGGATTGCGGTTATTGTCCGCAGGCCGCGCGGCATCACACCGGCGTCGAGAATGAGGACATGATGGAAGTGGCCGAAGTCGTGGCCGCCGCCAAGCTGGCGAAGGAAAATGGCGCCACGCGTTTCTGCATGGGTGCCGCCTGGCGCGGACCGAAGCAGCGCGACCTCGATCCGGTGCTCGATATGGTGCGCGAAGTGAAGGCGCTGGGCCTCGAAGCCTGCTGCACGCTGGGCATGCTCAAGGACGGACAGGCCGAGCAGCTGAAGGAAGCCGGCCTTGATTACTACAACCACAATCTCGACACCTCGCCGGAGTTTTACGGCGAGATCATCTCCACGCGCGACTACCAGGATCGCCTCGACACACTGGCGCGGGTGCGCAACGCCGGCGTGAACGTGTGCTGCGGCGGCATTGTCGGCATGGGCGAGTCGCGTCGCGAGCGCGCCGGCCTGATCGCGCAGCTGGCCAACATGGAGCCGCAACCGGAATCGGTGCCCATCAACTATCTGGTGAAGGTGGAAGGCACGCCGCTGCACGAGAAGATGGGTGCCGCCGATGCCGCCAATGCCATCGACTGGACCGATTTCGTGCGCATGATCGCGGTGGCGCGCATCACCATGCCGAAGAGTTTCGTGCGCCTCTCCGCCGGCCGCCAGGAAATGAACGAAGCCACGCAGGCCATGTGCTTTCTGGCCGGAGCCAATTCGATTTTCTACGGCGAGAAACTGCTCACCACCGGCAACCCCGACGTGGCGCGCGACCGCGCGTTATTCGACAAGCTCGGCATCGAATCGATGTAGCAAACTCCAGCTTTGGCGGGCCTCGCAGGCCATTTTCTGCCTGGAAGGCGCGCCAATGCTGGAGTTTTGCATTGCCCCTGATCATGTCGATCCACGATTTCAACGCCCATTTGTCCGAGCTCGCGCAAGCCGACCAGCTGCGCGTGCGGCGCATCATCGATGGCCCGCAGGACGCGTCGATGATCATCGACGGCAAGCGCGTGCTGTCATTCGGCAGCAACGACTATCTGGGCCTCGCCAATCATCCGAAGGTGGTGGAAGCCGCCATGCGCGCGCTCAAGCGCTACGGCCTCGGTGCCGGCGCCTCGCACATGGTCTCGGGCCACATGCGCGCGCACCATGAGCTCGAGGAGAAACTCGCCGGCTATGTGAAACTGCCGAAGGCGCTGTTGTTCTCGTCCGGATACGCGGCCAATATGGGCATCCTCACCGCGCTCGCCGGGCGCGGCGACACCATCTTCGCCGACAAGCTCAATCACGCCTGCCTCAACGACGGCGCCATGTTGTCGCGCGCCAACTTCAAGCGCTACCCGCACAACAACCACGCCAGACTGGCGGCGATGCTGGAAGCGGCCCCCGCCGGCGGCCGCAAGCTCATCGTCACCGATGCGGTGTTCAGCATGGATGGCGACATCGCGCCGCTGCCGGAATTGCTGGCGCTGGCGGACAAGCACGACGCATTGCTGGTGATCGATGACGCGCACGGCTTCGGCGTACTGGGCTACCGCGGCAAAGGCGCACTGGAACATTTCAACCTGCGCAACGAACGCATTGTCTACATGGCGACGCTGGGCAAGGCGGCCGGCGGCTATGGCGCATTCGTCGCCGGGAACGACGATGTTGTTGAATGGATTCTGCAGTCGGCCCGCACTTACCTGTTCACCACTGCCACGCCGCCCGCCATTGCCGCCGCGATGTCGGTGAGCCTCGATGTGATGCAGGAGGATCGCGAGCGCCTCAAGCACCTGCGCACGCTCATCGATTTCTTCGGCGATTCGCTGAAGCTGCAGTACGCAAAGCTGCCGTTTTCCCAGACCGCCATCCAGCCGATCCTCATCGGCGACAACGCCACCACGCTGGCCTTTGCCGAAGCGCTGCGCGACCGCCACATGTTCGTCCCCGCCATCCGGCCGCCCACGGTTCCCAAAGGCACCTCCCGCCTGCGGGTGTCGATTTCGGCCGCGCATTCAGCAGATGACCTGTTCGACCTCATCACCGCGCTCACCGACCTGGAAAACATCCTCATGCGCGACCGTCCCGGAACGCGCGCATGACGGTGTTTGTCGATGTCTGCGGGCGCGGGCCGAATCTCACGCTGCTGCACGGATGGGGGCTGAACGGCGCGGTGTGGAACGGATTACACGACCGGCTTGCGAAGCGATTCACCCTGCACATCATCGATCTGCCGGGTCACGGCCGCTCGCACGGCGCGCCCGTTTCCACGCTGGACGCGCTGGTCGATGCTGTGGCCAACGCCATGCCGGTGCGCACCCACCTGCTCGGCTGGTCGCTGGGCGGGCACACCGCCATGGCGATCGCCCACCGCTTCCCGGCACGCGTGGACAAACTGGTGACGGTGTGCGCGACGCCACGCTTCGTCGAGGGCGATGATTGGCCGCACGGCAAGCGGCCCGACGTGCTGGCCGATTTCGCACGCCGGCTCTCCACCAATTACGCCGCCACCATCCGCAATTTCCTGGCGCTGCAGGCGCTGAACCAGCCCGAAATGCGCGACGTGATCCGCAAGCTGCAGGAAGCGGTGGCCGCGCACGGCACCCCGCCGCCGGCGAGTCTCGCTGCCAGCCTCGAGATCCTGCGGGTGAGCGATATCCGCGACGTGATCCCGACCCTGCTCGCCCCGACGCTGGTGGTCCAGGGCGACCACGACGCCCTCACCTCGACCGGCGCCGCGCAATGGCTGGCGGACCATTTGCCACAGAGTACCTATTGCCTCATCGAGCACGCAGCGCACGCGCCGTTCCTGTCGCACCGCGACATCTTCCTCGATCACCTTCTCGCGTTCCTCGATAAATGAGCAGTGCCCCAGCCTCCCCCCTCCGCCTGCCCGCCAAACGCGCGGTACGGCAGTCGTTCGGCGCCTCGGCCGGCACCTACGATGAGCACGCATTCTTGCAACGCGAAATCGGCGACCGATTGTTTGAGCGGCTCGATTACGTCAAGGTCGCGCCGCAACGCGTGGTCGATATCGGCAGCGGCACCGGCTACGCCACCGAAAAACTGCTGGCACGTTATCCGGAGGCCGCGGTCATTGCCCTGGATATCGCCCCTGACATGCTCGGCGTGGCACGACGCAAGTCTGTCAGCCCGTCGATGTTCAAGCGCCTGTTCGGCAGGCATGAACGTCGCCAGTACGTTTGCGCCGATGCCGAATCGCTGCCCTTTGCCGACGAGACCATCGACCTGGCGCTGTCCAACCTCGCCATGCAGTGGACCGACCCCGAGCGCGTCGCAAAAGAAGTGGTGCGCGCACTGAAGCCGGCCGGCCTGTTCATGTTCACCACCTTCGGCCCCGATACGCTCAAGGAATTGCGCGCAGCTTTCAAGACTGTGGATGACCGGCCGCACGTCAACAGCTTCATCGATATGCACGACATCGGCGACATCCTCGTCCACGCGGGTTTTGCCGACCCGGTGATGGACCAGGAAATCGTTACCCTCACCTACACCGACCTGAAGCCGCTGCTGCGCGAACTGAAGGGCATCGGCGCGCACAACGTCCTACCCGGTCGCGCGTCGGGATTGATGGGCAGGCAACGTTGGCAGCGCATGGTTGATGCCTACGAGCGCTTTCGCAAAGACGGGCGCCTGCCGGCCACCTACGAGGTGGTTTACGGTCACGCCTGGAAACCGGCGGTGAGCAAACGCAAAACCGTCGATGGCGCCCAGACTATCGGCATCAACGAATTCAAGCGCATGGTGAAAAAGCCATGAGCGGTTACTTCATCACCGGCACCGACACCTGCGTGGGCAAGACCCTGGTCACGGCGGCGCTGATGGTGTCATTGCAGAAACTTGGCCTGATCGTGGCACCGATGAAGCCGGTCGCCGCCGGCACCATCGCGGTCAACGGCATCGCCATGAATGAAGACGTGGCGCTGATGCTGGAACTGTCGGGCCATCGTTTTCCGCGGCACGCGGTCAATCCCTACTGTTTCGCCGAAGCCATTGCCCCGCACATCGCCGCGCGCCACGAAAACATTGCGGTCGACATGGAGGTGATACGCATTGCCTATGCCACGCTGGCCGCGCGCGCCGACGTGGTACTGGTGGAAGGCGCCGGCGGTTTCCTGGTGCCACTTTCCGACAGCGAGTCGATGGCGCTGATTCCGGCCGCACTGCAGTTGCCCGTGATCCTGGTGGTGGCGATGCGCCTCGGTTGCATCAACCACACCCTGCTGACCGTCGAAGCCATCCGTGCGCGCGGCCTGACGCTGGCAGGGTGGATAGCCAACACCCCGGGCACGCGCATGCACGCTTATGCCGAAAACCTGTCGACACTGGACCAGTTGGTCGTGGCACCGCGCCTCGGCGAACTTGGGTTGATTTCCAGCCCTGACCCTGCCGAAGCCGCGCGCACGGCTGCGGCAACCCTGAACCTAGAAGCGCTTCACTTACCAAAGGAATCCTCATGAAAAAATGGTCACAGCTTTTACCCTTCGCAATCCTGTTGTTCGTCGGCGCCGGCCATGCCCAGTCTGACGCGCCAAAGATTTCCGAGGTGTGGGTGAAGAGCACCCTGCCCGGCGCTGCCGTCTCGGCCGCGTACATGCAGATCCAGTCATCGAAGGCAACCAGGCTGGTCAAGGTGGACACGCCCGCCGCGGGGTTGGTTGAACTGCACAACATGACCATGAAGGACGGCGTGATGGAGATGAAGGCCATGGACGCCGTCGAAGTGCCGGCCGGAAAATCGGTGACCCTGAAGCCCGGCGGAATGCACGTGATGTTGATGAACGTGAAGAAGCCCATCAAGGCCGGCGACAAGGTTGCGCTGACACTCACTTTTGAAGGCGCGGACAAGAAGCCCCTGGTGGTCAAGCTGGACGCCACGGCGCGTGACGCTCTGGCCGCTTCGCATCACTGAGGCAGGCACCAATGCTGTGCGCCGCCCGGCGCACAGCAAATCGATGCACCGAATTTGCGCAGCGAGCCCGCACGCGGCCGATGCGGCATCCCCTGCCCCGCGCGGCGTACCTGGTATTTGGCGTGGAAAACGCTTGTTACCGGCAACTGGCATGCACCCTGCACATATTGGATGGATGATTGGCACATCCTGCCGGCGACCGGGTTCCAATTCGTCTGACATGCACCTCGCGCGGGCCATCGCATCGCTCGGAGGCCAAAGCGGGTAAGCAGTCCGCACGGATGGACGAGACTGCAGGTTTGTCGAAACAAGTGTCCGACGCATGGCGCCGGCTGCCACCGGCAACCGGTGGTGTGCTGGATTACCGAAGGAGCGAAATCACCACTGACCACCACATCGCCACCCTGAAGTTGATGCACAAGCAGATTGTCGCCCTGTCGCGCTCGACATCGGTCTGTCGATGCGCAACAAACGGGCGCGCCGCGCCAGCAGTTCACGCCTGGGCGTAGTGCGATCCGAAAAAGTTTTCGCCGCAAAACCCACTGACACCAGAGGAGCAATCGATGAATCGCCGTAAATTTCTTTCCCAGGCTGCTGTCGGCGGCGCGGTTTCCGCCGCCGCTGCCTCGCAAGCCATCGCACAGACCCCCGCGCTGCCGAACATCAAATGGCGCCTCGCGTCCAGTTTTCCCAAGAGCCTCGACACCATCTACGGCGGCGCCGAGACGTTATCCAAGCGGCTCGCGGCGATCACCGGCGGCAAGTTCCAGATCCAGGTGTTCGCTGCCGGCGAAATCGTGCCGGCCTTCAGCGTGGCGGACGCGGTGCAAAACGGCACCGTCGAGTGCGCGCACACCGCCTCGTATTACTTCGTCGGCAAGAACAAGGCGTTCGCCTTCGACACCACGCTGCCCTTCGGCCTCACGCAGCGCCAGCAGAACGCGTGGATCTATCACGGCGGCGGACTGCAACTGGTGCGCGATTTCATGCGCGACTTCAGCATCATCTCCTTCCCCGGCGGCAACACCGGCGTGCAGATGGGCGGCTGGTGGCGCAAGGAAGTCAAGACCGTCAAGGACCTCAAGGGCATCAAGTTCCGCATCGCCGGGCTCGGTGGCGAAGTGCTGGCCAAGCTGGGCGTGATCCCGCAGCAGATTCCCGGCGGCGACATTTATCCGGCGCTGGAAAAAGGCACCATCGACGGCGCCGAGTGGATCGGCCCTTACGACGACGAGAAGCTGGGCTTCTACAAGGTGGTGAAGTATTTCTACTATCCAGGCTGGTGGGAATCCAACTCGATGTACTCGTTCTACGTGAACACCAAGGAATGGGACAAGCTGCCCAAGGAATACCAGGCCGCGTTTGAAGCCGCCGCCTACGAAGCCAACATGGACATGATGGCGCTGTACGACTTCAAGAACCCGGCGGCACTGCGCAGCCTGGTCGGCAAGGGCGTGCAGTTGCGCGCGTTTTCGCCGGAGCTGATGAAGGCCGCGCAGACAGCAGCCTTCGAGCTGTACGAAGAAGAATCCGCCAAAAACCCGGCCTTCAAGAAAATGTACGAGCCCTGGCTCAAGTTTCGCGAAGACATCAACCTGTGGCATCGCGTGGCTGAACAGTCCTACACCACCTTCGCCGCGGCAAATCCCCCGCCGGCTGGCGTTCTCTTTTCTGGCTGTTCCGATTGATCTTGTCGTAAGTCGGTCAGGCCGCACCAAAACCGCGCTGCAACGCGATGCCGTGCGCGCCGTGCTCAATCGCCACTGCCATGTCGTCGGGCCGGAGCCCGCCAATCGCCATCACCGGCACCGGCGCCGCAACCACCATCTCGCGAAACGCCGGCCATCCGAGGGGCGCCTGACCCGGGTGTGATTGCGTGGCCCTGACCGCGCCCAGCACCACGAAATCCAGCCCCAACTGACCCGCACGGTCGATGTCGGCACGCGCATGCGCAGACGCGGCCACCAGCGGAAAGTCCGGCCGCTTCGCGCAGTCGGCGAGTTGCGCACTGGTCAGGTGAACGCCATCGGCCCCGCACGCGGCGGCGAGGTCCTCATCGGCGTTGATCAATACTTTCGCGCTGTGTGCATGCGCCAGTCGCACCACACGCAACGCGAGGTCTTGCCGCGCCGCGGCTGAAAAAGTTTTTTCGCGCACCTGCACCAGCCGCAAGCCGACCTTCAATTGCCGTTCCAGTCGCGAAAGCCACGGCTCGACACCCATTTCGGTCGCATTGCTGATGGCATAGGTGGTCGGCAGGGCCAGCGCCTGGAAGATCGGCACACATCCGGGCAGCGTCGGCGATACGGTGAGCGCGTCGATGCGCTGCCATTCGAAGTGCTGGCCTTCGCGGCCGTGCATTTCGCCGTGCCATGCCTGCACGCGCCAGCAATGCAGCCGCACCGTGGCGTGCGTGTAGCGCATGATGAAGCTGAACCATGGCGTGGCGTGGGTGATGGTGACGTTCAACTCTTCGATGAGCTCGCGCACCAGGGCGTCGCGCACGGTTTCACCCGGCTCGAGCTTGCCGCCGGGGAATTCCCAGTAGCCGGGATAGGGTTTGCCTTCGGGGCGCGAAGAGAGCAGGAAGGAACCGTCGGGCAGCAGGAAAATTGCCACCGCGACGTCGGTGATCTCCTCCGTCATCGGCGCCGCGGGGCCGCGCGGCGCGGCGCGCGTTTGGCCGGCGCCGGGTGGCGGCCCGCCCAGTCGCGCGCGAACTGGTAGGCCACCCGGCCGCTGCGCGAACCGCGTTCCAGCGCCCACAGCAGCGCCGCCTTGTGCATGGCGTCCGGATCACGCGTCTTCGCGCCCGTGAGCGAGGTGACCCAGTGGTCAACGATCTGCAGATACTCGCCTTGCGCGAATGGATAGAACGACAGCCACAGGCCGAAGCGCTCCGACAGCGATATCTTTTCTTCGGTGGTTTCGCCGGGATGAATCTCGCCGTCCTCGGTGTGCTTGGTTTCGAGGTTTTCGCTCATCTTTTCCGGCATCAGATGGCGGCGGTTGCTAGTGGCGTAGATCAGCAGGTTGTCGTTGGTGGCACTCACGCCGCCGTCGAGCACCGACTTCAGCGCCTTGTAGCCGGGGTCGTTGGCTTCGAAGGAGAGGTCGTCGCTGAAGACGATGAAACGCTCCGGTCGTGTGGCGATGAGGTCGGCGATCTCGGGAAGGTCAACGAGGTCGCCGCGCTCGACTTCGATGAGCCGCAATCCGTCATTGGCGAAGTGTTGCAGCGCCGCCTTGACCAGCGAGGATTTACCGGTGCCGCGCGCGCCGGTGAGCAATACGTTATTGGCGCTATGCCCATTCACGAACTGGCGGGTGTTTTCCGCAATGCGTGATTTCTGGTCGTCGATATCCTTGAGGTCGCCAAAGGTGATGATGTGCGGATGGGCCACGCCGACCAGCCGCCCGCGCGTGCCAAATATGGTGGGCAGCCGGCGCCAGCGATAGGCGATGAATTTGTTCCAGTCGGGCGCCGCGTCCGCATCCGGCAGATGCGCTTCGACACGCTCCAGCAGGGACTCGACGCGTCCCAATACCTTGTCGACCTTGGAAAACATCAGGAGCGATAGTCCGCGTTGATCTTGACGTAGTCGTAGGAAAAATCACATGTCCAGACCGTCGCCTCTTCCAGCCCGCGATTCAGTTCCACGCGCACCAGGATCTCCGCCTGCTTCATTACCGCCACACCCTGCTCTTCGGTATAGCTGGCGGCGCGGCCGCCCTTTTCTGCGACCAGCACATCGCCCAGGAAAACCTGCAGCTTGGCCGTATCGAGGTCGGCCACGCCGGCATAGCCGATGGCCGCGAGAATGCGACCCAGGTTCGGATCGCTGGCAAAGAATGCCGTTTTCACCAGCGGCGAGTTGGCGATGGCCTTGCCGATCTTCAGGCACTCGGCGCGCGTCTTGCCGCCGTTCACCTGCACGGTCATGAATTTGGTGGCGCCTTCGCCGTCACGCACAATCGCCTGCGCCAGCAGGATGGCCACCTCGTTCACCGTATCCTGAAGCAGGGCGTACTCGGCGGTGCCTTCACCGTTGATGGGCGGATTGCCGGCCTTGCCGGTTGCCACCAACACCAGCGAATCATTGGTTGAGGTGTCGCCGTCGACGGTGATGGCGTTGAACGACACATCCGCGGCTTCCTTGACCATGTCCTGCAGCACATCCTCGCCGACGACCGCATCGGTGGCGATGAAGCCGAGCATGGTGGCCATGTTGGGCTCAATCATGCCCGCGCCCTTGGAAATGCCGGTAATGGTGACCTTGTGGCCATCGATATCGACGCAGCGCGATATGCCTTTGGGCACCGTATCGGTGGTCATGATGGCGTGCGCGGCATCGAACCATCCATCGGGCGTGAGGTGGCTGATGCATTGCGGGATGCCGCCGACGATGCGATCCATCGGCAAATGTTCGAGAATCACCCCGGTCGAAAACGGCAGCACCTGCGTGGGCTTGCAACCCAATTGCGCGGCAACCTCGATACAGGTGACGTGCGCGTCGGCCAGGCCGCGTTCACCGGTGCCGGCATTGGCGCAACCGGTGTTGATGACCAGCGCGCGGATTTCGCTGTGCTTTTTCAAGTGCTCGCGACACACCAGCACCGGCGCGGCGCAGAAGCGATTCTGCGTAAACACGCCGGCTGCGCGCGCGCCGGCTTCAAGGGCGATCACCAGCATGTCCTTGCGGTCGGGTTTCTTGATGTGCGCTTTCGCGTAGCCCAGCTTGACGCCTGTCACAGGCAGCAGGGAGTCGGACGTCGGCAACGTGTAATTGACGGCCATGAAATATCTACTCTTTGCGGGGGGAGTCCGGCAAAATTATGGCATGGAAACCAAATCCACCCTTGAGCTTCCCGCCGCGACCCGCTACGCCGAGGTTGCTGACTTTGTCACCAAGGATGGATCGGTGATTCGCGAACTGCTGCATCCGCTGCACCACCCGGTGCGTTCCATGAGTTTTGCCG
Source organism: Usitatibacteraceae bacterium (assembly GCA_044229235.1). GTDB lineage: Bacteria > Pseudomonadota > Gammaproteobacteria > Burkholderiales > Usitatibacteraceae > UKL13-2. The sequence goes on from JBGATH010000015.1 coordinate 41,423, forward strand.
AGGCCGTCGTTGAACCGGGGGAGACCACGCGGCTGCATGCGCACCGTGCCAGCGAGGAGATTTACCACATCACCCAGGGCAGCGGCCTGATGCGACTCGGCGACCAGCGGTTTGCGGTCGCGCCCGGCGACTCGGTGGTCATTGCACCCGGCACAGCCCACTGCATCACCGCGACCGGCACCGGACGCCTGCATCTCCTGTGCGCCTGCCACCCGCCCTACAGCGACGACGATACCGACTTGCTGTAGGCCGCACCTGCCGGCCGGTCTCAGCCGGCGCGCACCACCACAGCGTCCTGGCCAAACCAGAAACCTTGCGGCTGGTAGTGCAACACGTCTACCCCGCAGGCTTCGCGCACGCGGTCGACCACGAACTGGCGGGTGGTGAAGGTGGTGCCATAGGTCTCTCCGTCGATTGACGGCGACTCGCTGCTGGCGATGAAGTGCACGCCGTGTTCATCGAAGCCGACACCCATCTCCGCGGCGACCGCCTCGTTGTGCACGCTGAATACCAGCAATCCACCGGGCTTGACTGCACGCAATAAAGCCCGCAGCCACGGCGCCCACATGTGCGCCGGCAAATGGGTGAACATGGACAGTACGAATACCAGGTCGTACTGCGCCGGAAACGCCACCTTGTCCGGATCGTGCGCAGACGCAAATGCGCGCGCGCCGAACTCGGCTTGCAGGAACTCCACGCTGCCGGGCATGACGTCCGCGCAGGTCACTCGGCCCGGCAATACTTTCACCAGGTGCCGCGTAAAACGGCCGAAGCCGGCGGCAAATTCCAGCACGCTCTGCGTTTTCAGCAAAGGGCGATCGACTGCTTCCAGCAGCAACATCAGTTCGGACAAGGTGCGCCAGCCATCCGCAAGGTATTCACGGATCGGATTGCGGGCAATCTCGTGATTGGCGAAGAACCTGAAAATATCGTCACGCGGATCGATCACGCAATTGACCTGCATCCATCGCCCGAACGATTGGGGCGCCTGCATGCGTTCCAGCGCGTTGTGCGCATCGAGATCGGTCGGGTCGACCCTCAGGCGCTCAGCCAGTCGCTGCGCCTCGACAGAATCGCCATTCGCGGCCGAGGTGCCGGCGGTCGTTGGTGGTTTGGAGTTGGGCATGACAAATGTTTTCCGGTTTTGCGCAGCATCGCACAGGATGGCTTCCAACTCTTCGCCTGACTTCCAGTGATGTCCGCAAACATACCGCGGTATCCACCATCGGTTGGTGTCCGGTGTCAGCAGCGCCGGCTCGGTGGAGAAAGCTGCCGTTACAAAGCCTTGGCCTGAAGTTGCCTGGCGCGGCAGGTAATCGTTGACCAGGTAGTCGCTGGTGGTGCCGTAGGGATACGCAAACAGGGCGGCGCCGGGATTGGGGGCGACACCTGCAATCGACTCGGCAGCACGGCGGATTTGTGCATCCGCGTCGCTTTGGTTGTCGACACCGGCGAATGTGCCTTTCAACTGGTCGCGCTGGGCAATCCGCGGGAGCGAATCATGGCAATGGTCCCAGCTGTGGTTGGCGATATGCATCAGCCCGGAGGCCACCGCCGGCTGCCACCAGCTGTCGCCCATCCATCCCTGCCCGAGGATGCAGCTGCGATCCATGATGGCGCGCGCCTCGGCGGAGGCAATGACGAACGAGGTTGCATGCAGGCCCGGCTGCGCATCGCCATGTTCCTCGCGGAAGTCGCGCATGATGTTGAGCATGCTTCGCTGCATGCCTGCGCTGGGGTGAACCAGGTCTTCGAAGTCGAAATTGGTACCGTCATCGAAAGTAATGGCGACGCACTTTTCCGGCCACGCATTCCCGGGCGCGTCCAGACAAGCCACCAGGTCCACCAGCGGAACAATGCGCCAGCCGAGCGCGGTGAGCAGGCGCAGATCCTCGCGAAACGCGACGTGATCGTTGCCGCGGTAATCGTTGCCCGCGATATTGAGCGAGTGATAGGTGAGTATGGGTATGCCGGACATGACGGTCAGAACGTGCCGATTCTGGTGATTTCATCAACCCAGGCCTGCCGCTGGTCGGCGGGCAAATCGCGAAACCACTTCGCGATCAGGTAGCGATGACTGGTGCGAACATAACCGACGCGGGCCGTGACCTGCAAGGACATGGCGTCCCCCACATAGCCGAACCAGGCAGCGGCGTCGTCCAGGTCGCGGGCGCCGGCTTCCATCATGATCTGGGCAACGCCACCGCGAGCCGCGCATTCGCGGAAGTGCGCTTTCGGCAGGCGCCGGTAAAAATTGCGCTTCACCGTCAGGCCGCCCTCCAGGTACACGTCCTTGTAGCGTATCCAGTTGCAGAAGCCGACGCACTCTTCATTACCGTCCGGCCACTTGTAGAGCGCGACGTACTGGTGCCAGTCGCGCGGCTGCACGACGGTCTCCAGGATGTGTATTTGGGCCGGCTGCGGAAAGGCGCTGTTGAAGGACTCCCGGAACAGGTCGCTGGCGTAGTGCACCGCGTTATCCGTCTTGAAAGCGCGCAGTGCTTCATTGAATGCAGTCATTGGGGAAATCGCTGGTGATTACCGCGCATCTCAGGCTGGCAACCCGCCTGACACGCGGGCCATGTCCGCCGCCTGAGGTGCCCCGCAACATGGCAAGTATTGCGTTTGCGGGACGGTACCGGCAGATTTTCATTGTAAGCTAATACCGCTTTCCAAAAGCAGGCCGCAGCATCGGCGCCGGGCGTTTCCTGCCTGATCTTGCCGCCATTATCACGCCCCCGACAGATTGATCCCGCCATGAAGAAATCCAATCGCCGTAATACCGCATTCGTGGTGGTCGCCACCAACCACGGCTCGATGCTGGTCAACCGCCACGATTACAAGCTCTACGAAGGCGGCGGTTACGGCGTCGGTTTCCAGATACTGAACAGCTCCTCGTTCGACCAGGAGGAAGTCGACTTCATCCTGCAGCTGCTGCATACACGGCGGCAGAACTTCGGCAACGGCGTCATTGCCATCGATTGCGGCGCCAACATCGGTGTGCACACCGTCGAAATGGCGCAGTTCATGCACGGCTGGGGCGAGGTGGTGGCCATCGAGGCGCAGGAGCGGATCTTTTACGCACTTGCCGGCAACATCACCATGAACAACTGCTTCAACGCACGCGCCATCTGGGCAGCGGTCGGCGCCGCGAGCGGACTGATAAAGGTGCCGGTGCCGAATTACTTCACGCCTTCCAGTTTCGGCAGCCTCGAGATACGCCCCTCGGACAAGACCGAATTCATCGGCCAGAATATTGATTACTCAGACGCGCGCACCATGCCGACGCGCCTGATGACGCTCGATGAGCTGCAGCTTCCGCGGCTCGACCTGATCAAGATCGACATCGAGGGCATGGAAATGGAAGCCTTGCAGGGTGCGGAGCAATCCATCAGCAGACTGCGGCCCCAATTGGTCATCGAGAAAATCAAGACCAACGAGGCCGAACTGCTGGTGTTCCTCGCGCGCCACAACTACAGAACGTTCCCGCTGGGCATCAATCTGCTGGCCATGCATGAGAGCGATCCCGCAGTAAAGGCCATGACGCAAGCCTGAAGGGTCGTGTCGCCGGCCTGGCGCGAATGAAATGCCGGTTGGCGGTGACTGGCAGGTCGCCACCAACCGGTCGTGTCCTACTTCAATTGCCCGTGGCAGTGCTTGAATTTCTTGCCTGAGCCACACCAGCACGGGTCATTGCGGCCGATCTTGACGGTCTCCCGCACAAACGGCTGTTGGGCAGCTTGCTCGCCCGCGCCGGCGGAAGCTGCCGCATCATCGGCGCCGACCAGTGCCTGCTCGTAATCGGCGTGGTGATACTGAACATTCCTGGCCGCATTGGCCGCGGCTTCTTCGGCCGCGCGCTCGGCGGCATCCACTTCAGCCTGGGTTTCGACGCGCACCAGCATCAGGATCTGTGTGACCTGGCGCTTGATGCTGTCTAGCATGCTGCTGAACAGCTCAAACGCCTCGCGCTTGTACTCCTGCTTGGGCTGCTTCTGCGCATAGCCGCGCAGATGAATGCCCTGGCGCAGGTAGTCGAGCGAAGCCAGATGTTCACGCCAGTGGGTATCGATCGACTGCAACATCACGGCGCGCTCGTACTGATGCACCGGACCCGCGTCGATATGCCCGAACTTGGCGCTGTACTCGGTGTTGGCCTGCTCGACAATCCGCCGCGTGATGGTATGGCTGTCCAGCTCGGCATCGTCCTTGAGCCACTGGTCGATCGGCACGCTGAGATTGAAATCGGCCTCCAGCGCCTTGACCAGGCCAGGCACATCCCATTGTTCCTCGACGGTTTCCGGCGGCACGAACTGTTCGACCACGCCATGCAGCACGCCGGCGCGCATGCCGACGATTGTTTCGGAAATATCGTCCGCGTCCAGCAGTTCGTTGCGCTGCTGGTAGATCACCTTGCGCTGGTCGTTGGCAACGTCGTCGTATTCAAGCAGCTGCTTGCGAATGTCGAAGTTGCGGGCCTCGACCTTGCGCTGGGCGTTCTCGATGGAACGCGACACCATGCCGGCTTCAATCGCTTCGCCTTCGGGGATTTTCAGTCGCGCCATGATGGCCTTGAGGCGGTCACCGGCGAAAATTTTCAGCAGCGGGTCTTCGAATGACAGGTAAAAGCGCGACGAACCCGGATCACCCTGGCGGCCGGCACGGCCGCGCAACTGGTTGTCGATGCGGCGCGACTCGTGGCGCTCGGAACCGATGATGTGCAGGCCGCCCGCAGCCACGACCTGGTTGTGCAATTCCTGCCATTTGGCCTTGACTTCGGCGGTGCGCGCTTCCTTCTCCGCCGCCGACAGCGATTCATCGAGGCGGATGGCGCGAAGTTCGGGCTCGGGGTTGCCACCGAGCACGATATCGGTGCCGCGGCCGGCCATGTTGGTGGCAATGGTCAGCGCCTTGGGCTTGCCGGCCTGCGCCACGATATCGGCTTCACGCGCGTGCTGTTTGGCATTCAATACTTCGTGTGGCAGTTTTTCTTTTTTCAACAGCTCTGACAGCAGCTCGGAGTTTTCGATCGAGGTCGTCCCCAGCAGCACCGGCTGTCCGCGTTCATAGCAGTCGCGCACATCCTGGACGATGGCAGCGTGCTTTTCCTTGGCGGTGATGTAGACAAGGTCGTTGGTATCCTTGCGCACCATCGGCTTGTTGGGCGGGATGATCACCGTTTCCAGGCTGTAGATGTGCTGGAACTCGAAGGCCTCGGTGTCGGCCGTGCCGGTCATCCCGGACAGCTTTCCGTACAGCCGGAAATAGTTCTGAAAGGTGATCGAGGCCAGCGTCTGTGATTCGTTCTGGATCTTTACGCCTTCCTTCGCCTCGACAGCCTGGTGCAGGCCCTCCGACCAGCGACGGCCGGTCATCATGCGGCCGGTAAATTCATCGACGATGACCACTTCGCCGTTCTGCACCACGTAGTGCTGGTCGCGGTGATACAGGGCATGCGCCCGAACCGCCGCGTACAGGTGGTGCATCAGCATGATGTTGGCCGGGTCGTAGAGCGAAGCGCCTTCCGGCAGCATGCCGTGGCTGGTCATCAGTTCCTCGGCGTGCTGGTGGCCGTCTTCCGACAGCGTCACTGAGTGCTGCTTCAGGTCGACCCAGTAATCGCCTTCGCCCTTTTCATCGGCCTGCGCCTTGAGCATTGGCACCAGCAGGTTGATCTTCTGGTAGAGCGCGGTGGAATCCTCGGCCTGTCCGGAAATGATCAGCGGGGTGCGCGCTTCGTCGATAAGGATGGAGTCGACCTCGTCGACGATGCCGAAATTGAGGCCGCGCATGACCCGTTCGGCACGGTTCGGCACCATGTTGTCGCGCAGGTAATCAAAGCCGAATTCGTTGTTGGTGCCGTAGGTGATGTCGGCGGCAAATGCGGCCTGCTTCTGGTCATGCGGCATTTGCGACAGATTGCAGCCGACCGTGAGGCCCAGAAAGCTGTGCAGCCTGCCCATCCATTCCGAATCGCGCTGGGCCAGGTAGTCGTTGACCGTGACGATGTGCACACCCTTTCCCGAGAGGGCATTGAGGTAGGAAGGCAAGGTGGCCATCAGCGTCTTGCCTTCGCCCGTGCGCATTTCAGCGATCTTGCCGTCGTTGAGTACCATGCCGCCGACCAATTGCACGTCGAAGTGGCGCATGCCCAGCACCCGCTTGCCGGCCTCGCGCACCAGCGCGAAGGCTTCCGGCAGCAACTGGTTCAGCGTCTCCCCTTTGGCGATCCGTGCCTTGAACTCATCCGTCTTGGCGCGCATCTCGGCGTCGGTGAGCTTTTCCATCGACGGCTCGAGCGCATTGATGACCTGTACCTGCTTGCGATACTGCTTGAGCAGGCGTTCGTTGCGGCTGCCGAAGATGGATTTGAGGAAATTGTCGAACATGAAAGGCTTTCGTTATTGTTTTCCGCGCGCAGGCGGTGAGGCGTTTGGACGAGGGGAAATCAGCGGGATACCGACAATTTCACGAGGAGCGATCCGTCACCGGCACTCGCCAGATGGGGACGCGGGGTGCAATCGCAAGCCCGGGCGCGCAAAGCGCAGGGCCGGCAATCGCGGCAGGAGAATGCTACGGGGCGCGTGCCGACTTGGTGGCGACGGCGGGTTCCTGTTTCTTGACGACGTTCAGGAAACGATTGGGGTTCAGGGGTACGCCATTTTCGCGTACCTCAAAATGCAGGTGGGGGCCGGTAGCACGGCCGGTGGCACCGAGTTCACCGACTTTTTGCCCTTTCAGAACCACATCGCCGACCTTGACGTTCATGCGCGACAGGTGGGCGTAACGTGTGGTCAGGCCATTGTCGTGATCGATATCGATCATGTTGCCGTACTCGGTATGCCGTTCGGCGGAGGCGACGACACCTCCGGCGGCGGCAAGAATGGTCGATCCGGGCGGCGCGTTGAAGTCCACGCCGGTGTGGAACGCCTGGCGGCCGTTGAACGGGTCGATCCGGTAGCCGAAATTTGACGAGTAGTAGCTGCCATCAACCGGCAGGATGGTGGGGATGGCTTTGGCGGCGAGGCGGCCGTCCATCAGCACCGAATCGAGCACGCCCAGCTTGTCGCTGCGGTCATCGAGGATGCGCGAGATCTCCGCCATCTTGGTCTGGAAATCCCCGTAGGAAATCTCCCCCGAGTTGTACGCGGTTGGCGCCGGGCCACCCTGGCCGGGGACCTCGGAGAAGCGGAACTCGGTCGGCTTGATGCCGGCAGCCTTGCCAAGGCGCTCGCCGAATGCGTCAAGACGCATCAGCCGGGCCTGGATTTCACCCAGCTTTACCGCGAGCGAATTGAGCTGCTCGCGCATGTCCCTTTCGGCCTGCTGGGTTTTTTGCTGGGTGAGAGTGGAAATGAGGCTCTGGATGAACGGGTTCTGAATGTCCACCGCGTATTTCATGGTCAGCCAGTACGTGCCGAGCGCGAACATGAAGCCGGCGCTGATGAAGCCCATCGCGGCCATGATAATCTGCGACTGCGAAATCGTGACGATCCGGCTTTTCGCCAGACTGTCCGACACCAGAATGATATTCATCCCTCACTCCTCTCATGGCGCCGATCAGCAAAACCAGCTTCAAGCCAGTCAGCGCCCTGATACGTGAAAACGAGGCAGTCAGACCGATACATGATCGGCTCACGTTCGTTTCACGCCTCCAACAATCTTTCGCCGACGCTCTACCGCCCGGCCTGAATCAGTCATGCCGCGTGGCAACAGTAGAGGGATCGACGCTGGTAATTGCAGTGGCCAACGGGGCCGTGGCGGCAAAACTGAAACAGATGTTGCCGCGCCTGCTAGAGAAATTTCGTGAAAATAAAAAGCAAGAACAACAGGTTACATCAATTTCACTGCTGGTGCAACCCGACTATTTCCGTTTGCCGCCACCTCCGGACAGCGGCCCCGCGAGGGCTGCCATGTCAACGGCGAAGCTCATGGAACTGGCTGAATCCTTGGGAGATTCGCCGTTAAAGGCCACGATTGAGGGCATTCGAAAGGGCGTGAGCGTGCACTTACAAACAAACCGAAGCGACCGCCAGACCAAGCGCTAGAGGCCGCGCTCGATTACATAAATGCCGATGACCAGCAACACTGCAATACCCGTGACCTTGGCAATCAGGGCGGTGATCTTGAGAAATCGCGGATTGCGGGTAAACAGGTAGCTGAGCAGGGTGATCCCGCAGCCGATCAGCGCAAACAACAGCAGAAATCGCAGGTCGATGAGCATAGGGGCGCGTCGCCGCTCAGGCGGCGGCGAGGGCCATGTTGCCGAAGGCCTGGGGTAACTGGTCGCGCCGGTCGAAGGTCACAAATTCCCAGGCGGTCTCGTCTGCCAGCAGCGCGCGCACCAACTGATTGTTCATGGCGTGGCCTGACTTGACGCCGCGGAAGGCGCCGATCAGCGGGTGGCCCAACATATATAGATCGCCCACCGCATCCAGTGTCTTGTGTTTGACGAATTCGTCGTCAAACCGCAGTCCTTCGGCATTCAGTACCCGGAAGTCGTCGATCACGATCACGTTGTCCAGCGAGCCGCCGCGACCGAGTCCGGCCTTGCGCATGGCTTCGACTTCGTGGGTGAAGCCGAAAGTCCGCGCGCGCGCCACTTCCTTTGCGAAGGACATCTTGGCAAGTCGATCTCGATGTCCGACGCCGACTTGGCGAACACCGGATGATCGAACTGGATATTGAACTGCAGCTTGAAGCCGTTGAATGGCGAAAGCGACACGTAGCGATCCTTGTCGGTCAGTTCGATGTGCTTCTTCACCCGGATGAAGCGCTTGGCCTTGCCCTGTTCCTCTATGCCTGCGGATTGCAGCAGAAAGATGAAGGGGCCGGCACTGCCGTCCATGATGGGAACTTCCTCAGCCGACAGGTCGACGTAGGCGTTGTCGATACCGAGTCCTGCAAATGCGGACATCAGGTGTTCCACCGTGGCGACGCGCGCACCCGTCGCGGCATCCTCGATTCGGGTGGACATGCGGGTGTCATTTACATTCAGCGCGTGGGCTTTCACGGCCGGCGCACCCGGAAGATCGGTGCGGCAAAACACGATGCCCGTGTCGGGCGCAGCCGGTCGGATCAGCATCTCGACCCGGTGGCCCAGATGGACGCCGACACCGGTGGCGCGGACTTTGTTCTTGGTGCGCTGCTTGATCATGACTGCACTAATAGACTGAAACTATTGGAATTTGGTTCCAATTTTAACATTTTCAATCCATGCCTTCAGCGCATTTGCGGCAGTTCAGCCCTTCTTCTTGCCTGCGGGGGCGGCCTTCTTGTCGGCGTCCTTGGCGTCGGCCTTTTTCTGGTCGCCGAGCACCGTGGTCCCGGGCAAACCTTGAAGGCAGGGCATTTTTCACATCCGGCAACGATGGCGATGGGGCAGACAGTCATGGTTTCTGGCTCCGATGGGACGGGGATCAATTCATCATGGCACCGCACGCGCGGCTTGACGTCATGGCTGCGGAAACCGCAACGCTTGCGAATCAACAGGGGGCACTTCGCCATCCGGGCGGAGGGAGAGTCGCCCGGATGGTTGGTGCACCGGCGGTTTTTAGTCCGCCTGTTTCCGCAGGAACGCCGGGATGTCATACATCTCGACGCCTGATTGCTGCATGGCGCTCACGGTGGCATCGCGGCGGCGGCGGGTGACCGCCGGCGCGTCGAGCTCGTGATAGTTGATGGCACCGGCCGGTGATGCCATCGGCGCGCCAATTGCGTCGTCAGTACCGGTACGGGCCATGTGCGGTGCCGAGTACACCATTTGCGGCTGGCGCTTGGACACCGAGCCACCGAGCCCGGTCGCCACGATCGTCACGCGCAACTGGTCACCGATGCTCTCATCGAGCACGCTGCCGAAGATCACCGTGGCATCTTCCGCGGTGAAGCTGCGGATGGTGTTCATGACTTCGTGCACTTCCTTGAGCTTGAGCGACTTGCTGGCGGTGATGTTGACCAGCACACCACGCGCACCGGTCAGGTTCACGTCCTCCAGCAGCGGCGACGCCGCAGCGCGTTCGGCGGCAACTTGCGCGCGGTCCGGGCCGGAGGCCATGGCCGAGCCCATCATCGCCACCCCGTTTTCGCTCATCACCGTGCGCACGTCGGCAAAATCCACGTTGACCAGGCCCGGACAGTTGATGACCTCGGCGATACCGGCGACGGCACCGTTGAGCACATCGTTCGACGCCCTGAACGCGTCTTCGTAGGACACATCGTCGCCCAACACTTCCATCAAACGGTCGTTGGGGATGATGATCAACGAATCCACGTGCTGCTTCAGTTGCTCGATGCCGGCTTCGGCAATTTTCTTGCGCTTGCCTTCGAACGCGAACGGCTTGGTGACCACCGCTACCGTCAGCACGCCCATCTCGCGGGCGATTTCGGCCACGATCGGCGCCGCGCCGGTACCGGTTCCGCCACCCATGCCGGCGGTGATGAACAACATGTCCGCACCCTGGATCATCTCGGCGATGCGTTCACGGTCTTCCATCGCCGCACTGCGGCCCACTTCAGGATTGGCACCCGCACCCAGGCCCTTGGTCACATTGCCACCCAGCTGCATGGTGATCTTGGACTGGTTGCGTTTCAACGCCTGCGCATCGGTGTTGGCACAGATGAATTCCACGCCCGCCACGCCGTTGTTGATCATGTGGTCGACTGCATTGCCGCCGCAGCCGCCGACACCGATCACCTTGATGATCGCTTCCGGTTGCTCTGTATCGATTAACTCAATCATGCCTGCTCTCCTCTGCTGTGAAACAACTCAAAAAAAGAACCCATTGCCGCTTGAACACTTTTCGGAAACCGCTTCAAAAACATCGCCTGCAATTTCCTCAGAAATTCCCCTTAAACCAGCTCGCCATCTTTTCGAACACGCTCTTGAAATTTGCCGTATGCATGCGCACGTGCTCGTCGCGCTTCTTTTGCTCCAGCGCGGAGACCAGCAAGCCCACGCCGGTCGAGTACCGCGGATTGCGTACCACTTCCGCGAGGCCCCCTGAATAGCTCGGCACCCCCAGGCGCACCGGCATGTGAAATACCTCTTCGCCCAGTTCCACCATCCCCTGCATGGCCGCACTGCCGCCGGTCAGCACGATGCCGGAGGACAGCAATTCCTCGAAGCCTGAGGCGCGCAACTCACGCTGGATCAGTGAATACAGCTCCTCGACGCGTGGCTCGATCACTTCCGCCAGGGTCTGGCGCGACATCTGCCGCGGCTCGCGGTCGCCCACGCCCGGCACCTCGATGACATCGTTGACGCTGGCCAGCTGCCGCAGCGCACAGCCGTGGGAAATCTTGATGTCTTCCGCGTCCTTGGTCGGCGTGCGCAGGGCCATGGCGATATCGTTGGTGATCTGGTCGCCGGCGATGGGGATGACCGCCGTATGCCGGATCGCGCCGCCGGTGAACACGGCGATGTCGGTGGTGCCGCCGCCGATGTCGACCAGGCACACGCCCAGGTCTTTTTCATCCTGCGACAGCACGGCGATGGCCGAGGCCAGCGGCTGCAGCACCAGGTCGCGTACTTCCAGCCCGCAGCGCCGCACGCACTTCATGATGTTCTGCGCTGCCGACACCGCGCCGGTAACAATGTGCACCTTCACTTCCAGACGCACGCCGGACATGCCTACCGGTTCGCGCACGTCCTCCTGGCCGTCGATGATGAATTCCTGGGTGAGGATGTGCAGGATCTGCTGATCCATCGGGATGTTGACCGCACGCGCCGTCTCAATCACCCGGTCCACATCGAACTGCGAGACTTCCTTGTCCTTTATGGCCACCATGCCGTGCGAGTTGAAGCTCTTGATGTGCGAGCCGGCGATGCCGGTCAGCACATCCTTGATCTTCACATCGGCCATCAACTCGGCCTCCTCCAGCGCACGCTGGATGCCGGTGACCGTGGCCTCGATGTTCACCACCACGCCCTTTTTCAGCCCCTTCGACGGCTGCTGACCGATGCCGAGAATTTCCAGCGCGCCATCGGGCGTGATCTCGGCGACGATGGCGATGATCTTCGACGTGCCGATATCGAGCGCGACCAGCAGGTTTTTGGTTTCGCGTGGCTTGTTCATGCCCGGTTCCGATGCTTCGCTTGAGTCATGTTTGGTTCCGATTAATTTTTTCGCGCCGGCTTGGGGGCAACCGCCGGCTTGGCCAGCACGGCCCGAACTGCAAGGCCGGTCTGGTAACGCATATCCACCCGCGCATTGGCCGCCTGCAGCACCGGCACGCGCGGATAGGCCTGAATGAAACGTGCCAGGCGCAGTTCCGCATCGTTGCGCCCGAGTTCGATGGTGCTGCCGTTGTCCAGCTTCATCTGCCAGGCGCGTCGCGGCGACAGGCGCAACTCCGCCAGCGCGGGCCCCAGCGCGGCGAGCGGCTTGCTCAAAACCGAAAACTGCATCATCACTTCGCGAGAGCTGCCCGCCGGACCGGCCAGCAGGGGCAGTTTCTCCTCCGCATCGGCATCGGCCTCAAACACCTCGCCGAACGAATTGACCAGCAGGCTTTGTTCGGCCTCGGTGTCGGCACCCGCCACTTGCCAGCGTGCGAACGGCCGATGCTCTTCAATGTGAATCTCCAGCGTGCCGGGAAAGCGCCGTCGCACGTCCACGTCGCGTACCCACTCCACCTGCTTCACCACGGACTTCACCTGGTTGAGATCGGTGCGCAGCATGCTGCCGCCCAGGGCCTGTATGCCACCGGCGATGCGCTTGAGTTCGGCGGCATCGACGCGTTTCATTTCGCCGGCAACGCCGGCAAAACGAACCTCGCGGATCGGCAAGGGATTCCACTGCGCGTTGATCTTTGACACGCCGGCCATCACCAGCCACACCGCCGCGCCCGCGAGCAGCATCGCCGCGAATGCCGCGCCGAGCACGACGCTGCGCTTGCGGGTGAATGAGTCGATGCTGTTATCGTTCTTGGCCATGGGTCAGGATTTGAGCGACGCGTTTTGCAGGATGCGCACACACAGGTCGGGATAGCTCATGCCGACCGCGCGCGCTGCCATCGGCACCAGCGAGTGGCCGGTCATGCCGGGCGAGGTGTTCATTTCAAGGAAGCTGTAGCGTCCGTCCGGCGCCAGCATCATGTCGGCGCGACCCCAGCCTTCGCAGCCCAGCACGCGAAATGCCTTCAGCGTCATCGCCCGGATTTCGTCCTCAAGATCGGCGCGGATTCCCGACGGGCAGTGATACTTGACGTCGTCGGTGAAGTACTTGTTCTTGTAGTCGTACGCACCTTCCGGCGCTTCGATGCGGATCAGCGGCAGCGCGTCCTGTCCGACTACCGATGCGGTCAGTTCCTGGCCGGCAATGAACTCCTCGGCGATCACCAGCGGATCCAATCTGCAGCAAAGCTGAAAAGCGCCCGGCAGTTCGCCCGCAGTGAATACCTTGGTGACGCCGATGCTGGAACCCTCGCGCGCCGGCTTGACGATCAGCGGCAGCTTCAGCTCGTCGATCACCTTTACCCAGTCGCTTTCGGCCGTGAGCATGCGGTATTTCGGCGTGGGGATGCCCGCCGATTGCCACACCAGCTTGGTCCGCCATTTGTCCATCGCCAGCGCCGAACCCATGACGCCGGAACCCGTGTAGGGAATCTTCAAGGTTTCAAGCACACCCTGCACGGTGCCGTCTTCACCGAAGCGGCCGTGCAGCGCGATAAACACGCGATCGAACTTTTCGCGCGGCAGGTCGAACAGCGAATGCATCACCGGATCGAAGGCGTGCGCGTCCACGCCCTTCTCGCGCAGCGCAGCCAGGACGCCATTGCCGGAGAGCAGGGAAATCTCCCGCTCTGCCGACGGGCCACCCATGAGGACGGCCACCTTTCCCAGTGTTTTCACGTCACTACTCAATTCAGAACTCCAATACCCGCGCGCCCTCCAGAGGCAAAATGCCCTGCGAGCCCCGCCAATGCTTGATCTAGGCAGTCGAGTCGATTCATGCTGCCTCCCCGACAATCTTCACTTCGCGTACCAGTTCCACTCCGGTCTTTGCCTTCACCGTGGCCTGCATGTGCGCGATCATGTCTTCGATATCGGCCGCCGTCGCGCTGCCGGTGTTGATGATGAAATTCGCGTGCTTCACCGACACCTGCGCGCCGCCGATGGTGTAACCCTTCAACCCGCACGACTCGACCAGCCGCGCCGCGAAGTCGCCGGGCGGGTTGCGAAAAGTCGAGCCGGCGTTGGGCTTGTCCAGCGGCTGCGAGGCCATGCGTTTGGCCAGCAGCTCCTTGATGCGCGCCTGTGCCGCCGCGGCATCGCCGGGCGGGAAGCGGAAGCGGGCGGCAACGAACCATTCTTCGCCGGCAAACCGGGGCGCCACATGGCGGTAGCCGATGTCGTAATCTGCCTTGGACCGCGTGTGCAGTTCGCCCTTGCGATCGATGGTGGTGCAGTCCAGCACCTGTTCCCAGGTCTCGGTTCCATAACAGCCGGCGTTCATGGCCAGCGCACCGCCCACCGTACCGGGCACGCCCGCCAGCCATTCGGCACCGCCGAAGGAATGCTTCGCCGCAAACTTGGCCACATGCGGTGAGGCCACGCCGGCGCCAGCAACGACCAAGCCCCCGTCCAGCGCAAGGCCGTGAACGTTTGGCGTGGTCAATACGACCGTGCCTTGATAGCCGCCATCGCGCACCAGCAGGTTGCTGCCAAGACCGACGAACATGATCGGCTCGCCGGCGGGAACGGTCGGCAAAAATGCCTGCAGGTCTGCAAGATCTGCCGGCTTGAAGAATCGTTTTGCGCTGCCGCCCGCGCGCCACGACACGTGCCGCGACATCGGCTCGTTTTCGCGCAGTTCGCCGCGCCAGGCCGGCGCGAATTTGGCGGCTTCGCTCATGTTCATTCACCGCCTCCGCCGCCCGCCAGCGCCGGCGCCACCCCGCCGACCGAACCTGCGCCCATGGTGATGACGATGTCGCCATCCTTGACGCGACTCATCACGGCGTCCCGGATCTCCGCGACCTTTTCAACAAACAGCGGCTCGACTCTTCCCAGCACGCGGATGGCACGCGTCAGCGCCCGGCCATCGGCCGCGACGATCGGGGCCTCGCCCGCCGGATAGACATCAGCCAGCACCAACTCGTCGGCCGTCGACAACACCTTGACGAAGTCCTCGAACAGGTCGCGGGTACGGGTAAAGCGATGCGGCTGGAAGGCCAGCAGGATGCGTTTTCCCGGAAACGCGCCGCGCGCGGCCTTGAGCACCGCATCCATTTCCACCGGGTGATGGCCGTAATCATCGATCAGCGTGAAATGACCGCCTGCGGGAATCAGTACTTCGCCGTAGCGCTGGAAGCGGCGCCCCACACCGGTGAAGGTGGACAGTGCCCGCGCGATGTGCGCGTCATCGATGCCAATCTCGCGGGCGATGGCAATCGCCGACAGGGCATTGAGCACATTGTGCATGCCGGCCAGGTTGAGTTCGACGTCCAGCACTTTGCGGTCACGCCGGCTGACCGCGGTGAATTTCATCCGGCCATTGGCCGCGCTGACGTTCACCGCACGCAGCTCCACATCCTCGCCCAAGCCATAGGTAATCACCGGCTTGGTAATGCGCGGCAGGATTTCGCGGATGTTCGGGTCGTCGGCGCACACCACCGCGAGGCCGTAGAACGGCAGGTGCTCAAGGAACTCGACGAACGCCGACTTCAGCTTGCCGAAGTCGTGCTCGTAGGTGTCCATGTGGTCCTGGTCGATGTTGGTGACCACCGCCATGATCGGTTGCAGGTACAGGAACGAGGCGTCGGACTCGTCGGCCTCCGCGACCAGGTATTCGCCCTTGCCCAGACGCGCATTGGTACCGATGGAGTTGAGCCGTCCGCCGATGACACAGGTCGGATCGAGGCCGGCTTCGCCCAGCACATGTGAAATCAGCGAGGTCGTCGTGGTCTTGCCGTGGGTGCCGGCAACGGCAATGCCCTGCTTGAAGCGCATCAGCTCGGCCAGCATCATGGCGCGCGGCACCACCGGTACGCGCGCGGCCTTGGCTGCGACCACTTCCGGGTTATCGGCCTTTACGGCGCTGGAGGTGACGATGACATCGGCGCCGGCAATGTTGTTGGCGACGTGGCCGATCAACACCTTGGCGCCCAGCGACTGCAGGCGCTTCACGACGGCCGACTCGGCGATATCGGAGCCACTGACGTGGTAACCGAGATTGAGCAGCACCTCGGCGATGCCGGACATGCCGGAGCCGCCAATGCCGATGAAGTGGAGCTGTTTGATTTTTTGTTTCATGCCGCCAATTCCATGCAGGCGTTTGCGCAGTGCAGCGTCGCATCGGGCTTGCCCAAGGCGCGGGCCGCGGCGGCCATGGCCAGCAGCTTCTCGCGCGTCAGTGATTTGAGTTGCGCTGCCAGCGACTGCGGTGTGTTTTCGAGTTGCTTCAGCAGCAGGCCTGCGCCGGCATCGGCGAGGAAGCGTGCGTTCGCTTCCTGTTCCTCTGCCACGAAGTACGGCAGCGGCACCAGCACACTGGCAACGCCCGCGGCAGCCAATTCGGCCACGGTGATGGCGCCCGAGCGGCAAAGCATCACATCGCACCAGGCATACTTCGCGGCCATGTCATCGATGAACGGCAGCACGGTCGCGGTGACGTTTGCGGTTCGATAGGCGCTGACCAGTTCGCTGTAGTTCTTTTCACCCGACTGGTGAATCACCTCGGGGCGCGCCGATTCCGGCAGCGTCGCCAGCGCGGCGACCACCAGGTCATTGAGCGTTTTCGCGCCAAGGCTGCCACCGACGATCAGCAGGCGGATCGGCCCGCTACGGCCCGCCATGCGCGACTCGGGCACCGGCAACGCGGCGATGTCGGCGCGCACCGGTGTTCCCAGCCATTCCACGGTCTTCGGTTTTGGCAGCAGCTTCGCCAGCGCATTCTTCGGCACCTGGTCGAAGGTTTTCGGGAATCCCACCAGCACGCGATCCGCGATCAGCGCCAGCACGCGATTGGTGAGGCCGGCGTGCGCGCCCGGTTCGTGAACCACCAGCGGCTTGCCGCACAACACGCCCATCATGCCGCCGGGAAAGGCGATGTAGCCGCCCATGGAAATCACCACGTCCGGCTTGATGCGGCGGATCACCGACAGCGACTGCCAGAACGCGCGCAGCAGCACCAGCGGCAGCAGCGCCCAGGCCAGCAGCCCCTTGCTGCGCACGCCGGACATCTGCACCACTTCGATCGGGTAGCCGACTTTGCCGACCAGCTTGTGCTCCATGCCCGCAGGCGTGGCCAGCCAGACTATGGCCCAGCCACGCTGCACCAGTACCTCGGCAATGGCCAGGCCGGGATAGGTGTGGCCGCCGGTGCCCGCAGCCATGATGAGTGCGGTCTTTTTCATCCGCGTCGCACTCCCTTCATGGCGCTCGATGTGGTGCGATTTTCCGCGTCGATGCGCAACAGCACCGCGACCGCGATGCAGTTGACGATGATGCCGCTGCCGCCGTAGGACAGGAACGGTAGCGTCAGGCCTTTGGTGGGCAGCAGGCCCATGTTCACGCCCATGTTGATGAAAGCCTGCACCGCCAGCCAGATCGCAATGCCCTGCGCCACCAGCGCTGCAAAATACTTCTCGCGCATCATCGCGTCGCGGCCGACCATGAAGGCGCGGTAGATCAGCAGGGCAAACAGGGCGATGACTACGGCGACACCGACGAAGCCGAGTTCCTCGGCCACCACGGCCAGCAGGAAGTCGGTGTGCGCCTCGGGCAGATAGAACAGCTTTTCCACGCTGCCGCCCAGGCCGACACCCAGCCATTCGCCGCGCCCGAATGCAATCAGCGAATGCGACAGCTGATAGCCCTTGCCGAGCGCATCGGCCCATGGGTCCATGTAGGAGGTGACGCGCTGCCAGCGGTAGGGCGAGGTCACCACCAGCGCCACGAACGACACCGCCAGCATGATGAGAAGTGCGACAAAGATGCGTCCGTTCAATCCACCCAGGAACAGGATGCCCATGGCGATGGCCGTGATCACCACCAGCGCGCCGAAGTCGGGTTCGCGCAGCAGCAGTGCGCCGATGAACACCATCACCGACAGCATCGGCAGGAAGCCCTTCTTGAAGTCGTGCATGAAGGCGGCCTTGCGCACGGTGTAGTCGGCCGCGTACAGCACCGCAAAGAACTTCATCAGTTCGGACGGCTGCATGCCCATGAAGCCGATGCGGATCCAGCGGCGGCTGCCGTTGACCTCCTTGCCGATGCCGGGAATAAGCACGATCACCAGCAGGAAGCCGCCGATGATGAACAGCGCGGGCGCAAATTTCTGCCAGGTCGCCACCGGAATCTGGAAGGCGGCGATTGCCGACACCACACCGAGCATCAGATAGATCGCATGCTTCTGCAGAAAATACCAGGTGCGATAGCCGCTCATCTTCTCGGCCTCCGACATCGCGATCGAAGACGAATACACCATCACCAGGCCGATGGAAAGCAGCAGCACCACGCTCCAGAACAGCGACATGTCGAGTTCGGCGCGCGGCGCGTTGGCGAGCTGCGGGCTATACAGCATGGCCGGCCTCCTGCCGCATAAGTTCCTGCACCGACCGGGCGAATACCTCGCCGCGGTGGTTATAGTTTTTGAACATGTCGAAGCTGGCGCAGGCCGGCGAAAGCAATACGGCGTCACCCGGTTGGGCCAGTTCGAGTGCACAGCGCGCGGCTTCTTCCATGCTGGCAGCATGTACGACACTCACCCGCGCGCCGGTGATCGCCGACTCGATGAGTCGTGCATCCTTGCCAATCAGAACGACGGCGCGCGCGCGCTTCCTGATCGGCTCCGCCAGCGGCTCGAAATCCTGCTCCTTGCCGATGCCGCCGGCAATCAGTACCACCGGCGCGGTCATGCCATTGAGCGCGGCAACCGTGGAACCGACGTTGGTACCCTTGGAGTCGTCGTAAAAGGTGACGCCGCGGATGCTGCCGACGTTTTCAACGCGGTGCGGCAGCCCCTTGAAATTCTTCAATCCTTGCGCCAGCCCGTCGCGGTCGCCGGCGACGGCGCGGCACAGCGCGAACGCGGCCAGCGCATTGGCGGCATTGTGCAAGCCGGCAACCGGCATTTCCGCCAACGCCATTAATCGTTGCGAACCCTGCGTGAGCCAGCCGTCGGCAATGCCGTAGTCTGCTGCGCTCCCGGCGGCATCCATGCCGAATGTATTCGCCGGCAGCTGTGCGTCGCGCATGGCCATGCTCGCCGGATCTTCGCGATTGAGCACCTGGCGGCCTGCATGGGCAAAGATGCGGCGCTTGGCCATGGCGTAATCAGCCATCGACGCGTAGCGATCGAGGTGATCCTGCGACAGGTTCAGCATCGCGGCGCTGTCGCACGCCAGGGAGGACGTGGTCTCGAGCTGAAAGCTCGACAGTTCCACCACATACACATCCGGCTGCCCTTCATCACGCGCGGCAGCGGCGGCATCAAGCACCGGCAAACCGATGTTGCCGGCCATGACGGTATTCAGGCCGGCGGCACGGCACATCGCCGCGGCCATTGCCGTGACGGTGGATTTGCCGTTGGAGCCGGTGATGCCAATCATTTTCGGTCGCTGTCCTTGTTTCGCTAGCTCGATTTGTTCCCACGCAAAAAGCTCGACATCCCCAACGAACTTTTTCCCTTTAGCGATCGCGCGCGCGATGGCCGGGTCACACGCGGGCCCAGCAACGGCCACGCCCGGGCTTGCCACAACGAGTTCGGCGTCGCCGAAGAGGGTGTCGCCAAGGGCGCCGGTGACGATGTCGCAAGCGGGATGGTGGGCGGCAAGTTCAGCGGCGCAGGGCGGATCGTCACGCGTGTCGGCGATTCGCACACGAGCACCCATTCGCTCGGCCCAGCGGACGACGGAGAGTCCGGTGTCACCCGCGCCAAGAACAAGAATGCTTTTGTCATGCCAGTTCACCTCGCTGCTCCATTCCCTAGCATCCATTGGCAAAAGTCGAGCATTGGCGAGCCTCGCAGGCCATAAATGGCCTGAAAGCCGCGCCAGTGCTTGTATCTGCCCCGTCTGTCATATGTCGATTCGCTTATCGCTACCGCAGCTTCAAGGTAGTGAGACCAAACAACACCAGCAGCATCGTGATGATCCAGAAGCGCACGACGACCTGGTTCTCTTTCCAGCCCTTCAATTCGTAGTGGTGGTGCAGCGGCGCCATGCGGAAAACGCGTTTGCCGGTGAGCTTGAAACTGGCGACCTGGATCATCACCGACAGCGTCTCCACGACGAACACGCCGCCCATCATGATCAGCACGATTTCCTGGCGGCAGATCACCGCGACCAGGCCCAATGCGCCGCCCAATGCCAGTGCACCGACATCGCCCATGAACACTTCGGCCGGATAGGCGTTGAACCAGAGAAAGGCGAGGCCCGCGCCGGCGATGGCACCGCAAAAAATGGCCAACTCGCCGGCGCCGGCGATATAGGGCACGCCGAGGTAAGTGGCAAATACGCGGTTGCCGGCCACGTAAGCGAAGATCGACAGGGCCGAGGCCACCATGACGGTGGGCATGATCGCCAGTCCGTCGAGGCCGTCGGTGAGGTTTACCGCATTCGAGAAGCCCACCACCATGAACCAGCCTAGGATGATGAAG
Organism: Usitatibacteraceae bacterium; assembly: GCA_044229235.1. GTDB lineage: Bacteria > Pseudomonadota > Gammaproteobacteria > Burkholderiales > Usitatibacteraceae > UKL13-2. The sequence goes on from JBGATH010000015.1 coordinate 62,026, forward strand.
CCGAGCGTGCCCAGCGGGATCGCCACGGTCTTGAAAAACGGCACGATCAGGTCGGTCTGCTGGGGCAGGTTGGCGCGATATGCCAGGTAGGACAGCGCGATGGCGGCAATCACGGTCTGCCAGAAGAACTTGGCGCGGGCCGACAGTCCCTTGGAGTTCTTGTGCACCACTTTGCGGTAGTCATCGATCCAGCCGATCACGCCGAAGCCGATGGTGGTGACCAGGCACGCCCACACATAGCGGTTTTCCAGGTCCGCCCACAGCAGCGTCGTAATCGCGACAGCGGTGAGGATGAGTGCGCCACCCATGGTCGGGGTGCCGGCCTTGATCAGGTGCGATTGCGGACCATCGTCGCGCACCGACTGGCCGACCTTCAGTTCGGTCAGCTTCCTGATCATCTTCGGGCCGATGAGGAAGGAGATCATCAGCGCCGTCATCGCCGCCAGCACGGTACGCAACGTGATGTACGAAAACACGTTGAAGACGCGGATTTCCTTGGCGAGGTATTGAAACAGTTCTAATAGCATTTAGTGGTGCCCGTGATAGTCGGGAACGAGCCGTCCGACGACGCGTTCCATGCGCATGAAGCGCGAGCCCTTGACCAGCACCGAGGTATCGGCTTCCAGCTGCGGCAGCAGGGCCGCTACCAGCTCCTCGACGGTGTCAAAGTGCCTTCCCGGTCCGCCGAAAGCCGCCACGGTTTCGCGCGAAAGCGGGCCGGTGGCAAGCAGGTGTTCGATGCCGGCCTGGCGCGCGAATGCGCCGACCTCACGATGCATGGCCGGCGCGTCGCTGCCCAGCTCGCCCATGTCGCCCAGCACCAGGAAGCGCGGCGGTTTCCTGGCCGCCATCACGCGAATGGCCGCCTTCATCGAGTCGGGATTGGCGTTGTAAGTGTCGTCGATGATGGTGGCCGAATTGTGGCCGGTGAACGCGCGCAGCCGTCCCGCCACGCCGGCAAACGTTTCCAGGCCCTGCTTGATCGTGGCCAGCGGGACGCCCAGGGCGATGGCGCCGGATGCCGCCGCCAGCGCGTTGGCCTGGTTGTGCCGGCCCGGCAGTTGCAGGCGCACCGCGATGCGTTCCTCCTGGCATGAGATGGCGAACATGCCGTCGCTGAATTCACCGACGATGTCATCCTCGGGCGCGATGCCGAATGCCAGGGTGCGGTGGTCGCAGGCCACTTCCTTCCAGTAGGCGCCGAAGCGGTCGTGCATATTGATGACGGCGATACCGCCCGGCTTGAGGCCGTTGTAGATTTCGCCTTTGGCATGCGCGATGGCTTCGCGGCTGCCGAGCTCGCCGATATGGGCGGTGCCGGCCATGATGACCAGCGCAACCTCGGGCTCGACCAGGCGCGACAGGTAGTCGATTTCACCGAGGTGGTTCATGCCCATCTCGAATACGGCATAGCGGTGTGCCACCGATTGCTGCAGCATCATCTGCGGCACGCCGATGTCGTTGTTCAGGTTGCCCTCGGTGGCCAGCACCGTGCCGGCATCGCCGGTGTGCGCGACGAGGATGCTGCGCAGCATTTCCTTCACGGTGGTCTTGCCATTGCTGCCGGTGAGGGCAAGCGTTGGCGCGGAGAATTGCCGGCGCCAGAATTTGGCCAGGCGGCCGTAGCCGAAACGGGTATCGTCAACCACCAGTTGCGGAATGCGCAGGCCGACAATCTCGGTGGAGGTGAGCGCGGCCACGGCACCGCGCGCGATGGCGGCCTCGGCAAATTTGTGGCCGTCAAAGTTCTCGCCGCGAATCGCCACGAACAGGTCGCCGGGCGCGACCGAGCGCGAGTCGGTCGAAACACCGGTGATCGGCATGTCGCCGCCGATCAGTTGTGCGCCGATGGCGGGTGCGATGTCCGCAAGGTGCAGGACAAAACCGCTCATGTGCGCCCCCCTCGCCAGGCGAGCAGGGCTTCCTCCGCCACTTCCACATCACTGAAATGCTGCTTGGTCGCGCCGATGATCTGGTAGTCCTCGTGGCCCTTGCCGGCAATCACCACGATGTCACCCTGCTTGGCCTCGTTGAGCGCCTCATAAATGGCCTGCTGCCGGTCGGCGATGCTGCGATACGGCGTACGGCCCATGCCGGCCTCGATATCGCCGATGATGCGCAGCGGATCCTCCGAACGCGGATTGTCGGAAGTGATGATGCTCAGGTCGGCGTAGCGCGCCGAGATGGCGCCCATTTGCGGCCGTTTGCCCCGGTCGCGGTCGCCACCGCAGCCGAATACCGAAATCAGCCGGCCGCCTTCGGGCACGATGGCCGCCACTGTGGACAGGGCTTTTTCCAGCGCATCTGGGGTGTGCGCATAGTCCACCACCACCAGTGGCTTGTGATTGCTGTTGGTATTGGCGCGCACCGTCTGCATGCGGCCGGGTACCGGTGACAGGGTGCCGGCGATTGCGGCAGCTTTCTCCAGCGTGACACCACTCGCGAGCAGCGCACCGATGACTGCCAGCAGGTTCGAAACATTGAAGGCACCGAGTATTTCCGACTCGACATGCGCGCTGCCGAAGGCGCCGGTCACGTCGAAGGCGAGGCCGGATGGCGACACCGAAATATGCCTGGCCGCAAGATTGGCGACCGCGCCATTTTGGCGCGTGCTGTAGCGAACGATCTGGACGCCGCCTTGTTTCGCAACCCGCTCCGCGAGCAATACGCCGAATGGATCGTCGACATTGATCACGGCGTGCTTCAGGCCACGCATGGCAAACAGCTTCGCCTTGGCCTCGCCATAAGCGTCCATGGTGCCGTGGTAATCCAGGTGATCGCGGGTCAGGTTGGTGAACACGGCAACGTCGTACTTGATGTCGGCAACGCGCCCCTGGTCAAGGCCGTGGCTGGAGACTTCCATGGCGCAGGCGCCGGCTCCGGCGCGCCGGTAGTCACGCAGCGCGCGTTGCAGCGCAACGGCATCCGGTGTGGTGTTGTCGGAAGGCTGCAACTGCCCGACCAGACCATTGCCGATGGTGCCGATGACCGCCGACTTTCGGCCGGCGTGATCCAATCCCTGCGCGATCCACTGCGATACCGAGGTCTTGCCGTTTGTTCCGGTCACGCCCAGCATCCACAGCACTTCAGCCGGGTGCCCGTAAATGCTGCCAGCAACCTGGCTGGCATGCGCCTTGAGGTTGGGCACCCCCAGGTGCGGCACTTTCCATTCGGGCGACCAAGTGAAATTGGCCGGATCGAACAGGATTGCCGACGCGCCGCGGGTGATTGCATCGCCGATGAAATCGCGACCGTCGCGCGCCGCACCGGGGTAGGCGAGGAAGGCCATGCCGTGCCGTGCCTCGCGGCTGTTGGCAGTGGCCTCGTCAAACACCACCGGCATGGCGGCAAGGGCGTTTTCCAGTTCGACACCGGAAAAGTCCCTGTGCAGCACGCCCGTGCCGGCGGCAGCGCTCGATGAATTCATGGGCGCAAAGTTCATCCGCGATCCTTCAGACGGGCCGCAGTTGCCGGTGCCGTGGTCGGCGCCACCGCTTCGCGCACCTGCGCTTCCGGGGCATCCGGCGGCACGCCGGCCATGCGCAAAGCCTGCGACATCACCGCAGCAAACACCGGTGCGGAAACTTCACCGCCGGCGTGTTTGCCGGCAGACGGCTCATCGATGGTCACGGCGATGATGTAGCGCGGGTTGGACGCGGGCGCGTAACCGATGAATGAGGACAGGTACAAGTGATCGGAATACTGTCCGTTGACCAGCTTGTAAGCGGTGCCGGTCTTGCCCGCGACCCGATACCCGGCAACCTGGCTCTTCAGCGCGGTGCCGCCGGACTGGGTCACGGTTTCGAGCATCTGCGCCATGGCGCGCGCCGTCTTTGCCGAGATGACCTGGCGGCCGATGGCGTCGCTTTCGCGTTTGACGAATGTGACAGGCAGCAGCACGCCGTCGTTGGTAAACACGGTGTAGGCGCGGGCCAGTTGCAGGGCGCTGACCGACACGCCGTAGCCATAGGCCATCGTCGCCTGCTCGATCGGCTTCCAGGTCTTGACCGGCCGCAGGCGCCCGGTTGCTTCGCCGGGGAAGCCGGTCCTCGGCAGGGTGCCAAAACCAAGATCATTGTAAAAATTCCACAGCTGTTCCGATGGCAGCTGCAGCGCCATCTTGGCTGTGCCGATGTTGCTTGATTTCTGGATGATCTCGGCCACGGTCAGCTGGTTGGCTGGATGCGCATCGGTGATCGTTTTCGGGCCGAGGGTAAAACCCGAACCGGTGGTGATGACTGTTGTCGGCTTGACGATGCCCGCCTCCAACGCCGCCGATACCGTGAACGGCTTGAAGGTTGAGCCCGGCTCAAACACATCGGTGACGCTGCGGTTGCGCGCCTGTTTCGGATTCCACTGCGCGCGATTGTTCGGGTTGTAGTCGGGCTGGTTCACCAGTGCCAGTACTTCACCGGTCCTGGCGTCGAGCATCACCAATGCACCACCCTTGGCCTTCTGCGTTTCCACGGCACTCTTCAGTTCGCGGTGCGCGAGGAACTGCAGGCGCTCGTCGATTGACAGGCTCAAGCCCTTGCCTTCGCGCGGCGCCTTCAGGTTTTCGATGTCCTCGACGATGCGCCCCTTGCGGTCCTTGATTACCCGCCGCTGCCCGGCCACGCCCGCGAGCGTCGCCTGCTGCGCCAGCTCGATGCCCTCCTGGCCCTGGTCTTCCTGGCCGGTGAAGCCGATGACATGTGCGGTGACGTCGCCCGCGGGATAGAAGCGCCGGTACTCGCGTTGCTGGAAAACGCCGGAGATCTTCATGGACATGACGCGCGCCGCCTGCTCGGGAGGCAACTGGCGCCTGAGCCACACGAAACTCTTGTCCTTGTCCGAGAGTTTTTCGGCCAGCGCCTTGCGCTCCATTCCCAGCGCCATCGCCAGCTTGGCGATTTCGGGCGGCCCGACGTCCATGTCGGCGGGGCTGGCCCAGATCGATTCGACCGGCGTGGAAATCGCCAGTGGCTTGCCGTTGCGGTCCATCACCGCGCCGCGCGAGGCCGGCATTTCCACCACGCGCATGAAACGCGCTTCACCCTTGGCCTGCAGAAATTCATTGTTGAGGCCCTGCAGGTAGAACGCGCGTCCGGCCAGCACCAGGAATGACAGCAGGCAGAGCAGCAGCACCAGGCGCGAACGCCAGCCTTCGAGCTTCAGGCGCAGGTTCGATTCAATGCGGCGCGAGGAGTGGTTCATCATTTCGCCGCCCCCGCATTGGCCACCGGCGGCGGATTGTCGAGCACCAGGATCACTGATCGCCTGGCATCCGGAATACTCATGCCGAGGTCACGCGCGGCCTTCTGCTCGATGCGCCGACCGTTGCCCTGCGTCTGCGCTTCCAGCTGCAGTTCGCGCCACTCGTTGTCGAGCCTGCGCTCCGATTCATTTTCGGCCTGCAACTCGATGAACAGCTTGCGCGCCTTGTGCTGGGAGGTCACCACCGACAACGCGCAGGCGACCAGAATGGCAAGGAGCACGGTGGTAACGCGCGTCATGCAGGTTCCCCCAGCCGCTCGGCGACACGCATGATGGCGCTGCGGGCGCGCGGGTTGGCGGAAATTTCGGCTGGCGATGGTTTCACCGGCTTGCCGATGATGCGCAGGGTCGCGACGTTGACTTCATTGGCGCGGATCGGCAGTTTCGAGGGAAGGTGGTCCGCCTTCGCCGCGTTTTGCAGGAAACGCTTGACGATCCGGTCTTCGAGCGAATGAAACGCGATCACGGCCAACCTGCCTCCAGTCCGCAGTCCGCGCACGGCCTGCGGTAGAACTCGTTCTACTTCCTCAAGCTCTTGATTGATGAAAATCCGAAGAGCCTGAAACGTGCGGGTTGCGGGGTGTTGGCCCGGCTCGCGCGTCCGGACGGTTTTACCCACGAGTTCGGCAAGCTCGCGCGTCGTCCGAATACGTCCGATGATCCTTGCCGCAACAACCGCTCTTGCAATCTGCCGAGCAAACCGTTCTTCACCATAGCGCCAGATCACCTCCCCAATTTGTTGTTCATCGGCCCGGTTCAGCCAGTCCTCGACGGTCTCGCCCTGCGTGGTGTCCATGCGCATGTCGAGCGGGCCATCGAAACGGAAACTGAAACCACGGTCCTGCTCATCCAGCTGCGGCGAGGACACTCCCAGGTCCGCCAGCACGCCATGCACCGCACCCGCGTCACTGCCTGTTGCCTGCCGCAGCACGCTGCCCAGTTCTCCCAGCGTGGCGTGATGCAGCGTGAAGCGCTTGTCCTGCTTCGCCAGCGATGCGCCCGCGGCGATCGCCCGCGGATCGCGGTCGATGGCGATCAACCGGCCCGACGTTCCCAGCCTTTCCAGAATGGCCCGTGAATGGCCGCCCCGGCCAAAGGTGCCATCGACGTAAATGCCATCGGGCTGGATTGCCAGCGCATCGACCGCTTCGCGAAGCAGGACGGTGATGTGTGCTGGCGAAGCCGAGATCTCATCCATGCACCGGCTAGAGGGAGAAGTTTTCGGTGCCGGGCGGCAGCCCGGCCGCGCCCGAGGTGAGCGACTTGAGCTGCAATTCCCACGCGCCGGCATTCCAGATCTCGAAATGCGTACCCTGCCCGACGAACATCACGAGCTTTTCGATGCCCGCAAACTTGCGCAACTCGGGTGAAACCAGCACGCGGCCATTGCCGTCCAGCACATGCTCTTCGGCAAAACCGATCAGCAATCGCTTCCAGACGCTGGCGGTGCGGTCGAGACTGGGAAAGGTCATGACGCGATCGCGTATCGGTTCCCAATTCTTCAAGGGATAGAGCAGCAGGCAACCCTCGGGATGCGCGGTCAGCACCAGTCGGCCGGCGCTGGGCGCAAGCAGGCCGTCGCGATGCTTGACCGGAATGGCCATGCGGCCCTTCACGTCCAGATTGAGCTCCGACGCACCCTGAAACACGATCGATGGATCCCCTCTTGTTTTATTTGCCGGCGAAAAAAGCAACGGGGTTTTCAGGGAAACCCCTAAAAACCCACTTTTCACCACTTGTGGACACTATAGGCAAATATAAATCGGTGGTCAAGCAGGTTCGGAGGATTTTTTCTTTATGAGTCAGACACTTAGCGCAACTTTCTAGAAAGATTTTTCCTGTGGAAAACTTCGTTGATAATTAAATAGATATGCCAGCAACCTAAAGTAACTTCGCAAGAATTCCGCCTGAAAAATCAGCTGGTTACTGTATTTATATACATTATCCCGTCCAAGGCCCTTCAACGGCAGGGACGGGCGCTTTCGTTTGTTAACTGCGCGCGCCTTGACCGGTCGGTATGTAGTTTTCCAACCACATGAAGGGGCGCCTGCGGCCGTATCATCAGCGATCAAACCACCGATCACACTTGCCATGACGCCCAAGCACACCCACGCCTTTGCCGGTTTTGCCCTCGCCGCACTCTGCGTTACGTCAGCGGCCGACGGCCACGCCGCCACGCCAAAACCCGATGCCGACATCCAGAAAATCGTCAAGGAGATCTCGGCCAGGCGCATCGAAGCCACCATTCGCAAGCTGGTGAGTTTTGAAACGCGCAATTCATTGTCGGATACGACCAGCGACAGCAAAGGCATCGGCGCGGCGCGGCGCTGGATCAAATCCGAACTGGAACGTTGCAGCGCCGCGAGTGGCGGGCGCCTCAAGGTTGAATTCGACGAGCATCTCGCGCCGGTGAGTGCCCGCGTCCCGCAGCCGACGCCCATGGTCAATGTGGTAGCAACGCTCGCCGGAGAGCAGGCCGAGAGCCGTGATCGTGTTTACGTGGTCAGCGGGCATTACGACTCGATGCGCGGCACGCCGACCGACCCGGATGGATTTGCCCCCGGCGCAAACGACGACGCTTCGGGCACGGCAGCCGTGATCGAGATGGCCTGCGTGATGTCGAAGTACAAATTCAAGGCCACGCTGATTTTCATGACGGTCGCGGGTGAAGAGCAGGGCCTGCTCGGCGCGACCTTTTTTGCCAAGGCGGCAAAAGCAAAAGGCATGAACATCGCCGGCATGATCACCAATGACATCATCGGCAATACCCGCGGTTCCAACGGCGTGGTGGAACGCAGGAAGGTGCGCCTGTTCGCCGAGGGCGTGCCACCACTGAAGGAGATGCCCGACGAGATCCTGCAACTCATCCGTACCGGAGGCGAAAACGACTCGGCGCCCCGCCAGCTGGGCCGCTTCATCAAACAGGCAGGAGAGCGCTACGTGCCGGGCATGAAAGTGGAGCTGATCTACCGCCGCGACCGCTACTTGCGCGGCGGCGACCACTTTCCGTTTCTCGATGCCGGCTATCCTGCGGTGCGCATGACCGAGTACATCGAGGACTTCCGCCATCAGCACCAGAATGTGCGCGAGGAAAACGGCGTGAAGTACGGCGACCTGCCCGAGTTTGTCGATTTCGCCTATGCGGCCGATGTGGCCCGCATCAACGCCGCCGCACTCGCCTCGCTCGCCAACAGTCCGTCGGCACCACAGGACGTACAGATGGAAAACCTGTTTCACGAGCACAACACCACGTTCCGCTGGAAAGCCAATCCGGAACCGGATGTGGTCGGCTATCGCGTGCTGTGGCGTGACACCACGGCGCCGTTCTGGCAACACGCCGAGGACTTCCCGAATGTGACGCGCGCCACCGTCATCGGCACGTCGAAGGACAATGTTGTGTTTGGCTTGCAGGCCCTCGACAAGGCGGGCAATGCCAGCGTCGCGACCTTTCCAAAACCATTTCGCCGGTAGCCACTGTGGGCCTGCGTCAAGTTTGAATCGCACACACCGGGACTAGCGGCACGGACCGGTTCCACGGGCGTCGAGAAGCCATCCAGCGTTGAGCCGACGCAGTTACCTTTCGGTCGCCTGTTGATCAAAGCGCCGCGCGAATTCGCGGCGGTGAATGCACCCTGATTGGCCACATCGCGTTCGTTCAGGTTTCGTCAATGTCGTCCGCCGAGCTTGCAGCGGGTCCGCCCGCGTCCGCGCGGAACTCAAGAATGTCGCCGGGCTGGCAATTCAGCCGCGCGCAAATGTTCTCCAGCGTCGAAAAGCGGATGCCTTTCACCTTGCCCGATTTCAGCAGAGACAGGTTCTGCTCGGTGATGCCGACAAATGCCGCGAGCTCCTTGGACTTCATCTTGTGACGCGCGAGCATCACATCGAGATTGACGATGATGGCCACTAGACGAACCCCCGATTTTCTTCGGCCAGCCGGCGGCCCTCATCCATCATGTGCGCGATCAGGTAGAACAACGCGCACATCAGCAATACCGCCATGTCATCGCTGGACAGGTTCACCAGCGGCCGCAGTTCGGCATGACCCAGCACGTGTACATAAGCCGCAACGCGCGCATGCATCGCGAGCAGTGACAACAGTTTCGCCAGCAGCAGGAAGCCCGAAAAGGCGCGCAGGCTGCCGACGGTTTCGCGTTCGAAATAATCGCCCCGCTCGAAGCCGCGCAGCATCCGGTTCAATCGGTAAAACGCCCAGGACAGCGCGGCGAGGTAGGGAAGGCTGATCGCGCCGATCAGCAACCGGTCCGCCGCGCCCAGTTCCGCCAAGGCATTGGCGGGCAAGCCGGCCAGATGGATGCGCGGGATCAGGCCGTGCGCGCCGCTGTGCAAGGAAGGGAAAAGCCAGGTGACGAGGTAGATGCCGATTACGCCCAGCACGAACAAGGCACTTCCCAGACGGATGGCCCGGCACAGGCGACGAACTGCGGGTGAGGTTTCATTCATGGCTGTCTTTCCATAATTTATTATTGTTTTACGATAAGTTATTCATGTAAGATGAACATATTACCCGTTCGGAGCCGGAAGTAAACCTTTGTCGACCTGCGCATCAATCGTCGATGAACCTCGCGGCCGGCAGCGACCAGGGTCCCATACATACCAATCCACTTACTCGCGGAGTCCGGCGTGAAAATCATCCCACTTGTCCTCGCATTTTTCGCGCTATCGGCCCAGGCGCTGCGACCGCTCCCTGTTTACGCCACCTCACTACCCATTCAGGTCGCCGATTTGCGCAGCTTCTTCCACGGGGAACCGCCACCCGTCCCCAAGGCACCGCCCCCCAGGCAACTGGCCGTCATCACATTCGCGCCCGGCGTCGTGCCGGATGCGCAGATCGAGGCATTTTTCCGCGCCATGGCGGAAGCGATCAAGGCGCGCGAAGGCAAACCCATGTTGTCGCGCCTGTCCGACCAATACAACGTCGATGACCTGCCCAGCGGTCGCAAGGCCGGCGAGTTCTTCGTGCAGGCGATGGAACGCATCGCCGGACCCGCTGCCATCGCCGTACAGTCCATCGAGACCAATGGCCCGGTACGCAATGCACGCGTCGAACTGCGCTATGCCGATTCGCCCGGCAAGTCCAAGCTGTTTCGCTTTGATGCGGCCGGCCGTTTGCTGTGGTCTGACCTGTTCCGGCTGCAGGTCCAACAGGCGGGAGGCTGATCATGACCATGCCCTCGCTTGTCACGGCCTCCGCGCCGCCCGCTGAGCCCCTGATCTCGCTCACCGCGGTCGACAAAACTTACGTGACGCGCGGCGCGCAGACTTGCCACGCGGTCACGCAACTCACGCTGCAGGTTGGCAAGGGTGAATACGTTGCGGTTCTGGGCAAGTCCGGGAGCGGCAAATCGACCCTGCTGAACCTGATTGCCGGCCTCGATCGCGCCAGCGGCGGCAAAGTACGCGTCGCCGGCACTTCGCTGGAAGGCATGAGTGAAAGCCGCATGGCTGCCTGGCGCGGCCGCCACATCGGCGTGGTATTCCAGTTCTTCCAGCTGCTGCCGACGCTGACCACGGCGGAAAACATCATCCTGGCGATTGAACTGGTGGGCGGCTTCCCGTCCAACGAACGCCGCGAACGCGCGCTGCATCTGCTGCAGCAGGTCGGCCTGGCGGACCAGGCGGACAAACTGCCGTCGACCTTGTCGGGCGGACAGCAGCAACGTGCGGCAATCGCCCGCGCGCTCGCCAATGATCCTCCCATCATTCTGGCCGACGAACCGACCGGCAACCTCGATACCGGGACTGCCGCAGAAATCAACACGCTCTTCCAGCGACTGGCAGCCGAGGGCAAGACACTGTTTGTCGTCACCCATGACGCCAGCCTCGCCGGCACCGCGCACCGCGTGATTGAGCTTCGCGATGGCGCAATCATCGCGGATCGCTACCAGCGGGTGGCGGCATGAACATGCGCTGGCGCAAGGTGCGCGGCGACCTGCGCGCGCATGGCAGGCAGTTTGTCGCGATCCTGCTGGTGTTGATCGCCGGCATGTCGGTGGTGGTCGCGGCACTCAATGCCCGGGCCGTCCTGGAGCGCGAAATCGCCACCAGCTATGCAGCGGCCGAGTCACCCGATCTGGCACTGTGGTTTGACCGCATGACACCAGAGTTGCTCAACCTGGTCGCCGGGCAGGAGGGCGTGCGCGCGGCTGAAGCCAGGCGCGGTGCCACCACCCGCATTGCCGCCAAGGATGGCACCTGGTTATTGCTGCGATTGACCGTCATCAGCGACTTCGCCGCACAGCGATTGGGCAAGGTCCATCTTCATGCGGGCACATGGCCGCCGGCTGGTGACGTCGTGCTGCTGGAGCAGTCTGCCGCCACGCTGATCGATACAACAATGGGCAAAGCCCTGGGCATCCGCACACCCACCGGCGAAACCGCTGCGGTGCCGTTCGGCGGCTTCGTGCACGACCCGGCCATCGCCCCGAGCACCCAGGAGCGCATGATCTATGCCTATGTGACGCCCGCCACTGCAGCGCAGCTTGGGCAAAGCGCGGACCTCGACCAGCTGCTGGTGAAGATGGATTATCGCGGCACCAGCGCAGACGCGGCCGACCTCGCCGCCCGCCTGCAGGCGGTATTGGGCAAGGCAGGCACACCCGCGACCCGCACCGACGTGCTGCCCAATTCCCACCCGCACGCCCTGCTCATGAATGCCATGCTGCGTGTGCTCGGCGTACTGTCGGTGATGATGATCGCCTGCAGCATCGCCGTTTCCGGCTACATGGTCTCCGGCTGGATGCGGCGCGAGGTACGGCAGGTCGGCATCATGAAAACACTGGGTGCCGGCACGATGCAGATTGCACGGCAGTACCTTGCTCTGCTGGCGCCACTGGTGCTGCTGGCCGCCGCGGTCGCGCTGCCACTCGGGTTTGCACTGGGTCTCGCCCTCATCGATTATTACCAGGTTTCGCTGAACATCGACATCGCCAATCGTGGCATTACATCCAGCCTGCTGTGGCAGGAAGTGTTGGTGGCTGTGTGTGTGCCGCTGCTGGCGGTCGCGATTCCGGTGGTACGCGCGGCGCGCATGACCGCGCATGCCGCGGTTCACGACACGGGCATCGTCGCGCTCCCCGCTGGCAGCCGGCTGGCGGCCTACCTCATCCGCCTGCCGGGGCGCGTGCGCTGGGCGCTGGCAATGCGCAACAGCTGGCGGCGCCCCTGGCGCCTGATGGTCATGCTGCTGGGCCTGACAGCGGGCGGTGCGTTGCTGCTGCTGACGCACAGCAACTACGAAAGCCTGATGCGCGTGATCGATCGCAGCCTGGCCGACCAGGGACACGACATCGAGGTACAACTGCAGCGACCGGCTACCGCACAAGCCATTGAAGCGGTGGCACGCGCGACACCCGGTGTCGTGGCGGCCGAAGCCTGGCGGCGTGCCGGCGTGACATTGGCAACGGCGGCTTCGGCCGCTTCTGCCAGCGCCCAAATGCGCCGCATCGCGCTGACCGGTTTTCCCGAAGACTCCCGGCTGTTCCACCTGCCGGTGGTGCAAGGGCGCAAGCCCGCGCGCGATTCAACAATGGAAATCGTGGTGACGCGCGCGCTGCAGGACGCGATTCCCGCGCTGCAATCCGGTGCCCAGACCACGCTGCAATTTCGCGACCGGCAATCGCCGGTGCGCATTGTCGGCGTGGTCGAGGAGATCAGTGCGCCGGTGATGTACGCCAACTTCAGTACCATTGACGCGCTGACCGGCCAGGGCGACGCTTCCACGGTGCTGCGCGTGAAGGTCGCCGGGGTGGCCGGGGTCCCTGGAGACCAGATCGAACTGGTCGCCAACGCGCTCGATCGGGCGTTTCTCGCTGCCCGTATGGCACCGGCGCAGGTCTTCACGCGCAACATGTTGCGCGATTCCCTGGACGAACACTTCCGGGTGGTGGGAGACGTGATCCGCATGGTGGCGCTGGCTGCCGCCCTGATCGGCGCCATCATGCTGGCCGCAACCACGGCGCTGAACGTAATGGAACGTGATCGTGAAATCGGCATCCTGCGCACACTGGGCGCCTCGCCGCGGCACATTGCCAGTCTGTTCTGGATGGAGGCCGCCTCGGTCACCCTGCTCGGTTTGCTGCTCGCGATCGCCGTGTCGATTCCGCTGACACTGGCCATGTTGCATGCCGCGGAAACGCGCTTGCTGCACGTGGCCGTGCCCATGCGCTTTTCGCTGCAGGGGCTCGTCATCCTGCTCGGCGGCGCACTGGTGGTGCTGTTCACCATCCTGGCGACGGTGCGGCGGTCATTGCGACAGTCGGTCCGGGAGTCGCTGGCCTACGAATGACGCCGCCGGCCGGCCGGCGCGGACCATCGAATCAGTTGGAAGTGCACCGATAAGCCGGATTCTGTTACGGCACTTGCGTGCTATGACGGTCATTCCTCTGGGACGCCCGTTACCGTGCGCCTCAAGCACCCTACCCGCAGGCTCCGCGGGACACACATCAACGCCTGCCTATTTGGGTTTGCTCCAGGTAGAGATTGCCCGTTTCACCCTGCCCAAGTTGCCCTGGACAGACTCGTCTCTGTTGCTCTGATCCTCACCTCACGGTGGATGGGCGTTACCCACTACCCTGCCCTGTGGAGTCCGGACTTTCCTCTATGCAACGAATGCACAGCGACCGTCTGGCGCACTTCCGCCTGGATTATCGCACGCGGCCTACGGTCGACCTTGTTTCCCTTGCTTGCGGCCCGGCCGAAAGTAGTCCGCATTCTCGTAAAAGGCCGGCTGCTCGTTGCGCGCATCCCAATGAGGTACTCCCAGCAGCGGCAACGGTGCGAGCGTGCCGGAATTCGCCAGATTGGCGTCGTCGCGCAACCAATTGGCAGCGGCGACATCGAGCGAACTGGAAGCGGCAATGTTGAGCAGGATCGCCTTGCCGGTCATGCCGATGAATGGCCGCATCGCCTTCTCCATCAGCCCATGGCCGACAAGAACAAATCGCATCTTCGTTTCCACGTGCGCACGCCGATCAACAAACAGCTCGCGCCAGCGAAATTGCCGGATCAGCTCCAGCAGCGAATCGTCCTCGCTCGCCACCAGAACACCACTTTCATCAACCATCGTCAGGACGTCGCGCGGCACCGATCGTGATTTGGCCTCGTCTGGTCCACGGATGCGCAGCAACTCGGCATGCCGCGCGTTGATGGTCGCCTTCATCGTCGGAAAGCTCAGCCACTGCAGCGCGTTGAACAGGTCGTGCCAGTTTTCACGGGTGGGCACTTCCCCGGTCGCGGCAATATGGGTTTCGTAATGCATTGCCGACAGGGATGAAGCCGGTGGCGGCACAAAGCGAATCAGGTCCCCGCGCGCGTTGCATGTCTGCGCTGATGCCGCGAGCGCATTGAGGCGGGCCAGCGACGGCCAGCATTCGTCATTCAGTTGTTGCAGCCATTGGCGCACGCCATCAAAACAGGCGCCAGACAGCGCGTCCGCCGCCTCGCGCCAATCGGCGACCGGTTTCGCCACCCGCAGCACTCAGGCCATGCGCCAGGACATCGACTCGCCGGCCATGAGCGGCACCAGGCCGGACTCGGTGAACGGCACCTCTTCAGGCACCGTCCAGTTCTGGCGCCGCAGCGTCACGGTGCCGCTGTTGCGCGGCAGGCGGTAAAAGTCGGGGCCGTGAAAGCTCGCAAACGCTTCCAGCTTTTCGAGGCTGCCGGCCTGATCGAAGGCCTCGGCGTACAACTCCAGGGCATGCAGTGCCGAATAGCAGCCGGCCGCACCGCAGCAGCTTTCCTTGGCGTTGCGGGTGTGCGGGGCGCTGTCGGTGCCGAGGAAAAATTTCGGATTGCCACTGGTCGCAGCCCGCACCAGCGCCACGCGATGATCTTCACGTTTGAGGATCGGCAGGCAGTAGTAATGCGGCCGCACGCCACCCTTGAAAATCGCATTGCGGCTGAACAGCAAGTGCTGCGGCGTAATGGTGGCGGCGAGGTTGTCGCCGGCCTGCTCGACAAAGGCCGCCGCCTCCCGGGTGGTGATGTGTTCCAGCACGATGCGCAGTTTCGGAAACCGCCTGGCAAGCCGCACCAGGTGGCGCTCGATGAAGACCCTTTCGCGATCAAACACATCCACCTCGTCGCCGGTAACCTCGCCATGCAGCAGCAGCGGCATACCGGCCTGCTGCATCACCTCGAACACGGCGTCGCACTTGCCGATGTCGGTCACACCGGAATCGGAATTGGTGGTGGCGCCGGCCGGGTAGTACTTCACGGCCTTGACTACCCCGCTGTCGAATGCCGCGCGCACCTCATCCGGCGAAGTGTTGTCGGTGAGGTACAGGGTCATGAGCGGTTCAAAACTCACGCCTGTCGGAATGGCCGCAATGATCCGTTCGCGGTAGGCAACGGCATCGGCCAGCAGTCGCACCGGCGGCTTGAGATTAGGCATGATGATGGCACGGGCAAACTGGCGCGCCGTATGCGGCAGCACCGCCTTCAGGGCATCGCCGTCGCGCACGTGCAGATGCCAGTCATCCGGCCGGGTGATTGTGATTTCGTTCATGCCGACATTATAGGGAGCAGGCGAACGGGGAAAGTAGCGAGGCGCTGCGCAACTCGGCAAGGCGTCCCGTTCTTACTCCTCGCTCCCACCACTTTCCCCCCCGCCCTTGATCGCCAGCGCCATCTCATACACCTTGTTCTTCTTCTCGCCGGTTAGTTTTACGGCCAGGGCAACTGCCTGCTTCAGCGACAATTCCTCGCACAGGATTGCCAAGGTCCGCTCCAGTGCTTGTTCCTGGGCCGTTTTGCCTTCGGAAGCCGCGCCAGTGCTGGTGTTTGGCAGTATCAGCACGAATTCGCCGCGGCGGTGATTGTCATCCGCTTCGAGCCAGGCCGGTGCTTCAGCCAGCTTCAGCCGCACGATCGACTCAAACTTCTTGGTGAGCTCGCGGCAGATAACGATGTCCTGGCCATCGCCGAATACGCTGCGCATCGCGGCGATGCTCTCGACGACGCGATGCGGCGATTCGTAGAAAACCAGCGGCATGGCCGTATCGCCATAGCGCTCGCGCAGGCGTTCCAGCGCACGAACGCGATCGCCGGCACCGGCCGGCAAAAATCCGTGAAAGGCGAATCCGTGCTCGCCCTCGCCGCTCGCCGAGAGCGCCGTCACCAGTGCCGACGCCCCGGGAACGGGAATGACGCGAATGCCCGCATGCAGGACGGCCGCCACCACCTTTGCGCCCGGATCCGATACCGCCGGCGTGCCTGCATCGGTCACCAGCGCCACGCTCTGGCCTTGCTGCAACAGGTTGACGATGCCGGCTGCGGCATTGCGCTCATTATGTTCATGGACCGCGATGGTGCGGGTGGCGATAGCGAAATGCGACAGCAGGCCGCGGGTGACACGCGTGTCCTCGGCGGCGATCACGTCCACATTCCGCAGGGTGTCGAGCGCGCGCGTGGTAATGTCGCCGAGGTTCCCGATGGGAGTGGCGACCACATATAATGCACACTCCAACGTGGCTTCATGCCGGGACATCGCGATTCACTTTTCCTGTAGCGCCATCATGCGCGCCAATCGATTTTCAGTGCGGGAACTTGTATTGCCGGCGGCCAGGATCGGCAGGCTGGCGTTGTTCGCTGTGCTGCTCAGCGCTCCGGCATTGTCGGCGCAAGGTGTGAATCCCGCAAGCTCAACACCGGCGAAGGAGGTCGCGCCTGCCGGCACGCGCCCGCCGGCTGCCGGCGCCATTCGCGCGGACGCGGTGCCCTCGGCAAGAGAAGAGTCCAAAGCCACCGCCAGGGATGCGGGTGCCGACGACAAAGCACCAAAACCTGTCGAAAAAGCGGGCGAAAAACCGCTGGCACCGGTGCCGCATGTGGCACTGATATTGCCGCTCGGCTCCAAGGCGTTTGGCAAGGCCGCTGAAGCCGTCAAGCAGGGCTTCATCGCCGGCGCCGCAGCCGAAGGCAAGAATGCGCCTCCCTACCGCATCTACGAAGCCGCAGATGATACTGCCGCACTGGCAACCCTGTACCGCAAGGCGGCCGCCGAAAGTGCCACCCTCATCGTCGGCGGACTGACGCGCGACGGAGCCAACATCATGGCGCGGGAGACCGGTCAGTTGCCGACCCTCGCGCTGAATGCGCCCACCGCAAACGACAGCGATCTTCCCGAGCGCTTCTATCACGTCTCGCTAAGCCTGGAATGGGAGGCCCGGCTGCTGGCGCGCGCCGTCATGCAGGACGGCGCCAAGCGCGTCGCCATCATTTCGGCGGCGGCGCCATTGGCCAAGCGCGTCCAGGAGAGTTTCGAAAAAGAGTGGCTGCGCATCGGCGGCGAAATCGCGGCGCGCATTCCCTTCAATGCAGCCGTCGGCAGTGATTCGGCCGAGGGCCAGCGCATCACCGTCGCAATCGAAAAAGCCATGGCCGACGTTGCCCTGCTTGCGGTTGACCTGAAGGTGGCCCGCTTTGCGCGGCCCTACCTGCCGCCGGGAATGCCGGTATACGCAACCTCGATGACCATCGATCCGCGCGGCGACGCCATCGAGAACCTCGACATCGACAGCGTGCGCTTTCTGGAAATGCCCTGGTTTGTGCAGCCCGACCATCCCGGCGTGATGGCCTACACCAAGCCTGGCGAGCCCATGCCCATCGACTTCGAGCGCCTGTATGCGCTCGGCATCGATGCGTGGCGCCTGACACAGTTGATTGCGCGGCCGGATAATTCAGCGCCGGCGCTTGACGGCGTCACCGGCAAGATCACGCTGGATGGTCGCCAGTTTGTTCGCGCCCTGACCCAGGCAGAGATGCGCGACGGCCACCCTGCCCTGTTCAGCAAACCGGCCGAATGAAACTTGCCGGGCTGTTCACCACCAAACAGCGCGGTGATGACGCCGAAAGGCTGGCCGAGGACTTTCTTGGCAAGCAGGGAATGAAGCTGGTGGCGCGCAATTACCGCTGTCGCTTTGGCGAGGTGGATCTGGTCATGCAGCACGGCGCGACCCTGGTATTCGTGGAAGTACGGCTGCGCAAAAGCGGCGGCCGGCGCGGTGACAACGACTACGGCGGCGCGGCGGCCAGCATTACGGCAAGCAAACAGCGGCGGCTGATCGCGGCTGCTCAACACTATCTGGCGGGCAGGAAAGAACTGCCGGCCTGCCGCTTCGACGCAGTGTTGTTGAACCAACTGTCCGAAGATGGCATCGAATGGATCCAGGACGCATTTGCGGCCTAGAAATCCTTAAAATAGCGCCATGAACCTGGAACAACGCATTACCCGCAATTTCGATGAGAGCGCAGCCACCAAGCAACGGGTGGCCGCGGCACTGGTGCCCGAAGTGGCACGGGCATCACTGGCCATGGTCGCCTGTCTCAAGGGCGGCGGCAAGATCCTGTCCTGCGGCAATGGCGGCTCGGCCGGCGATGCGCAACATTTCGCGGCGGAACTGGTGGGTCGTTTCGAACGCGAGCGCGAGGAGCTGGCCGCCATCGCGCTGACCACCGACAGCTCCATTCTTACCGCAGTGGCCAACGACTACTCCTTCGATGAGGTGTTCGCCAAGCAGGTGCGCGGGCTCGGCAAGCCGGGCGACCTGCTGTTCGCCATTTCCACCAGCGGCAACTCGCGCAATGTTGTCAACGCCATCGAGTCGGCGCACAGGAAATCCATGACCGTGGTGGCCATGACCGGGCGCAACGGCGGAAAAATCGCGACCATGCTGGCAGGCGGCGACGTTTTGCTCAATGTCGATTCGCAGGTCACCACGCGCATTCAGGAAGTCCACCTTTTGATGCTGCATTGCCTGTGCGATGCCATCGACAACCTACTGTTCGGAGAGAAATGATGTCCATCCCCATGCGCGCCATCGGACTTGTCCTGCTCACCTGCGCAGCGCTGCTGCTGCAGGGCTGTTTTACCCTCGCCGCCACCGGCATCGGCGCCACCGCCCTTGCCGTCGATGACCGCCGGCCGATCGGCATCCAGGTGGAGGACGAAAACGTCGAATGGAAGGCACGCAAACTGCAACTTGAGAACTACAAGGATGCGCACGTCAATTTCACCAGCTTCAACCTGCACATGCTGCTCACCGGCGAGGCGCCCAACGAGCAGATGAAGAAGGACATCGCCGAATCGATCAGCAAGATTCCCAGCGTGAAGCAGGTCACCAATGAACTGGCGGTGGCGGGCAATTCTTCGGTGGTGGCCCGCAGCGGCGATACGCTCACCACCGCCAGCGTCAAGACCCGCTTCATCGGCAACAAGGTGTTTGCCGCCAATCATGTGAAGGTGGTGACCGAGGCCGGGACGGTGTACCTGATGGGGATCGTCACGAAGGAAGAAGGCGATGCGGCGGCCGACATTGCGCGCAACACCGCCGGCGTGTCGCGAGTGGTGAAAGTGCTCGAGATCGTCGACCAACTCGCCAAGCGATGACCGGCGCAGCGCCAGCCGGTGCCGCGGCGGATCAGCCGGCGATCGACGCAATCAAGGCTCGCATCGCAGCCGGCGACCTGGCAACGGCCAGGCATGCATGTGAAGAGTTTCTCGAGCGCATCACGGATGCCGTGCGCCAGTCGCCGGTGCGCGCGTGGCTGGGCGTGGTTGAACAGCGTTCAGGCTCGCTGGCGGCCGCGGTTGAACAATACGAACTGGCGCTGAAATCGGACCCGAACAATGCCCGGCTGACGGTGCAACTGGGCTTGACGCATTTCCAGCTCAAGAACATGGCGCGCGCCGCCGAGCTGTATCACGCGGCTATCGCCCTCGAGCCGGGCTTTCCGCTGGCGCACTACAACCTGGGCCTGGTGCAGTTCGAAAACCGCGACTGGTCCGGGGCGCGCCTTTCTTTCGAGAACGCGTTGCATCGGCAACCGCGCTTTCCGGAAGCGCTGACCAACCTGGCCAACACCCTGGTCAAGCTGGATGAACCCGACCTGGCGCTGCGCTGCTACCAGCAGGCTATCCACCTCAATCCGCGGATTGCCACCGCGCACAGCGGCATGGCACTCATCCATTTGCGGCGGCAGCAGCGCGGTCCGGCCATGCGTTGCCTCGAGGCGGCGGTGGCGAACGACCCGAACCTGCTGGATGCCTGGCTGGACCTGGCTGACTGCCATCACCGCGAAGGCGACGACGCCAAAGCCATCGCCTGCGTGTCCGAAGTGCTGAAGCGCGATCCGGATAACGAGACCGCGCGATTCGAATTGGCCCTCTACTCGGGCGGCCAGCCGGAGTCGGCGCCGGCCGCCATGGTGGAACGCATTTTTGACGGCATGGCCGAGATTTTCGACGAACACCTCATCGGCCGGCTTGGTTACCGCACGCCGGAACTGCTGCTGGCGGAACTCGAACGGTGGCTCACGGCCTTTCCGCTGCAACATGGACGCAAGCCCGATGTACTTGATCTGGGCTGCGGTACCGGCCTGTTCGGCGTCGTGGTGCGGCCGTTCGCGGCCCGGCTTGCCGGCGTCGATCTGTCGAAGGGCATGCTGGAACAGGCACGCGTTCGCGGCATTTACGACCTCCTGGACGACGGCGATATCCAGGCGTGGCTGGCGACGCACCCGGAACCTGCCGATCTGATTGCCGCGACGGATGTGCTGGTTTATGTCGGCCGCCTCGAGGGCATCTTTGCGGAAGTCACCAGACACTTGTCGCCGGGCGGATTGTTTGCATTCTCCATCGAGTCGCCGGTCGACCTCGTCGAAGACATGAAGCTGCAGGCGGCAGGCCGGTACGCTCATGCCAAGGCCTATATTGATCGGCTGGCGCAGGAACATGGCATGCCGGTCATTCAGCGGCTCGATTCGGTGATTCGCACGGAACATGCGAAACCGGTGCACGGCTGCCTGTACGTATTGCAAAAATCCTGAGCACGGCGCCGGCACCGGCCGGGCGGCGCCGGTCTAGCCGGCGCGCTTTTTCAGCCAGCGCATGAGACCGCCCACCAGAGGCAGCTGCTCGTAGAGTTCTCCGGCCGCGTCCCAGTAGTCGCGGTGATAGGCCACGCGCCCATCCGCAGCGAAGCGAATGTGTGACGCGCCGTGAATACGCCGCGCCAGCTCCGGCTTGAGATCGCGGATGCGAAAATCAAAGTCCCAGATTAGCATCACGCCATGCGCCTGCTCGATGGTCTCGACGATGGTAAAGCGCGGCTCGATCAGGCGCACGAACATGTCGGCAAAAACATGCTTGATCGGCGCGAGGCCGGTGACTTCATTGAAGGGGTCGCGAAAGTAGGCGTCATCGCTGTAGACCTCGCCGATGCGCTCGACCGCGTCCGGTGTCAGCGTCTGCCAGTACTGGATGAGTCGTTTCAGGGCTTCGCTTTGCATGACCTCGCCTCCAACGGCTAGAGCTTCGTGGTTTTCCGGACAGCCGGAAAATACAGGCTGTAGGGCAGGTGCCGCAAGGTTTTCAGCATGCGCGTGAATGTCTTCGGGAAATGGATTTCAAATTCGCCTTTGCCAAATCCGCTGATGATTTCGGCGGCGGCTTCTTCCGGCGAGATGATGTAGGGCATGTCGAAATCATTCTTGTCGGTCATCGGCGTCTTCACGAATCCGGGGTTGATGACGTACACGTCGAGCCCCTTGGGCTTGAGATCGATGTAGAGGGTTTCGGCCAGATTGATCAACGCTGCCTTGGTCGGTCCATAGACCAGGCTCTTGGGCAGGCCGCGATACCCGGCCACGCTGGACACCAGCGCGATGCCGCCAGACTTGGCAGCCATGAAGCGGGGAATGACGACGGACAGGCCGTTGAGGAACCCCTCCCAATTGGTCGCCAGCATCTGTTTGGCCACCTTCAGGTCGAGCTCCCAGGCGCGCATCGCGGTGTAATCGCCGGCCATGAATACCACCAGGTCGTAGCCGCCCCAGGCCCGCACCAGCGTTTTTTCCGCGGCAGCAATGGTCTCGACTTTGGTGATGTCGAGCGGCAGCGCCAGCGTGGTCTGGCCGGCAGTGGCATCGAGTCCGTTGGCGAGCTGCCGCAGCTTTTCCTCGCTGCGCGCCGACAGCGCCACCCGCGCCTTGCGCGCGTGCAGCTGCGAGGCGAGCGCAGCGCCGATGCCGGTCGACGCGCCAATGATCCACACGCGCTTTTTCGACCAGTCGGTGATTTTGGGATTGAGTGACATCGTGACCTTTCAGGCGGCATTCCGCCAAGGATAAGTGCAGCAAACTCCAGCATTGGCGCGGCTTTCAGGCCAGAAAGTGCTGAAGAGGCGCGCCAATGCTGGAGTTTTCCGATGAAGCCGATCAGCGCTTGCGGAAGAAGATGGTGATCTCGGCAAACTTCACGCCGAATTTCGACATGGTGGTGCGGTTGGTCAGCGTCCGCTCGTCGACCATCCACATCCAGTCATCCATGTTCATCTCGTAGCCGCCGACATCGGCCGGGAGCTTGAGCACGTATTGCCATTGCAGGGTGTTGCCGGCGGCCTCACCGAGCGCTTCGCCGACCACATCGCCAGCGGTGCCCACATAGCGATCGCCGTTCTTGCGAATCTTCCAGACCCGCTTTTCGGTCTTGCCGTCCGACCACCGGAACGACTCGTCGAGCGTGCCTTCGCTGCCGCTCCACGTGCAGTCGATTTCGACCACCATGCGCCGCAATACTTTTCCGGAGCGGTCCTGCACCATGCCCCAGCCATCGACCTTGCCGTTGAAATAGGTCGCAAGATCGAGTTTCGGCGTTTCGCCCGCGTAGTCCTGCGGCTTGACGCTGGCGCAACCCACCAGCAAACCGCACAGCACCAACGACACCCAGCGTTTAATCATGGTGTTGCCTCCCCGAGTTGAGCCCGCGCGGCCGTCGCCGGGCGAAAGAATGGCGACCGGACCAGCGTGATCGCAGCCAGCGCTTTCAACCCGCAGGGCAGCAAGGCGTAAATGGCCGACAGGTACATCAGCGCCTGCGGCGCGGTGGTGACCTTGGACTGGTAGCCAAGCATCGCCAGCGCCGGCAGGGCAATGCCCGCAGCGAGCGCAAGGTTCATCTTGGTCACGAGGTTCCAGAGTCCGAAGTAAGCGCCTTCATTGCGCCCGAGGCCGGCGCGTTCATCGACGTCGATGACATCGGCCAGGATCGATGGCGGCAGCGCCAGATCGGCACCCAATCCCAGCCCCGACATGATGCAAATGACCATGAATGGAATCGCATCGCCCGCACCCAGCAGGAACGCCCAGACGAAGGCTACGATGGACAGCACCATGCCGACAAACCAGGCGCGTCCCTTGCCGATGCGTGCCGACAGCCAGACCCACAGCGGCATGCCCAGTGCGCCGGCGGCAAAGTAGGCGATGAGAAAGTGCGCCGACCAGTCAGGACGCTGCACCACATCCTCGATGAAAAACAGCACCAGTGTCGCCGGAATGGCGGCGGCGATGCCGTTGAACATGAACACCATCAGCAGGCGATTGAACAGCGCATTGCGAAACGGTTTGAGCATGGCGCGGAACGCATCGCGGCCGGCGGCATGGGTGCGTACCGCGGCAGACGGCGAGAACTTGATCGTGACCACCATCAGCAGCAGCACCAGCGGCAGGAACAGCCAGGCGAAGGTGGCGTACCCCTCGCGCGGCCCCTGCGATTTCGACAGGATATCCGGCAGCGCCGCGGCCAGGAACACGCCGACCAGGCCAAGGCCTTCACGGATCGAGGTCACCCGGGTGCGCTCCAGCGGATGGTCGGAGATCTCGGCCCCGTAGGCCTGGTAGCTGATCTGCACCATGCTGAACGCGGTGTACACCAGCATCAGCATGGCGATGAACCACCAGGTGAGCGCGCCGGTTTCCCACTGCGGCGGCCGGAACAGTCCCAGCATTCCCATCGCCAGGAAGGGTACGCCGACGCCCACCCACAGCATGCGGCCGCCCTTGCCCTGCCGGGTGGCATCACTCCAGTAACCGAGCAGCGGATCCTGCACCGCATCGAATACGCGCGCCGCGAGCAGCAGCCCACCAATCGCGGCCAGATTGAGGCCCATGACATCCGCGTAGAACTTCGGCACATGCACGTAGATGGGCAATGCCGCCATTGCCAGCGGAATCGCCATCACCCCGTATGCGGCCAGCCGCCACAGCGGCACAGGCGCGGCGGGCGCCGGCATTTGCGCGGCTTCGGCGTGGGGGCTCACGGTTTCCGCTTACTGGGTCTGCTGACCCAGCAGCTTGCTGCGCACGCCGGGGGCGCTGGTCTTGTCCGACAGCCAGATATCAAAGAAGGCGCGGGCAAACTCAGGATCGGGGATCGATGCAATCAGTTTTTCGCGATTGTAGAAACGCGCTTCCTTGCCGGGAATCGACACGCCGATGAGGGCATCGCCCGCCTTGACGTCGGGGAATACCTTGGCCATCAGTTCGCCCCAGCGCTTGAGCTTGTCCTCGTCCTTGACGCCGATGCCGCGCATTTCGGTGACGCTGCGCTCGGCGATGTCCTTGCCCTTGAGCGACATGTCGTACACAAGCTCGAGCGCGAACGGTTCGGCATGCGTGAACCGCGACATGAGTGTCCACAGCCGCACGTCGTACACCTTCAGCCCGAAAAAGCGCATGGTGCCTTCGCCTTGCATCGTCAGGTTGGGTGCGGCCGCCGCAACCGGCGCGGCAAGTGTCTGCGCTGCGGCCGGCATCGCTGCCAGCGCGGCCAGGCACGTCATCGCCAGCACGCCATGCAGCCATCGATTTGCGCGAAGTAACATCATTGCTCCTTTCAAGCGGCCTGCATCGCCGCCGGCTTCATCAATTCGATCTGCATTACATTGGTACGCCCGGCGCGAAACCCGGCTTCGCAATAACACAGGTAAAAGCGCCAGATCTGCAGGAACTTGTCGTCAAAGCCCATTGACCTGATCGACTCCACGCGCGCGTTGACGCGCTGCAGCCACCACTTCAGGGTCTCGGCGTAGTCGATGCCGAAACAGTAAGGCTCACCCGCGACCAGGCCGGCCTTGCCGGCATCCGCGATGAAGCGCGGGATGGGCGCGAGCATGCCGCCCGGGAAAACATACTCGCGAATGAAATCGCTGGTCTCGCGATAACGCGGAAACGCTTCCTCGTCGATGGTGATGGCCTGGATGACGGCGCGACCGCCGGGCTTGAGCCGTTCCTGCACCGTGCTGAAGTAGGTGGGCCAATAGCGCTCGCCAACCGCCTCGAACATTTCGATCGACACCACATGATCGAACTGGCCGCGCACATCGCGGTAGTCGATCAGCTGCAGGTCGACGAGGTGGCTGAGACCGGCGGCAGCGACGCGCTGCCGCGCAAATGCCAGCTGTTCCTGCGACAGGGTGATGCCGGTGACCTTCACGCCGCGGGTTCTGGCCGCATGCTCGGCAAAGCCTCCCCAGCCGCAGCCGATTTCGAGGATGGTGTCCGCGGGTTTCGGGTTAAGCACCGACAGGATGCGCTCGTACTTGGCGGTCTGCGCCTGTTCCATCGGCTGCGCGTAGTCGCCGTTGAACACCGCGCTGGAGTAGGTCATGGTGGCATCGAGCCACTGCTGGTAAAACGCGTTGGAAAGGTCGTAGTGCGCGGAGATGTTCTTGCGGGCGTTGCCGCGGTGGTTGTGCCGCAGCATGTGTTTGATGCGGAAGTACAGCGCCACCAGCGGCTTGCCGTAAAACACGTGTTCCAGGGCGGCCTGGTTTTCGGTGCACACCATCAGGAACGCCGTGAGGTTGGACGTGAACAGGCGCCCGTCGCGGTAGCACTCCGCCAGACCGATCTCGGCCGACTTGAACGCCTCCTTGGCGACTCCCCAGTCCGCGAACCGCAGGTCGGCGGCGGGCCCTTCGTGCACGCCGCGAAACACCGTGGTGTGCCCCTCGGGCGAGGTAAACGTCAGGCTGCCGGTGTCGATGCGCTTCATCAGGCCGTAGAACAGCCTGGCCACTGCCGGGAGGTGGGTGTGGACGGGAATTGCCGAGAGGTCGTTGACGGTCATGTTGGGTGAAGGTCAGGTTGGGTGAGGCTGCAGGGAAGGCGTCGTGACGTGGATGGGCTAGCGGCTGGTTTCGATGGCCGGCGGTGCGGGCTTGGTGAAAAACGGCACGCGCTTTATCCACAACTTCAGGGCATGCCAGTGGATGCGCGCGACCACGCCGATGGTCATCAACGGGTAGCCGAAAAACGCGCGCAGGGTGGTGCGTGCATCGAGCGGGCGGGGCGTGCCGTGGATGGTGGTGACCAGCAATCGTGCGGCATCCGCGGTCGGTTCGTCGGAATCAAAGTAGTCCACCTCGGCAAACGCGCGCGCACCGGTCTGCTCAAAGCGGAAGCGATAGTGGCCCTTGACCTCGCAGAACGGCGATACATGGAACACTTTGCGCGCCGTCAGCCAGTCACCGGCGGCGATCGGCTGCTGGTCGGCATGCGCAACCAGGTAGTTGTGATGCTCGCCGAACGTGTTGCTGACTTCGCACAGCGCGGCGCGCAGGCGGCCGTCGCGGTCGTGGCAGTACCAGATGCTGATGGGATTGAACACAAAGCCCAGCAGGCGCGGAAATGTCTGCAGAACGATTTCGCCGTCGGCCGTATCCACGCCTTCGTCCTTGAGCATGGACCGCACCCAGTCCTCGAGGCTGGTGCCGTCGCGCGGGCCGTAGTCGCTCGTCACGAACGACAGCAGGTTGAAGCGGTCTTTCGACAGCCAGCGATTGCCCAGCACCTTCAATTGCGAAAGCGGCACGCGCAGGTAGAACACGC